>CAZUDO010000025.1:0-69363 GCA_964618895.1 uncultured Binatia bacterium (SeqCode)
GCGACGGTGCGGAAGAGCCGGCGCGCGCCGAAGAAACCCGTGCCCAAAGGCTACGTCGCGCGGAGTGTCGCCCAGCGCCATCACTCCACGGCGCGGCTGATGGCGGCGGCGCGGACCAAGAAGACACCTTGAAAGGGGTGAACCTTACACCCCCCCCATACACGTCAGGAATGGACCGTCAAGGCGAGGTTTGGATCCGCGGGCGAGGGGACCCCCGAGCGGGCGGTTGAGGTCGCCGGATCGACCGTTCGGCCCGACCCGCGTGCCGGCGGTGAACTCGCCGTCGTGTTTTGGTGTACGTAGGGCAGACGGAGAACCCCAGAGGAGACCCCCCGATGGCCGTGGCTGGTTCGCGTTCGACGGTTCTTCCCGCCGCTGTCGCCTTGGTCGTCGGGGTCCTGATGGCAGTGGCTCCTCCCGCCCTGGCGAAGAAGCCGAAGCCGCCCGCCTGCGATGGCCGCTTCGTAGTGGAGGCGCCGCTGCCACTCCTGCCCGAGGGGGCCGCGAGCCAGCTCGAGGTCATGGTCGTGAACGGGAAGACCCTGGCGTTCGGCCCCGGGTGCGTCTCGGCCCCGGGGTCGGTCAAGGCCACGCGCACCGGCTGGCGCGTGCGCACCAAGTGGAAGACGGTCTGCGGCGGGCTGACCAAGGCGCGCTTCTCGGGCACCATCACCGGGGCGTGCGGCGAACTCGCCGGCACGCTGCGCGCCAGGGGCCGCGCGCCCATGCATGTCGTCGCCCGCGCGTCGCACTGCGGCGACGGCAAGGTGGACGCCGGCCGCAGCGAGGACTGCGACCCGAGCGATGGCGCTCGCTGCGTCGACTGCCGGCTCGCCCTGACCACTCCGACCACCACCGTCACCGCCACCCCCGGGGTCACGGCAACCACCACCGCCACCACCACCACGACCACCACGCTCGCGCTTCCGCCCGACTGCGGCGACGGCGACCAGGATACGGACGAGGAGTGCGACGGTGACGATCTCGGCGGCGCGGTGTGCCCCGAGGGCTCCGCCGGCGGCGGCGTGGTGACCTGCCGGCCCGACTGCCGTCTCGAGTGGAGTGCGTGCCCCGCGTGCGCCGGGAGCAATTTCGCCAATACCTGGGACGCCATCCAGCAGACCATCTTCGTCCGCCACGACTGCCTGAACGCCGCCTGTCACGGGGCGGCGCAGCAGGCCGGGCTGGATCTCCGGCCGGAAGGGGCCTACGATCAGCTGCTCGAGGTACCTTCCATCGGCGTCCCCCAGTTGAACCGCCTCGAGCCCGGTGACCAGCGCCGGAGCTATCTCTGGCTGAAGCTCGCCGCCAAGACCGATCCGAGCGCGATCCCCGCCAGCATCACCGTAACGGGCAATCCCATGCCGAGCGTCGGGGCGGCCCTCAGCGCCGACGAGCTGGAAGCGCTGCGCGTGTGGATCTACGCCGGGGCGCCGGAGCACGGCACCGTGAAAGGCACCGAGCGCCTGCTCAACGCCTGCCTGCCGCCGCCCCGCCCGCTGCTCATCGACCCGCTCCCGCCGCCGCCGGCCGGCGACGGGGTCCAGTTCGCCATGCCGGTGTGGCCACTGCCGCACGAGAGCGAGCACGAGGTGTGCTTCGCGACCTACTACGACATCACCGACCAGGTGCCGGCGGGGTTCAAAGACCCGAGCGGCACGCTGTTCCGTTTCTCCGGCCAGGAGCTGCGCCAGGATGCGCAGAGCCACCACCTCATCCTGTATCGGTTCTTCCCGGCCGTGACCACCGACGACGCCACCCTGGTACGCGATCCGGCATGGGGCCGCTGGAACTGCGTGGGAGGCGAGCGGGCCGGACAGGACTGCGACCCCATCGCCCGCGACTCGTGCGGTGCCGACGGGCTGTGCGCCACCGAGCCCCAGCGCACCTTCGCGTGCGTCGGCTACGGTCCGGCCGGGCAGCGGACGCCGATCGGCGGGGCGCAGAAGGCGCAGTCGTTCACCCAGTACCCCGACGGGGTGTTCGCGCAGATCCCCATGAAGGGCGTGCTGCTGTGGAACTCGCACGCTTTCAATCTGACCCCCAAGGACACCGTCATGCACGGCTGGCTGAACTACCACTTCGCCAAGAGCCAGCGCACGCCGCTCGCCGGCATCTTCAACGCCAGCGCCATCTTCGCCGCCAACGCGGCGCCGTTCACCAAACAGAACGTGTGCCGCCCGAACACGCTGCCGCGCTACGCGCGCCTGTTCAGCCTGTCCTCGCACACCCACCAGCGGGGCGAGCGCTTCTGGATCACGCACCCCGACGGCACGACCCTCTATGAGAACTTCGTCTACAACGACCCGCCCAACAAGGAGTTCACACCGCCCCTGGTGTTCGACTCGAGCGATGCCACCCAGCGCACGCTCACGTACTGTGCGACCTACAACAACGGCCAGCGCCCCGACGGCTCGCCCGACATCGACAAGGTCACCCGCCGCTCGCGCACCCCGCAGAGCGCCATCGCGCCCTGCAAGGCGGTGGCATGCGTCGCCGGCAAGATCGGCGCGTCCTGCGCCGTCGGCACGGGCAACAACGCCGGCGACGACCGCGCCTGCGACTCGGTGCCGGGCGCCAACGACGGTTGGTGCGACGCCTGCCCGATCACGGGCGGCGAGAGCACCGAGAACGAGATGTTCATCCTGATCGGCTCCTACTACGTGCAGCGCCCGACGGCGACCACGACCACGCTGGCGTCGGCGCGGATCGCCCAGGCGACGACCGCGGCCGCGGACCCGGAGCGCTCCCAGTCGACGGAGATCGCGTTGCCGCCGCCGATCAGCTGCGGCGCGGCGCACATGTCGATGGGGCACGGGGCGCACGCCGGGCACGCGCGGTAGCGCGGGTCCGACGTGTCGAACCGGTCGCCGGCCGCGTCTTCGTCACGGACCGCGGGGGGCCTCGTCGACCCGGAGCCGGCCATGCCGGAGCCAGCCCACCCGCGCCAGCCAGGTGTGGGGGGCCCGGACCGGCGAGGGGCCCGGCGGCAGCACCGGCGGCGTCCGCCAGCCGTAGAACCACGCCGCGGACGAGCACGGATCCGTCCCGCGCACGCCGGGGATGTGTTTCGCGAAGTTTTGGAGCACGTACACGAGCGCCGTGCGGATCTCCCGCGGCGTCTTGAGCATGCGGGCGTGGTACCGGTCCCCCCACACGCGGCCGTGGCGCCCACACGCGCGGTTCACCGCCTTGGCGACGCGAATCATGAGGCCCTGCACGCCGCGGACGAAACGCGACGGGGCGTCGGCTTCGACCACCAAATGGACGTGGTCCCGTTGTGCACTGAATTGCAACACCCGAAAGCCGGCGGCCGAGGACGCGCCCAGGGCGGCGCGCAGCGCGCCAAACACCTGCGCCCCCCGGAGAGACGGCACGCCCGCGGCCGCGCGCAGGGTAACGTGCACCGGGCAGTGCCGATCGTGAAGCGGGCGCGACCGGTGGGGGACACGGCGCCGGCCGGGCGTGGGTGGGCGGCCGGCACCGCGGCGCGCACCACCCCAGGTGCGGAAGGTGAACGCGATCTGGACCGGGCGTACCATCTTGATACGGGCATATATTATAGCAAGCTTGCTCTTATGTCAAGAGCCGCACACGATCACAGCACTCGACGCGGGGCACCCCGAGCGCTGCGCCGGGACTCCCTCGGCGGCGCGGTGCACCGCCTCCACACGGCATCCGCGAGCCGCCCGGCCACCACGCTCGGCCACCCGCGTCCGGCGGCGGGCCATTTCCCGCGACGCTCCCCGGCCACCTACACGGCGCCCGGAGGAGCATCGTCACCGATGCGCCGGCACCATGCCTGCCTGACACTGCCGCTTCTGTCTGGCAACGGCGGCGTTTGGACGTGCGGGGGCGCCGCTGGCTCCGTCTCCGATTCGAGGAGCGGTCTGGCGCGAGGCGGCGGCGGGAATTCCCCCCGATTCGCAGCAGCCGGTCCGGTCACTCACTCCGATGCGCTATTCGACGACCGGGATCTCTTTGGCCAGGTCGTAGCGGAGAACGGCGTCCATTTTGTTCTCGATCTGGTAGAAGCGCGCGACCTTTTTGCCCGGAAGCGTCTTCGCGAACTCCGGGAGATAGGACCGGCGCACCTTGGCGCGATCCTCTTCCACCGTGAGGTAGTCGCTGGTGAGCTGCGTGGCCTTCTCGTTGGAGAGATCGCGGAAATGTGTGGCGTAGTCCTCGATCAGCTTCTGGAGGCGGTCGTTGATTCCCTTGAGCTCGTCCTGGTAGCGGTCGTAGACCGGCCAGAACTGTTTGGCCTCGCCGTCGGTCAGGCCGAGGTTCGCGGCGACCAGCGCCTTTTTGTTGGCGCGGATGCTGTCGCGGAGGATCTCGACCTCCGCCTCGGTCGCCTCGCCGGCACGCGCCGGGGTAGTGGACATGGCGACCATCCAGGCGAGGACCAGTAGCATGCGGACTGCCAGCATCGGGGTTCTCCTCTTGTCCGGCCGTTACTTCTTGTCGATCCTGGTGATCTTCGATCCCTGGATACCGATCCCGCCCATCAGGCCCTTCTGGTCGAAGACGAAGGCGTAGACGTCGCTCGTGATCGTGTTGCTGGTGATCGACTTGCCGACGCCCTTGTCGACGACGACCAGACTCGGCCCGGCACCGATCTCGAACCCGGCGGTCGCGTCGAGCTGGTCGAGGGCAGCATCCGACATGAAGAAGAGCGCGTAGCCGAAGGACTGGATGCCCGCCTGGAAGCCGTACGAGGCGGCGACCGAGTTGTAGTAGCCGGCGACCCGGCCCTGCTTCCGGAGCACGCCCTCGCCGATCTGTCCGCCGAACATGAACCCGGCCTTGACCATGGAGGGGAACACGAGGATGCCTTTCGCTTTCTGCGACAGGACCTTCGCGGAAGGCTGGCTGGCGTAGAGCTTGCTCAGCGCCGCACTGGCGTCGCGGTCGAGTTGCGCCGCGCTGGCGGCATGCAGAGGCCGCGCCGAGAGCGCGATCAGCCCGAGTCCCGCCAGGGCGAGCATCCCGGTCGTTCGCTGCAATGTCTTCATGCTTCTCCTTGTCGCACGCCGAGCGCGCCCCTGTCCACGTTCCCGCTCAGGCCAGGTCCCCCGGGTTCCAGTACTCACGCCACCAGACGATCAGCCCGTCGCGCAGCTCGGCCACGCTCATGCCGTCCCACCTGATCTGCCGGGTGTCGGCCCGGCGTTCGATGGTGATCGTCCACTCCGCCAGCACCAGGGCCCCGTGCACGGCCAGATGGTGGAAGTCGAACGCCACCGGGCGCGAGAAGGCCGCCGACTGCCGGATCAGGTCCGCGAAGGCCGCGCGGCCGCGGAGTGGCTCGCGGTGCACCGGTGACTGGAAGCGCATGTCGTCGGCCCACAGCGCCAGGTAGCCGTCCACGTCCTCCGCCAGCCAGGCCCGGCGGCGGCGTTCGAACACCGCGACGGCCTCGTCGTAGGTCGGCATGCGCCGGGCATAGCACGGCCGCCGATTGATTTCTCCGCGCCGGCGCGGGATGCAGCGCGCACGCATGGCCCGGCGCCCGCTCGTCCCACGCCACCTGGCCGAGGTGGTGGTCCGTCTCGGCACCCGCGACGTACGCCTCACCAATCTGCACAAGCCCTTCTGGCCCGCACTCGGGCTGACCAAGGGCGACCTCCTGCAGTACTACGCCAACGTCGCCCCCGTCCTGCTGCCGCACCTGCGCGACCGTCCGATGGTGATGCGCCGCTACCCCGACGGCGCCGGCAAGCCCGGCTTCTTCATGAAGCAGGTGCCACAGCCGCACCCGCCCTGGCTCGCCACCTGCGCCGTCCCGCACCGCGACGGCAAGGTGGTGGAGTTCCCGCTCATCCAGGACCTGCCGTCCCTCCTCTGGGTGGTGAACCTGGGCTGCATCGACCTGAACCCCTGGGTCGCGCGCTGCGACGCCCCGGACCAACCCGACGTGCTCCACTTCGACCTCGATCCGGTCGCCGGCACCCCGTTCGCGCGCGTACGCGCCGCCGCGCTGGTGGTGCACGACGCCCTCACCCACCTCCGCCTGCCGAACTACGCCAAGACCACCGGCTCCCGCGGCATCCACGTCTACGTCCCAATCGTGCGCGGCCCGACGCAGGCGCAGGTGTGGCAGTTCGCCAAGGTGCTCGCCGTCGAGCTGGCCGCCCGCCACCGCGACCTGCTCACCGTCGAGTACAGCGTCGCCCGCCGCCCTCCCGGAACGGTGCTGGTCGACTACAACCAGAACGCCTGGGGCCAGACCCTCGCGTCCGTCTACTCCGTCCGCCCGACCCCGCGCGCCGCCGTCTCCACCCCCGTCACCTGGCCTGAGATCCGCCGCGGCCTCGAGATCGACGACTTCCGCCTCGACAACGTCCCCACCCACATCCGCCGCCGCCGCGACCTATGGAAACCGCTCCTGGCCCCCCGCCACCGCGCCCGCCTACAACGCTTCCTCAAATAACGCCCGAAGGTCGGTTCCCGCCGTCCGCCAAGTCTGCCGCGCCGGCTCCGCCGGCCGCGGCACGCCGTACGCCTTCTCCCCCGCGCCCCACTCTCGCCCCGACCCGCGACACGGTCGCGGGTCGAGTCATCTCCCTGTCCACACTGGAGGGCGCTTCTCCTTGAACGCCGCGATGCCCTCCTTGGCGTCGTCGCTCATGAAGATGCTGGACGAGTAGCTCATCTCGTTGACCAGCGCCTCGCGGAGACCGAGGAAGGTGCTCTCCTTCGCCGACTGCTTGCACGCGCGTACCGCGATCGGGCCGTTCAGGCAGATGGTGTCGGCGAGCGCACGCGCCTCGGCCATCACCCGATCGCGCGGCACAACCCGGTTGACCAGGCCCATCTGCAAGGCGCGCTCGGCCGGGATGCGGTCGGCCAGCAGCACCACCTCCATGGCGTTGCACCACGACAGCTGGCGCACGCTGTGCACGGTCGAGCCGCCGCCCGGGAAGAGCCCGCGACGCGGCTCGGCAAGCTGGAACCAGGCCGTGTCGGCGCACACGCGCAGGTCGGTGTTCCACATCATCTCGAGACCGCCGGCGGCGCAGATGCCGTTGATGGCGGCGATCACCGGCTTGTAGAGCTTGAACTCCTCGCCGGTCTCCGGCACCACCGCGCCGTCGCGCAGGACCGCGACCAGCGAGTGGGCCATGGAATAGCGCTCGCCTTCGACCGTCAACGTCGCCTCGCCCGCGGCCAGCTTGTCGGCGCGTTCGGTGACGATGGGGACGAAGCGCTTCAGGTCCGCGCCGACGCAGTAGACGTCGCCGACGCCGGTCAGGATGGCGACGAACGCGTCGTCGTCGTCCCGGAACCGGACCCAGCTGTCGGCCAGCTGGCCGAAGTGCTCGATGTCGAGCGAGTTCCGGTGCTCGGGGCGGTCGATGGTGATGGTGACGATGTGGTCGCGCTTCTCGTAGTGGATGGCCATGTCCGTGCAGTTACACCGGACCCCGGCGCCGATGCCAGGAGTCGCGCCCCGGTGCCCCGGATGCTACCTTCCGCCGCGGTGGCCATCCTGCGCGTCCAGTTCGAGACCGGCGCTCCCGAGCGCGTGATCGAGTTCGATCCGGCCCGGGCGCCGTTCCAGCACGACGGCAAGCCGGCCTCCATCCTGGACGTGCTCCTCGGGCACGGCATCGCGCTCGAGCACGCCTGCGGGGGCAACTGCGCCTGCACCACCTGCCACGTGATCGTGAAACGCGGCGGCGAGCGCCTGGCGCCCGCCGAGGACAGCGAGGACGACCTGCTCGACAAGGCGCCCGGCCTCACGCCCACCTCGCGCCTCGGCTGCCAAGCCGTGGTCGAGGCCGCCGACGCCGAGATCGTCGTCGTCATTCCCCGCTACACCATCAATCAGGTCTCCGGCTCGCATGGCGGTTGAGCACCAGGCGCGTCTCGACGCCGTCACCGACCACGGCCACGAGACGCGCTCGTTCTTCCTCTCCCTCGCCGCCCCGCTCGCCTTCCGGCCCGGCCAGTTTCTGTCGTGTCTCCTGCCCCTGGGGGGCGAGACCCTGATCCGGCCGTATTCGATCGCCTCCGACCCGGAGGACGCGACCCGCATCGAGCTGCTTCTCGACCGGGTGCCCGGCGGCCCCGGCTCCGCCCACCTCTTCGGCCTCGCGCGCGGGGCGACCGTCCACTTCACCGGCCCGTGGGGCACCTTCACGCTCGACCGGGCGCCCGACGCGCCGGCCATCTTCATCGCCGACGGCACCGGCATCGCACCCGTCCGCCCCATGGTGCGGCGCGTGCTCGCAACCTCCACCGGCCACCCCGTGCGGCTCCTCTACGCCAGCCCGCTCGTCTACCAGACCGAGCTCGACACGCTCGCCGGGACGTACCCGCACTTCGCCTGGCACCCGGTATCCGGCGCGGCGCTGGTTGCCGAGGTCACCCGCCGCTTCGTCGACGCCGACGCCGACCGCACGCGCCGTTTCTTCGTCTGCGGCGTCGGCACCGTCGTGCGGACGCTGCGCGATCTCCTGCGCCATGCCGGCTACGAGCGCCGCGCCGTGCAGTACGAGACCTGGTGAGCCGCGCGGCCCTTGTCGCGCGCCCCCCGGCCGTGCGATGGATCCTGCCCGGATGACGCCCCGTCTGGCCGCCAGCCTGCCGCTGCCGCCGAGCCTCGACATGTGCCGGCGGGTGGCCGAGCGTGCCGAGGCGCTCGGCTACGACAGCCTCTGGATCGCGGACACGGGCGCGGGCCCGGACGCCTTCGTCGTCGGCGCGGTGGCGGCCGGGGTCACGCGCCGCGTGCGCATCGGCACGGCGGTGGTCCCGGTGTACACGCGGGCGCCGGCGGTCATGGCGGCCGGCATCGGCTCGCTGGCGCAGCTCGCCCCCGGGCGGGTCGTCCTCGGCCTCGGGGCCTCCAGCGAGACCATCGTCGACGCCTGGGGCGGCGTGCCGTACACCAAACCGCTCACTCGCATGCGCGAGACGGTGGCCGTGCTGCGCCAGATGCTGGCCGGCGAGCGGGTCACGTTCGAGGGCAAGACCCTGCGCACGCGCGGCTTCCGCTTGATGGCGCCGCCGCCGGCGCCGGTGCCGATCTACCTGGCCGCGCTCATGCCGCCCATGCTCGAGCTGGCGGGCGAGATCGCCGACGGCGTCATCCTCAACTTCATGCCGGTCGAGGCCATGCCGGCCATCCTGGCGCACGTCCGCGCCGGCGCGGCCCGTGCCGGCCGCGATCCGTCGGCCCTCGAGGTGGTGGCGCGCTTCCAGGTGATCGTCACCGACGATGTGGACGCCGGCCGCACCGCCGTCCGCCACATGATGGGTCCGTACTTCGCCACCTCGGTCTACAACCGCTTCGTGGCCTGGTGCGGCTTCGCCGACGAGGCCGACGCCATCGTCCACGGCTGGCGTACCAAGGACCGTGCCCACAACCTGGCCGCGGTGACCGACGCCATGGTCGATCGGCTCGCCATCATCGGGCCGCTCGCGCACTGCCGCGCCCGGCTCGCCGCCTTCGCCGCCGCCGGCGTGACCACGCCCATGGTCCACCCCTTCCTGTTCGACGAGGCCGCCATCTGGCGTACCCTCGAGGGACTCGCTCCCCCCTTGGAATCCGCTCCCGGCCTGTGCTCTAAGCCGCAAAGGGAATGATCGTCCTGTTCGAGCATCCGGTTTCGCCGTACGCGCAGAAGGTGAAGATCGCGCTCGCCGAGAAAGGCGTGGCCTACGAACCGCGCCTGCCGGATCTCCTCGGCGGCAGCGACGCCGAGTTCACCGCCCTCAATCCCCGCCGCGAGGTGCCGACGCTCGTCGACGGCGACACGGCCGTGTTCGATTCCACCATCATCCTCGAGTACATCGAAGACCGCTGGCCGACCCCGCCCCTGCTGCCCGTCGGGGCCGCCGCCCGCGCCCGCGTGCGTATGCTCGAAGAGCTGTGCGACACCTACTACGAGGCGGTGAATTGGGGCGTGTTCGAGATCCGCTTCTTCAAGCGCGCCACCGGCGAGCTCGCCGATCGGCTGCTAGCGCGGGCCGCGGAGCAGGTCGCCGGTGCCAACGCCTACCTGGCGCGCCAGCTGGGGGATTCCCCCTGGTTCAACGGGCCCACCTTCGGGTGGGGGGACCTCGCGGTCGTTCCCGCCGTGTACGCCGCCGCGCTGACCGGCAATCCGCCGCCGGCGGGCTCCGCCCTGGCCGCATGGTTCGCGCGCGTCCAGGAGCGGCCGAGCGTCGCGCGCACGTTCCAGGCGGTCACCGAGGCCCTCCCCGGCTTCGACATGATCCCGCAGCTGGTCGCCTCCGGGCACTTCAAGCGCGAGTACCGCGATCACCGCCTGGAGTGGATGCTGCGCAGCGGGGGCGACGCCGTCGTCCGCGACGGCATGGCCAAGGGCAACATCCGTTTCACCGCCGAGCTCCGATGATGGGCGGCGGGCGCCGTGTTGGCGCGATGGATCCGTTTTCAGGTCTGGTGCCGGGTTCGCACACCTGCTACCCGGAACGTCAGGCTCATAACTCATAAGAGGAGGCGAGACCATTTCTTCGACGATCTTTGTTGGGAATCTTCCGTACGAGACCACGGAAGAGGAGCTGCGGGCTGTGCTCGCCGATGCCGACCCCGCTGTGCGGGTGCGGATGGGCATGGACCGCATGACTGGCAAGCCGCGCGGCTTCGCGTTCGCCGAGTTCAGCGACGCCGCCCGCGCGGCGGATGCGATGCGGCGCTTCGACGCCTACGAGATGCACGGGCGACGCCTGCGCGTGAACGACGCCGACGACAAGCCGGCGGCACGCGCGCCGCGGCCGATGGCGCCGGGGCCACGCTCTTTCGCCCCGCCGCCGGGTGGGGGGGGCGGCATGAACGTAGGGTTCGACGCGCCTTCCGACTTCGGGCCGCCGGACACCTTCCGTCGCAAGGGCGGTAGTCGCCGCGGCCTGCGCGGTAAGAAGCGCAGCCTGCGCTGACCGCCCGCACATGGCCGACTCGCCCGCCCGTCCGCGCCGGTTCTGGGGGTGGGGCCTCGAGGGCGAGGGCCCTACAGCCGAGCATCAGCGTGCGATCGCGCAGCTGTTGGCGGCGCGCTTCGCGCTCGGCACCGTGCACGTCGCCGAGCCGCCGCAGCTCGACGAGCTGACCCTCCGGGCGCCACGCCTGCGCCCGCCCGACGGGCTCGCCCGACTGTGCTCCACCGCGCCCTACGACCGCGCCGGACACAGCTACGGGAAATCGTTCCGCGACGTGGTGCGCGCCTTCCGGCGCGAGTACCCGCACCCCCCCGACCTGGTCGCGTTCCCGCGCTCCGAGGCCGACGTGGTGGCGCTCCTCGACTGGGCCACCGGCGCACGCGTCGCCGTCATCCCGTACGGCGGCGGCTCGAGCGTCGTCGGTGGCGTCGAGGCGGCGGTCGACGACCGCTACCGGGGCGCCCTGTCCCTCGACCTGACGCACCTCGCACGCGTCGTCGAGGTCGACACGACCTCGCGCGCGGCGCGCATCCAGGCCGGCGTGCTCGGGCCGGCGCTGGAGGAGCAGCTCCGGCCCCATGACCTCACCCTGCGCCACTTTCCGCAGTCGTTCGAGTTCTCGTCCCTCGGCGGCTGGATCGCCACCCGCTCGGGCGGCCACTACGCTACGCTCTACACGCACATCGACGACTTCGTGGAGGCGGTGCGCGTGGTCACCCCCGCCGGCGTGGTGGAGACGCGCCGGCTCCCGGGCTCCGGGGCCGGCCCGAGCCCGGACCGGCTGTTCATCGGCTCCGAAGGCATCCTCGGCGTGATCACGGAGGCGTGGATGCGGCTGCAGCGCCGGCCAACGTTCCGCGCCGCCGCCGCGGTCCCGTTCGCTGACTTCGCCGCCGGCGCCGGGGCCGCGCGCGCCATCGCGCAAGCGGGCCTCTATCCGGCCAACTGCCGCCTGCTCGATCCGGGCGAGGCGATGACCGCCGGCGCCGGTGCGGGCGACGCCGCCGTGCTCCTGATCGCCTTCGAGTCGGCCGACCATCCCCTCGACGCCTGGATGGGGCGCGCGCTCGAGTGCGCCGCCGACCATGGCGGGCGGGTGCCGCCGGACGCCGGCCACACGCGTACCGCCAGCGAAGGGGCACGCGACGGTGCCGCGGGCGCCTGGCGGAAAGCGTTCCTCGACGGCCCGTACCTGCGCGACGCGCTGGTGGCGATGGGCATGGTGAGCGAGACCTTCGAGACCGCCGTCACGTGGGACCGGTTCCCCGCCTTCCATGCCGGCGTGCTGGCCGCCACCGAAGACGCGCTCCGGCGCGTGTGCGGCGCGGGACAGGTGACCTGCCGCTTCACGCACGTCTACCCGGACGGCCCGGCGCCGTACTACACCGTCATCGCCCCGGCGCGTCCCGGCGGCCAGCTCGAGCAGTGGGCCGAGATCAAGGCCGCGGCGGCCGAGGCGCTGCTCCGGCTCGGCGGCACGATCACGCACCACCATGCCGTCGGCCGCGACCACCGGCCGTGGTACGACCGCCAGCGGCCGGCGGGTTTCGCGGCGGCGTTGGTGGCCGCCAAGGCGGCGCTCGATCCGGCGGGGGTGCTGAACCCGGGCGTTCTGGTCGATCCGCGCTGAGGGTCACCGCCGCCGGGGCGTTGGTCCGCGGGCGCGGGGGCGTCGTCTCCGCTTCGGCTCTCGCCGGACGTGCGCTGCGGCCCGGTCGAGCGGGCGCACCGGCTTCGAGAGGCGCTCCGACGACGCCCCCGCGCCCGCGACTCGGCTTTGCGACGGCGGTGCGGTCAGCGCGGTCGCTGGCCGCTCGCACCCTGTTCCGGCATTCGCGTCCGTTGTGGTAGTCACCGAAAGCGGGAATCGAGGGGTGAACCATGACATCAGTGACCATTCAGCTCCCGGATGAGCTTCCGAGCTCGCTGCACCGATCACCGACCGAGCTGGCGAAGGACGTCTCGCTTGCTGCAGCGATTGGCCGCGGTACGCCGAAGCCTTTGCCGACCGTGCGCGTGCCTGGGCCAACAAGGCGGCGTAGGGTGTTAGCGACGGCGGACAATGCCGAGCCGCACCTCGCCGACCCCCTCTCGGCGCACGCCCGTCCGTCGTGCGCATCCGGCGCGCCTGGGGCGGCATGCTCCTCGGCCGTGGCGCGCCGGGCGACGTAGTACGTGCCTGCGAGCTCACGCATAGTTCAGCCGCGCCAGCCGGGGGCTCCTGTCCCGCCGCGACGTGACAGGCGGACAATTTTCGACTATCGCCTTGGCGGCGCTCGACGGGAGACAAGACATGACGCCCCCGGGACCACCGCCCTCCACCGACGCGCCTCGTCGCGATCTCAGCGTCGTCATCATCGGGGCGGGCATGGCCGGCATCTTGAGTGCGATCAAGCTCACGGAGGCCGGCCTCGACTTCGTCATCTACGAGAAGGCCGACCGCCTGGGCGGCACCTGGCGCGAGAACACCTACCCCGGCATCGCGTGCGACGTGCCGTCCCACTTCTACAGCTACTCGTTCGCACTGAACCCGGAGTGGAGCCGCCGCTTCGCATCGGGCCCGGAGATCCAGGCGTACTTCGAGGACATTGCCCGCCGCTTCCGGGTGGACTCGCGGATTCGCTACGGCACGGAGATCCTCCGCTGCGAGTTCACGAATGGGCGATGGATGCTCGAGGCGTCGGACGGATCGCGCGACCAGGCGGACGTCGTCATCGCGGCGACGGGCGTCCTCCACCACCCCGCCTATCCGGACATTCCGGGCATCGACGCCTTCGCCGGCACGGCCTTTCACAGCGCCCGCTGGGACCACGGCGTGGCGCTCGCCGGCAAGCGCATCGGCGTCATCGGCACCGGGTCGAGCGCCATTCAGATCGTCACCGCGCTGGCCGACCGCGTGGGGGACCTGTCGCTCTTTCAGCGCACCCCCCAGTGGATCACGCCGATGGAGAATACGCCCTTCACGGCGGCCGAGAAGGCGATGTTCCGGGCAAACCCGGAGGCCATGCACCAGATCCGCCGGGACGTGGCGGACATGTACATCAACGGTTTCTCGAATCACCTGTCCGATATGAACGCGCCCCAGCTGCGGGTGATTCACGAGTTCTGCAAGGCGAACCTCGAGAACAACGTGAGGGACCCGGTGCTCCGGGAGAAGCTCCGTCCGGACTACCGCGCCGGATGCAAGCGATTGATCCTGTCGGAGCATTTCTACGATGCCATCCAGCGCCCCAACGCGCACCTGGTGACGGAGGGCATCGAGCGCATCGAGAAGACCGGCGTGCGCACCCGGGACGGCACGCTGCACGCGCTCGACGTGCTGGTGCTCGCCACCGGCTTCCGGGTCGACCGCTTCCTCCGCCCCATGCAGGTGCTGGGTCGCGGCGGCACGCCGCTCGATACCGTGTGGCAGGCGGGGCCGGCGGCCTACCTGGCGATCGCGATCCCCGAGTGTCCGAATCTCTTCCTGCTGAACGGCCCCAACGGGCCGGTCGGCAACTTCTCGCTGATCGACGTCGTCGAGCTGCAGTTCGCCTACATCATGCAGCTGATCGACCAGCTGCGATCCGGCGCCTGCCGGGAGATCAGCCCGTCCCGGGCCGCGATGGACCGCTTCGACGCGGAGCGTAGGGACGCGGCCAAGCACACCATCTGGGCCAGCGGCTGCAAGAGCTGGTACCTCGACGCCGACGATCTGCCGACGGCCTGGCCCTGGACCTATGACCGCTTCCGCGAGGACATGCGCCAGCCGCGACTCGACGACTACGAGATGCGCTGAGCACGGGAGGAAGACCATGAATGCCGACCACTGCCTGCTCGAACGCGACGGGCACGTCCTGATCGTCACCCTGAACCGCCCCGAGGCGAAGAACGCGCTCAGCAGTGGCATGCTGGCGGGGATGTACCGGGCCTGGCGCATGCTCGACGACGACCCCGGACTGCGCGCCGCGATCCTCACCGGGCGGGGCGACGTGTTCTGCGCCGGCGCCGACTTGAAGGCGATGGGCGCCGGGGAGACCGACGACGAGTTCATGGCGCTGATGTCGGACGTGCCGGACATCCACTGGCAGGCCCTGCTCCGCCACAACCGCCCGCAGAAGCCCATCATCGCCGCGGTGGAGGGCTACGCGGTCGCGGGCGGAACCGATATCCTCCAGGGCACCGACATTCGCGTGGCGGCCGAGGACGCGGTCTTCGGCGTCACCGAAGCGCGCCGCGGTCTCTTTCCCCTCGGCGGCTCCTCGGTGCGCCTGCGCCGGCAGATTCCCTACACCTTGGCGGCGGAGATCCTGCTCACCGGGCGGCACGTCACCGCCGCGGAGGCGCTCCGCTTCGGTCTCGTCGGCCGGCTGGTTCCGCGCGGCCAGACCCTCGCCGAGGCGAGGAAGATCGCCGCGGAGATCTGCGACAACGGCCCGCTCTCGATCCGGGCGCTCATGCAGATGCTGCGCGAGGTCGACGAGAGCACCCCCGAGGCCGACGCCCTGGCGAAGGAGCTCGAAGTCGGCAGCCCGGTCTTCGGCACCAGGGACGCGCGCGAGGGCATGAAGGCCTTCGCGGAAAAGCGGAAGCCCGTCTACACGGGCGAGTGACGCCAGCACGACCATGAGGCCGCTCGCGCCCAACACCCCGGTTATCGTCGGCATCGGCTTCCGGCAGGACAAGAACGAGAATCCCACACAGTGCCCGGAGGCCTACCAGCTAATGGTCGAGGCGGCGCGCAGCGCCGCCGACGATGCCGGGTCCCGGGCGCTGCTCCCCCAGATCGAGTCGATCTCGGTCACCCAGGGCCTCTGGCTCTATCCCGATCCCGGCAAGTTGATCGGCGCGGCGCTGGGCTGCCCAAAGGCCCGGAGCATCGTCGCAGGCCTCGGCGTACTGCAGCTGACCCCGCTCGACGACCTCTGCCGGGCGATCGCGGCGGGCGCACAGGACCGGCGCGATGCCGTTCGCCGGCGGCCCCTTCAACCACTTCAGCCTCGAAGGCGTGGCGCGGATGGTCGAGGTGCTGCGTGCCGACACGGCGCACGCGGCGCCGGGGCGGCGGCTCGGCCTGGTATCCAACCTGAGCGGCATCTTCGGCAAACAGGCGTATGTCCTCCTCTCGAACCAGCCGAATCCCCGGGGCTACGGCTACGAAGACATCACGGCGGCGGTCGCCGAGCGGGACGTGCCGGTCCCCTTGCACGGCGACTACGTCGGTCCGGCAACGATCGTCGGATACACGGTGGTCTTCCAGAAGGGACAGGTCTCGCACGGAGTCGCCATCTGCGATACGCCCGCCGGACAGCGCACCGTCGCGAGAAGCGACGACGAGGCACTGCTCGGTGAGATGATGCGACGCGAGTTCTGCGGCTGCGTCGTCGAGATCTCGACGGAGGGGACCTTCTCGTCCCCGCCTGCGCGACGCTCAGGCCTCGGCGGTGCCGGGCCGGAGCTGCAGAACGCGGAGCGCCGCCAGCCCGCGGAGAACCCAGTACGTCGGGTCGATCTCGAACCTGCGCCAGGCAAAATTGAGGCGGCTGGCGGCGCGGTGGTGGTTGTTCTGGAACAGCTCGCCCAGGGTGAGGAAGTCGAAGGGAAGGAAGTTGCGTGAGGCGTCGCCGAGGGCGAAGTTACGGTAGCCGTAGCGGTGGCCACACCAGTTGACGATGGCGCCGTGGATGGGGCCCATGAACCACTGCAGCGGCAGCAGTAGCCACTGCCACCAGGCGGTGGCGAGCCACAGGTAGAGCAGGCCGTACGCGGCTGCCCACGCCAAGCGTACCGGCCAGACGGAGCCGAGGCCGTCGAGCAACGGCCACTCGGGATAGCCACCGAGGAACCGCGGTTCAGGCGAGGACGTGCGGTCGACGTGCCGGGTGAAGCGCTTGGCGGTGGCCCACATCATGCCGAACACGTTCGAATAGAAGCCAGGCGCGTGCGGGTCGTTGGCGGTGTCGCTGTAGGCGTGGTGCTCGCGATGCAGAATCGCGTACGCCCGGGGACAGAGATACGAGGAGCCCTGGGCCAAATAGGTCAATAGGTGGAAGACGCGTTCGCCGCGGGGCGTCAAGGTGAACATGCGATGCGCCGCGTAGCGATGCTGAAAGCTCGACTGGAAGAACGCCGACAGCACCCAGTGCAGGACGAAGATCGTAATGATGGCCATATGCGAGGGCGCGCACCTTAGCAGGCGAGCTGCAGCGGCGCAATCAAAATAGTGCCTGGCCAGGTCGCGGACTTATCGCTATAGGCTCGCGGCATGGCCGACCTGATCCTGCTGCGGCACGGGCAATCGCAGTGGAACCTCGAGAATCGTTTCACCGGGTGGGTGGACGTACCGCTGTCGCCGCGCGGCGAAGCCGAGGCGCGCGCGGCCGGCGAGAAGCTCCGCGGCCGCCATCTCGACACGCTCTACACCTCGACCCTGCAGCGCGCCATCGATACCGCGCGTCTGGCGCTGGAGACGGCGGGCATCGGGCCCCTGCCCATCACGCGCGACGCGGCGCTCAACGAGCGCATGTACGGCGACCTGCAGGGGCTCGACAAAGGCGAGGCCGCTACGCGGTTCGGCGCCGACCAGGTGCATCGCTGGCGGCGCAGCTACGACGAGCGGCCGCCCGGCGGCGAGAGCCTGGCCGACACCGCCGCCCGGGTGCTGCCGTACTGGACCGCCACGCTGCTGCCCGATCTCCGCGCCGGGAAGAACCTCCTGGTCGCCGCGCACGGCAATTCGTTGCGCGCGTTGGTGATGCATCTCGACCAGCTCACCCGGGACCAGGTGCTGCAGCTCGAGATCCCGACCGGGGCGCCGCTGCTCTACGAGCTGGCGCCCGACGGAACCGTGCGCGGCAAACGCTATCTCTGAACGGCAACCGGCATGCCCACCGTCCGCATGGCGCCCACGGGCAGGTACCACGTGCCGGCGCACATGATTGGACGGGC
Source organism: uncultured Binatia bacterium (SeqCode) (assembly GCA_964618895.1). Lineage (GTDB taxonomy): Bacteria > Desulfobacterota > Binatia > DP-6 > DP-6 > CAZUDO01. The sequence continues at coordinate 17,842 of CAZUDO010000025.1, forward strand.
GCCCGGGCGTTGTGACAGCTTCCCCACGCATGATGGGTCCCCTGCCCGCCCTCGAGCCCGAGACCGAGCACTTCTGGCGCATGTGCCGCGCCGGCCGGCTCGAGATCACACGCTGCCGCGGCTGCGGCTGGTACGTGCATCCGCCCCGGCCAATCTGCCCGCGCTGCCACGGGCACGACACCGCGTGGGAGGCGGTGAGCGGTCGCGCCACTGTGGTCAGCTACACCGTGAACCACCAGGCCTGGTACCCGGGGCACGAGGTCCCATACGTGATCGCGCTGGTCGAGCTGGCCGAGCAGGCCAACCTGCGCCTGACCACCAACCTCGTCGGCTGCACGCCCGAGGCCGTCCGCATCGGGATGCCGGTCCGGGTGACGTTCCGGGAGGTGAGCGACGACATCGCCCTGCCGCTGTTCGAGCCCGACCCGACACCCGACCCGCCGCCCGCGCGTACGCCGCAACCGGAGCGCGCGGTCGCTCCCGCGATCCACCCCGGCAGCGACCAACACCTCGAGCGGCGCGCCATCCTCTCCGGCGTCGGCCAGTCCCAGATCGGACGCCGGCTCATGCGCACCGACCTGGACCTCACCTGCGAGGCGGCGCTGCGCGCCATCGCCGACGCCGGCCTCACGCCGGCCGACATCGACGGCCTCGCCTGCTACCCCGGGCCGCTCGGCGCCGCCGCCCCGGGTTTCTCCGGCCCCGGCATCGCCGAGGTCCAGGACGCGCTCGGCCTCCAGCTCGGCTGGCACGGCTCGGGCGGCGAGGGGCCGGCGCAGATCGCCCCCGTCATGCTGGCGGCGCTCGCCGTGGGCGCGGGGCTCTGCCGCCATGCGCTCGTCTACCGGACGGTCACCGAAGCCACCGCGCAGGCCGGTGGCGGCCGCGCCGGCATCGGCGCCGGCTCGCGCCACATCACGGGCTTCGCCCAGTGGCTGATCCCGTTCGGCGCCATGTCGGCGGCCAACTGGATCGCGCTGCACGCCGTCCGCCACATGCACGAGTTCGGCACCCGCCGCGAGCATCTGGCCGAGATCGCGCTCACGGCGCGCGCACACGCCGCGCTCAACCCGGCTGCCGTCTACCGCGAGCCGATGACGCTCGACACGTATCTCGGCGCCCGCATGATCAGCTGGCCGTTCTGCCTGTTCGACTGCGACGTGCCCGTCGACGGCTCGACCGCCGTGGTGGTGTCGGCGGCCGACACCGCGCGCGACCTGCCCCAGCGCGCGGTCCGCATCCATGCCATCGGCAGCGCGATCCGCGGGCGCCCGGTGTGGGATCAGTGGGAAGACCTCACCACCATGGCCTGCCGTGACGCCGCCGCGCAGATGTGGGCGCGCGCCGACGTGCGTCCGGCCGACGTCGACACCGCCCAGCTCTACGACGGCTTCAGCTGGCTGACGCTCGCCTGGCTCGAGGCGCTCGGCTTCTGCGGCCGTGGCGAGAGCGGTCCGTTCGTCGAGCATGGCCGCCTCCGTCTCGGCGGCGCGCTGCCGACCAACACCTGGGGCGGGCAGCTCTCCGGTGGCCGGCTGCACGGGTTCGGGTTTCTGGCGGAGGCGATCCGGCAGCTGCGGGGGACGTGCGGGGAGCGGCAGGTGCCCGACTGCGAGGTTGCCGTGGTCGCGGCCGGCGGGGGGCCGATCGCGGGGTGCCTCCTGCTCACGCGCTGAGCTGCGGGCGCCTGCCACACATGCGCGGGCGCGCGTGGGTGGGGCCGGTTCGGGTCGCGTGGGACGTGCGTGACGGCGTGGGGGGTCGCCCGCGAAGCAGTCGCTCCCGCAGGTGGGGCAGCGGACCGCCATCGCGTAGCCTACGCGGGCTGCTCGACGGTGACCAGCCGCGGCAGGGCGCCACGAATCCGTCCGTGGTGAAAGGCAATCGCGTGCTCCTGCAGCGCCCCGCGAAGCGCGGCGGCCGCGCCCCGGTACAGCTCGGCACCTGTCCCGAGCACACACGTTCCCGCCTCTTCGACGGGCAAGAGCGCCACGATGTGTCGCGCCTCCTCCAACATCGCATGCCACCTGCGCGACGACTCGCCGGCATCCGGAACCGGTCCGGAGAACGCGAGCGCCTGAATCTCGGCTCGCGAATAGCGCGCGGTCCGGGCGGCGTACTCGAGGATCGCGGCGGGGCTGAACCCCGGATCCTTCCCGCAGGCCGCCCACGCCAGGTAGCCCAGTGGCTGCAGGCGTTGATCGCACGCGATGACGTCGATCCAATCGCGCGCCTCCAGCCGACCGACCAGCGCCAGGACCTTGTTGGTCGCCAGATCGACCGCATGCAGCGTGAGGCCGAGCTCCGGATGCTGGACGAGCGGAAAGAAGCGAAACGCGCTGTCGCGTGCCCATTGCATGAGCACCGTCTGCCCCTCACGGCAGACCTCGGCTTCCACGAACCCCACCCGTTCTCGCACCACACGTACCGCCAGTCCCTCGGCCTCCAACAACGCACGATCCGCGGTCCACGCGGCGTCCACGGCGGCTTCGGTGTCGTGGAACAGATCGATATCGCGCGAGACGCGTGCCGCGCCGAGCAGCTCGTTCAGCGCCACGGCGCCGGCCACGTAGCTTTCGCCACTGGCGACGCGGTGGGCCGCGATCAGGCGGCAGATGGTGCGCTGGAACTCTGTGAGAGCCATCGCTTCAGCTTCCCCGCCTGGCGATAGGCGGCGACATCGCCATACTGCTCGATGTACATCAGGAGGCGCAGTCGGTCGGCATCCGTGGTCGGGTAGTAGTCGCCGCGCAAGAACCAGAGGCAGCGGGCGCGGTACCGATCGACGAGCGCGTCGATGGCGGCGATCTCAGGTGCCCGTGCGTCATCCATGGCGCTCCCCACTCTAGGGCAGACCGCGACACGACGACAACCGCAGTTCGGCTCTCATCCCAGCCCCTCCAGCGTACGAGTCGAAATAGCGGAGCTCCACTGCCTTGGCTTTAGCAGGCTCCTCGTAAGGCTGACCAGCGATGAGCAGGATGATGCAGGAGCTCACGGGCCTGGCGAAGCCGATGCGCCCACTCCCGTCGCAGCGTGGCCGCCGTTGCGGCGCGGGCGGTGGGGGCGGGACCGGGGTCGGAGCGCATTGAGCCGACGACGCGGCATTCGCCCGTGGTCCGTCGCCGCGACCGCCGGCGAACTAAGCGAAGACCCCGGTCCCGCCCCCACCGCCCGCGAACGCGCCCCGCCAACTACTGCGACCGGATCCCGAGCTTCCACCCCGCCGATATCCGCCGCCACGTCGCCTTGTTGTAGAAGCAGTCGTCCCCGATGACGATCTCGAACGTCATGGTGGCAACCGTCGCCGCGTCGAAGTCCCCGAACGCCTTGTACTTGATGCGGTGCCGCTCCTTGGCGTTGCCGATGCGCCCCACTTCCATGCGGAACAGGCCGCCGCTGACGAGCGCCGTCTTGTCACGGAAGAACCACTTCTTGCCGATCACCGTGAAGTTGCCCGGCTCGATGAAGTGGCGCAGCAGGACGTCGTCCTGATTGGTCAGCAGGATGCCGACGCGCTCCGTGGCCGGATTGATGACGGCCGAGGAGGTGAGCGGAATGCCGCCGCTGCCGCGCATGCGGTCCTTCGGCTCGGTCGGATCGAATGCGATCAGGCCGGGATCGCGCAGGATCGGCTTGCACACGCCGAGGCAGTCGGGGTCCTCGGCGTCGATCAGCCCGTCCACGTCGTTGTCGTAGAGGTCGGTGCAGCTCTCGAGGGCGCGGCACTCGGCCGAGCAGCCGTCGCCGTCGGCGGTGTTGCCGTCGTCGCAGCCTTCGCCCGGGTCGATGATGCCGTTGCCGCAGAAGGGATCCGTACAATCGCCCTCGCAGCCGTCGGCGTCGGCGGTGTTGCCGTCGTCGCATTCCTCCGGGGACGTGCGGATGCCATTGCCGCACGCGGTGGGGGTGCAGTTGGTGTCGCAGCCGTCGCCGCTGGTGCCGTTGCCGTCGTCGCACTGCTCGCCGGCGGTCACGGCGCCATTGCCGCAGCCGGTCGGCCGGCAGTTGGCGTCGCAGCCGTCCCCGCTGGCGCCGTTGCCATCGTCGCACTGCTCGCCCGGCGAGACTACGCCGTTGCCACAGCCCGTCGGCCGGCAGTTGTTGTCGCAGCCGTCGCCGTTGGTGCCGTTGCCGTCGTCGCACTGCTCGCCGCCCTCGAGGACGCCGTTGCCGCAGCCGGGGACGGTACAGTTGTTGTTGCAGCCGTCGCCGTTGGTGCCGTTGCCATCGTCGCACTGCTCGCCGGCGGTGACGATGCCGTTGCCGCAGCCGGTGTTGGTGCAATTGGCGTCGCAGCCGTCGCCGCTGGCGACGTTGCCGTCGTCGCACTGCTCGCCGGCCGTACGATGCCCGTTGCCGCAGCGGGTAGTGGTGCAGTTGTTGTCGCAGCCGTCCCCGTCGGTGGGGTTGGCGTCGTCGCACTCCTCGGTCCCTGCCACCAGGCCGTTGCCGCACCGGGTGGTGGTGCAGTTGGCGTCGCAGCCGTCGCCACTGGTGACGTTGCTGTCATCGCACTCCTCGCCCGCGGTCACCACCCCGTTGCCGCACCGCGTGGTCTTGCAGTTGGAGTCGCAGCCGTCGCCGTCGGTCTGGTTGCCGTCGTCGCACTCTTCCCCGCTGCTGACGACGCCGCTGCCACAGCCGGTGACGCGACAGTTGGCATCGCACCCGTCGCCGCTGCTCTGGTTGCCGTCATCGCACTCCTCGCCCGCGGTGTGCACGTTGTTGCCGCAGCGGGTGGTGGTGCAGTTGGCGTCACAGCCGTCGCCGTCGACGGTGTTGCCGTCGTCGCACTCCTCGCCTTCGAGGTTGATGACGCCGTCGCCGCAGCTGGCCGAGACCCAGTCCTTGGTGGCCGTCCCGTCGACCGTACCGGTACGGGGTGTGCCGGCGAGCACGATGCCCTGCTTGTCGCCGGTCTTGAACTCGAGGCCAACCGGGACCGTGAAGCTCGCGCTGGCGGTGATGGTGTCCGTGCCCGTGACGGCGAAGTCGTTGGTGTACTGGGCCGTGAACTGCCCCGCGCCGTCGGTCGTGCCGTCGATCACCTTGGGCCCCGACACCCCGGTCACCTCGATCCGGATGGCATGATTCGGGATGAGCGCGTCGTTGGTGTCGCGCAGGGTGGCGGTGACGGTGTGGGTGGTGGGACCGGGCAGGAAGCTCGAGGCGCTGGCCGGCGTGACGGTGACGGTATGCGGCACGGGCGGGACGGCCGTGCACTGGGGCTGGGCCGCGGCGATGATGTCATTGGCGCGCGCCGTGATGTCGGCCGGGCCGGTGATGACGTAGCCGTCGGTGAAGAACCAGATGGCCGCCTGCACCGCGGCCGCCTCCTTGGCGGCGGTCAGTACGGGCGTGGCCTGCGGGTAGAACGTGTTCAGGATGTAGACCACCTCGCACGGGTAGTCGGGCGGGATCTGGGCGACGGTGTCGCCGATGCGGATGGTGTGATTCAGGTCGACGCAGTAGCCCTGCGTCGTCGGCCCGCCGTCGATCGAGATGTTGAACACACCGGCGAAGCCGAGATTGCGCGGCGTGCCGCCGATGGTGCCCTGCACCGCGCTGCCGACGCCCAGGCTGACCAGCTGTGCGTCGGCCGCCAGCGTCGCCGTCGCCGCGCACACCATCCAGAGCATGGCTGCGCCCGCCGCCCTGGTCCGGCTCTCCGTCGTGGTCCGCGTCATGCCACTCCTTCCGGCAGGCGAGATGTCGCCCGCGACCGACCCCTTGGCGTACCGCGGGCGGAATTTCGCCGTCAAGGACAATCGTCCTTGGAAGGGGCCCTCTTCCGACCGGTCGTGCAGTCCTGCACGTTCGCGGCCGTCACCCGCGACCGGCGGCGGCGTAGATCGCTTCGATCACCCGCATGTTGGCGATAGCGTCGGTCGGATCGGTCGCGACGGGAACCCCCTGGCGGACGGCGTTGGCGAACACCCGCAGCTGGCAGTCGTAGGTGGGAGGCCCGCCCACCCGCTCGGTGCGGGTGCCGGCGGGGGTGGTCACCCGCAGGCGGTGGAAGAACTGCGGCGCATACGGGTTCAGCACGTGCAGCCGCCCGCGTGTCCCCTGGACCTGACAGGTCGCGCGCAGGAGCCAGCGCGAGAACAACGAGGTGGTGAGACGGGCCGTCCGCCCGTCGCGAAAGCGCAGCTCTGCGGCCATGGTGCGGTCGACGCCGCCCCGCGTCCACCGCGCCCGCGCCGCCACCACCTCGGGCTCGGCGGCGGCCAGGTGGCGCAGCAGATGGACCGTGTAGCAGCCGGCGTCCATGAGCGCCCCGCCCGCCAGCGCCGCCGAGTAGCGGATGTCGCTCCGCGACAGGATCGGGATGCAGAAGTGCGCCTCCAGGTGGCGGACCTCGCCCAGCTCGCCGGCGCCGATGATGGTCCGCAGGCGCGCAAACAGCGGGTGGTAGCGATAATGAAAGGCCTCCATGAGCACGCGCCCGGCCCGCTTGGCCGCCTCGGCCATCGCCTGTGCCTCGGCCACCGTGGCGGCGAACGGCTTCTCGCACAGCACATGCTTGCCCGCCGCCAGGGCGCGGATGGTCCACGGCGCGTGCAGGGCGTTCGGCAACGGATTGTAGACGGCCTCGATCTCGGGATCCGCCAGCAGCGCCTCGTAGGTCGGATGGACGCGGGGGATGGCGTGCTTGGCGGCGAACTGCCGCGCCCGCTCGGGATCGCGCGCCGCCACCGCCACCACGCGCGCCTCGGGCACGCGCCGCGCCGGGGCGATGACCGCCATGGGCGCGATGCGTGCCGCGCCGAGGATGCCGATGCGGAGCGGAGCGACGGGCGCACTCATGCGAGTCCGAGCAGGCGGGCCGGGTTCCGCCGCGCCATCAGGTCGATCGCCGCCGCCGGCACATCCGCGCCGAGCATCTCCTCGATGAAGAGCCGCATCCCGGCGGCCGGATGGGGGCTCGCCGCCCGCCCGAAGTCGGTCGACATGATCGCACGCGCCGGTCCGACCGTCATCATGGCACCGTCTTCTGCATCAGCATCGCCACCGGGCCGGTCGGATAGGCGTGGCTCTTCAGCACCAGGGCGCCCATGCCGAGGGCCTCGGCCTCGGCCACCGCCTCGGCGGCGTCGACGCTGCGCGCCCGGTGCGGGTCGGGGCCGTGGTGACAGTGCATGTCGATGGCGCCGACGATCAGCTCCTGGGCTGCGGACACTGCGCCGGGGTAGCGGCGGGTCGCGGTAGTGTCAAGGCGGTGCCTTCGAGCGGGCACCGGGATCGTGGGGGCGGTCCGCGGGCGCGGGGGTGTCCTCTCCGTTTCGATCGGCGCCGATCGCGGCAAGCTGCTTCAAGCGCATGGCGCATCGGCACCCCAAGGCACTCCGAGGACACCCCCGCGCCCGCGACTCGCCGCGCACCGCCAGTGCACGCGCACGCCACCACACCGCGCCCACCGTGCCGCCGTGCGCCGCGCCGCGTGTAGGCGGCGCGCGACCGGCGGTCGCGTCGTCGAGCGCGGCGGCGGGGGCGACGTCGGAGTGCCTTGAGGCCACGACGTGCCGCGCGTACGGGGCGGCCCGCTCCACTCGTCGCCGATCGAAACGGAGACGTCGCCCCCGCCGCCGCGCGGCCCGCCGCGAGCGAGCCTCCGCCCGCGACCGCCCCCCGCCGCGCGCCGATGTCGTCGCGAATCGCGCGCACGCGGTCGGGCGGCTGGCCCTTTCGAGCGGGCACCGGGGTCGTGGGGGCGGTCCGCGGGCGCGGGGGTGTCCTCTCCGTTTCGATCGGCGCCGATCGCGGCAAGCTGCTTCGGGCGCATGGCGCATCGGCGCCTCAAGGCACTCCGAGGACACCCCCGCGCCCGCGACTCGCCGCGCACCGCCAGTGCACGCGCCCGCCACCACGTCACGCTCACCGTGCACCGCCGTGCGCCGCGCCGCGTGTAGGCGGCGCGCGGACGGCGGTCGCGTCGTCGAGCGCGGCGGCGGGGGCGACGTCGGAGTGCCTTGAGGCGACGACGTGCCGCGCGCACGGAGCGGCCCGCTCCACTCGTCGCCGATCGAAACGGAGACGTCGCCCCCGCCGCCGCGCGGCCCGCCGCGAGCGAGCCTACCCCCGCGACCGCCCCCCGGCCGCACGAGTTGACAATCCCGGAGCCCTGCGAGAAAGACCCACCCGCCATGTCGGGCGGCGACTTGAACATCCAGGGCGAGTGGAACGCGTATCCCCTGCGCGCAGAGTGGCCCATGACGCCCGACAACATCTTCGTCTTCCTGCGTCTGGCGGACGCGCCGGTCGATGCGACCGCCGCCGGCGCGCACGGGAAGCTGCTCGAAGTGGCAGCGGCGGAAGCCGTGCATGCCTGCCGCTTGAACAAGCTCGGGCTCGAGGCCTACGTGGTCGAGCCGTCGCCGGTGATGCTCGAGGGCGCCCGCCGGCGCATGGCCGAGCACGGTGCCAAAGTGACCCTCATCCGCGGCATCGCCGAGACGCTTCCCTTCCCGGACCAGACGTTCGACCGCGTCCTGTGCGACTCGGCGCTCGACCACCTGGCCGACCCCGAGCGCGGCATCCGCGAGATGGCCCGCGTCGTCAAGCCGGACGGACGCGTCGTGCTCACGTTCGTCAACTACGGCGGCGCCACCGTGCGGGCGAGCCGGCTCCTCTACCGCATCGGCCGCGGGCTGCGCCTGGTGCCCGCCGAGACGCCGCAGCAGAAGCTCTTCTGGGACTCGCCGGTTCCCTACGAGCACAACTTCGAATGCACGATGGCGAATATTCGCGAGATGTGCCGTCCGTATCTCGAGCTCGGCTCGGCCTACGGCATCTCCCTCGGCTGGATGTTCCCCGGGTGGGGCCCGCTTCTCGAACGCTATCCCTGGTTCCAGCGCTGGGTGCCACGGTTCGACACGCTGGTGCACGACCACCCGTCGCAGGCGGACTTCGTCGTGTCGGTGTGGCAGCCCCGCCCGCTCGCCAGCTGGCCCACGGACCAGTACCGCGTGCGCCCGAGCAATCCCGTCTATCAGCGCCAGCTGCCGATGGAGAAGGCCTACTGGACGCGGGCCAATTTCGACCGCTTCTTCGCCGGGACCAACGACGTGACCGCCACCGCCCGTAACCGCGCCTTCACGGGCGACCCCGAGTGCACCTGGCTGCAGGATCTGGTCGCCCGCGGGCTCTTCCACGACGTGGCCGTCCTCGGCTGCGACGACGAGGGCTACGAGGCGGCCTGGCTGCAGGCCGGCGGCAGCGCGCGGCTCGACGTGTACGACGTGAGCCCCGGCGTGCTCGCCAAGGTCCGCGCCCGCCTGGGCCCGCTCGCCGAGCGGGTGCGCTTCGTCGAGACGGATCTCAATTTCGTCGAGCTGCCCGTGGCCGCCTACGACTGCATCTGGTCGAGCGGCGCGTTGCACTGCCTGACCAACCTCGAGCACATCTACGCGCAGGTCGACCGTGCGCTGCGTCCCGGCGGGCTGTTCGCCTTCCACGCCTATGTCGGCGAGCGGCGCCTGCAGTACGCCCCCGCTCGTCTGGCCAAGGTGAACGCGCTCCTGGCCACCATCCCGGCGCGCTTCCGCCACACCGACGAGATCACTCCGCCGGATCCCGGCTGGAACCTGAGCCCGTTCCAGGCCGTCCGCCCGCAGGATATCGTCCCGCTCGCGCGCGCCCGCTTCGACGTGGTGCACGAGGCGCAGACCGCACGCTACTTCCCGCTCCCCATCATGGTCGACCTGCCGGCCATCGCCCGCGAGGACCCGGGGCTGTTCGCGCGCCTGCTGCAGGCGGAAGACGCGGCCCGCACCGATCCCGTGATGCAGCCGTGTAGCGCCTACGTCGTCCTCCAGAAGCGCGGCGCATCCCGATGACGCCGCCACGCGACCCGCGACCGCCCGCTGCCGCCGCCGCCCCGGATCCCGAGATCTACCTCTGGACGTGTCCCAACTGCGGCGCGCGCCTGCAGCCCCGGCAATGCAAGACCCGCTGCACGCGGTGCGGCTTCTTCACCGACTGCTCCGACACCGGCGTGTAGCGCGTTCGCCGTACGGTGCGCGTCCGCGTGCGCAGTCCGTGTGTCAGGTGCGCGTCGCGCCATGCGCCGTGCGTACGCATCCGCGTCGCCGGTGGCCCATGTGCCGACCTTTGCATTGACATCGACGCGCACCGCCCGTGATACTCGACACCAGCGTGCATCGCTTCCCCCGCCCGCACGCATTCAGACACGAAAGCGAGACTCTCGACCCATGAGCCCACGGCCCTCCCGCGCTGCGCTCCTCGTTCCGGCCTTCCTCCTCGCGGCCGCGCTGCCCGCGTTCGCCGCCGGTGGACTCGCCTTCCGCCAGGTCGTGCGTGACGGCGCGGGCATCGACGGCTTGAAAGGCGTCCGCGGCCTGGCGCTCAGCGCGGACGGCACGTCGCTGTACGCCGCCGGCGACGAGGACGACGCGCTCGCCATCTTCGCGCGCGACGCCGCCAGCGGACGGTTGCGCTTCGTCGGACGCGAACGGAACGACATCGGCGGCGTGACCGGGCTCGACCGTGCGCGCGGCGTGGCGCTCAGCCCCGACGGGCTGCACGTCTACGTCAGCGGCAGCCGCGACGACGCCGTCGTCGTCTTCCGGCGGAACGCCAGCACCGGCGACCTCACCTTCGTCGAACGCGAGCGCGATGGACTCGCCGACGTGACCGGGCTCGACGGCCCCGAGGGGCTCGCGATGAGCCCCGACGGCACACACCTGTACGTAGCGGCGGTCGACGGCAGCGCCGTGGTCGTGTTCACGCGCGATCCCACCACCGGCGGCCTCCGCTTCGTCGAGACCCAGAAGGACAACGTCGGACCGGTGAACGGCCTCGCCGGCGCGCAGGCGGTCGCGATCAGCCCGGACGGTGCCAGCGTCTACGTCGCCGCGCCCGACGACAAGGCCGTGGTGGTCTTCCAGCGCACCCCCGCCACCGGCGCCCTCACCTTCGTCGAGCGCCAGCGCGACGGCGAGGCCGGGGTCGACGGCCTGGACGGTGCCCGCGGCCTGGCGGTCAGCCCCGACGGCGCGCACGTCTACGCCGCCGGGAAGCTCGACAAGGCCCTGGCGGCCTTCGCGCGCAATCCGGCCACCGGCGCGCTCACGTTCGTGGCGCGCTATCAGGACACCGTCGACGGCATCGACGGCCTCGACGGCGTCGAGGCCGTGGCGCTCAGCCCGGACGGCCAGCTGGTCTACACTGCGTCGTCCGACGACAACGCGGTGGCGGTGTTCGAACGCAATCCGGTCACGGGCACGCTCACCTACTTCGGCCAGCAGCGCAATGGCGTCGGCAGCATCGACGGCCTCGAGGGCCCCCACGCCCTGGTGGTCGGCCCCGGCGGGGCCGAGGTGTACGTATCGGCCCAGGACACGGCCGCCCTGGTCGTGTTCGGCACGCAGTGCGGCGACGGCACGATCGGGCGCGACGAGCAGTGCGACGACGGCAAGGGGCTCACCGGCGACGGCTGCTCCGCCGGCTGCCGCTTCGAGTGCGACACCGCGGTCGACTGTGAGGACGGCGACAGCTGCACCGAGGCGCGCTGCCGGGAGGGCGAGTGCGTGCGCCCGCGCTGCGGGTTCACCGGCGGCCTGTGCGAGCTCGACGAGGGCGTCCACAGCCTGCAGGGCCTCAGCGCGTGCTCGTCCCGGAAGCTCGGACGGGCCATCCGGGCGCGTTTCAAGCAGGCGCGACGCGAGATCCGCGCCGCCCGCCGCCAGCCGGACGCCAGCGCGCGCAAGCTGGCGTCGCGCGTCCGCACCGTGCTCGAGAAGGTCAGCGTCAAGGCGGAGAAGCTCGAGCGGGCACACGCCATCTCGGACGGCTGCTACACGTCCCTGACCGACGCCGTCGACGCGCTCGTCCGTACCGTCGGCCAGGTCGTCCAGCGCCGCGGGCTGTGCCCGTCCTGAGCGTCCCGGGCCGCAGCAGACTGCGACCCGGCGCGCCGCCCCGGTTGCCGCGCTCGTAGCCGCTTCCGACCCGGCCTCGCCCCGCGCCCGCGATTGAGAACAGTCCGGGCACGCCGGTATTATTCTTGACTGGTAGCAACTGGTCGGTGGTATGACGCCCTCCGCGCATGCCCACCGACACCCATCGCCCGCCCGCCGGACCCGAGTCCGACCTGCACACGGTCCCCCCGCCGTCCACCGAGCCGTCGGCCATTCTCCAGACCTGGGTGGACGCCTATCTCGAACGCATCGAGCGCCAGCAGGGCACGCGCGTCGCGCGCGAGATCGGCAAGCGGCTCGCCCTCTTCTTCGACTACGCCAAACGCAGCACGCACAGCGCCGCACGCCTGCCCTGGTGGGAGTTTTCGCTCGCGCTCGAATGGATCAACGAGCACACCAGCGGCTTCCGGTTGACCCTGGCCCGTGCCCGCGACCTGCTCGACACCCTGCACGCCTTCTACGACGCCCTGGTCGCCGACGGCCGCATCCCCGACTCCCGGGACGTGGAGCAGGCGCGCGCGATCCTTTGTGGCGGCCGCACGCTCCGCCTCCTGCCCCGCCCGCCCCGCACCGGCGACGAGAGCTGGACCGCACTGCATCCTCCCGACGGCCCGCTGGTCACCTTCTCCGTCAGCGACTTCTGGCTGAGCCGGCTCTGGGAGCACGTCGGCCGCTCGTGGGGGGCGCTCGAGGAGCGCCTGGCCCTCGTCCCGGGGGGCGCCCATCGCGTGGCCGCGGTGCACGACCTGCGCGCCCGGCTCGACCAGGCCCGCTGCGCCGGACCGCAGCATCTGCTCACCGGCGGCAGCACCCTGACCGACCTGGAGGACGCGCTGCGCTGGGCGAGCGAACCGGGCCGCCCGGCCAGCGCCACCCTGCCCCCCCCCGATCCCGCCGTGGCCGCCTTGTCGGCCACCGACCTGGTGGCGCGTCTCGCCACCGCCTTTCCGCGCATGCCCCGACTGGAGATGGAGGAGTGCCTGCGCCGCGGCGCCGAGATCGTGGCGGCCTGCGTCGCCCTCCTGCGCGGCGAAGGCGTGGCCGCGGGCTTGACCGACCCCGTCTGGGCAATCGTCGTCCTGGGGGAACTGCGCGATCCCCGTGCGATCGACGTGCTCACGACCTACCTCGCGACCGACGAGGACGGCGGCGCCGCCGTCGCCGCCGCCGAAGCGCTCGGCCGCATCGGCGCGCGCGCGCTCCCAGCCCTCGACGCCACCATCGCCACCGGCCCCGCCACGGCACGGCTGTACGCGTACGGGGCGCTCGGGATGATCCACACCGACGACGCCTACCAGCGGCTGGTGGCGGCGCTCGCGCGCGACACCGAGCTGGCTGACGTGATCGCCCGGGCCCTGGTCGAACACCGCCGGCGCGAGGCCATCGACCTGCTCCACCACGCCGGCGGCACCATCCCGACCCCGCGCTGGATGCAGGTACAGTTCGAAGCCGCCATCGTCGCCCTGCTGCATGGCACCGCGTACAGCGATCCGCTCGACCGCGACTGGCGCGTCCGCTACCGGCGCCTCCCCGGGCTCGACTGGAGCTTCCCGCTCAGTTGGCTCGGCATCGCGGCCCTCACCCACCGGCACTACGCGGACGGCGCCGATGCCGGCGGCGCGGTCGCACCACGCCCGTTGCCCGAGATCGTGACCGACGTGCGCCTGCGCCCGGACGAACGCCCGTGCCTGCAGTGCGGCGGCCGGCGCTGGCAGCCGACGGGACTGCCGCTCTGCCGCCACACCGCGCGCGGCCTGCTGGCGCTGCAAATTGCCGCCCTCGAGCGCTGGACCGTCCATGGCCGGACCGACCCCTGGGCCGCGCTCGACGAATGCGATGCCGCCGACCTGCACCTGCAGCGACGCGCCGGCCAGCGCCAGCAGCCGCGCTGGGCCGAGCACGAACGCGACCTGATCGCGATCGGGCGGGCGACGCTCTACTGGCTCGTTCCGCTGCTTCGTCACGAGCCACAGCACTCGCTCACCACGATCACGCACTACCTGCGCGTCCTCTCCCAGGATGGTGCCATGCTGTACGGCGACGCGCAGGCTACAGCGAACTCACCTCGCATTCCGCGCCGAAAGTTTTCCTAATTTCCGCGCGCCCTCGCGGTCGGTTTTCGTTGACGCCATCGGGTGCCGACCCGTACACACGCCTCCTCGTTCCGCGCTCTCCCACCCACCCTACCCCGCGAGGCACTATGATCGACTTCCTCCAACATCGCATTCTCATCATCGGCGACCATTGCCCCGACGTGCTCCACATGGCGCATGCCGTGGAGGCCATCGCCCCCACCACCGTCGCCCAGGACGACGAGGCGCGCACCATCCTCGCGCGTTTCGACGTCGCCGTGGTCGTGATCGACGGCGCGACCAGTCTCCTTGGTCCCGCCGAGGTGGCCACGCTGCGGCCCATGGCGACGCGCGTGCTCCTCGCCTCCGGCGCCCCGCCCGCCGAGGCCTCGGCCGATCGCGAGCTGGCGATCCTGCCCGCGCCCGCCGATCCCCATGCCGTGCAGGCGTTCTGTCGTCTCGGCCTGCGCACCGCCCAGGCGGCCCGCACGGCGCGCGATCTCGCCTACCGTCACCGCCGGGCGCACGGCCTGGAGCGGCCCGGGACGCCGGCGGCCGAAGACCTCGACGGCTTCGAGCGCTACGAAGGCCTGTTCACTCGCAGCCCCGCCATGCGTCCGGTCCTGGCGGTGCTGCGCGCGATCGAATCCAGCGACACCACCGTGCTCGTGTGCGGCGAGCCGGGGACCGGCAAGGAGCTCGTCGCGCAGGCGATCCACGCCCGCAGCCGCCGGCGCGACACCCGCTTCGTCGCCGTCGACCTGGGGGCCCTGCCCGCGGCCGAGCGCCAGCACGCGCTGTTCGGCCCGGACGGCACCAGCGGCCTGCTCTGGGAGGCGCATGGCGGCTGCCTGTTCATCGACCAGGTCGAGAGCGCGAGCCCGGCGCTGCAGCGCGCGCTGCTGGAGCTGGTGGACGGCGGCGTGGTCATGCCCACCGGTGGCGACCGACCCCTGCGGGTCGACGTGCGCGTGATCGCCGCCACCACCCGCGACCTGGACCACCTCGCGCGCGAGGGCCGCTTCCACCCGGACCTCGCCCATCACCTGCGCCTGTGCACGGTCGAGCTGCCGCCCGTACGGGCCCGCCCGGAAGACATCTTCCCGCTCGCCAGCCTCTTCCTCGCGCGCACGTCACTCGCCATGGGCCGCATTCCCCCCGGCATCTCGCGCGAGGCCCGCGCCGCGCTCGAGGCCGCGCCCTGGGAAGGCAATGTGCGCGAGCTGCAGAACGCCATGGAGCGTGCGGCCATCCGTTGCCGCAGCGGCCTGGTCATCGCGGTCGACCTCCCCGTCGGCCCGCCCGGGGCGGCCGCCCCCGGGTACTCGAGCCCGACCACCATCACGATCCCACCCGGCGGGGCCACGCTCCGGCAGCTCGAGCGCGAACTCTTCCAGAAGACGCTCGCCCTCGCCGGCGGCAACCAGAGCCGCGCCGCGCAGATCCTCGGCCTGTGCGAGAGCACCTTCCGCTTCCGCCTGCAGAAGCTCGGCATCGCGTCCCGCCGCGCCGCGCCGGCGTCGGTCACGTCGCTCACGTCCGCGCCGCTCACGGCACGTGCGTGAGGGTCCGCCATGGAGATGTCGCACCCGTCTACCAAGCAAGCCCAGCCTACTTCTTGCGCCCAGACCTGGCCGGAACGCAACACTTTGCGACCGTGCACGCGCACACCCCGCAGGTCGCACGGCGCGCCAACCGAAAGGTCACACCCACACATGCGATCCTGCTGGCATGGACACTGCAACGCCTCCCACCGCGCACCGAACACCGTGCGACACCCCTGCCATGGCACAAGACACAGTCGAACGCGTTCTGGGCCGCATCTTGACCGATGCGACCTTCCGTCACCGCTTCTTCACGCACACCGGCGATCCGCTGCTGCGCACGGACCTGCTGGAGCACGAGCACGAGTCGCTACGAACCCTGGATCGCGGCCTGATCGAGCAGCTGTCGGAACGGCTCGACCCGCGCATCGTACGCGCTTAGCCCCCGGAGCCTAGATGACCTCCCCCCTGAGACTCACTGCCGCCCTGCTGTGCGCCCTGACCGGCTGTGCCGCCGGCCCGGCGCATCTCACCGTTTCGCCCAGCACCACCCGCCCCGCCCCCGCCGTCCCGGCAGAGAACGCCGAGCGCCTCGCGCAACTCGAAGCCCTGCGCGCGCAGGGCGACGCCACCGGGGACTACGTCCTCGGCACCGGCGACGTGATCGCGGTCAAGGCGTTCGACCTCGAGGACGTGAACCAGCGCGTCCGCATCGACGGCAACGGCGACATCACGCTCCCGCTCCTCGACACGGTGTCGGTCGCCGGCCAGACGGTCGCGCAGGTCCAGCAGGACCTCACCCGCCGCCTCGGCGAGTACATGTTCAAGCCGCGCATCACCGTCTTCGTCGAGGAGTACCGCAGCCAGCAGGTGTCGGTCGAAGGGGCCGTACACCGGCCCGGCAATGTCAGCCAGACCGCGCGCAACACCACCGTCACGGACGTCCTCTCGGCCGCGGGCGGGGCGACGGCCGAGGCGGGGACCCGCATGGTGCTGGTCCCGGTCGAGAGTCGCCGCGGCGCCGCGGTCGGGTTCCTGGGCAACGCGCCGCCGACCGAGCCCGCGTTCGATCAGCAGCTCGCTGGCGCGATCGTCATCGACACCCTCGAGACCGACGCCGCCGTCCGCCGGCGCTTTCTCGACCTGCCCGTCCGCGCCGGCGACGTGCTCTGGATCCCGGCCGCCGGCAAGTTCATCGCCGAGGGCTGGGTCGCCAAGCCGGGCGTATACGCGCTCACGCCCGGCCTGACCGTGCACGGCGCGATCGCTACCGCCGGCGGGTTCAGCTTCCCCGCGTCCGCGATCGTCAAGGTCTTCCGGTCCGGCGTGAACGGCGAGACCAACGTGCGCCAGGTCAACGTCGGCGACGTGGCCGCGCTGCGCAGCCCCGACCTCTTCGTGCGCGAAGGCGACGTGGTGAGCGTATCGGCCTCGCCCGTCAAGCTCCCCGCCTGGGTCGCCTACCGCCTGGTGGCCGATCTCGTCCACCTCGGGATGGGCCTAAAGGTGCCGCTATGACCGGCGGCGAACCGAACGGAGCGGAGATGAATGGCGCCCAGCAGTCGCTCGCGCCCTATCACCTGCAGCGCGCGCTGCGCACGCCGATCGCGCTCCCGCCGCCCTTGCCGGCCGCCGAGGGCGCGGGGCTGGTGGGCGACCTCGTCAAGGCACTGCGCCGCCGCTGGCGCGTGATCGCGGGGACGCTGCTCGCGACCATGGGTGTGACCACCCTCTACTGCACGCTCAGCACGCCCTGGTACGACGGCGTCGCCACCGTCCTCATCGAGCCGAAGGCCCTCCAGATCCTCAACTCGCCCGCCCCGAGCGCGGCCCAGGACGCGCTCGCCAACACCAAGTACGACTACTACCAGACGCAATTCTCGCTGCTCCGCAGCCGCACGCTCGCCGAGCGCGTGATCCGCGACCTCGGGCTGGCGCGCGACACCCGCTTCACCGACACACCGGTCGCCGCCGACGTGCCTGCCGATGCGCCGCTCCCGCAGGTGCTGGTGAACCAGTACCTGCACCAGCTCACCGTGCAGCCGGTACGCGGCACCCGCCTGGTCGCGCTCGAGTTCCTGGCCACCGACGCGACCCTGGCCGCCGACGTGGCCAACGCCCACGCCCGGTTGTTCGTCAAGACCGGGATGGAGCGGCTGTACGAGTCGACCGAGCAGATCCGCGACTTCCTGCAGTTGAAGCTGAAGGAGCTCCAGACCCGCCGCCAGGAGGCGGAGGGCAAGCTGCTCAAGTTCCAGAGCGAGCACAACATGCTGCCGGTCGATCTCAGCAAGGACGCCGAGAGCGAGCGCTTCATGGAGCTGAACCGCCGCCTGACCGGCGCCGAGGCCGAGCGCATTGCCCTCGAGGCGCAGTTCGACCTGGTCCAGAAGCGCGACTTCGACAGCCTCCCGGCCGTGCTCGCCAATCCCCTGATCCAGAAGCTGCGCGAGGCGTACGACCGCCTCGAGGTCGAGCACGCGCTCCTGGCTGCCAAGTTCCGGCCGACCTACCCGAAGCTGCAGCAGCTCTCCGGCCAGCTCGCCCACGCGCGCGCCATGCTGCGCGACGAGACCGTCAAGGTGGTCTCGGGCATCGAGGCCACCTACCTGGCCGCCAAGGGCACCGCCGAGCAGCTGAAGTCCGAGCTCGCCTCCCAGCGCGACGCCCTCCTCGGCCGGAAGGACGCGGAAGGCGAGTTCCTGACCCTGGCGCGCGACGTCGAGACCACGCGCGCCCTGTACGACAACCTCCTCGCGCGCCTGAAGGACCTGACCATCGCGGGCAGCGCCGACGCCTCCAACATCAGCATTGCCGAGCCGGCGGTGCCCGCCCTCCGCCCAGCCTTCCCACCCGCCACGCTCTACCTGATCCTCAGCGCCATCGCCGGGCTCGTGCTCGGCACCGGGCTCGCCTTCCTGCGCGAGGCCTTCGACCAGGGGATCAAGGACGGCCAGGATCTCCGCCGCGCCACCGGGCTCGGCACGCTCGCCGTGGTTCCCGACTACGACCAGCCGCTCGTCGGCTCGGCCCGGCTCCGCCTGCGCCGTCGCCTCGGCCGCACCCGCCGCCGCGCCCTCGATACCTGGAAGCGCCTCGGCTACCTGGCGTTCGGCAACGACGCCGGCGCCCCGCCCCCGCCGCTCGGCCGGCCGCCCTTCCTGCTCGGCAACGGCACCATGCCGCCGCGCGCCGAGCCCTACCGCACGCTCCGCACCGCCCTCCTCCTCGCCCCCGTCGCGCCGCAGGCGATCGTCATCACCAGCTCCGGCGCCTCGGAAGGGAAGTCCACCACTGCCGTCAACACGGCCGCCGCCCTCGCCCGCTGCGGCGCCACCGTGCTGCTCATCGACGGCGATCTCCGCCTGCCCCGGTGCCACCAGGCGCTCGGCCTGCCCATCGGCCCCGGGCTCACCGACTTCCTCGCCGGCGAGGTGAGCGAAGCCCCGATCGTGTCGACGCACGTCGACAATCTGTCCTTCCTGCCCGCCGGACACGCCGTCCCGAACACCGCCGAGCTGCTCGCCGCCGAGCCCATGTCGGCCTTCCTGCGCGCCATGCGCGAACAGTTCAACTTCATCATCATCGACACCCCGCCGATCCTGGCGGTCAGCGACGGGCTCCTGCTCGCCAACCTGGCCGACGGGGTCGTGCTGGTCGCGCAGCGCGGCAAGAGCCGCCACGACCGCCTGCGCATCACGCTCGAGCGCCTGCACCAGACCGGCGCGCGCATCCTCGGCGTGGTGCTCAATCGCGGCGGCATCGACATGGAATACACCAGCTACCGGCAGACGATGCGCAAGGTCGTCGGCACGACCAAGCCGCGCACGTCGCGCTCCACCTCCCCCCAGGTACACTGCTGATGACCCCCACCCCTCCCCGCATCCTCGACATCGTCAACACCGACCACGCGGCGCTCAACTTCCTGGCGTTTCGGGTGAGCTGGATCAACCGGCACACGGAGTTCCAGAACGACATCATCTGCAGCCCGGGCCCGCACCTCCAGCGCCTGGCGCTGCGCGACGCCAGCGTGACCGCGATGGACATCCCGCGCGGCCTCTCGCCGGCCAGCATCGGCGGCCTCCTCGCCCGTCTCGTCCGCCATCTGCGCCAGACGCCGTACACCATCGTCCACACGCACAACTCGATCACCGGCGCAGTCGGCCGCATCGCCGCCCGCCTGGCGCGCGTGCCGATCACCATCCACACCACGCACGGCTTCCACTTCCACGAGCACATGGGCCGGCTCGAGCGCCTGCCCTACGTGGCGGCGGAGCGCTGGCTCGGCCGCTTCTGCGATCTCCTGCTGTGCCAGAACCGCGAAGAGATGGTCGACATCGCCCGCTTCGGCATCCGGCCCCGCCTGGGCGTGCACTACGTCGGCAACGGCATCAACCTGAAGGGCTTCAAGCCGCGCCCGGCGCTGCCGCAGAACCCGCGCCCGGTCGTGCTGTTCGTCGGCCGCCTGGAGCCGGTGAAGAACCACGCCATGCTGTTCGGCGCCCTCGAGCTGCTGAAGGCGCGCTACAACCCGGTCGTCTGGCTGGTCGGCGAGGGGCCGGATCGCGGCCGCTACGAGGCCGAGGTGCAGCGGCGCGGGCTCGGCGACCTGGTGCAGTTCCTCGGCTACCGCTACGACATCCCGGAGCTGACCGCGGCCGCCGACGTGGTGGTGCTGCCGTCCATCAAGGAGGGCATTCCGCGCGCCGTCATGCAGGCCATGGGCGTCGGCGTGCCGGTGGTCGCCACCGACGTGAAGGGCACCCGCGAGGCCGTGGTCGACGGCGAAACCGGCTTCCTGGTCACGCTCGGCGACGAGCAGGCGCTGGCCGACCGGCTGAGCCGCCTGTTCGACTCGGCCGAGCTCCGCCGCGAGCTCGGCACCAAGGCGATCGATCGCGCCCGCGAGCACTTCGACGAGCAGGTGGTCACCGAGCGCCTGGTCGGCATCTACCGCCACGCGCTCCGCGCGCGCGGGTTGAGCGGCACGCTGGCATCGCTCGACGGCGACAGCCTCGCGCCCCGGAAGGCAGGACGCGGACGCGCATGACCTCGACCCGGCCCACACAGGCAGCGCCGCGCTCGCGCGCCTCGCTGCTCGTCCCGGCGGCGATGCTCGCCACCCTGCCCCTGGTCGGGCTGCAGGGGCCGATGCACATGACCGCCATGGACGCCGTGAACATCCTGTTCATGGCGCTCTACTGGGGCCGGCTCCTCCTCAACAAGGACAGCCTCGCCTTCCCGCTGATCGTGCCCTTCTGGCTGATCCTGCTCGGCAGCTGCGGCGGGCTCTTCGCCGCCACCCAGGTCGAGCGGGCAATGATCGCGATGGGGCAGGACCTGTATCTGTACCTGTGGTTCGTCACCATCGCGCACTTCCTCGTCCGCCAGTGTCGGGCCGAGGACGTGGCATCGCTGTGGGTCGGGTTCGCGTGTGCAGTCGCCCTCGGCACGGTGCTCGACAAGCACACCGGCTGCTTCGGCGGCGCGCTCGGCGGCGGCTACGGCGGCAAGCGCGCCGTCGGCACGTTCGAGAACCCGAACATGTTCGGCGACTACCTGCTGGTGTCGTTCTTCCTCGCCTGGGCGCTGGCCGCCAGCGGCCGGCGCGCGTTCTACCTGGCCATGGTCGCGCTGCTCGCCGGGGTGCACGCCACGGCGTCGAACGGCGCGCTGGTGAGCACGCTCGCCGGGTGCCTGGGTGTCGCGGCGGCGCAGCCCGCCCGGCGCGTGCTCCCGTATCTCGGGGGCGCGCTCGCAATCGGCGCCATCGTGCTCAGCCTGGGCGTCGTCTTCCGCGAGCAGATCACCAGCGGCCTGCTCGACATGGCCAGCCAGGGCCGCGGCGCCATCGGCGGACACGCCATGAAGGGCGCCGACGAACGCCTGCCCCTGTGGATGGACGCGATCGAGAGCATCAAGCGCTGGCCGATGGGCGTCGGGCCGGCCAACTTCAACCGCGAGGGCGGGCTCTATTCGGGCGGATTCCACGCCGCCCACAACGACTACATCGGCATGCTGACCGAGCGCGGGCCGATCGGGCTGGTCGGCTGGCTGACGCTGCTCGGCGCCGTCCCGGCCATGATCATGCGCCTGCGGCGCGCTACCCTGGCCGGTGTGCGTACGCTCGGCATCGCGCCGCTCTTCGGCCTGGCAGCGGCCATCGCCGCACACTCCCTGACGCTCGAGCTGTTCCACTTCCGGCACGTGTGGCTGGCGTTCGCCGTGGTATGGGCGGCCGCCACCCAGGCCACGGTCGGCAGCGCCCCGGCCGTCGAGCCGCTGCCGGCACTGCGGGAGGCCGCGTGATCCCGGTCGTTGCCGCCAGCGGGCTCGCCTTCCTCGGCAGCCTCGTCGCCACCCCGATCATGCGCCGGCTGGCCTTCCGCCTCGGGGCGACCGACATCCCCGACGCGCGCCGCGTCCACACCCGGCCGACCGCCCGCGCCGGCGGCGTGGCGGTGTTCGCGGCCGCCGCACTCGCCCTCGCCGTGTTCGGCGAGCTGCCCGCCCGCCTGACCCCCGGCGTGCTCGCCGGCGCCGTCCTCCTGCTCGGCGTCGGCCTGGTCGACGACATCCGCTCGCTGCGTCCCGAGCGCAAGCTCCTCCTGCAGATGCTGGCCGCCGGCCTGGCCGTGCTCGGCGGCCTGCGGTTCGCCTTCTTCGGGCCGACGCCACCGCTGCCGCTCGGCGTCCTCGACGCGGGCCTCACCTTCGCCTGGATCGTCCTGATCACCAACGCCTTCAACCTGAGCGACGGCCTCGACGGGCTGGCTTCGGGCATCGCCATCGCCGGCTGCCTGGCGATCGGCGCCAGCGCGCTGCGCGCCGGCGACCTGGTGGGCGCCGCGCCCGCCCTCGTCCTGGTCGGCGCCCTGCTCGGCTTCCTGGTCTACAACTTCCACCCGGCCAGCATCTTCCTCGGCGATGCCGGCAGCCTCGTGCTGGGCTACGCCCTGGCCACCCTGCCGCTGGTCGGCGCCGGCGGCGTGCCGCTCCCGCCCGCGGCCGCGTTCCTGGTGGTGGCGCTCCCGGCCACCGACACCGGCGTGGCCATCGCACGCCGCTTCCTCTCCCGCAGCCTGCGCGCCTGGAGCGCCGGGCCCTTCCTGGCCGGCCTCCGCGACGGCCTGAAGCACACCGTGTCACCGGACCGGCGCCACATCCACCACCGCCTGATCGACCTCGGCTTCTCGGTCCGCCGGGCCGTGCTGCTCCTCTACGTCGCCACCGGCACCAGCAGCGCACTCGCCTACCTGGTGGGCGGGACGACCGTGTGGCCGCTCGATCTCCTCGCCCTCGGCATGGCGATCACGGTGATGGTGGTCGTGCAGACGCTCGGCTTCGACGAGCTCCGCCCGGCGCGCTCCGGGCTGGTGCTCCCGGTCATCCGCCGGATCGCACACCGCGGCCGGCTGCTGATCGCCGTCGACCTGCTCCTCATCTCGGGCACCTACCTGGCCGCCATCGTCCTCACCCGCCGTGCCGACCTGCCGCCCGCAGACATGGTCGCCGCCGCCGGCGTGACGCTCGTCGTCCAGCTGGTCCTGTTCACCGTCCTCGGGGTCTACCGCACCACCTGGACGGTCACCGATGCGAGCGGCTTCGGGCTCCTCCTGCGCGCCTCGGCCACCGGCGCGGTGGCGAGCTACATCGCGCTCCGCGTCCTCGCGCTGCCGACCACCGGCATGACCGCGCTGGTGTACCACTTCCTTCTGCTGTCGGCGGTGACCATGGTGCGCTTCTCGTACGTCACGCTGGCGCACGCCGTGCGCGTCACGCCTGAGTCCGAGCGCGCGCTCATCTGCGGCACCGCCACCGAAGCGCGCCAGGCGCTGCGCCGGCTGCGCCGCCGCGGCGCCCGCACCCTCGAGCCGGTCGGCTTCATTGAGCTGCGCCCGCGGCTCCAGGGCCGCGAGCTGGCCCGGCTGCCGGTGCTCGGCACCGTCGACGGGCTGGCCGGCCACCTGCGCCAGGAGCAGATCAAACACCTGGTGATCGCCGAGCCCGCGCTGCGCGGGCCGGCGCTCGACTGGGTGCGCGCCGTCTGCCGCCAGCACGACGTGCAGGTGCACCGCTATGTCGAGCGCCTGGTGCGCTACGACGGCCGCGTCGTCACCCCGACCGACATGGGCCGCGTCCGGCCCGCCGCCCCCCATCCGGCCGCCGGCGACGACGCCGTGCGTGCCCCGCGTCGCAGCGGCGAGGTCCGCACCGACGCCGCCCGCAACACCGAGCCCGGTACGCAAGGAGGCCCCCCATGGAACTGACCCTCGACGACGTGAAGCGCGGCGCCAAGCGCGAGGATTTCCGCGCCGGCGTGCAGATGCGGCTGCTCATGCCCCGCCTGTCAGTGCGCCTCACGCGCGTCACCCTCGCCTACACCCGCCTCACCCCGAACCAGATCACGATCGTGAGCCTGCTCTTCGGCGTCGCCGCCGCCGCGGGCTTTGCGGCCACCAACCCGTTCCTCGTCCTGGCCGGCCTGCTCGCCTTTCACGTCCACGTCCTCCTCGACTACGTCGACGGCGAGGTCGCCCGCTGCCGCGGCGAGACCAGCGTGCAGGGGGCCTACTTCGACCTCATGACCGACCGCCTCACCTTCCCGCTGCTGGTGTTCTGCGCGGGCGTGGGCGTGTTCCGCCAGCTGGGCGATCCGCTGGCGCTGATCGTCGGCTTCGTCGCGACCTTCGGTCTCCTGCTCGACAAGTTCGCCGTCGACTGCTGGTACCGCGCCAACACCGGCGCGACCGAGATCGAGGACCGCTACGGGGCGGCCCCCGACCGCCGCGGCTGGCGCGTGTGGCGGCGCCGCTTCTCCCTCCTGGCCGTGATGGCGCGCGGGCTGACGGCATTCCTCACCTACACCGTCGTCTGTGCCTTCCTCGACAGCCACGCCGTCGGGGCCGTGTCGGTCTTCGGCACCACCCGGGGGCTCGTCCTGGCCGCATTCGCGATTCTCATGCCGGTCGGGGCCGTGGCCCGCTTCTTCTACGTCTACCACCGTGGCGGCATTCCCCGCCGCCAGCAGCTCCTCTAGCTCTCGCAGGACGCTCCCGAGGACCCCTACCATGGACATGCTCTCCACCCCCACCTCTCCCGACACCACCGCCTCCGGGCGGGTCTCGGCCGTCATCCTGGCCGGCGGCAGCGGCAGCCGCTTCACCGGCAGCTTCATCCCGAAGCAGTTCGTCCAGGTGCACGGCAAGCCGATCCTGGCCTACGTGCTCGAGACCTACCAGAACCTGTCGCTGATCGACGACATCACGCTGGTGATCAACGCCCGCTACGAGAACCTGTACTACGACATCGTCGACACCTACCGCTTCTACAAGGTGCGGCGCCTCGTGGCCGGCGGGTCGAGCCGCCAGGGCTCGTCGGCGGCCGGGCTCGGCGCCATCGAGCCGTGCGAGATCGTCGTCATGCAGGACGGCGTGCGCCCGTTCACCAGCCCGCGCGTCATCATGGAGGCGGTCGAGATGGCCCGCCGCGTGGGCGGCGCCAACGTCGTCATCCCGAGCCTCGACACCATCGTCGAGGTCCGCGACGGCGTGATCACCGCCATCCCCGACCGCACCAACCTCTACTGCGGCCAGGCGCCGCAGGCCTTCCGCCACGACCTCCTCCTGGAGGCCCATCGCCAGGCGGCCGAGAGCGGCGTGGACGGGGCCACCGACGACGCCCAGCTGGTGCTGGCCGCCGGCGGGACCGTCGGCGTCGTCGAGGGCTCCTACCAGAACTTCAAGATCACCACCTACGAGGACTACCTCTTCGCCAGCCGCCTGGTCGAGCACCAGCGCACCGCCAATGGAGACCGCTGGTAATGACCACCACCACGATCAGCTATCGTCTCACCCAGCCCTTCCACATCGAGGCGGTGGAGCAGGAACTCAAGCGCGTCCGTGCCGGCGACGCGCTCGTCCGTCCGCGCGTCACCGGCGTGTGCGCGTCGGACCTGAAGCTCTACGCCGGCACGCGCGACCGGGCCGCCCTGTCGCGCAAGCTGCCGCTCGCCCTCCTCCACGAGGGCATCGGCGAGGTGATCGAGCCCGGCACCGGCGCCGGCGCGCTCCGCCCCGGCACGCGCGTCGCCGTGGTGCCGAACATCCCGTGCTACATCGCGCATCCCGAGCGCTTCCCCACCAAGGACGACGCCTGCCCCGCCTGCCGCCCCGGCGGCGCGGGCGAGAACTACTGCCTGCACCACCTCTTTCTGTCGAGCAATACGGACGGCATGGCGCAGAGCGGCTTCTCGCACCCGGACTCCCTGATCGTGCCCGTGCCGCACGAGGTCCCGGACCGGATCGCGGCACTCGCCGAGCCGCTCACCACCATCCTGGCGGGCTGCGAGAAGGCCCCGATCGTCCCCGGACGCCGCTACCTGATCCTCGGCAACGGCCCGATCGGCCTCCTGGCGGCCGTCTGCCTGACCGGCTTCTACGGCATCCCGCGCGACGCCATCTGCATGACCGGGCACGACTGGGAGAACCGGCGCGAGTTCGCCGGCCTGGTCGGCCAGGTCCTCGACTCCGAGGATCGCGCCGGCTTCGACGCGCTCTGCGGCGAGATCGACGTGGCCTTCGAGTGCGTGGGCGGCGACGGCAACGCGGCCACGCTCGAGCAGGCGGTCAATTGCCTCAAGCCCGGCGGGACGGCCGTCCTGTTCGGGCCGTCCGAGAAGTCGGTGCTCTTCAACACCCGCGAGATGATCGGCAAGGGGCTCTCGTTCGTGGGCGCCAACCGCAGCTTCGTGCGCCACTTCCGCACCGTCCTCGACCGCATGCGCGACCCCGAGGTGCAGCGCCAGCTGTCGGTCGTGCTCGCCCCCGCCGAGTACGCCGTGCGCACCGCCGACGATCTCAACCGCGCGCTCTATCAGGCGTGGACGAAGCGCTACAGCGGCAAGACCGTCATCGCCTGGGCAGGACCGGAATGACCCGATTCGCCAACGGAGCCTGGACAATGCGCTGTTGCCATACGCCCGCCGGCGCCGAGGCCGGACCGGAATGAAACATTTCGCCAACGGACTGGCGAAGCGCTGGGTGCGGGTCTCGCGCGGCGACTGGGCGGTCGCCAAGAACACCTGGCTCACGGTCGGCGCGCGCTACATCATCACCGCCCTGGCCGCCGGCTCGGCCGCCATCATCGCCACCCAGCTGGGCGCCAAGGGGGCCGGGACCTACGCCCAGGTGCGCGTCCTGCCGACGGTGATCGCGGCGCTCCTCGGCGGCGGGCTCACCATCGCCACGCCGTACTTCATCGGCACGAAGAAGTACGCCACCCAGGCCATCGTCGAGACGTCGATGGCCCTCGGCATGGTGCTGAGCGTCATCGGGCTGCTCGCCTGGTGGTTCGGCGGGCCCGTGCTCCACGCCCACGTCTACACGCAGCTCTCGCGCGAGGCGGCCCTCTGTGTCGGGCTCGCCATTCCGCTGCAGATATTCTGCAACTACCTGAATTCGATCCAGCAGGGCCTGCTGGACTTCAAGGGCGCGAATCTGGTCCTGATCGTGGAAGAGTTCGTCGCCTTCGCCCTGCTGACGCCGCTCCTGTTCGGGCTGTCGGTCGGCCCGACCACCATCGTCGTCTCGGCGGTGGTGAGCACCGGCGCCGCCGCCGCGCTGGCCGCGGCCCTGCTCCTGCGCCGGGGCCTGCGCCCCTTCCCGCGCTTCCACCGCACCGTCGCCGTCGACTCGATCCGCTTCGGCCTCCGCGGCCACATCGGCCGCATCTCCAACATGCTCACCTGGCGGCTCGACGTGATGCTGCTGTCGTTCCTGGCACCGGTCGAGGTGGTGGGCAACTACGCCGTAGCCTCCAAGGTGGCCGAACTGTTCCGGCCGGTGTCGGCGAGCCTCACCTTCGTGCTGCGCCCGATGATCGCCGCGCTCCCGGTCGAACAGGCCCGGCAGAAGGGCATCGATCTCTACCGGCGCTACTTCCTCGGCAACCTGGTGGCCGTCACCCTGATGGCGTTCGCCGGCGGGCCGCTCATCCTGCGCCTCTTCGGGCCCGAGTTCGCACCGGCGGTCCCGGCCTTCCAGATTCTGCTCTTCGGGCTGGCCGCGCTCGGCGCCAGCGGCGTGCTGAACGGCTTCAACGTCGGCATCGGCAAGCCCGAGTTCAACAGCTACACCGCCCTCGCCGGCATGATCGTCACCGTCGTCGGCGACTTCGCCCTGATCCCCACCTATCACCTCATGGGGGCGGCGGTGGTGTCGAGCGCCGCCTACACTGTCAAGGCCATCGCCCTCACCACCTTGTTCATGTCGCACTCGGGCGTGTCGTTTGCGCAGCTGGTCGGGCTGAAGGAGTCCCGGCCCGATGCGGCCTGACGTGTCGCCGATCCACCATTGTGCCCTGAAGGAGTCCCGTCCCGATGCTCTCTAACGCCTTTCCCGCCACCAGCCCCGAGCTGCTCGCGTGCCCGGTGTGCCGCGGCCCGCTCTCGGAGCGCGCGAACCGCGTCCGCTGCCGCACCTGCGCACTCCACTACGTGCGCAAGGACGGCGTCTACCTCCTCGGCCCGCCGTTCGCGACCAATTCGGCGCCGCCCACCTTCGCCACCGAGCGCATGCGCCGCCTGCTGGAGGAGTCGGCCGCCGTCGGCTGGGACGAGGCCAAGGGACGGTTCACCAGCGAGGTGCTGTCGGGACGCCTGCGCGCACCCGAGCGCGGGCGCCTGGCCCGCCTGCGCGCCAAGTTCGCCGGCACGACCTGGGAAGACACGCTCCAGGACCTGGTCGACCCGACGCGCGCGGGCTGGAAGTTCCTGCTCGACCTCCATCCGGGAGCGCGCGTCCTCGTCCTCGGCCCCACCTGGGGCGCGGCACCGATCGGCCTCGCGCGGACCTGCGCGCAGGTGGTCGTCCTGGACGGCGCCCTCGAGCGGCTCCAGCTCTGCCAGCAGCAGGCGCACGGCGCCGGCCTCGAGAACCTGATCTTCGGGCGCGTCATGGACCCCCTGCGCCTCCCGCTCGCCGACGGCAGCATCGACCTGGTGGTGGTCCCGGGCCTGGCCGAGTGGTTCCAGGCCGTTGCCGGCACGCGCGCCATCTCCCAGACCTGCGGCAGCGACCTGCTGCGTGAGCTGCGCCGCCTGCTGGCGCCCGACGGCCAGGTGTACCTGGCCACCGACCACCGCAACGGCATCGCCCGCCTGCTCGGCGAGCGCCGCCTGGCGGGGGCGCGCTTCTCGCCACGCACGCTGCGCCGCGCCGCCACCGCCGCCGGCTTCGGCGACACCGCCCACTACGCCCCGGTGCCCTTCCGCCACAAGTTCCACCAGATGGTCGACACCGCGCGCACCGACCGCCTGAACTTCTGCCTCGACCCGTACCGCACCCGCGGGCGTGCCGTGCGCCCCCTGGTGAAGGCCTGGGACGCACTCAACCGCGGCGGTCGCCTCGAGCGCCGTCTGTATGCCGCCCTCCCCGGCGTCAGCGCCGTCCTCTCCACCGGCCCGGCGCGGCCCTCCGTGGCCGAGCGCATCCTGCTCCACCTGGGCGGCAAGGGCCTGGTGGCACCGTCGGCGCGCACCATCTCCAAGTACTACGTGCGGCCGAAGGGCGTCGCGGTCCTCGCCGCCGGCGTCCCCAGCGACGGCGGCGTAGTCATCCGCCTGCCCCTCGACGACCGTGCCGAAGCGTCCTGCCGCGTGCACCACGTGGCGCTCGAGACCATGACCGCCGATCGGCGCATCCCGGCCGACGTGCGCGCGCTCTTCCCCACCCCGGTCGCTCAGGGCACCTTCGAGGGGCAGCCCTTCTTCGCCGAGACCGGCGTCGGCGGCGAGCTCGGCCGGGTGTACTATTCGCGCTCGGCCCGGCGCTACGACCGCGCCATCCTGAGCGCCGCCGAGGTGCTGCGCCAGCTCCGCCGCGCCACCGAGCAGCCGGTCCTGATCGGCGAGGCCGAGTTCAACCGCCTGTGCGGCACCTGGATGACCGAGCTGCGCGAGTACGTCGGCCTGCCGAGCCGCGCTGCCTTCGACCAGATGACGCGCTGGCTGCGGCAGACGCTCCTGGGCGCCACCCTGCCGCTCGGCTGGTACCACGGCGACTACGACTTCGCGAACCTGCTCTACGGGCCCGGCGACCAGGTGACCGGCATCCTCGACTTCGAGATCTGGGACCCACGCGGCCTGCCGCTGATCGACCTGGTGCTGCTCCTCGCCCGCCGCCCGATCCGCAAGCAAGGCCTCGCCTTCGGGGAGCTCTTCCTGCGCATCATCCTGACCCACGACCTGCCGCCCATGGAGGCCGGGGTGCTGGCCACCGAAATGCGCACCACCGGCGTCGACGAGCACCGCTACCGCGCCATCGCACTGTGCTGCTGGCTGAATCACCTGCGCCTGCGGCGCGACAGCTGGCTGGTGCGCTCGCCGTCGTGGCTCGACGCCAACCTGCACTCGGTGGTCGAGAAGGTGCGCGGCATGTTGTAGGCCGGCGCACGGCGCTCCGCACTGCGGGCGCCGCGTGTCGTCCGGCGCTCATGACACATGGGCGCCGCCGGGAACGTCGGCACTTCCGTGCCATCGGCGACGCAGTCGTGTCCGCCGTGCCCGTCCTGCGGACGCCCGCAGGCGCCACGGCAGCCGCAGCGGCAGAGCCCGCCGCGCAGCATACGGCGATCCGTCCATCATAGCTTTCAGCAATGCCTTTCTAGTCCGCGACTGCTTGCCTGCCCCTCCGCAACACCCTGCGATCGTGCACGACACCCGCCCCACCCGCGTCGCCCGACTGGCCGCCACGCCACGGCTTTTCGCCACCGCCCGGTGGCATGCCTGCTGCAATGCGTCGACTCATTCGCCACCCACGCGTGTGCGCCGCGCCATGCCACATGCCGTGACCCCCAACCCGAGGAGCTTGCCGTGACTTCCGCACTCGCCCCCACCCTCCCCGCCGCCAGCACCTGGACCGATTCGGCCACCGGCCGGTTCCTGGACGCACTCTTCGCCGCCTACTTCGAGGAGAGCGTCCGCTATGTCGTCCTGCGCAACTACGAGCGCTGGCCCGAGGACTTCGGGAAGGACATCGATCTGGTGGTCCACCCGAACGACATCACGCTCTCGCACGCGATCATCCGGCGCGTGGCCCGCGCCCAGGGCCTGGTGCCGACGGTACGCGTCAAGCGCAGCGGGCACCGGACGTACTACCTGGCGCCCTCGCCGGCGGACGGCGTGGCGCGCGGCGTCCTCCTCGACATCCGGCCCGACCTGGTCCACCACGGCCTGCCCTACCTGCCCGGGCCGGCGGTGCTCGAGCATCGCCGCCGCGAGGGCCGCTTTTTCGTCCCGGCGCCCGCGTTCGAGAGCCTCGCCATCCTGCTCCACTGCGTCATCGACGTGGGGCTCGTGCGCGCCTCCTACCGCGAGCGCCTGCGGGCGCTCGGGGTGGGCGATCGCGGCCAGTTCCTGGCCGTCGCCACCGAGCTGTTCGGCGCCACCCTCGCCCGCCGGCTCGCCGAGAGCCTGATGGCCAACGATCCGTCGAGCGCGCTCCGGCTCCGCCGCCGCCTGCTGGCCGCCCGGGTGCGCCGCCAGCCCCGGGCCCTTGGCGCCTGGCTCCTCGCCCGGGCGGGCGCGGTCGTCGACCGTTTGGCGGCCTTCGTCCGGCCCCCGGGGCAGATCGTCATCCTGGTGGGCCCGGACGGGTCCGGGAAGACCACGCTGTCGACCGAAGTCGTGCGCCGCTTCGCGACCACCCGCATCCCGGCCTCGGCGGTCTATCTGGGCGCGCAGAAGCCGCTCCTGCCCACCCGGCGCTTCAGCCAGAACATCCGCAAGCGGCTCAACCCGACCAACGGGCCGAAGCCGGTGAAGGACGTGAACCGCCGCCAGCGCCTCCGTGGCCTGGTCCACATCATGGCCGACAAGTGGCTGCGCTACCTGGTCTACGTGCGGCCCCGCCTGGTGCGCGGCGAGGTCGTGGTCCTCGACCGCTACTTCTACGACCTCCGCACCTACATGCACCCGCTGGTGCAGCACCCGGTCGTCGAGGGCCTGCTCATGCGCTGCATCCCGGAGCCGGCGCTGGCGTTCTGCCTGGTCGCCGACCCGGCCGTCATCGCCGCCCGCAAGCACGAGCTCACCACCGCCGAGACCGCCCGCCAGATCGCGCTCTACCGCGGCATCGGCCGCTGGGTGCGTGATTTCTACGAGGCGCCCTCGGACGGCCACCTCCCCACCGTCGTCGACGGCATGACCGCGCACGTCGCCCGCGTCTACGCCGAGTCCCGCTACCCCGAAGAGGTCTGACACCAATGCCGCATCGCCGAACCCGCTGGGCACTGGCCTACTGGCTGCTGCTCGGTTTGCTCCCGATCCTGTCGCACCGGAGCAAGGCCCAGACCAGTCCGACGCAGACGCTCACCTTCGCGGCCGCCGCCGACACCTACGTCGACGCCAACGCCGCCACCACGAACTTCAACAGTGCGGTGGAGCTGAAGACCGACGCCTCGCCGGTCCGCAACATCTACCTCCGCTTCGCGGTGACGGGCGTGAACGGGCGCAGCGTGCAGCGCGCCCGCATCCGCATGCAGGTGACCGGGCAGTCGGACATCGGCGGCACCATCCACAAGATCAGCAACACCACCTGGAACGAAGCCACCGTCAACTGGAACACCAAGCCCGCCATCGACGGCCCCGGCCTGCACACCCTCGGCGCGGTCACCGTCGGCGCGGTGGTCGAGTTCACCGTCGACGCTGCCATCACCGCCGACGGTGTGTACAGCTTCGCCATCGACAACACGTCCCTCTCGGCGGCCGCCTACACCTCCAACGCCGCCAGCAGCGGGCAGAAGCCGCAGCTCGTCCTCACCGTGGCAGGCGCGCCGCCCACCATTCAGATCACGCAGCCGCCGACCGCCTCGAGCTTCTTCGTCGGCGACACGATCACGCTGCAGGCCACCGCCACCGACGCCACCAGCCAGAACCTGGCCAGCGGCGTCACCTGGAGCTCGAGCCTCGCGGGCCCCCTCGGCACCGGCGGCGTGGTCACGCCCGTCCTGGCGCAGGGCACCCATGTGATCACGGCCTCGGTCACCGACGCCCAGGGCCTCACGGCGTCGACCCAGGTGACGCTCACCGTCGCCCCGCGCCCGGCCGCCAACACCGAGCCGCTGGTGGCGATCACGGCGCCCGCCAACCACCAGACCGTCGCCGCCGGCCTTCCGGTCACCTTCACCGGCACCGCCAGCGATCTCGAGGACGGCACCCTCACCGCCGGCCTGGCCTGGACCTCCGACCGCGATGGGGCGCTCGGCACGGGCGGCAGCTTCACCCGCACGCTCTCCGCCGGCTCGCACATCATCACCGCGAGCGTCACCGATGCCGGCGGGCTCCGCGGCAGCGCCACCGTCAGCGTCAACGTCACCCCCGCGGTCACGGTCGAGTTCGCGCCCACCGCCGACGCCTACGTCGACGCCGGCCTGCCCACGGCCAACTTCGGCACCGCACCGACCCTGCGGGTCGATGCCAACACGCAGCGCGTCGGCTACCTCCGTTTCGCCGTGACCGGTATCGGCGCCCGTCCCATCACGCAGGCCCTGCTGCGCATGCTGGTGGACACCGGGACGAGCGCCAACAGCGTGAGCGGCGGCGACGTGCGCACGGTGTCGAACGGCACCTGGCAGGAAGGGACCATCACCTTCAACAACCGCCCGGCCGTCGACGGCCCGCTGCTCGCCACGGCCGCCGCCGTGACCCAGAACCAGGTGGTCGAGTTCGACGTGTCGAGCGCCATCACCGGCGACGGCACGTACAACTTCGCGCTCACGAACACGTCGAGCGACGAGGCCATCTACCGCTCGCGCGAGGGCGGCCCGGCGCCCACGCTGGTGCTCCTGTTCGCCGGCAACGCGCCCACGGTTTCGATCACCGCCCCGGCGGCTCCCACCACCATCTTCCGCGGCGACTCGCTGACCTTCACCGGTACCGCCACCGACGTGGAGGACGGCGACCTCGCGAGCGCGCTGCAGTGGACATCCGATCGCGACGGCGCCCTCGGCACCGGCGCGGCGATCAGCACCGCCACCCTCACGGTCGGGACGCACACCATCACGGCCTCGGCCACCGATGCCGACAGTCTGACCGGCCAGGCGCAGCTCATCGTCCGCGTACGCGCCCCCAACACCGCGCCCCAGGTGACGCTCACCGCCCCGGCCAACGGCGCCTCGGTCGCGATCGCCACGCCCGTCGCCCTCACCGCCACCGCCACCGACGACTTCGACGGCCCGCTCACGCCGCAGCTGCGCTGGTCCTCGAGCCGCGACGGTCTCCTCGGCACGGGCGGCAGCCTGAGCCGCAGCACCTTGACCCTCGGCACGCACGTCCTCACCGCCTCGGTGACCGACTCCGACGGTGTCACCGGCTCGGCATCGGTCAGCATCACGGTCACGCCGACGCCGCCGACCGTCGCCGTCAGCGCGCCCGCTGACAACGCGCAGGTGTTCGGCGGCAGCAGCGTCACCTTCGCCGGCAGCGCCAGCGACGCCGCCGACGGCAACCTGTCCGGCAGCCTGCACTGGACCTCCAGCCGGGACGGCGCCATCGGTACCGGACCGACGTTCGCGCGCAGCACGCTGTCGGTCGGCACGCACACCATCACGGCGGCAGTCATGAACTCGGCCGGCGTCACCGGCCAGGCGCAGCGCACCCTGGTGGTGCGGCCGCCGAACACGGTCCCGACCGTCCATCTGCTCCTGCCGACGACCGGCGGGACGTTCCTGAACGGCAAGCCCCTTCTCCTGGCCGCGACCGCGAGCGATGCGGAAGACGGCGACCTGGCGGCCAGCGTGCGCTGGTCGTCGAGCCGGGACGGTACCCTCGGCACCGGCGGCACCCTTACAGTCCCGACCCTCTCGGTCGGCACCCACACGCTGACGGCATCGGTCACCGACGGCGACGGGTCGACCGCGACGGGCACCACGGCGGTCACGATCGTCCCGGCCACCATCACCATCAACGCGCTGGAGGACACCTACGTCGATTCGGGGGCGGCGACCACCAAGTTCGGCACCGCCACCAGCTTCCAGGCCGATGCGAGCCCCATCCGCCAGGCGTACCTCCGCTTCACCGTGAACGGCATCGGCTCGTTCGCGGTGCAGCAGGCGGTCCTGCGGCTCACGGTGGGCAGTGGCAGCGGTGACGGCAGCGCCGTCGGCGGCACCGTCCACTCCATCACCAGCAACGCCTGGTCCGAAGCGACCACCACGTACAACACCCGCCCGGCCGTCGACGGCCCGGCGCGCGCCACTCGCGGCACCGTCACGCCCAACCAGGTTATCGACTTCGACATCACGGCCGCCGTCGCCGGCGACGGAACGTACAACTTCGCCCTGGTCACGACCTCGAGCGATGCGGTCCTCTACCGCAGCCGGGAGATGTCGACCGGCAAGCCGCAGCTGATCGTCACCCTCAAGCAGGACAGCTCGCCGCTGGTGGTCATCAGTGCGCCCGCGGACGGCACCACGGTCCTCCCCAACACGCCGCTCACGTTCGCCGGCCGGGCCACCGACGCCGAGAACGGCGACCTCTCGGCGCAGCTCGAGTGGGTGTCGAACCTGGACGGCGTCCTCGGCACGGGCCCGAGCCTCACGGTCCCGTCGCTTCGCTCGGGCGTGCACACGATCACGGCGCGCGTGACCGACTCCGCGGGTCAGACGGGTCAGGCCCAGCGCACGGTCACCGTCCCGAACATCCCGGTGGTGGCGATCACGACCCCGCCGGACGGCACCGCGGTCTTCCAGAGCGCCCTCCCGATCACCCTCACCGGCCGCGCGACCGACGTGGAGGACGGCGACATCAGCCTGAACCTCCAGTGGCGCTCGGACCGGGACGGCGCCCTCGCCGGCGGCCCCAGCATCTCCGTCTCCGCCCTCTCGGTCGGCACGCACGTCATCACCACGTCGGCCACCGACGACGACGGCCTCACCGGCTCGACGCAGATCACGCTGCGCGTGCGCGGCCCGAACGCGGCGCCGCAGGTGACCGTCAGCGCGCCGGCCAACGGCTCCTCCGCGCCCGCCGGCACGATGGTGGCGTTCGCGGGCAGTGTCAGCGACGATTTCGACACCAACCTGAACGCCCAGCTGCACTGGCAGTCGAGCCGCGACGGGGCGCTCTGCACCGGCGCCACCTGCAGCCGTATCCTCACCGAGGGCACGCACACCATCACGGCCTCGGCCACGGACTCCAACGGGGCCGACGGCTCCGCCTCCGTGACCGTCACCATCGCGCCGACCGCTCCCGAAGTGTCCATCACCGCCCCGGCCGACGGCGCGCGCGTGTTCATCGGCGCCACCACCACCTTCGCCGGCACGGCCACCGACGCCACCGACGGCTCGCTGTCGAGCCAGATCGCGTGGAGCTCGGACCGCGACGGCGCGCTCGGCACCGGCGCCAGCATCACGACGATCAGCTTGTCCGTCGGTACGCACCAGATCACGGCGCGCGTCGTCGACGCCGGCGGCCTGTCGGCCGAGGCCCGGCGCACCGTCATCGTGCGGCCACCGAACGTCTCGCCGACCATCGGCATCACCGCACCGGTGAGCGGCGACCAGCTGCTGACGGCCGCCCCGGTCGTGCTCGGCGCCCATGCGAACGACGCCGAGGACGGCACCCTGGTCGCCGGCGTGCGCTGGACCTCGAGCCGCGACGGCCTCCTCGGCACGGGCGCCGTGCTCACGATGCCGAGCCTGTCGGTCGGCACCCACACGCTCACGGCGTCGATCACGGACAGCGACGGCGCGAGCGCGAGCGCGACCGTGTCGGTCACGGTGTTCGCCTCGACGCTCACCCTGCTGCCGGTCGCCGACACCTACGTCGACTCGGGCAGCCCGAGCACCAAGTTCGGGACGGCGACCAGCCTGACCGTCGGCACCACCACCACGCGCCAGACCTTCCTGCGCTTCACCGTGAGCAGCATCGGCCGCTTCACCGTCCAGCGCGCCCTCCTCCGCCTGACGGTCGGGGCCGCCAGTGCCGACGGCGCCGCTGCGGGCGGCGTCCTGCACACGATCACCGACACCTCGTGGTCGGAGGCCGCCACCAGCTACAGCAACCGGCCCACGGTCGACGGGCCGGCCATCGCCACCCTCGGACGGGTCACCGCCAACCAGGCCGTCGACATCGACGTGACCAGCGCCATCACGGCCGACGCGACCTACAACTTCGGCCTGGTGCTGAGCTCGACCGACTACGCCAAGTACCTGAGCCGCGAAGCCTCGGCCGGCAAGCCGCAGCTCACCATCACGCTCGGCCACAACACCACGCCGGTGGTCGTCATCACCGCCCCGGCGACCGGCTCCCGCTTCATGCCCGGCACGCGCATCGCGTTCGCGGCCACGGCCACCGACGCCCAGAGCGGCGACCTGAGCGGCCAGGTGACGTGGACATCGAGCCGGGACGGCTTCCTCGGCACGGGCGCCACACTCAGCAGGTCGAACCTGACGTCGGGGCAGCACACGATTACGGCGCAGGTGACCGACGGCAGCGGCCTCTCCGGGCAGGCCCAGGTCATGGTCACGGTCGCCCACACCCCCAGCGTGAACATCACGGCGCCGGCGGACGGCACCATCGTCTTCACCGACCAGCTGCCGGTCACCTTCGTCGGCCACGCCAGCGACGTGGAAGACGGCGACCTGAGCCCGACCCTCGCCTGGACCTCGAGCCGCGACGGCGCGCTCGCCACCGGCACCAGCATCACCGCCAACGCCCTCACCATCGGCACGCATCTCGTCACCGCGAGCACGACCGATGAGGACGGCCTCGCCGCCCAGGCGCAGGTGACCGTCCGCGTGCGCGGGCCGAACCAGCCACCCAGCCTCGTCATCACCACGCCGGCGGGCGGGAGCTCCATCCCGGCCGGGACACCCGTGACGCTCACCGCCAACGCCACCGACGACTTCGACGGCGACCTCGGCACGCAGGTGCAGTGGACCTCGAGCCGGGACGGCAGCCTGGGCAGCGGCGCGACGCGCACCCTCCTCCTGTCCGAAGGCGTGCACAGCATCACGGCCGCCGTCACCGATTCCGACGGCGTGAGCGCACAGACCCAGCTCTCCCTCACCATCGCGCCGACACCGCCTGCGGTCACGATCACGGCGCCCCCGCTCGGCACGCGGGTGTTCGCCGGCACGTCCGTCACCTTCACGGGCGCGGCCAGCGACGCCACCGACGGCGACCTGACCACGGCGCTGCGCTGGACCTCGGATCGCGACGGGCTCATCGGCAGCGGGCGTACGTTCGCCACCACGGCGCTCAGCGCCGGTACGCACGTCGTCACCGCCTCGGCCTCCGACACCGGCGGCCTGGTCGGCCGCGCCGAGCGCACGGTCGTCATCCGCACGCCGAACACGGCGCCGACGCTCACGATCTTCGCGCCGGTGGGCGGGACGATGCTCCTCGCCGGCCGCACCGTCATCCTGGGCGGGCAGGCGACCGACAGCGACGACGGCGACCTGGCCGCGGGGCTCCGCTGGAGCTCGAGCCGGGACGGTGTCCTCGGCACCGGCGCCACGGTGAGTGTCGCGAGCCTGACCGCCGGCACGCACCTCCTCACCGCCACCGTCACCGACCACGACGGCGCCGCCGGCAGTGCCTCGGTCACCGTCGTCGTCGTTCCCGGGACGCTCACGATCCAGCCGACGGCCGACGCCCACGTCGATTCGGCCAAGCCGACGACGAAGCTCGGCACCGGCACGACCCTGCAGGCCAGCTCCGGAACGACCCGGCAGGCGTTCTTCCGCTTCCCGGTGACCGGGCTGAACGGCCTCGGCATCCAGCAGGCCCTGCTGCGACTCACCGTGGCCGGCGCCACCGCCGACGGCAGCGCCAACGGCGGCACCGTCAACGCGATCACCAACAACGCCTGGGTAGAATCGACGATCACCTACAACACGCGGCCGGCGATCGACGGCCCCGCGCTGGCCACCAAGGGCAAGGTGGTCGCCAAGCAGGTGGTGGACTTCGACGTGACCGCGGCCCTCACCGGCGAGGGTACCTACAACCTGGCCCTGGTCAGCACCTCGACCGACTACGTCACCTACGTGAGCCGCGAGGGCGCGTCGGCGTCGCGCCCGCAGCTCGTGTTGACACTCCGGCAGAATACGGCGCCGGTCGTGAACATCACCGCCCCCACCACCGGCACGGTCATCGGCATCAACACGCCGGTCACCCTGACCGGCACCGCGCTCGATGCCGAGAGCGGCACCCTGGCGAGCCAGATCCAGTGGTCCTCGAACCGCGACGGGCTCCTCGGCACCGGCGCTTCGCTGACACTCCCGCGCCTCTCGCCCGGCGCGCACACCCTGATCGCGTCGGCCACCGACGCCGGGGGCGAGACCGGCCGGGCGCAAGTTGCCGTCCAGATCGGGCACAAGCCGCAGGTCGCGATCACCATGCCGCGCGACCGGGCGGTCTTCTTCACGTCGCAGCTCCCGCTCACCCTGGCGGGCACGGCCACGGATGTCGAAGACGGCAACGTCGCGTCACGGCTGCAGTGGACCTCGGATCGCGACGGCGCCCTCGGCGTCGGCGCCACCATCGGCGCCCGGCCGAGCATCGGGACGCACGTCCTGTCGGCGGCGGTGACCGACGCCCACGGCGAGGTCGGCAGCGCCCAGGTCACGATCCGCGTCCGCGGGCCGAACCAGGCCCCGACGCTCAGCATCACTGCCCCGACCGACGGCGCGTCGATTCCCGCCGGCACCGCGCTCGCCCTCGCGGCGACCGCCAGCGACGATTTCGACGGCAACATCGCCAGCCTGGTGCAGTGGAGCGACGACCGCCACGGCGCCCTCGGCGTGGGCGCGCCCCATTACACACCGCAGGGCGAAGGCGCCCACGTCCTGACCGCCAGCGTCACCGACTCCGACGGTGTGACCGCCAGCGCGCAGGTGACGTTCACCATCGCCCCGACCCCTCCGGCAGTGACCATCCAGACGCCGCTCACCGGCGCCACCATCGTCCAGGACACGAACATCTCGTTCAACGCCACCGCCATCGACGCCACCGACGGTGACGTGGCGACCGGGCTGCACTGGATATCGAACCGCGACGGCGAGATCGGCACCGGCGGCAGCTTCGCCCTCACCAGCTTGACCGAAGGCGCGCACACCATCACGGCAGCAGTTACCGACTCGGGCGGCCTGGTCGGCCTGGCGCAGATCGGCATCACGGTCATCCGCCAGCCGACCGTCACCATCCTCCTGCCCGAGAACGACGCCCACTTCATCGACACCACCGCGGTCACGTTCTTCGCCACCGCCGTCGACCGCGTCGACGGCGACGTGAGCAGCACGCTGGTGTGGACCTCCGACCGTGACGGCGAGATCGGCCGCGGCATGACCTTCACGACCGAGACCCTGACCGTCGGCGTGCACACCGTGACCGCCCGGGCGCGCAACCTCGCCAGCAACGCCGGCACGGCGCTGGTCACCTTCACCGTCCAGATCGGGTCGGTCACCTTCACCCCGATCGAGGACACCTACGCCGACGCGGGCCTGCCCACGACCAACTTCGGCACCGCGCCCGAGATGGTGGCCGGCGGCGGCACGCCGATCCGGCAGGCCTTCCTGCGCTTCGACGTGACCGGGCTCACCGGCTTCCCGATCGAGAGCGCCAAGCTGCGTATGCGGGTCGGAACCTCGAGCACCGCCTCGGGCGGCGAGGGCGGGACGATCCGCCGCATCACCAACGACACCTGGGGCGAGTCACGCACCACCTGGAACGCCAACCGGCCGCCCCTCGACGGCGACGTGCTCGACTCCGTGCTCCTCCCGGTCGGCCAGGGGCAAGTGGTCGAGTGGAACGTGACCGCCGGCATGACCGGCGATGGCCATTACAACTTCGCCCTCACCACGGGCTCGGGCGACGCCGTCAAGTACGAGAGCCGCGAGGGCACGAACAAACCCCAACTGATCGTCTTCTTCACCCAACCCGAGACCCGCCGCCTGCCCGAGGTGCACATCACCGCGCCGGCGAGCGGCGCCACGGTGTACGACGACCAGGTGCTCACCCTGACCGCCACCGCCAGCGACGTGCACGACGGCGACCTCGCCAGCCAGATCGCGTGGCGCTCCAGCATCGACGGCGCCATCGGCACCGGCGGCACCATCGCCATGGCGCACCTGTCGCGCGGCTCGCACACCATCTCCGCGACCGTGCGGAACGCCATAGGGCTGATCGGCCAGACGGCCATCGTGCTCACCATCGCCGACCGGCCGCCGGACGTGCGCATCTCGACGCCCGTTGACGGGCACGTGTTCGCCGTCGGCTTCCCGATCGTGTTCGGGGCCACAGCCACCGACGACATGGACGGCGACATGGGGGCCAGCCTGGCCTGGACCTCCGACCGCGACGGGGTGCTCGGCACCGGGCGCTCGCTCACGATCGACAACCTGTCCTCCGGCGATCACGTCGTCACCGCCCGCATCACCAACAGCCTGGGCACGGTGGGCAGCGCGGCGGTCACGATCTCGGTCGGCAACGCCAGCCCGCGCCTCACGGTAACCGCACCAGCCGACGCCACGACCGTAACGGAGGGCACGCTGCTCATTCTCGTCGCCACCGCCACCGATGCCGAGGACGGCGATCTCGCGGCCAGCATCCGGTGGACCTCGAACCTGCAGGGCCTCCTCGGCACGGGCGGCAGCGTCTCCGTCTCCCTCACCGCCGGCACACACCGCATCACCGCGACCGTGACCGACTCGGCCGGCAGCACGAAGAGCGTGGACGTCACCGTGACCGTCCAACTGGCGCCACCGACGCTCACCATCGTCAGCCCCCGGGACGGCGACTCGTTCTCCGGCGCGGTCACGTTCACGGGCAGCGCCACCGACGCGAAGGACGGCGACCGGTCCGCCGTCATCCGCTGGACCTCGAACGTCGGCGGGCTCCTCGGGACGGGCTCGTCGATCACCGTCCACACCCTGGCCACCGGCCGGCACACGATCGCCGCCCAGGTGACCGATAGCGACGGCCTCATGGCCACGCAGATGATCACCATCGCGGTCGGCAACGTGCCCCCGATGGTCACCATCACGAACCCGGCGAACGGCTCGAGCATCCCCGCCGGCACGACGCGCACCCTCACCGGCACCGCCATCGACGCCGTCGACGGCAACCTCTCGGCCAGCATCCAGTGGGTGTCGAACCTGAACGGCGTGCTGGGCACGGGCGCGTCGATCAGCACCCAGACGCTCGCCCGCGGCACGCATCTGATCACGGCCCGCTGCAAGGACTCGAAGAACCTGCACGGCGAAGACCAGATCGTCCTCCTCGTGACCGCGAGCGCGGGCGGCATCGCCAACGATCCGCCGCAGGTCACCATCGCCGTACCGCAGCACAACAGCCAGGTGGGTCTCGGCACCCCGGTTACGTTCACGGCCACCGCCATCGACGAGGCCGGCGACATCTCCGCCAACCTCGCCTGGGTATCGAACCTCGACGGCATCATCGGCACTGGCCGGACCTTCCAGACCAGCACGCTGTCCGGCGGCACGCATCACATCAGCGCGTCGGTCAGCGACTCGGGCGGTCTGGTCGGAAGCGCCAGCCTGACCCTCGACATCTCGCAGAACGCGAGCGTGTTCGGCCCCATCGCCGACGCCTATACCGACAGCTCGACCGCCAACCAGCCGCTCAACTTCGGGACCGCCGCAGTATTGCGCCTGCAGAACTCGCCGGTCCTGCGCCCCTACCTGCGCTTCGACGTGACCGGCATGCCGGCCGGCACGATCAACCGGGCCGTCCTGCGCCTGATGACCACGGCCGCGACCAACGCTGGCAGCGCCTGGGCCGTCGGCACGGGCGGCGAGCTCCACCTCCTCACCGACAACGTCTGGGATGAGCTGACCATCACGCACCTCCTGAAGCCGGCGCTCGCGACTGCCATCCTGCAGACAATCGAGACGCCGATCGGCCCGTCGCAGACGGTCGAGTGGGACGTGACCTCGCTGGTGACCGACCAGATCACGACCACCGGCGCCCCGAACGGCGTGTACAACTTCGGCTTGAAGACCCTGAACGGCGACCGCGCCGAGTTCGTCTCCCGCGAGGGCGGCGCCGGCGCGCCCCAGCTGCTCATCTTCCGCGACGCGCCGACGGCCACCAACCCCACCGTCCGCATCACTGCCCCCGCCGAGGGCGCCACCATCGGCGAGGGCGTGGCCGTCAACTTCACCGCCACCGCCACCGATCCGCAGGACGGCAACATCGCCGCGTCCCTGGTGTGGCGCTCCGACCGCGACGGGGTGCTCGGCACGGGCCCCTCCATCACCGTCACCCTCACCCGCGGCGGGCACGTCCTCACCGCCACGGCCATGGACAGCAGCAGTACGTCCGCCGCCGACCTGATCCACGTAAACGTCGGCAGCGGCGCGCCGGTGGTGACCATCGTCGCGCCCGCCAACAGCAGCACCGCCGCCTTCGGCGCCCTGGTGCCGTTCATCGCCACCGCCTTCGACGCCGCCGACGGCGACCTGTCGTTCAGCATCCAGTGGACCTCCAGCTTGGACGGCCCGATCGGCACCCTGCCGTCGTTCGTGAAGGCGCTCAGCGCCGGCCTCCACACCCTCACCGCCAGCGTGACCGACAGCGACACCAACACCGGCACGGCGTCGATCACCTTCCAGGTGAGCAACACGCGCGTCGGCTACGAGGACTTCAGCTTCGGCCCCAACATCGAGGTGGCACTCGACAAGGCCACCGCCACCAAGCCGCAGTCGAAGCTCTGGTTCCAGGACGGCATCTGGTGGGGCGTGCTGTTCAACACCGCCCGCAGCGCGCACCACATCTACCGCATGGACGTGCCCACCAACACGTGGCTCGACACCGGCATCGTGGTGGACGAGCGCGGCAAGAGCCGGGCCGACGTGCTGGTCGACGGCAACACGCTCTACATCGTCTCCCGCTTCGGGTTCGAGAACGCGACCCCGCCCCAGAACCGCCTCCTGCGCTACACCTACTACCCCGGCGCGCAGCTCTATGTCCTGGATCCCGGGTTCCCGGCGAACATCGGTGGAGGCGGGTGCGAGGCCCTCACCATCGCCAAGGATTCCGCCGGCGTCCTCTGGATCGCCTACGACGCCAACGGTCGCTTCTTCATCGAGCACTCCGTGGGCGGCGACGATCGCGTGTGGTCGGGGCCTTTCGCCCCGCCGGTACCCGAGGGCCTGGTCAGTTCGGTCGACGACGACGCCGCCGTCATCGCGCTCCAGGGCAAGGTCGGCGTCTTCTGGAGCAACCAGATCACGGAGAAGTATTACTTCGCGGTCCATACGGACGGCCTGCCGACCCAGGACCCGGCGGCGTGGCAGTTCGAGATCGTCGCCGCCACCAGCAAGGCGGCCGACGATCACTTCAACCTGAAGCGCGCCGCCGACGGCCGCCTGTTCGCGGCCGCCAAGTCGAGCCTCAACCAGCTCGGACGAGTGCAGATCGGCCTGTACGTCCGCTCGCCGGAAGGCACGTGGTCCGCGCGCTTCCCGGTCATCAACCACGACACCAGCCCGACCCGGCCGCATCTGCTCCTCGACGAGCTGCACCGGCGCGCCTACGTCTTCTACTCCAACAACTTCGCCGACATCTTCTACAAGTCGTCCGACATGGACGCCATCGACTTCGGCGACCCGACCACCATCGGCACGCCGTTCATGGTGAGCGGCACGACCCACGACCCGGTGTCGCCCGACGGTCTGAACAACCCGAGCGGCGAGAAGCAAAACCTGGACCTCACCGCGGGCGGCCTGGTGATCGGCGCCACCTCCGAGACGCGCACCTACTGGCACAACTGGATCGCGTATCCGCGCCTGCGCCCGATGGTGAACCTCGCGGCACCCACGGACGGTCTCAAGGTGCGTACGGGGACGCTCATCACCTTCGCCGCAACCGCGACCAGCGACGTCGACG
This sequence comes from uncultured Binatia bacterium (SeqCode), assembly GCA_964618895.1. Lineage (GTDB taxonomy): Bacteria > Desulfobacterota > Binatia > DP-6 > DP-6 > CAZUDO01. Next base: position 62,315 of record CAZUDO010000025.1, read on the forward strand.
GCAACGTCACGCCCGACATCACGTGGTCGTCGAGCCGCGACGGCCAGATCGGCACCGGGGCGTCGTTCACGCGCACGACTCTCAGCCGCGGCGTGCACACCATCACCGCCGCCGTCGCCGATTCCACCAAACTCTCCGGCACCGCCAGCGTCACGGTGACGGTCGAGGACGAGGCACCGCCGGTCGTCACCCTCACCTCCCCGGTCCGGAACGACAAGTTCCGGCCCGACCAGGCCGTCACCTTCACCGCCACCGCGCTCGATTCGCTCGACGGCGACCGCACCATGGGCCTGGTCTGGACCTCCGACCGCGACGGCCAGATCGGCACCGGCGGCACCTTCGTCCGCATGCTCGGCGCCGGCCGCCACACCATCACGGCGCGCGCCACCGACACCGTGCCCCTGGCCGGCACAGCGACGGTCGTCATCGACGTGATCGAGCCGGCCCCGCCGACCCTGACCCTCACCGCCCCGGTCGACGGCCGTATCTACGCCTTCGGCGGCATGGTGCCCTTCGGCGCCAGCGCCACCGACCCATTCGACGGTGACGTGACCAGCCGCATCCTGTGGATGTCGAACCGGGACGGCAACGTCGGCGCGGGCGGCAGCTTCACCCGCTCGACCCTCACGCGCGGCACGCATACCCTCACCGCCAGCGTCACCGACTCCGCCGGCCTGTCCACCAGCGCCAGCCGCACGGTGACCATCGTCGACGAGGCGCCGCCGGTGGTCACCCTCCTCTCCCCAGCCGGCGGCACACTGGTCGCCGAGGGCAAGCCGGTCATGCTGCGCGCCACCGCCGTGGACGTGATCGACGGCGACCGCTCGGCGACAATCGCCTGGTCGTCCAACCGGGACGGCGCCCTCGGCACCGGCACCACACTCACGGTCCGGACGCTCACCATGGGCCTGCACACGCTGACCGCCTCCGCGACCGACCTGGCCGGCCTGACCGCCATCGCCCAGGTCAACATCGAGATCCGACCCCAGCCCGCGCCCGAGGTGCTGATCACCGCTCCGGCCGACAACAGCGTGACCCTGTTCACGCAATCGACCACGTTTGCCGCCGCGGCTATCGACACCATCGACGGCGACATCAGTGCGAGCATCAGCTGGGCGTCCGATCGCGACGGCGCCCTCGGCACGGGCGCCAGCATCACGCGCCAGCTCTCCCTCGGCCGCCACACCATCACCGCGCAGGCGACCAACTCGAATCCGCTCACGGGTTCGGCGGTGGTGCACGTCAACGTCGAGTCCGGACCGCAGATCGCCATCCTGTCGCCGGTCGACATGAGTGCTGTCGCCCAGGGCGATCCGACCACCTTCACGGCCCTGGCCTTCGACTTCGAGGACGGCGATCTGAGCAGCGCCCTCTCCTGGTCCTCGAGCCGCGACGGACTCCTCGGCACCGGCCCGACCGTCACCGCCATCCTCTCGCGCGGCGTGCACACCATCACCGCGTCCGCCATCGATACGGACGGGCACGTCAACGCCGCCCAGATCGCCATCGACGTGATCTCACGTCCGACCGTGCTGATCGCGAGCCCGGCGCACAACACGCTGGTCGGCTTCGGCACCCCGATCACGTACACCGGCTTTGCCACCGACCCGCTGAACGGCAACCTGACCGCGTCGCTCACCTGGCTCTCGAGCCTGGACGGCGTCATCGGCAACGGTGGCAGCTTCACCTCGAGCGCGCTGCGCTCCGGCACCCACACCATCACCGCCCGGGTCACCAACATCCGCGGCTTGAGCGGTCAGCGTCAGGTGACGGTGGTGGTGAACGACCCGCCCACCGTGACCCTCACCCTGCCGGTCAACAATGCAGCCTTCTCCCATGGCGCGTCGGTGTCGTTCGCCGCCAGCGCGTCCGACCGCGAGGACGGCAGCCTCACCAGCGTCATCACCTGGACCTCGAGCCGTGACGGCCTCCTCGGCACCGGCGGCACCTTCTCGCGCACGACGCTGAGCGCCGGCCTCCACACCATCACGGCGTCGGTCACCGACGCGGGCGGGCGCACCACCGCGCAGACCTGCGCGGTCCTCGTCATGGCCCGGCCGACGGTCAGCATCAGTGCGCCGCTCGACGGGGTCCGCATCCAGCTCGGCGGCCCCCTCACCTTCAGCGCCACCGCCTTCGACCCCGAGAGCGGTGACGTGACCGCCACCATCGCCTGGTCATCCACCCGTGACGGCCTCCTCGCCACGGGCGGGTCCTTCACCACCGGCACGCTCAGCGCGGGCACGCACTCGATCACGGCACTGGCAACCGACCTCGACGCCTTGACCGGCCAGCGCACCATCACCGTGATCGTCAACGCCCCGCCGACGGTCGCCGTCATCGCCCCGGCCTCCGGCACCACCTTCGAACAGGGTAGCCCCGTCATCTTCACGGGCACGGCAAGCGATCCGGAAGACGGCACGCTCTCCCCGGCCATCCACTGGACCTCGAACCTGGACGGCTCGCTGGCGACCGGCGCGACCATCACTGCCAGCGCGCTGCGCTCCGGGACGCACGTCATCACGGCCTCGGTCACTGACGCGAGCGGCAAGACCAGCACGGCCGCCGTCAGCGTGGTGATCAACCGGACCCCGACGGTGGCCATCAGCCAGCCCCTGCATGGGGACATCTTCGTGCCCGGCCAGGCGATCCGCTTCATCGCCACCGCCACCGACCTCGAGGACGGCAACCTGGGCTCCGCCCTCACCTGGTCGTCGAACCTCGACGGCGCCCTCGGCATCGGCCCGAGCATCAGCGTCAGCTTCCTCCGCTCGGGCACGCACACCATCACCGCCGCCGCCACCGACACGGGCGGCAAGCGCGGGTCGGCGCAGGTCAGCATCGTGATCAACGGCGGTCCGTCGCTCGCCATCACCAGCCCCGCCGACGGGACGGATACGGTCCCGGGCGCGACCGTCACCTTCACCGGCACGGCCAGCGACCTCGAGGACGGCAACCTCGCCGCAGCGATCGTGTGGTCGTCCACGCTGGACGGCGTCCTCGGCACGGGCTCCCCGCTGGCCGTGTCTACCCTCCGCTCCGGCACGCACACCATCACGGCCTCCGTGACGGATGCCGGCGGCAAGCGCTCCAGCGCCGCCATCACGGTGATCGTGAACGCGTTCCCGACGGTCGCCATCACCGCGCCCGCCAGCGGCGCCTCGTACGAGCACGGCCAGGTCGTGACCTTCACTGGTGCGGCCAGCGACACCGAAGACGGCACGCTCACGGCCATCGCGTGGTCGTCCAGCCTGGACGGCTCGCTCGGCACGGGCACCAGCCGGAACGTCGCGACGCTCCGCTCGGGGACCCACATCATCACCGCGTCGGTCACCGATGCGGGCGGCAAGAGCGCCACGGCGACCATCACCGTGGTCGTGAACTCCACCCCCACCGTCGCCATCACCGCCCCGGCCACCGGCGCGAGCTACGAGCATGGCGCGGCCATCACCTTCACCGCCACCGCCTCCGACCTCGAGGACGGCACCCTGACCGCCGTCCAGTGGTCGTCGAGCCGCGACGGCGCGCTCGGCACGGGGACCAGCCTCACGCGCTCGAACCTGTCGTCCGGTACGCACACCATCACGGCCATGGTCACCGACGCGGGCGGCAAGAGCGCCAGCACGTCCATCACCGTGGTGGTCAACGCGACACCCACGGTGTCGATCACGGCGCCGGCCACCGGCTCGTCCTTCGAGCACGGCCAGAGCGTCACCTTCACCGCCAGCGCGAGCGACCTCGAGGACGGCAGCGTGACCGTCGCCTGGTCGTCCAGCCGCGACGGGGCCCTCGGCACCGGCGCGTCGCTCACCACCAGCAGCCTCACCTCCGGCACCCACACCATCATTGCCTCGGTCATCGACAGCGGCGGCAAGAGCGCCAGCGCGTCGATCGTCGTGGTCGTCAACTCGACTCCCACCGTCAGCATCACCGTGCCGGCGTCGGGCGCGACCTTCGAGCACGGGGCTGCGGTCACGCTCACCGCCACCGCCACCGACGTGGAAGACGCAAGCCTGGCCATCCGGTGGTCGTCGAATCTGGACGGCAGCCTCGGAACGGGCTCCCCGCTCGCCATCTCGACCCTCCGCTCCGGCACGCACGTCCTGACCGCCGCGGTCACCGACGCGGGCGGGAAGAGCGCGTCCGCGAGCGTCACCATCGTGGTGAACTCGACGCCCACCGTGACCATCACCGGCCCGGCCACCGGGTCGAGCTACGAGCACGGCGCGGCGGTCACCTTCGCCGCCACCGCCGCCGACACCGAGGATGGCACACCGACCGTCCAGTGGTCGTCGAGCCGCGACGGCGCCCTCGGCACGGGCGCGACCCTCACCACCAGCAGCTTCACCTCCGGCACGCACACCATCACGGCGTCGGTCACCGACAGCGGCGGCAAGAGCGCGTCGTCGTCGATCACCGTGGTCGTCAACTCGGCGCCGGTGGTCACCATCACCGCCCCGGCCGCCAACGCCACCTTCGAGCACGGCGCCACCGTCACCTTCACCGCCACCGCCACCGACGTGGAGGACGCGAGCCTCACCGTGCAGTGGACCTCCACCCTGGACGGCGTCCTCGGCACGGGCGCGTCACTGGCCGTGAGCAGCCTCCGCTCCGGCACGCACCTGATCACCGCCTCCACCACCGACAGCGGCGGCAAGTCGGGCGGCGCGTCAGTCACCATCGTCGTCAACTCGACGCCGGCGGTGTCGATCACGGCACCTGCCAACAACGCCACCTTCGAGCACGGGGCCGCCATCACCTTCACGGCCACGGCTACCGATCTGGAGGACGCGAGCCTGACCGTCCAGTGGGGCTCGAGCCGCGACGGCAGCCTGGGCACCGGCGCGTCACTCACGCGCAGCAACCTCACCTCGGGCAACCACACGATCACGGCGTCGGTCACCGACAGCGGCGGCAAGACGGCCAGCACCTCGATCACTGTGGTGGTCAACTCGACGCCGGTGGTCAGCATCACCGGCCCGGCCAGCGGCTCCACCTACGAGCACGGCGCGTCGATCACCTTCACCGGCACCTCGAGCGACCTCGAGGACGGCACGCCGACCATCACCTGGTCGTCGAACCGCGACGGCGCCCTGGGCACGAGCGCCTCCATCACCGTGAGCGCGCTCAGCTCCGGCACGCACACCATCACCGCCACCGTCACCGACAGCGGCAGCAAGACCGCCAGCACGTCGATCACGGTGGTGGTCAACTCCACGCCGACGGTCGCCATCACCGCGCCTGCCTCCGGCGCCTCCTACGAGCACGGCGCCACGGTGGTCTTCACCGCCACGCCGTACGACCTGGAAGATGGGTCGCCGACGGTCGGTTGGTCGTCGAGCCGCGACGGCAGCCTCGGCACCGGCGACTCGATCAGCACCAGTAGCCTCACCTCCGGCACGCACACCATCACCGCGTCGGTCACCGACGCGGGCGGCAAGAGCGCCTCCGCCTCCATCACGGTGGTGGTCAACTCCACCCCGACGGTCGCCATCACCGCGCCCGCCTCCGGCGCCAGCTACGAGCACGGCGCGGCGGTCACCTTCACCGGCACGGCGTCCGACCTCGAGGACGCGAGCGTCACCATCCACTGGTCGTCGGATCGGGACGGCACGCTCGGCACGGGCGACACCCTCACCACCAGCGCGCTCACCTCCGGCACGCACACCATCACCGCCACGGTCACCGACAGCGGCAGCAAGAGCGCCTCGGCGTCCATCACGGTGGTGGTCAACTCGACCCCCACAGTCACCATCACCGCCCCGGCCACGGGCGCCTCTTACGAGCACGGCGCGGCCGTCAGCTTCACCGGTACGGCCACCGATCTCGAGGACGGCGCGCTCACCATCACCTGGACCTCGGACCGCGACGGCACCCTTGGCACGGGCGACGCACTCACCACGTCCGCCCTCACGTCCGGCACGCACCTCATCACCGCCTCGGCGACCGACGCGGGCAGCAAGAGCGCCTCGGCGTCCATCACGGTGGTGGTCAACTCGACCCCGACGATCACGGTCACGGCCCCGGCAACGGGCGCGTCCTACGAGCACGGCGTGGCCATCACCTTCACCGGCACGGCGTCCGACCTCGAGGACGGCGCGCTCACCATCACCTGGACCTCGGACCGCGACGGCGGCCTCGGCACCGGCGACAGCCTGAGCGTCAGCACCCTCACCTCCGGCACCCATACCATTACCGCCTCGGCGACGGACGCCGGCAGCAAGACGGGCTCGGCGTCGATCACCGTGGTCGTGAACTCCACGCCCACCGTCAGCATCACCGCCCCCGCCGACGGCGCCACCTATGAACACGGCGCGACGGTCACCTTGACTGCGGCTGCCGCCGACCTGGAGGACACGAGCCTCACCGTCATCTGGGTCTCCGACCGCGACGGCGCCCTCGGCAGCGGCGACACGCTCCCGATCGACACGCTGACCTCCGGCACGCACACCATCACGGCCACCGTCACCGACGCCGGCAGCAAGACCGCCTCGACCGCCATTACCGTGATCGTCAACTCGACGCCCACCGTCAGCATCACCGCCCCCGCCGACGGCGCGACCTACGAACACGGCGCCAGCGTCACCTTCACGGGCACCGGCACCGACCTCGAGGACGGGGCGCTGGTCATCACCTGGGCCTCGACTCTCGACGGCGCCCTCGGCACCGGCGACAGCCTGAGCACCAGCAGCCTCACCTCCGGCACGCACACCATCACCGCGACGGTCACCGACGCCGGCAGCAAGACCGCGTCGGCCTCCCGCACCGTGATCGTCAACGCGACCCCGACCGTCGGCATCACCGCCCCCGCCGACGGCGCCTCCTACGAGCCCGGCGCCAGCATCACCTTCACGGGCACCGGCACCGACCTCGAAGACGGCGCCCTCGTCATCAGCTGGGCCTCCACCCTCGACGGCGCCCTCGGCACCGGCGACAGCCTGAGCACCAGCAGCCTCACCTCCGGCACCCACACCATCACGGCGACGGTCACCGACGCCGGCAGCAAGACCGCCAGCGTGTCGATCACCGTGATCGTCAATTCCACGCCC
>CAZUDO010000026.1:0-3874 GCA_964618895.1 uncultured Binatia bacterium (SeqCode)
GTCGCAGACGCCGGCGGAGGCGCGGCACACCGTGGCCGTCGACTGGAAGCCGTCGGCGGGACACTCGTTGGAGGTGCCATTGCAGCTCTCGGGAACGTCGCAGATGCCCGCGGACGGCCGGCAGACGGCGGTGCTCTTCACGTCGGGCGGACACGTGCCGCCGAGGCCGGTGCAGTTCTCTGCCACATCGCAGACCCCCGCCGCGGCGCGACACACCGTTGTCGACGGCGCGAATCCGTCTGCGGGGCAGCTGGGGCCCGTCCCGGGGCAGGCCTCAGCGACATCACAGATGCCGGTCGACGGGCGGCAGACGGTGGTGGACGGCTGGAAGCCGTCAGCTGGGCACGTGGCGGTGGTGCCGGTGCAGTTCTCCGCCACATCGCAGACGCCGGCGGAGGCGCGGCAGACGGTGGTGGAGGGCTGGAAGCTGTCGGCCGGGCACGCGGCACTGCTGCCCGTGCAAGTTTCGGTGAGGTCACAGATGCCGGCGGAGGTACGGCAGACGGTGGTGGAGGGCTGGAAGCCGTCGGCCGGGCACGCGGCACTGCTGCCCGTGCAAGTTTCGGTGAGGTCGCAGACGCCGGCGGAGGTGCGGCAGACGGTGGTGGAGGGCTGGAAGCTGTCGGCCGGGCAGAGCGCACTGCTACCGGTGCAGGCTTCGGCCGCGTCGCAGACGCCGGCGGAGGTACGGCAGACGGTGGTGGAAGGCTGGAAGCCGTCAGCCGGGCACGCGGCACTGCTGCCCGTGCAGGCTTCGGCCATGTCACAGACGCCGGCGGAGGTGCGGCAGACGGTGGTGGAGGGCCGGAAGCCGTCCGTCGGGCAGAGCGCACTGCTGCCGGTGCAGGCTTCGGCGACGTCACAGACGCCGGCGGAGGCGCGGCAGACGGTGGTGGAGGGCTGGAAGCTGTCGGCCGGGCAGTTGGGCGCGTTCCCCGGGCACGTCTCGGCGATGTCGCATGCCCCGCTCGCGGGCCGACAAACGACGGTCGTCGCCGCGAATGTGTCCGCCGGGCAGTCGTTGGAGTTCCCGGGACAAACCTCCGGAACGTCACAGGCACCATTCGCTGCCCGGCATACCGCCGTGCTCTTGGCGTCGGCCGGGCACACGTCGCTCGTCCCGGTGCAGAACTCGGGCAGATCGCACACGCCTGCCGAGGTACGGCATACCGTGGTGCTTGGCTGATTCGTGAACACGCAGATGCCGGTGCGGACGCCGTCGGTGGCGGTGGCGCTACAGAAATTGTCCCGACAGATGGTGTCGGCCGGGCACGCCGCAACCGCAAACGGACGGCCGATCTCCGCGCCGACGGCATCCGGCAGCTCGGCGTCTTCCGTGTGGCCGATGGCTCCCGTGTAGTCCGCCATCACCAGGACCTGTCCGCCGACGAGGTCGCCCGCGGATACCTGGAAACAGAAGAAGTCCGTCGCCGTCTCCCGCTGCGCCGGATCGCAAGGTGGGAGTGTCCCCCCCAGGCACGGGATGTCGGTCATGTCGGCGGTTACGGCCGATTGCGTCAGAGTGCTGATGGTGACAGTCCCGCCCTGAAAGGCGCACGAAACCGGTGTGCTAGGGGACGCACTCGGTGCGGCGATGAGGGCACGAACGCAGATGGTTTCGCACTCGCTCACGCTGTCGATGAGGCTGATCGGGGTCGTCTTGTCCGCCCGGAACCCTTCGATGGCGAAGTCTACTCCGACACTCGAACACCCCGGCGGGTCCTGGTGCGCGGATACCGGCGCGCTCTCCGTCAGAACGATGAGCGTGGCTGCGAGCGTCCACGCCCCCCACCCCTTCGACCGGACGTAGTGCGAACTCCGCAGGCAACTGTCGAGTCTGAGCATGCCGGAAACCTCTTTCCCCTTTTCGCGATTCGGTGCCCGCCGCTCGAAGCCCGCAGCGAACGCGTCGGTCATGGAACGGCGCTTTCCTAACACAACCACCTTCGGGTGGGAACCCACAACGACCGAAACTTCATCATCTTCATCTGCCGCCGTTGCAGACCGTGAGTCTCGTTGAGGGGCGCAACATTCACCTCGAGATGGACGAACACGATTCCCCCCGGCGGGTGGGACGACGCCACTTCCCCGGAGGTGACCCGATGCGCGCACGATCCATACTCCGCCGGGCGACGCCGGGCGACTATCGCACTTGCTATGCGCTTCGCTGAGATCGGTTAGCTAAAGTGATGCTGCGACCGCGCGCCTATTAGGCGAATTGCCACTCGTGCACCGGCCGTCTCTGCTATACGGGATTGGCCGGATGGCCTCCGGTGGTTCCAGCGTAACAAGAAGCTAGTCTAACACGATCATCTAGGTGGAGCGCTCAATGATGAATCCAGCAGGTGAGGTTTTGCCGGCCCCGATCGCCAACGCATCGCGCCGTGGCGTGATCTGGGGCGCAGCTCTGCGTGCCATGGTGCTGAGCGCCTTGGCTCTGTGTGTCGTCGGTGTCTCGCCGCGCCCGGTGTTGGCAGACCAGGATCCGCAGGGATGTTCCGCGTTGGGTGTGGATTTCGCCATCGACGCGTTTCGTGCCGATCGCCTGACACGCATCAGCCTCACCGATACGATCACGGCGTGCGAAACCCTCTGCGTCCGTGGCCTGATCGGGGCCCCGGCGGCCGTCGAGGGGGACCCTGTCCCGTGTGCTTTTCAGGGCGGGACCGTCACCATCAAGACGAATACCCAGACGCAGATTGCCGCTACGATGAACGACATCCCCTGTCTCGGCGGAAACCTTCCGCCGTGCGATCCGGGTCGGCGGACTACGGAGACGAACTTCGCCTGCTTCCAAGTGGCCCCCGGGGACATCGTCAACGGCCAAGTGATGGTGATGGCGGAGTACGCGGGCGCCGAGGGACACACCCGCGAGGGCGAACAGCCCGATGCGGTAGGCGCCGCCATCGGGCAGCCGTTCGCGGTTGCCGCGTGCCCGGCCGACACGACCTGTCGGGTCAACTCCTGTAGCGCCACCGCCACCGACGGCGTCCGCACCGGCATCTGCGTGTTCACGAATCAGCCCAGCACGACCCTGTGCCGCACCTCGGCGGGCGTGTGCGACCTGCCCGAGTTCTGCACTGGCACGAGCGACGCGTGTCCAGCCGACGCCAAGAGTACGGCGGTGTGCCGGCCGGGCACCGGTGTCTGCGACGTCCCCGAGAGCTGCGACGGCGTGTCCAACACCTGCCCCGCCGACGGATTCGTCGCCAGCACGCAGGTCTGTCGGCCAAGTGCCGGGCCGTGTGACGTCGCCGAGAACTGCACCGGCAACAGCGCGGCGTGTCCTGCGGACGGCTTCGCGGCCAGCACGCAAGTCTGCCGGCCCAGTGCCGGCGTCTGCGACCTGCCGGAGAGCTGCACGGGGAGCGCGGCGGCCTGCCCGGCCGACGGGTTCCAGTCGTCGACGACGGTGTGTCGCGGGCCCCTGGGGGTGTGCGACGTGCCCGAGAACTGTACGGGCAGCGGCGCGGCTTGCCCCGCCGACGGCTTTGCGGAGAGCACGGTCGTCTGCCGGCCGAGTGCCGGCGTCTGCGACGTGGCGGAGAACTGCGCGGGCAGCGGTCCCGCCTGCCCGGCCGACGGGTTCCAGTCGTCGACGACGGTGTGTCGCGGGCCCATGGAGGTGTGCGACGTACCCGAGAACTGCACCGGCAGCGGCGCGGCCTGCCCCGCCGACGGCTTTGCGGCGACCACAGTCGTGTGCCGGCCGAGCACGGGTGTCTGCGACCCAGCCGAGAACTGCACCGGCGCCGGCGCCACCTGTCCGGCCAACGTGCTGGCGCCCAGCACCGAGGTCTGCCGGCCGAGCGCCGGAGCGTGTGACGTGCCCGAGAACTGCACGGGGGCCAGTGGCGACTGCCCCACGGACGCC
>CAZUDO010000027.1:0-3165 GCA_964618895.1 uncultured Binatia bacterium (SeqCode)
ACGGGGCGCAGCAGCCGTTCGATGAGGTTGGTGTCGAGCGGGATGCGGCCGTCTTCGAGGAAGCGCTGGAACGCCTCCCAGCGGTTGAGCATGTAGCCGATCGCCTCGGCCAATTTCGACGTCGGACGCAGTTCCGGGCGGACGTCGAGGAATCGCCGACGCATGTTCTCGACGATCGGAGCCGACTCGCAGAGCCGCAACGCCAGCCGCTCTGGAGCGGACAGCTCCCCCGCGCGGTCTTCGACGTCGTAAAGCTGCTGGATCCAGGCCAGCGCCTCGTGCATCAGCGGATGGCTCGTCGTGTGCCGCGCTTCGTCGAAATTGCGGCGGGCGTGTGCAAAACAGGCCGCATCGCGCAATCGTCCTTTCGAGTCGCGGACCAACCCCGTGTACACCGCATAGCCGTCCGTCTGCAGATACCCTTGGTAATTGGCGAGGATTGTTTCCGGCCCTGCGCGGCTGCGGTTGGGTTGGAAGTCGTAGAAGACGTATCGCTGCTGGTCGACGCCGGCGTAGCCGAAGAGAGATCCCTGGGCGGCCTTGTCGGGACGCTGTCCCAGGAAGCGGACGTAGGTCTCATCGGCCTGGAGCACGGCGTCTTGCAGGACGTGCTCGAGGATTCGCCGTTCGAGCGGTCGCAGCGCCTCGGCCGTCGCGCGGAGCAAGCCGCACAACAGCGTCCGCGACAACCAGAGCTTCAGCGGCCCCAACAGCATCTCTTGATGCCGGTAGACCGGCAGATGCCGCTCGAACTTGGCCACCACCAGCCACGCCAACACGCTGGCTCCGAACGGACTCTTCTCGACGGCCTGCGAAGGCTTGTGCGTCGTGACGACCTGGCTCCCTTCGCGGCAGGTCGGGCAGGCGTAGGTGAACCGCACGTGTTCGACAACATACGCCTTGGGCGGCTCGATCTCCAACTGCTCCGTCACGCGCTGGCTGATCACGACCCGCTCCTGGCCGCAGCAGCCGCAGGGAAGCTCTTCCGGAGGCAGCGGATATTCGATGCGCTGGCGGGGAATGAACTGCGGAAAGACAAGTTTCTTCCGGCGCTTCGGCCGTCGCTGGAGGGCCGGCGGAGGCTCTTCGTCGGCCGGTTCGTCGCTTGAGTGGTCGTCGGCCTGTTCTTCGTCAGCAGCGCCTTCCAGGGGCTGGGGCGTGAAGAGATATTGCTGGTTCGGGTCGGAGACAAACCGCTCGCGACGCGGAGAGAACAAGGCCTTCCTTAACAGCGTGATTTGCTCGGCGGCCCGGGCCAGCTGGTCGTGGTACTGTTCGAGCGTGGCCTGCTGTTGGGCGACGAGCGCCTCCAGCTCGCGAACTCGCTGCTGGAGAGCCACCGCATCCCACGACTCCGAACGTCCGTGTTCCATGTCGCCGTTGTAACGGCTCACCCCCCAAAGCGCCAGATCCTTTGGAGGAGATTCGCACTTTTTTTGGGATTCGTCCCCAGGACCGTGCGGACCAGGTCAGGCCGGCGTCGACATGCGGCGCCAACGCTTGCGACGTCGCACGCTGGCCAGGTCGATCCCCTCCAGGATCAATGCCAGGTCGCTGACGTGCATCTCGATGCCGCGCGACGTCGAAGGAGAATCGTCGTCGCGTACGTCCCGCCAACCCCGCGGCGTCTCGAACGTGCCGCGCTCCAGCAGCCGGTACACAATCACGAGCCCATCACCGGTGAAGTACAGAATCTTCACCCGGTCGCGACGGCGATTGAAGAACAGAAACAGGTGCCCCGCCTCGACCGTTTGTCCGAGCTCGGATTCGATGATTCCCACGAGCCCGTCGAAGCTCTTGCGCATGTCGGTCGGGAACCGGTGGGCAAAGACCTTGAGCGACGTCGGAAACGTCAGCATCAGGGTCCGTCTCCGCCGATCAAGGGGACCAGCGTGCCGACCAGGTCGCGCAGCGTCCCGCCGTCACATCCCAACGGGATTCGCAGGACGACGCCGCTGGGCCAGGCCACCTCGATCGCCGCGGCGCCCGACGCCTGCCCAGGCACCCGATCGGCCACGAGCCGCACGGGAATCAGCGACGTCGCTGTCTTCCTCGACCGCGGCCTGCGTCGCGTCGATTTGGTCGCACGATCCGCCAACGCCGACGTCGCATCGACGTCCGCCCCGGTCGCTTGAAGCCGCCGCTTCCAAACGAAGAACGAATTGGGCGCCACGCGTGCCTGTTCGCAAAACCGACCAATGCTCAACCCGCTGGCCCGCTGCTTCCCGATCAACCCCCGCCAAAACCGCTCCCGCTCACCGCTGGTCTTCTGCGCCATCGCCGAGCCCCTTCAAGATCGAATGGAATCATCGAACGGGACCAGCTTACCCCCCGCGCCAAGGATGGTGATTTATTCACGGTTACCAATCGTCGGCTTAACGGGCCGCCGCCCTACCATTGGGCCACACCGGAAAACCTTGCCATCAGTGAGGCCGGAGGGATTCGAACCCCCGCCGTGCAGATTAAAAGTCTGCTGTGCTGCCGTTACACCACGACCTCGTGCTGGTCGCGGAGATGCGTTTCAACCGATGCCGAATGTCCATGGCACGTCTCCTCTGTTTTCTTCGCTGTTTTCTTTTTTCTCAGTGGCCCGAGGTGGAGTTGAACCACCGCGATCGCCTTATCAGAACGATGTGCTGCCGTTACACCACCGGGCCCACGCGGCCGGCGAGTCGGGGAGGCGGGAATCGAATTCTTGTCCGCTCTGTCGCAAGCAGCTTAACGATCAATCACTTACGAACAGTCGCGAAAGCGTGGCAGCGAATAGGCAGCGGAATGATGGCACTGAGAGTCACTTGATGCCACCGATAGACGCACGACTGCTTCGCGTTGCGGAGTCGTGGGAGCAGCTGCCGGAACATATCAAGCTCGCAGTGGAGGCACTGTGCCTCCAACCCGCTTCGTGTGAAGACTCATGAAATCTAAGTGTCCTGCGGGACATATTTCAGAAGATTCTGGCCACCTGCAGCCGCCGGAATCAACTGCAATGAGAGTGCTTCCCCATCATGGCCGAAGACGCGCCAGCATGGATAAGTGGTTCGGCGCTTGGGTAACCAACAACCTTCGGTTCCGTAGTTTGCGAAGCTTTCCTTATGCCTTCCTGATGCTCGAAAAATCCCCTGGTTTCCAGGGGATTTTGCTTTGACCACGTTTCGGTAATCCGTC
>CAZUDO010000028.1:0-3903 GCA_964618895.1 uncultured Binatia bacterium (SeqCode)
TCGCTTCTCTGACGAAAGTGCCGAATTCCGCATGCCTAGATGGATCGGATATGACATTCCACACGGCTTGGCGAGGGGCAGCGATCTCAATGGAACCCTCGATACGCGACATCGGCTTCCCCTTTCCGGCCGATGCTATACGCCGGCTCTACGCGCGGTAAAGGCCACGCGCCCCGGCGCAGGCAGCCCCCGCGACGCGGCCGGGCGGGCCCTTCCATATTTGAGGTCAGCGTCGCACGGGAGCCCGCTCGCCGAGCGTTGCCTCCGGGGACCCGCCGACGCATACTCGCGCGAACGTGACCGGTGATTCCACCGCCAGCGAACTCAGACACCTGGATGCGATGCGTCGTCGCCGGGTGACGGCCTTCGGCCTGGGTGCCGCAGTTGGCTTGGTCGTCGGAGGAATCGGCGGACGAGTAGTCATGCGCCTCATCGCCGACGCGAACCCGTCCAGCTTCGGCAAGGAAACGTCCAGTGAGGCCACCATCGGCACCTTCACGATCGGTGGAACGCTTAACTTCGTGATTCAGATGGGCGTAATCGGCGGTCTCTTTGGACTCGCGTATCTGGGCATTCGCCGGTTCCTCCCGGTCGGGCGTCTTCGGGCAACCGCCTACGGGCTAGTCCTCGTCGTCGCAACAGGCGGCCTCATTCTCGAGGCCAACATCCACGACTTCGACATCCTCCCGCGGGCCTTGAGTGTCGCCTTGTTCGGCATACTCCTCTTCGTTACGGCCTGCTTACGGCCTGGCTCATCGACCGACTCGCACATCCGTTGACACAGCTCCCCGGACGACGGGGCGCTCTCGTCTTCGCCGCAGTCTTGGTCGCAGGATTCGCATTGGACATCAAGGCGACTCGTCGATATCGCTTGACACCTCCTCGCGGTCGCCGCTGGGGCCAATAACGTCCACGCGCCCCGGCACGCGCCGCGTCCGGGCTGGCCAGTGGGTGCGCCTCGGGCAAGGCCCCCGTACTCGGCGGCTCGATGGCGCGGCGGAAGCAGACGTGGGCATGGGGCTGTGCATTTGCGTGGAGAGGCACATACTCCTCGCGCCATCAACACGAGGGAGGAGCCAGTTGGAGGTTGCGTCCGTCATCGTTGGAGTTGTAAGTGCATTTGCCATCGTGGGGTCGCTGCTGTTCCTTGCACGTCAGACGCGCCAGTCAGTCGAACAGTTTCTCGTCGCCAACGAGCTGGCTGGTGGCCGGGCTCTGGCGCAGGGTTACGAGTATTGGGATCACGTTATCGACCGTTTCGTCGATTACCCAGAGCTGCGCCAATACTTCTACGAGGGTGTGGAGGTGCCTGAAGATTCGACAGTAACCAAGGCGCGCATCCTCGCGATGACCGAACTGATAGGTGACGCCCTCCAGGCCACCCATTGGCTATACGCGGGCAAGGATGTTGCGTTGTTGGGAGCGGTGGATCCGGAACTCGACACCATCACCGTATCCGACTGGGACGACTGGGCGAAGTTCATCCTCGGGATGTCGCCGGTGTTGCTTTCTTTCACGCGAGAGCATCCGCTCCAGTACCCGTTTCTCACCAGGATGCTCAACGAGATCGAGTCTGCCACGGCCGAAGACTAGACGGCTCTCACGACGCTCGCAGAAGCATGGTCTGGGTGGGAGGGCCGGGCCGAACGAGGCCCCGGCCCTCCGCTCAGCGCGGACCAACCGTGCCCACGACGGGAGTCGGGGAGCCCGCTCACGATGGCCCACCCTCCACCCGACCGGCGGCGGCGGCCAAAGAGCCATCAACCTCGCCACTTTCACGACTCGAGAGTATCGCTGCCTCAAACGGGCCGCTAATGGCCACGCGCCCCGGCGCGTGCGGGGCCCGCGACGCGGCCGGACCGGATCATCGTCGGCAAGGTCCGCGGTGGCGAGGCGCCTCGATGCGCCGCTCTGAAGTTACGGAACGCGCACTGCTAGGCTCGCCGGATGAAGGGATACCGGATCGGTGCGTGGTCCCTTGTCCTGGGGTCGTGTGCGTTCTTGATCTTCTGGGGCGCCGCTCCAACATCCGTCAATGACACCATCCCCTGGCCCCTGGCGCTCGCGGTGCACGGCATGTCGATAGTGTTGCTCTCGATCGGACTCGTCCTGACGGCACGCTACGTCACACAGCCGATCGCAGGCTACCGGATGACCAGGGCGGGGGCCGCGGTGGCGATCGCCGGGCTACTTATCGTCTTCCCGCTGATCCCTGTGGGCCTCGGGATCTTCGCGGTCGGTCTCGTGCTGGCCGGACGAGACAGGATTGGGGCCGTCGTCGCGACGGCAGGCTCCGTGGTGCTCCTCGCCACATATGTCCTTGGCTCGAGGGTCGGTATGGAAGACGCTCCCGAGCCGAGCGACGGCCTTCGCGTCGCGTTCCAGGTGTCGGTGCTTCTCATCGCAGTCGGGCTCGTCATCGTCGGGTTGGGTGAGATACGCAGGGTCCAACGGCCATCCGTCTCACAAGCGGTGTCAGGCGCCGGCGCTGGGCGGGATCAGGTGACGCTGTAGAGCCGGTATTCGGCGGAAGGTCGAGCGGGGAGGCCTGAGGATCGCTCAGCGATACCTGTAGGCCTAGGCGTCCGGACTACTTCTCGATGTATGCAGTGATCGGTTGGATG
Source organism: uncultured Binatia bacterium (SeqCode) (assembly GCA_964618895.1). Taxonomy (GTDB): domain Bacteria; phylum Desulfobacterota; class Binatia; order DP-6; family DP-6; genus CAZUDO01. The sequence continues at coordinate 2,625 of CAZUDO010000028.1, forward strand.
ACCCCGTGGCGCTCCTCTGCGGCCGCGTCCTCGGGTGAGGGCGAGGCCATGGCCGCCTGCCCATCGCCAGCGCTGACTACGAGCCAAGAAGGGTCTTTAGCTCACATGACTGAGGTCACGGTGAACGGTCCCGACAAACGCATACGTGGAGCGGAAGCAGGGGTGGGCGGCACCGCACGCCAGGCCAGCTCTCTAGCTTCCGGGCGCGCCTCAGAACGGGGGGTAGCATCCACACATCGGGGCCGTCTCGTGCGTACATGGAGCGATGGAGACGCAGCCGAGTCAGGTTCAGATGCGTGAGGTGGGCGAGCGGACGGATGAAGGCACCATCTGGCTAACGATCACACACTCCTCATCGACGTCTACGAAGGGTGTAGTACCTGCTCGGCTGAAGGCGGGTCAGTCCCACACCGGGGCCCCTCTGGATAAGGTGGATCGTCATGGCGGTTCGCGAGGTCCGCGTCACCAAACCCCTGGATCTCGAGCAGACCCTATCCCCCCTTCGCCGCGGACGATCCGACCCCACGATCCGGATCGAGCCGGGCCATGTCTGGAGGGCATCACGAACACCCGACGGACCTGCGACGCTCCACGTCTCGCTGGATCAAGGCTCCAAGTCGCTCGTTCTGGAAGCCTGGGGACCGGGCGCGGAGTGGGTTCTCGAACAGGCGCCCGATCTCGTCGGGCTCACCGACGAGGACAGCGGGTTCGAAGCCCATCACGACGTGATCGCCGACCTTCGGCGGCGCCTGCCGGGGCTTCGACTCCCCCGAACGGAACGCCTCGTCGAGCTTCTCGTCCCCACGATCCTGGAGCAGAAGGTGACGGGCCACGAAGCCCGCCAGGCGTTCTCGCGCATGACCCGAGCGCTCGGCGAACCGGCGCCCGGCCCTGCGGACGGTGACCAGGGGCGACTCATGCTCCCGCCCGACCCGGCTGCCATCGCTAGCCTGGCCTACCACGCGATGCACCCGTTCGGCGTGGAACGCCGCCGCGCCGAGACCCTTCGTTTCGTGTGCGAACGAGCGACGCGCATCGACGCGCTCGCGAGCCTCGACGGCGCCGAGGCACGGGAAGCGCTCACCCGGCTTCCGGGCATCGGGCCGTGGACGGCGGCAGAAGTCACTCGGCTCGGGCTCGCCGACGCGGACGCCGTCTCGGTCGGGGACTTCCATCTGCCGAACATCGTCGCCTGGGCGCTGGCGGGCGAACCCCGCGGCACCGACGAACGCATGTTGGAGCTGCTCGAGCCCTACCGCGGACAGCGCGGCCGCGTGCA
>CAZUDO010000029.1:0-25790 GCA_964618895.1 uncultured Binatia bacterium (SeqCode)
CTCCTCCTGACCCTGCTCGCCGCCACTCCCTCTCCCGGCGCGGTCGACCCGGGGGCCCGCTGTCTGGGCGCCAAGCTGAAGGCGGCGGCCCGCTCCACCGCCCGGCAGCTCCGCTGTCACGCCCGGGCCGCGCGCACCGGCATCGCGGTGGACGCGGCATGTCTCAGCGAGGCGCAGGCGCTGCTCCCCACGGGATACGATCGGGCGGAGAGCCGCGGTGGATGCGCCAGCGACGACGGGGTTGCCCGTCTCGCGGCCGAGGTGGACCGCACCGCGCGCCTGACGAAGACCGCGCTCCTCCCGGCGGCGACCCCGTCGGCATGTCAGGCGGGGAAGCTGTCGGCGGCCGGGGCCCGGACACGGGTGAGCCTCCGGGCGCACGCCGACAATCTGGTTTCGCCCGCGCCGGCCGCCGTGGCGGCAGCCATCACGACCATGCGGGCACGCTACGCGAAGAGCTTCGCCCGCGCGGAGGGCGGTGGCGGGTGCCAGACCACCGGCGATGCCACCACGGTGGCCGGCAAAATCGACGCGGCCCTCGATGGCATCATGGCGGCGTTGCGGGTGGTGACGCGCGCCACCGTGACACTGCCGAGCCCGGTCGCGCCGGCGAACACCCCCGGATCGCCGGGCGTCACCGTCACCAACCCGAAGCTGCTGGCGCAGTTCGGCGGAGCCTCGTTCAGCCTGAACAACGTCACCTACGCACGCTGGCGGCTGGGCGGGCCGGCGCGCCCGGCGCAGGCGATCCTGGTCACCGTGCCCGGGTTCGGCGGCGGCGCAGGGAACTTCGAGGTCCTGGCCGAGAACCTGATCACGCGCGCGCTCGAGGACCACGGCATGGTGGTCGAGGTCTGGGGATACGATCGTCGCACCGAACAGCTCGAGGACCGTGCTGGAGTGCTCATCGCGGGCGGCCTTGCCGACCCGCTGGTGGCACTCGACTGGTACTACGGCAGCGAACTCGGGCTGACGCTCTCGCCGGCGCTCGCGGGCCTCGGCCGGCGTGCCGTCTTCTACAACAAGACCAACGACGTGCCTTTCCTGGCCAACTGGACGCCACTGGTCTTCTCGCGCGACATCGACGTGGTGGTGCAGGCGGCCAACGCCGCCTCCGGTGGCAACACCTTTCTCGGCGGCCACTCCGCGGGCACCGGCTTTGCGGCGCGCTACGCTGCGACAGATTTCAACACGACGGGCACGGGGCCGGCCGATCCCGGGTATGCGCGCCTGCGCGGCCTCGTGCTGCTGGAGGGCACGGGCGGCACAACCGCCACGCCGGCGCTCACGGCCGACTCGCTCGAGCGCATCATCGCGCGCGCGGACGGCGGGCTCTTCGGCGCGGTACGCGATGCGCTCCCCCGCTGCGTGGATGGCGTGACGGCCTGCACGGTGGCCAACGAGAGCGCCGATTGCCTGGGCCAGGCGCCGCCCAAGTGTACGGTGCCCACGGGTGCTCACGGCGTGATCCTGGGCATCAGCCCGGCAACCCTCGCTTCGGCCGAGCCGGCGGGCGTACAGGGCCTCACCGACCCCGACACCGGACAGGCGATCCTCCAGGTCGACCAGGGCGCGCCCGGGAACAACGCCGTCGCCAAGGTGCCGGACCTGTCGCTCCTCTCCTTCCTCGGAGCGGGGACGGTCGACGGCCTCTTCGGCTCGTTCCTCGACGACGACGGGCTGCTCGCGTCCGCGTCGGCGGCGATCGCAAGCTCGATCGGTGCCACCGGACCGGTCGTGGGTGGCCTCATCACGTGGCTCGGCGTCGACGAACGCGCGAGCTTCCCGCTCTGCCCGGGGACGGGCTGTCCCACGCCGGACAACGGCGCCGCACCGACGACGCTCCCGGGCGCGGTCTGGGGAATGGAGAAGGAAGTCAGCCGGATCGATCGCCTGCGCAGCTCCTTCGCCGGCCTGGAGGGGGCCAACGCGTCGGACTGGTACTATCCCCAGTCGGGTCTCAGCGTGCTCAGCGCGCCGGGCGCATGTAGCGGCGGCCTGTGCATCGCCGGCAATGTCGGCGCCAGCTGCGCGAACGACGGGGCCTGCTCGCAGTCGATCTCGCTCGACTCGAGCGCACTCTCCATCGGGAAGAGCCGCCCCGACATCGAGAACCTGACCCAGGCGGCGAACGTGAACATCCCGGTCCTGGGCATCGGCGGAAGCAACGGCCTGGCGCCGGTGCCTGGCCGGTTCGTCTCCCTCGCGCAGAGCCTCGGGACGTGCACAGCGCCGGGGTGTACGGGCGCCGCCCGCGTGGTGAACGCCGCGTCGCCCAATCCGGCGTTCCCGACCTTCGGGAATGCCGCCGGCGGCTTCGAGGTCGTGATCGCTCCGGGCTTTGCGCACGTGGACGTGGTGTCGGCGGAGGACGACGCGGACAACCCCATCGTGGGGGCGCTCGCCGACTTCCTGGCGCGCAACAGCCCGTGACGGGTGCCCGGGACGCCCTGGCAGTGAACCTTCGATATGGTATCCCTTGGCCATGTTCCGTCACTTCCGGATCGTCATCTTCGCCGCTGGTGCCCTGACTTCACCAGCATTAGCCTGGCAACACCTCGTCACCGGTACGCCCGATCCCGGCCGCGTCGCGGGGATCGCGGCCACGGCCGACGATGACCTCGTCGCCGGCGGCCGATTCGGAACGTCGGCGGCAGGGGACGACGGGATGGTCGTGCGGCTCGACGCCGCGAACGGCACCGAGGTCTGGCGGCGGGTGATCATCGGATCGGGAACGGGCGACGACAGCGTCCGGGATGTCGCCGTGCGTGCGGACGGCGATGTCTACGCCTTCGGACAGGTGACGAACACGGGGACCACCGGGGACGCGCTTGCCGTGCGCCTCGACGGCGCCACCGGCACGAACGTCTGGCGGAAGATGATCGACGGCGGCGCCAATGGTGACGACAGCATCCGGGCGGGCGTCCGCCTCGGCGACGACCTGATCGCGGTCGGCAGCAGCACACGGCCCGACACCATGGGACCCTTTGCCGTATGGCGCTTCGCCGCGGACAACGGCGACATCCTGTGGAACACACCCATCACGGGGGTCCAGAGCGCCGGGCGCGTCGTCGCCGTGGCCGCCGGCGCCGTGTACGTCGCCGGGCACGTCGCCCACGACCCGACGGGCACCAGCATCATCATCGCCCGGCTCGATGCCACCACGGGCAATATCGCGTGGACCGTCACCCTGGCAGGCAGTGGCAACGTCGGGGACGTGGTCCAGGCGATCGCCGTCCCGCATGCGACCCGCGTCGTCATCGCGACGCAGCTGGTGAGCCCGACGACCGGACCCGACGTGGTGCTCGTCGGGCTCGACACGGCGGATGGCAGCGAGCAGTGGCGAGCCGCGTTCGACGGCGATGCCGCCGGAAGCGACGACGACCGCGCGTGGAGCCTCGCCGTGGACGGCGGCGGCAACGTCATCGCCGCGATGACGCTCGACCGTGTCGCCACCGCCGAGGACATCGTGGTCGCGAAGCTCACCGGAACGACCGGCAGCGAGGCGTGGCGGACGACCCTCGACGGTCCCGAGAGCCAGGCCGACGAGGCGCGCGACGTCGCCGTCGACGACCAGGGCGACGTGCTTCTCGTCGGACGGTCGCGTCGCGCGAACGTCGACGGCCTCACCGCGAAGCTCGACGGGGCCACGGGTGCGGAACGCTGGCGGCGTCTGTTCGTCGGCAGCGTGGCGGGCGGCGATGCCGTCATCGCGGTCGCCGTGGACAGCGCCGGCCAGGTCGCCATCGGCGGCTTCACGACCAACGGGGGCGGTGCCGACGAAATGACCGTCGCGCGGCTCACGAGCGCCACGGGGGGGAGCTTCCCGTGCGGCAACGGCACGACCGAGGAGACCGAGGCCTGCGACGACGGCAACACCACGATCGGCGACGGCTGCCGGGTCGACTGCACGGCCGAGGTCTGCGGCGACGGCATCGTCGACCCCGGCGAGACCTGCGATCCGGGAGCCGACGGCGCCACCGCTTGCTGCACCGCGACCTGCACCGGCGTCCCCGAGGGCGCGACGTGCGATGACGGCAACGCCTGTACCATCGGCGAAACGTGCACCGCTGGCACCTGCACCACTACCCTGCCCCTCTGCCACGATGCCGATCCGTGCACGATCGACACCTGCACGGCCGACGGGTGCATGAGCACGAGCATTGCGGGGGTGCGTGCCGCCGCGTGCGTCTTCGACCGCACGGCCATCAGCGCGCGCTGCCCGGGGGCGCTACCCGCCTCGATCGCCAAGGCCCTCACGCATGCCGAACGAGGCCTCGACGACGCGGGATCCACCACTGGCAAGCAGGTTCGCGCGCTCCTCAAGAAGGCGCGGGCCTTCGCCAAGAAGGCGCGGAAGCTCGGCGGCAAGGCCGGACAGAAGGGGATCATCGGGCCCACCTGCGCCGACACCCTCACCACGGAGATGGACGACCTGCTCGCGCGCCTGAAGACCCTGCTGACCCGATGATCCGTCGGCGCCCCTTGCCGCGGCAGCCGGGGTGTGGGGGGAGCAGGGGCCGGGACGTCCGACTTGGGACGTTACGTCAACACCCCCGGTTATCCCGACTACGGACCCCGGATGGCGGGCCAACTCGGCGTGCGCGGCGGGGTCGCCGAATCCGCCGCCCTTGGCGGCACCTGCGTCAACGTCGGGTGCATCCCGAAGAAGCTCTACAGCTACGCGGCGGAGTACGGTGCCGCCTTCGAGGAATCGCACGGCTTCGGCTGGCGTACGACCGCCCCGCCGCGTTTCAATTGGGGCGCGCTCAAGCAGAACCGCGCCAAAGAGATCACGCGCCTGAACGGCGTCTACGAAGAGCTGCTTGTCAACGCTGGGGTGCGCCTGCTGCGCGGCCGGGCCACCATCGAAGACCCGCATACGGTGGTGGTGAACGGCGAGCGCGTCCGTGCGGAGCGGCTGCTGATCGCGACCGGCGGCTGGCCGACGGTGCCCGATATCGTCGGACGGGATCTCGTGCTGACCTCCAACGAGCTGTTCGACGTCGATCCGTTCCCGACGCGGCTGCTGGTGGTGGGCGGCGGCTACATCGCCTGCGAGTTCGCGTCGATCTTCAACGGTCTCGGCAGCCGCGTAACACAGCTATACCGCGGCCTGCAGGTGATGCGCGGCTTCGACGACGACGTGCGCCACTTTCTCTCCGCCGAGATGGTGAAGTCGGGCGTCGACATCCGTCTCAACGCCGACGTGCGCGCGGTCGTGCGAACCGCCGCGGGACTCCGCGTGACCCTCGTCAGCGGCGACACCGTGGACGTGGACCAGGTGCTATACGGCACCGGCCGCGCCCCGAACGTCGCGGGCCTCGGTCTGGAGGGGCTGGGCGTCCAGGTGGACGCGCGGGGCGCGATCGTGGTCAACGACAAATTCCAGAGCGCGGTGCCGTCGATCTACGCGCTCGGCGACGTGATCAGGCGGGGGGGAAAGGTCGTGGAAACCGACAAGGTACATCCGTGTCGCCGTGGAACGGAACGCATCCGTCCACCGAAGACCAGTGCCCATCCCCGGGGCATGCGTCGCGCGTGGTAGAGCGGACCGACTAGCTCACGACCGCTGCCGCGGAGCGTCTTCCTTCAATCGCCCCTTCCCGGGCGTCGCGGCTCCTTCTCCCCCCCCGGGTGACGATGGGGGGGATGGGATGATACAGCACCCGGGTGCCGGTGCCGTTTTGTCCGCTGGTAGCGGAGTGGTTCGGGTCGCGATTTGGTACGCCCACGCCGGCGCAGGAGGGCGGGTGGCCGGCGATCGCCGGGGGGCGCGACACCCTGATCGCGGCCCCGACCGGGTCCGGGAAGACGTTGGCGGCGTTCCTGTGGTCGATCGACGAGCTGGTGCGCGAGGCGGCCGCGGGCGCCCTCGAGGATCGGACGCACGTCGTGTACGTGTCGCCGCTCAAGGCCCTCGGCAACGACATTCAGCGCAATCTCGCCCGCCCGCTGGCGGAGATACAGGCCCTGGCGGTGGCGCGCCTCCAGGCGCTGCCCGACATCCGGGTCAGCGTCCGCTCCGGCGACACGCCGGCGGCCGAGCGGCGGGCGATGGTGCGGCGGCCGCCGCACATCCTGGTGACCACGCCGGAGTCGCTCTACATCCTGCTGACGGCCGACGGCAGCCGGCGTTACCTCGCCGGCGCGAGCACGGTGATCGTCGACGAGATCCACGCGCTCGCGGGCGACAAACGGGGCGCGCACCTGGCGCTGTCGCTCGAACGGCTGGATGCGCTCTGCGGGCGGCGCCTGCAGCGCATCGGGCTCTCGGCCACACAGCGGCCGGTCGAGGAGGTGGCGCGCCTGCTGGTGGGGGCAGGCCGGTGTGATGCGCAGGGTGTGCCCGCGTGCGCGATCGTCGACGTGGGGCATCGCCGGCAGCTCGAGCTGGCGGTCGAGGTGCCGGACCAGGAGCTGGGGGCGATCGCCTCCCACGAGCTGTGGGGCGACGTCTACGATCGCATCACCAAGCACGTGCGCGCCCACCGTACCACCATCGTGTTCGTCAACACACGCCGCCTGGTCGAGCGCGTCGCCCACAAGCTCGAGGAGCGGCTCGGCGCCGGACGCGTGGCGGCGCATCACGGCAGCATGGCGCGTCGCATCCGGCTGGAGGCCGAGGCCCGCCTCAAGGCCGGCGAGGTGCCGGTGGTGGTCGCCACCGCCTCGCTCGAGCTCGGTATCGACGTGGGCACGGTCGACCTCGTGTGCCACATCGGAGCGCCGCGCGCGTTGGCCACGCTCATCCAGCGCGTCGGACGGTCCGGCCACGCCCGCGGCGCCGTGCCGAAGGGCATCCTCTTCCCGCTCACGCGCGACGATCTCCTCCAGACGGCGGCCGCCGTGCGTGCCGTGCAGGCGGGCGACCTCGATCGCCTGGTGGTGCCGCAGAATCCGCTCGACATCCTGGCCCAGCAGTGTGTCGCCACAGCGGCCACGGGCGAGATCGGGGTCGACGAGCTGTGGGCCCTCGTGCGCCGCGCGTATCCCTTCCACGCGCTGGCGCGCGCGGACTTCGATGACGTGCTCGACATGCTGGGCGACGGCGTCGCCACCCGCCGCGGCCGGCGCGGCGCGTTGCTGCACCTCGATCGCGTCCAGGGGCGGGTGCGCCCCCGGCGCGCCGCGCGCCTGGCGGCCATCACCGGCGGCGGTGCCATTCCGGACACCGCCGACTACCAGGTGGTGGAGGAGCCGCAAGGCCTCCAGGTCGGCACCGTCAACGAGGATTTCGCCGTCGAGAGCCTGGCGGGCGACATCTTCCTGCTCGGCAACCGCTCCTGGCGCATCCGGCGCGTCGAGGCCGGGCGCGTGCGGGTCGAAGATGCTGGCGGCGCGCCGCCGACGATCCCCTTCTGGCTGGGCGAGGCGCCGGCACGCACCGCGGAGCTGTCGGCGGCGGTGTCGGCGCTCCGCGCCGGGGTGAGCGCCCGCCTGGACGACGTGCGCGCCGCGTGCACGTGGGTCGGGACGGAATGCGGGCTTGCGCCCGACGGGGCGGCGCAGATCGTCGAGTACCTGGCCGCCACGCGCGCCGCCCTCGGCGTCGTGCCCACCACCGCGTGCGTGGTGGCGGAGCGCTTCTTCGACGAGGCGGGCGGTATGCAGCTCGTCCTGCATGCCCCCTTCGGCGGGCGCATCAACCGCGCCTGGGGACTCGCGCTCCGCAAGCGCTTCTGCGTCACCTTCAACTTCGAGCTGCAGGCGGCCGCCACCGACGACGGGCTGGTCATCTCGCTCGGCGAGCAGCACAGCTTCCCGCTGGAGAGCGTGTTCGCGATGCTACGCCCGGAGATGCTGGAAGAGGCGCTGACCCAAGCGGCGCTGGCCTCGCCCATGTTCACCAACCGCTGGCGCTGGAACGCCACCCGTGCGCTCGCGCTGCTGCGGCACGAGGGCGGCCGGCGCGTGCCCATGCCCCTGCAGCGCATGCGCGCCGACGATCTCCTGGCGGCCGTCTTCCCCGATCAGGTGGCGTGCGCCGACAACATGACCGGGCCGATCGTCGTGCCGCACCACCCGTTGGTGGACGAGACCATGGCCAACTGCTTGCACGAGGCCATGGACATGGACGGCCTGGCGGCGGTGCTGGCCGCGGTTGCGCAGGGCACGATCGCCACCCGCGCCGTCGAGACGGCGGCGCCGTCGCCCATGTCGCACGAGATCCTGAACTCGAACCCGTACACGTATCTCGACGACGCGCCGCTCGAGGAGCGCCGGGCCCGGGCGGTGGCGCTGCGCCGGACGGACCCGGACCTGGCGGCCGGTCTCGGCGCCCTCGACCTGGCGGCGATTGCCGAGGTGTGCGCGCAGGCCTGGCCCGACGTGCGCGACCCGGACGAGCTGCACGACACGCTGTGCTCGCTCGGTGTGCTGCCGGCAGCGGAGATCGACGCCGCCGGCTGGGGCGCGCACGCGAGCGTGCTCTGTGCCACGGGCCGGGCGGTGTGGGCGTGCGCGGGCGAGCACCGGCTGGTGGTGGCGGCGGAACGGACGCGGCTCGCCGCCACGGCGATTCCCGATCTGCGCTGGGAGACTCCGCCACCGAGCTTGCCGCAGCGCGGCCCCGAGCAGAGCGAGGAAGAGGCGCTCGCCGCCATCGTCGGCGGCTGGCTCGAGTGCGTCGGCCCCATCACTCCCGCTGCGCTCGCCGGGCGGTTGGAGGTGCGGGCGGGCGCGGTCGCCATCGGGCTCGCCGGCCTCGAGCGCACCGGCAACGCCTTGCGAGGGCACTTCACCCCCGGCGTCGACGATGAGGAATGGTGCGACCGCCGCCTCCTGGCGCGCATCCATCGCCTGACCCTCGGCCTTCTGCGCCGGCAGATCGAGCCGCTCCCCGCCGCCGACTTCTTGCGCTTCCTGTTCCGCTGGCAGCATCTGCAGCCGGGGACCCAGCTGCATGGGCGCGACGGGTTGCTCGAGGTGATCGGCCAGCTCCAGGGCCTCGAGCTGCCGGCGCGTGCGTGGGAGGCGCAGGTGCTGGCGGCGCGCGTCGCGCGCTACGACCCCGCCGACCTGGAGCAACTCTGCCTCGCCGGTGCCGTGGCCTGGGGTCGGCTGCGCAGCGAGGAGCCGGTGGAGGCCGACACCGGCCCGCGCCGCGTGCGCGCACCGGGGCGGGCGGCGCCGCTGGCGTTCGTCCTGCGCGACGACCTGCCGTGGCTGCTCGCGCCCATGGCGGCGGGCGTCGACGACGAGCTGCCGTACGACGCGCGGGCGGTGCTGGCCCACCTGCAACAGCGGGGCGCGTCCTTCCTGTCCGACCTGGTGCGCGGCACCGGCCTGCTGCCGGCGGCGGCGGAAGACGCCCTGTGGACGTTGGTGGCGCGCGGGCTGGTCACCGGCGACGGCGTGGCGGGTCTGCGCGCGCTGCTCGCCAAGCCGGAGACGCAGCGGCGCGCACGCCGGCTACGCGCGCTGCGCGGCGGCCGTACCCGGCTCCTGCCGGCCGGCCGCTGGGCGCTGCTGCGCGCCGGACTCGGGGACCAGGTCGACCTCGACCCGATGCGGTTCGCACGCCAATGTCTGCGCCGCTACGGCGTCGTCGTACGCGATGTGCTCGCGCGCGAGACGCGCCTGCCGCCGTGGCGCGTGCTGCTGCGCGCGCTGCGCACGTTGGAGGACCGCGGCGAGGTCCGCGGCGGCCGCTTCGTCGCCGGGCTGGTGGGCGAGCAGTTCGCGCTGCCGGAGGCCGTGGTGGCCCTGCGCGCGGTGCGCAAGCGCCCCGAAACGCCGGAGACCGTCGTCGTAGCCGCGGCCGATCCGCTCAACCTGGTCGGCATCCTGGTGCCGGGCGCACGCATCGCGCCCGCGACGCACGAGGTGATCGCTTTCCGGGACGGCGTGGCGGTGGAGACGGGCGAGCTGGGCGCGGTGCGGAGCCGGCTCGGGCGAGCGCCATGCGCCGGGTAGTGCTCGTCGCGACGGTCGGGATTGCCGCCGCCGTCGCGATGATCCCGCACGTCGACCTCGCGGTCTCGCGCCTGTTCTGGCGGCAGGGCCAGGGGTTCTTCCTCCGCAAGGCGCCCGTGCTGGTGGCCGTCTACCGGAGCGTGCCGGTCCTGACGTGGGCGATCGCGCTGCTGCTCGTCGCCGCGCACCTGCACCATTGGCGCACGGGGCGGCCGCTTCGGGGCCTGAACCAGGCGGTCACCTGGTACCTCACCGTGGCCCTCCTGGTGGGACCCCTCCTGCTCACGAACGTCATGCTCAAGCCGATCTGGGGTCGCGTCCGGCCCTTCGAGGTCGCCGAGTTCGGCGGTGCGACGCCGTTCACCCCCGCCTTCGAGGTCGCGACCCGATACGGCGGGCACTCCTTCCCGTCAGGGCATGCCGCGATGGGGTTTTTCCTGCTCGCGTTCTGCGAGCCCATCCGGGATCCGTGCCGGCGGCACCGATTCCGGCGTCTGGCCTGGGGTGCGGGCCTCGTCGTGGGACTCTGCCGGGTCGCGCAGGGCGGACATTTCCTGAGCGACGTGCTGGTCACGGGTCTCATCATCTATGCCGCCACCCGGGGCCTGCACACGATGAGCGATCTTGCCGGGAAACCCGTCTGGTACGACGAGCATCGCCCACTGGGGGGTCTCGCACCAGCTCGCCCCGGCTGACATATGGACGGCCGGAGGTGCCGCATGCGCGTCGAGTTCTCCTCGCAGGACATTCTGAGCGAGCATGCCTACGATGCCCCGCTGATCGTCGACGGCGTGCGTTGCCACGGCGGATTCGTCCAGGGACGCTATGTCTCGCCCCGCACGCTCGGTCGAAGCCCTGCGATCGCCGCCTGGCAATCACAGCTCCCGGCCGGCGAGCTCGCCGCCATCCTCGATCCCATCACCGCGCACATCCCGCCGCACTTCCCGAACGACGCCCAGACGGTGCTCCTCGTGCGCGAGGGCGTCACCATGCCGCTGGTGCGCATCCTGACGCTGATCGCCAACGTCGAGGGGTTCGGCGGCGAGATCCTGCGCACGCTCCTCGTCCCGCCGCTCGGGGAGCGCGTGATCGAGCCCATCGACGGGACCGCGCTCGCCCACCTGGACGCCCTGTTCGAGGCCCAGGCCCGCGACGAGACCGGCCACCGGCAGATGTGGGAGCTGGCGCGCGACGTCGCGCTCGATCGGCCCGAGATCCCGAAGGACCTGGCGGCGGGCGTCGCGCCGGCGGGCGGCATGACCCTGCTGCCGGAGATCCCCGCCGACGTGGAGGCGCTCGTCCTGCGCATGCTCGGCGTGCTCACCATCGAGGTGTTCGCGATGGAGGTGTTCCGCTGGGCGCAGGCCGTGCTCGGCGACCCGGCGCTCTTCCCGAGGCATGCCGAGCTCCGGGCGCTCATCGGCTACATTCAGGAGGACGAGACGCCGCACGTGGCCTACCTGGCGACGGCGCTCGCGGAGCTGCGTTGTCGGACCCTGGTCGGGGCGAATGGCGGGACGGTGCCGGGCCGCAGCGTGATCGACCGCGCGCGCGACATGATCGTCGCGTTCCAGACCGGCCCGCGCCACCAGGCCAACGTGGGGTTCCGGACGCAGGTCGTCGAGCGCTACGCGGCCGGGCATCCACGGCGGCAGGCGCTGCTGGCGGAGTTCCACGGCCTCGGCGCGGCGGCGTGACGACAGTCGTTGCCCGGGCGCGCGTGGCTCCTGGTTGACGCGGTTCTCCGGCGGATGCTTCAACATGCCATGCGCATCCCTCGCGTCGTCCCATCGCTTTTTTTCACGCTGGCGCTCGGTAGCTCCAGCGATGCCGCCCCCGACCGCTGCCGTGCCGGCGCCTCGGCGACGAGCGATGCCAAGGCGATCGCCGCCGTGCGCGGCGCCATCGCCCGCCAGTGTCCGTGCGCCGGCACGAGCCACGGCCGGTTCGTCAAGTGCACCAAGGGGGTCGTCAAAGACGCCACCGACGGCACGCCGCTGCTGGGCGCGTTCACGCTCCGCCGGCAGTGCCGGACCGAGGTGACGCGGATATACGCCTCCGCCGCCTGCGGCTACCCCGCCTCGGCGGCGCGTGTGATGTGCTGCGAGGCGAAGCCGGCGAGCGGCAAGCGGGTGGCGGCCGCCAAGAAGCCGAGCAAATGTGTCGATGCGCCGAACGGCAAGGTGGTGCGTCACGCCTGCCACGCCGCGCCGTTCGCCCCCGACGCGTGCCACTTCGATGCCACCAATACCTGCACGACCCTGGTGGTGCAGGAGACGATCGACCTTCCGAGTCCGGCCCAGCCGGCCGATACCCCGGGCAGCCCCGGCGTGGTGGTGACCAACCCGAAGCTACTCACGCAGTTCGGCGGCGCGACCGTCAGTCTGAACAACGTCCGCTACACGCGCCACCGCCTGGCCGGTCCTGCACAGGTCCCGGAGGCGATCCTGATCCTGGTGCCCGGCTTCGAGGGTGGCGCCGGGGACTTCAAGATCCTGGCCGAGAACCTGATCGTCCGGGCGGAGCCCGAGGGGCTCGTCCTCGAGGTGTGGGCCTACGACCGGCGCACCAACCAGCTCGAGGATGCGGCCGGTCTCGAGATCGCTGAAGAGTTCCTGAGTCCCGAGATCGCCCTCGACTGGCTCTACGGCGGCGAGCTCGAGCTCACGCTCCACCCCGTCCTGGCGGCGGGCCCGAACCGGCGCGCGATCTTCTACGACCCGCAGGCCGACGTGCCGTTCATCGCCAACTGGACGAGCCTGGTCTTCTCGCGCGACCTCGACGCGCTCGTGACCGCGGCGCGGGGGGCGGCGGTCAACCAGAACGTGTTCCTCGGCGGGCACTCGGCCGGGACGGGGTTCACCGCCCGCTACGCGGCCACCGACTTCGACCTGACCGGCGCGGGGCCCACGCAGCCGGGTCACGCGAGGCTCCGCGGCCTCGTGCTCCTGGAAGGTGGTGGCGGGTCGACCGCGAGCGCGCCGCTCACCGACGACACCCTCGATCGCATCGAGGCCAAGTTCGACGGCGGGCTCTACGGTGCCGTGCGTGACAACGCGCCCCGTTGCGTCGACGGCACCACCCCCTGCACCATTGCCACCGAGGCGGTCGACTGCGTCGGGCAGGTACCGCCCAAGTGCACCCCGCCGACGACCGCCTACGCCATCGTGCCGGGGCTGTTGAACCCGCGCATTTTGAGCGCCGGTGAGCTGTCGGCCATCCAGGCCGTGCTCGACCCGGATAGCGGCGAGAACATCGTCCGCGCAGATCAGGGAGCGGCCGGCAACAACGCGGTCGACAAGGTCCCCGATCTGGCCACGCTGGCGGTCCTGCCGCGGGCGACGGCCGAGGCTGGCCTCGCGAGCTTCCTCGACGATGACGGGCTGGTGGCGATGGTGGCGTCGTTCGTCGCCACGTCGCTCGGCGCGCCGGGGCCGGCAGTGGACGGGCTCCTCACCTGGCAGGACATCACCGAGGGATCCCTCCCGGCCGACGTGCTCCCCGACAATGGACCGGCGCCGACGGCGCTTCCGGCGGTGCGCTGGGGCCAGGAGAAGGAGGTCACGCGCCTCGACCGTATGGGAGGCACCTTCTATCGCGGCGGCACCAACTTCGTGGACCTCTACTACCCGAGCGCGGGGGCGAGCGTGACTTCGGTGACGGGCGTCTGCGGAGGGGCCACGTGCACGGCCGGCAACGTGGGTGCGCCCTGCACCGTGGACACGGCGGCCGCCGACTGCTCGCAGTCCGTCAACCTCGATTCGTCCGTGCTCTCGGTCGGCCGCGGTCGCCGCGACATCGAGAACCTGACCCAGGCGGCGAGCATCGACATCCCGGTAATCGCGTTCGGCGGCACCAACGGCCTGACGCCCGTCCCGGGCGCCTATACGGCGTTCGGCACCAGCATCGGCGTGTGCACGGCACCGAGCTGCGACGGCACCGCCCGCGTCGTCGACGCCGCCAGCCCGAACCCGGCCTTTCCGACCTTCGGCGGCGTCGCGGGCGGGTACGAGGTGGTGCTGGCGGAGGGCTTCGCGCACGTCGACGTGGTCACCGCCGAGGACACCGCCGACAACCCGATCCCGGCGGCGCTGGTGGCCTTCCTCAAGCGCAACGCCCGCTGATTCTACACGTCGCCGGCGGCGATCTGTGCGAACAGTTCGTCCACCGACGCTGCCAGATCGGGCAGGCTCGGGTCGGCCGCGAGGCGCTCGCCCCTGCGGTAGGTGCGTTCCCCGGCGCGCGTCGCGACGATCACCTCGCGCTCGCGCGGGAAGAGAAGCCACACCACGGTCACACCCCTGGCGAGGTACCAGCGCGCCTTCTCGCGCAGTTTCGTGTGGCCTTCGTCGCGGCCGGCGACCTCGGCGGCGAGCACCGGCGGGACGCGGGCGAAGCCGTCGTCGATCCGGCCGATGTCGGCCCTTCGCCAGATCGCGCCCTCGGCGCCGCGCGCGTCGTTCCCGAGCAGCATGCCGGCCTCGTTGGTGCCGACGAGGAAGTCGGGATGCCCGCGCACCCAGAGGCCGAGGACGGTCACGAGATCCGCGGTGGTGTACTGCTGACGCTCCCCGCACGGCGGCATGTAGAGCAGCCTCCCCTCCACCCATTCGAGGCGACCCTCGACCGCGGGCCACGTCTCGGGGCGCGCGGGGTCGAAGCCATCGGGGGGCGTGAGCTCGACGGGGAATCGGACCGTGCCGGGCACGATCACGGTGTCCGCGACGGGCTCGCTGGGGGCGGGCCTCGGCATCGACGCCGAGGCTAGTCGCGGCCCGCGACAGGGTCAATGCATGGAACCGGAACGCGCACGGGCCGCAGACGCTCTGGACCGTGTGCGGGTCGTGTGTGATGAGGGCCCGCATGACGGATCAGTACGAGGCGCTTCGTCCCGGCCTGTTCACGGACCGGACGGCGATCGTCACCGGCGCGGGGAGCGGCATCGGCCGGGTGATCGCGTGCCGCTTTGCGGCGCTCGGCGCGCGCGTGGTGGTGGCGGGCCGGCACGCTGCGACCCTCGCCGAGACACAGGCCGCGATCGAAGGGGCGGGCGGCAGGTGTCTCGCGCAGCCGACCGACATCCGGCAGCCGGAGCAGGTGGACGCGCTGGTGGCGGCGGCACTCGGCCGCTTCGGGCGCATCGACTTCCTGATCAACAATGCGGGTGGGCAGTTCCCGGCGCGGCCGTCGGAGATCTCCGATCGGGGCTGGCGTGCAGTCGTCGACCTGAACCTGAACGGCACCTGGAACGTGCTGTCGCGCGTCGGCCCGCATCTCCTCGCGCAGGGCTTCGGGGCGGTGGTGAACGTGGTGCACATGTACGTGTTCGGACGTGGGGCGCCGACCTTCGCCCACTCGGGCGCGGCGCGCGCCGGCGTGGTCAACCTGACCCGCTCGCTGGCGGCCTACTGGGCGCGCCACAACGTCACCGTGAACGCGCTCGCCCCGGGCTCGATCGACACCAAGGCGCTGCGCGAGAAGGAGTACGCGCAGCTGATGGCCGACTACGAGACCCAGCAGGTGCGTGACATCCCCGCGCATCGGCTGGGCACGCCGGAGGAAGTGGCGGAGATATGCGCGTTCCTGTGCTCGCCCGCCGCGCGCTACATCAACGGGGCGGTGCTGGTCGCCGACGGCGCGCAGTACCTGGGCGCCTGGTCGGACCCCTGGGACATGGAGCGGCCCTGAGCCCGGTCAGGCGACCGGACTGACGTCGGGGGCGGCGTCGAGCGCCGCCACTGGCTCCGTGCCGACGGACGCCACCAGGAGCAGCCCGCCCATCACCAGCTCGAAGGCGACCGAGAGCCAGCCGAACAGGCCCGGATTGCCGTCGATCGACACGCCGAAGAGACGACCGGCGCACGCCCCCAGCCATACGAGCGCCAGGAACACCAGGCGCGACCGATGCTGCGTGGGGTTCATGGTGGCGGCGAGGGTGTAGAGCCCGAGGACGACGAAGATGCCGCCGTAGGTGGCACGCACCTCGCCGAGCGCGGCGGCGCTCTGCGACGGGCTCGCCACCATGAAGCCGAGGAACCCGAGCGCACGGTCGGGGTACGCCAGCCCGGCAAGCCCCAGGAGGAGGGTGATGGTTCCGGTCAGGGCGGTAGCGACACGCGAGTTCATGCGACCTCCGTCAGGCAGGCAGATAGCCAGGGAACGGTTTGCATGGCAATAGTCCGGTCCCAGGGATTGCCACGCGGCGACGGGTCGGGAACATGAAGCGCCGAGGACGACGACACATGGGCCTGGTACGGATCGAGGTAGAGATCGCTCGCCCCGGACGACGGCCGGCATGGCACGGCGTGGCCGGCGTGCTGGTGGACTCGGGCTCCGAGGTGACCTGGCTCCCCGCCGATACGCTGCGCCGTCTCGGTATCGCGGTGTTCAAGCGGGACGTCCCATTCCTGATGGCCAACGGGCAACAGATCACCCGGGACGTCGGCATCGCGCTCCTCCGCGCCGGAGCGTTCAAGACGGTGGACGAGGTGGTCTTCGCGCAGCCGGGCGATCTCACCCTTCTCGGCGCGCGCACGCTGGAAGGGTTCAACGCCGTCATCGACGTGCGCCGTAAGCGCCTCGTGGCAGCGGGGCCGATGCCGGCGGCGGTCGCGTAGTCGGGGCGAACGCCGCCGCGGGGGTGGTCGGGCCCCGCGGCGGACTCGCGTGCCGCCTACGGCTTCCGGCCCGTGAACTGCTGCGCCGTGTTCTTCGCGATGGTGGACAGGACGGCGTCGAAGCAGCGTGCGTCGCTGGTGAGCACCTGGGCCGTGGCCTGGGCGTTCGGCGCCTGCAGCGCCGCGGCGATCCCGGTGGGCAGTGCCGTCTGTCCGAAAATGCTGCGGTTCGCGCCCCGGACGACGAGCCGTCCCGTTCCCGTCCCGCTCTTGGCGACGATGCTCTTCGTCCCGTCGGCGCTGGCGATGGCGTCCTTGTAGGAGTAGCCGGGCGTGTTGATCGTCCGCCAGCACGGCTTGGTGCCACAGAGCTGCTGAGCGCGGTCGATGGTCAGGTCGGCCACCAGCGCGTTCGCCTGGTTGTAGATGCACACGTCGTAGCGGGTCGAACCGATCACGGGGCTTCCGAAGTCGCTCGTGATGACGGTGCCGGTCAACGCCTTGAGCACCACGCGCAGCCGTTCCTTCCCCGGGGTCCGCTCGTCGATCGCCAGCACCGCGTCTCCCGCGGCGATGCAGCCGGTCCGGGGCGAGGACGGGCAGCCGACCGGGGGCAGCGTGGTGCTGGTGGTGGTGGTCTGTGTGGTGGTCGACGTGGACGTCGTGGAGGTGGAGGTCGTCGACGGCGTCGTCGTCGATGTCGTCGAGCTCGAGGTGGTCGTGGTGGTCGCGGTCGTGCTGGTCGTCGAGGTGGTGGTGACCGCGGTCGTCGTGGTGGAGGTGGACGTGGTGGTCGAGGTGGTGGTTGTGACCGTCGACGTGGTCGTGGTCGTCGTCGTGGTGATCGTCGTGGTGGTCGTCGTGGTGGTCGTCGTGGTGGTCGTGGTCCCCATCACGGGGTCACAGGCGTCGCCGATGCCGTCGAAGTCCGTGTCCAGCTGGCCCGGGTTGGCGACCGCCGGGCAGTTGTCGTCCCCGTCGCGGTCGCCGTCTTCGTCCCGGTCGATGCCCATGCGGGTTCCGGATCCGGGCGGGGCGCAGGTATAGGTGAGCGGCTGCCCGGCGGTGGCGGCGAAGCTGCGCAGCAGGGCGTCCGTGATCAGCGATTCCGCGACCCTGTCGCTGGTGAAGGAGCCGCCGGAGTTGCGGACCCACCCGCGCGGCACGCCGGCGAGGGTGCCCTTCACGACCACGTCGCACTCGGTGACCGCGCCACCCAGGACCTGCGACGTGAACGCGGCCGCGGCGCGCAGCAGGAGGGTATCGATGCGGTCGTTTGCGACCGCGGCGTTGGTCGAGTCGAGCGTCACCTGCTGGCCGACGACTGGTGCCAGGTCGGTGTCGAAGGCCAGCATGAACTGCTCCATCTGCCGCCGCTGCGGATCGCCGCCATCGAACCCGACACCGCTGTTGTCGTTGAACACGGTGGCGTTGAAGAAGCGGAAGGGCGTGTCGATGCTACCGTCGTGGAGGACGCCGAAGCCGCGGATCTGATCCCCCTTGTGGGCGTTGTCGCCGGCATTGAGGAACGGCGCGGCGGGCATGCCGAACATGCCGATCTTCTGATAGATGTTGCGCAGGTGGGCGATCTTGACGATCTGCTCCTCGTTCTCGAAGCTGGCGTCGCCGTTGGTGCCGAAGAAGCCCTGGCTGGCGTCCAGCGTGTGGCAGCCGTTGCAGGTGAAGCCGAAGTTCGGCACGTTGACGCCGTCGGCGCGCCGGGTGCCGAGGTAGAAGTTCCGCCCGGCCAGCTGATCGGCCGTCAGGGTGTTCTCGATCGCCCGGACCGGGTTGGGCGGCAGCGCGATCTGCAGGGCGAAGTTCGTGAACGCCTGCATGCTTGGTGTGCTGGGCATGGTTGCGCGTCCGAGGAGGCCCGGGAACGCCACGATGAAGTTGTCGAACGAGAGCGCCTCGCCCGTGCCGACGCCGAAGAAGCCGTTGGACCGGTCGCCACGCCAGTGCATCGGGCCGCTGTTCACCAGCCCGCGCAGCGTCTGGGTGGTCATGGGGCCCTTCATGGGATGGAACTCGTTGACGGCGGCGCCGCCGTTCACGCTCACCCCCGCGGCGACCGACAGCTTGATGCTCATGGGGTTGGAGGTGACCACGTCGTCCGGGTTGCCCAGGTCCCACGCGAGCTGGTCCATGTCGCCGAAGGTGTGGCAGCTGGCACACGACGCCTCGCCGTTCGCCGACGAATCGAAGGCGTCGTAAAGGAACGGCCGGCCGGCCACCACGGACGCGGGCTCCGGGTTGTGGAGCAGCAGATGGGCGCTCTCGGTGCCGGTGCCGAGGTTGATCACCGACACGCCGTTATCGAAGCGCGTCGAGACGTAGAGCCGGTTGTGGGTCTGGTCGAGCGCCAGCCCGCCGGGGCCGCCGCCGCTCACGGCCAGGTAGCTCGCGCTCGTGAGGGTGGGATTGAAGGTGTTGTTCTCGAGCGCCGTCGTGTTGAACACCCCCACCTTGCTCGAGCCGAACGCGGCCACGTAGAGCGTGGTACCGGTGCTGTTGATCGCCATGTCGACCGGGCTGGCGAGGCTGTGCAGCTTGGCCGTCGGGTCGAACATGGGGTGCCCGAACAGCTTGCTGTAGTCGATGTGCTTGTTCAGATGCCGGGGCTTGACGCTCGCCCCCGACAGGTCGGTCGTATTGGGGTTGTCGATGACCGTGATCTGGGCCTCCGCCAAGTGCCCCTGCACCGTCGATCCCCCGACGATGCCCGGCCCCTCGAAGCGGGTCTCGTTCCGCGCCTCGGTGTTGCTGACGTAGAGGTCGCCGTTGGCGGGGTTCACGATCATGTTGAACAGGGTCGTGCCCACGCCCGCGTGGAAGGCGACCTGCGCCAGGGTGGTGGCGTTGATGGCGAACACGTCCCGGTCGGGCAGGGTGAAGCGGACGCCGTTGTTCCAGTTGTTGCCGAGCTCGTCCTCCCACTTGCCGGACACTTTGTTGAACTTGACGATCAGGCCCACCTCCGGGGCGGTGATCGCCTGGCCGTTGGTGTTCGGGCCGGGGTTGCCGCCCGGGAGCTGCCCGCCGGCCAGGCCGCCCGGTGACGTGATCCCGTCGCCGGCGCACGAGCCGACGCCGAACCCGTTGCAGACGGTCCCCTCGCCGATGGTCGTGGTCTGGTTCCCGGTCTGGAATCCGGCCGCGTAGACGGTGGTGCCGTCGCTGCTCACCGCGAGGGCGCGGGGCGTATCCGTGAACAAGGTCACGATCGACACGGGCGTGCCGCCGAGCGTGCTGCCGAGGCTCGTTGCCTCGAAGACCCACACGTCGGCGCGTCCGATGCCCGCCGTGGTGAGCTGGGGATCCCCCGCTCCCGGCACGGCCGCGATCGACAGGTGCCTGCGGTGCTGGCCGCGGTGGGCGGTGGTGATGAAGGCCCGGGTGCCACCCGGCCCGGCGAAGACGATGTCGCGCGGCTCGTCGCCGACCAGAAGGGTACGCACGACGCGCGCCGGGCTCGGGCTCAGCGCGACGATCGAGATGCTGTCGGAGAGGTGATTGACCACCCAGGCTTCGGTATTGTTCCGGAACGCGACGGCGACCGGCTCCATGCCCACCGGCACGGAGCCGGTGTGGGTGAGGCCGGAGACGCCCACGTCGAACAATTCGAGTTGATTGTCGGGGGTATTGACGGCCAGGAGTCGCGTGCCGTCCGGGCTCAACGCCAGCGGCCGGACCGGTCCCGATTCGAATTCGATGAAGGACACGGCTGCACTGCGGTGCGGCACGGCCAGTGTCAGAACCGTAGCGACGATGACGGCGACCGATCGGATCATGAGGCCCCCCCTTTGCGGGCGCCACCCTATCGGACTGACAGTACGCCCGTCCAGCAATTTCTGGCCATTTGCCACTGGCGCTCGGCCTGAGGTACCCGGACGCGACCACATGGACGGGACGCCCCAAGCCCAGCACGCCATGTCTCCCGAGCCCACCTGGCCCGCCGCCGATCACCGGCCGGTCGTCTTCCTCACCGACACCGCGAGCCCGCTGGAGCAACGTCTGCTCGCGCGCTGGATCGAGGCTGCCCGGCCCGCGGCGGCCGCGGCGTCGGAGGCCATCCCCATCCCGTCCTCGCGCCGCCCGCGGCGCGGGCGAGTCGATCCGCGCCTGGAGGCGCGGCTCGCCACCGGCGACGACCCGTTGCTGGCGCCGCTCCGCGTCGCGTGGGATCCGCCCAACGCCGACGGCGCACGCGAGGTCCGCCTCTCCGACCTGTGGGACTTCGGCGACCCGCGCGATCCCGGGCGCCTGCGCCAGCGCTGGACGCTGGCCCGGCACCCGGAGCGCTGCCGGATCGTGGTGGGCGA
This sequence comes from uncultured Binatia bacterium (SeqCode), assembly GCA_964618895.1. Classification (GTDB taxonomy): domain Bacteria; phylum Desulfobacterota; class Binatia; order DP-6; family DP-6; genus CAZUDO01. Next base: position 20,861 of record CAZUDO010000029.1, read on the forward strand.
GCCCGCGCCGGTGTCCGACCTGCGCCGCCGCTGGCAACGCGCCTCGGGGACCGATGCCGCGCACACCACCGGCCTGGCCGAGTTCGTCGCCCACCAGGCGACGCTCACGCTCGAGCGCGCCGACCGCCGCCTCCGGGGCTCGCGCTACAAGGTGCCGCGCTTCGTGCACGAGGCGATCGTGGCCCGCCCGGCCTTCCGCGGCGGCGTGGCCCGGCTCGCGCGCGAGCTCGCCCGGTCCGACGCCGACGTGCTGCGCGAAGCGACGCGCGACCTGCGCGAGATCGCCGCCACGCACAGCCCCTACGTCATCGACCTGGCGGCGCATCTGATCCGCCTGCTCTACACCCGCGGCTACGAGGGGTTGGTCTACGATCGGCGGCAGCTGGCCGAGCTCTACGCCTTGGCGCAACGCCACCCGGTGGTCTTCCTGCCGACGCACAAGTCGAACCTCGACCACCTGGTGCTGCAATACGCCCTGCACGAAAACGGCCACCCTCCGAACCACACCGCCGGCGGCATCAACATGAACTTCTTCCCAGTGGGCCCGCTGGTGCGGCGGAGCGGCGTCTTCTTCATCCGCCGGAGCTTCCGCGACGACGCGGTCTACAAGTTCGTCCTGCGGCAGTACGTCGACTACCTGGTCGAGAAGCGCTTCCCGCTCGAGTGGTACATCGAGGGCGGCCGCTCGCGCTCGGGCAAGCTCCTGCCACCCATGTTCGGGATGCTGGCCTACGTGGTCGACGCCTACCGGCGCGGCAAGAGCGAGGACGTCTTCCTCATCCCGGTGTCGATCGCCTACGACCAGATCCAGGACGTGGGCGACTACGTCGCCGAGCAGCGCGGCGCGGCCAAGCAGCGCGAGAGCTTCGGCTGGTTCGTCAAGGTGGTGCGCAGCCTGCGCAAGCGGTCGGGGCGCATCCACATCCGCTTCGGCGAACCCCTGTCGTTGCAGGGCGCGCTCGGGCCGCCGGACCCGTCCGCCGAGCCGGCCGCCGACGAGCAGAACCTGGCGCTGCAGAAGCTCGGCTTCGCGGTGGCGGTGCGCATCAACCACGCGACGCCGATCACGCCGACCTCGCTGGTCACCATGGCGCTCCTCGGCAGCGCCGATCGCGCGCTCACGGTGGACGAGGTGGCTACCAGTCTGGGCAATCTCCTCGACTATGTGCGCCGGCGGCAGCTGCCCACCACCGGCGATCTCGGGCTCGACACGCGCGACGGCGTCCGGCGCGCCCTCGACGTACTGGTCGAGAGCGGCGTGGTGGCATGCTTCGCGGAGGGCCAGGACGCCGTCTACCTGCTCGGGGCCGAGCAGCAGATGGCGGCGGCGTACTACCGCAACACCATCATCCATTTCTTCGTGAACGGGGCGATCGTCGAGCTGGCGCTCCTGGGCGCGGCCGAGCGGGGCGGCAGCGACCCGGTGGCGACCTTCTGGGACGAGGCCATGCGGCTGCGCGACCTGCTCAAGTTCGAGTTCTTCTTCGCCGACCGGGAAATGTTCCGCGGCGACATCGCGGCCGAGATCGCGCTCCACGATCCCGCCTGGGAGACGACGTTGGCCGGCGGCGCCGACGCGATGCAGGGGCTCGTGCGGCGCATCCGCCCGCTGTCGGCGCATCGCGTGCTGCGGCCGTTCCTGGAGGCGTATCGGGTAGTGGGGGACGCGCTCGCGCGCACGGCGCCTGCCACGACGGTCACCGAGCCGGCGTTCATCGCCACCTGCCTCGGGCTCGGCAAACAGTACACGTTGCAGCGTCGCATCCACAGTCAGGAGTCGGTGTCGAAGGTGCTGTTCTCGACTGCGCTCCGCCTGGCACGCAACCGCGAGGCGGTCGCCCCGGGCGGAGCGGATATTGTCGAACGGCGGCGGCTGTTCGCGGAGGAGATCCGGCGCGCCCTCCGGCACATCGACGTGATCAGCGCGCTCGGTGCGGCGCGGCGGGCGGGGTTGATCCGGTGAGGTGAGGCGAGGGAGCGAGACTCCATGAGACGAAGACGCCCGTACGTGGCCTCGCTCGACCAGGTGCGGATCACACGCAACGGCGACGAGGCCGTGATCGAGTACGCCGACGAGAAGGTCTGGCCGACACACTTCATGCTCGGGTCCGAGGTACAGCGCATGACCGACCAGGAGATCCTGGACCGGTGGAACGAGTGCGTGCTGGCCCAGCAGGAGGTCGCTGCCCAGTACGAGCACGTGGCAGTCGAGATCCCGCCCGGGAAGCCCCAGATCGAGTACTTCGCCAGGGGCGGCCACTGGACGCCGCGCGGGGATGTACTTCGCTGCGTGGTGCATGATGGTGGCCCCGACGGCGAGCCCACGATCGACATCGACGACCACGAGCTGTCCTGGGAGGAGTTCGGACGGCTGCTCACCACCTACGCCGGTTGGGGGGTGCGGATCGTGTGCGTCCCCGATGATGAGCTGCACGAGACGCCGCGCATCGAGGTGCGGGAGCCGGAGCGGAAGTGACGGCTCGCGCGTCGGGCCCACCGCCCGTCGCCGTCGTGTCGCGGGGCATGGCGTGTGTGCCTGGGTGCGGGGTGATCGTTTCGGACGGACGCGAGGCGCTCGGGTGTGGGACAAAGGCTACGGGTGGCGACTCCCCCGCAAAGGGGGTGGCTTACTTCATGGGCTCTTCCGGGTCGGATGTGGGTGGCCGGGGGGCGCCGGTGGACGGGACGCGCCCACCGCCGGGCGCGGGTGGGGGGCCAGGTGGACCGACGACGGCGACTTGGGCCGGGGCATGCGGCGCCGACGCGAACCCCCGCGCGGCGCTCGGGGGTGAGGCCGTATGGATCGCCGTGACGATGTGCCGCGATTGACATGGGAGCAAGCTTGCTATAATATGTGCCCGTTTCGAGATGGCGCGCCCGTTGCAAACGACCTTCACCTTCCGCTCCTGGGGTGGCGCGCGCCGGGGTGCGGGCCGCCCGCCCGCGCCCGGGCGGCGCCGCGTCCCCCATCGGGCGCGCCCGCCGCATGATCGGCACTGCCCGGTGCACGTTACCCTGCGCGCGGCCGCGGGCGTACCGTCCCTCCGGGGCGCGGGGGTGTTTGGCGCGCTGCGCACCGCCCTGCGCGCGTCCTCGGTCGCTGGCTTCCGGGTGCTGCAGTTCAGTGCGCAACGGGACCACGTCCACTTGGTGGTCGAAGCCGACGCGCCGGCGCGCTTGGTCCGCGGCGTGCAGGGCCTCATGATTCGCGTCGCCAAGGCGGTGAACCGCGCGTGCGGTCGCCACGGCCGCGTGTGGGGCGACCGCTATCACGCGCGACGGCTCGCGTCGCCGCGCGAGGTCAGGGCTGCGCTCGTGTACGTCCTCCAGAACTTCGCCAAGCATCTCCCCGGCGTCCGTGGGACGGATCCGTGCTCGTCTGCGGCGTGGTTCCACGGCTGGCGTACGCCCTTGGGGCCGCCGCCGGGCCCCTCGCCGATCCGGGCGCCACGCACCTGGTTGGCGCGCGTGGGCTGGCTCCGGCACGGCCGGCTCCGAGTCGACGAGGCCCCCCGCGGTGCACGCGCTGCGAGCGGTCCGTGACGGACGCGCGGTCGGCGGCCGGTCGAGGCCAGAACCACCTGACATTCGGAAGAGCCACTTCATGATCTGCGGCGAGGCATGCGGCGCAGCGCTTCCACGCGGCGCTCGCGGAGGAGATGTGAGTCAGTGGGATGATGCGGTGATGGGAAAGATAGGCAGAATCCAGTTCGGAACAACGGCTTCCTATTGAGAGCCTCTCTCCTCGTTTCAGTCCCCTCTTCATCGGGGAAGGTTCTGCGACTTGGCCGGGCGCCTCCCCCACCACAATGATCCGTGCCGTTCGTTTCAGTCCCCTCTTCATCGGGGAAGGTTCTGCGACTTAGCGCCGCAATAATGATCTTCATGGTGCCCCATGGTTTCAGTCCCCTCTTCATCGGGGAAGGTTCTGCGACCGCTTGCGACGGGCGTGGTAAGTGAGGTGGAGCCCTACCGTTTCAGTCCCCTCTTCATCGGGGAAGGTTCTGCGACTCGTGCGCCCCGACACCCTCATCCCTGTGGACATCGGCGTTTCAGTCCCCTCTTCATCGGGGAAGGTTCTGCGACCAGGTAGGGGAATCGACGTCCCCCCTCTTGACATTCGTAGTTTCAGTCCCCTCTTCATCGGGGAAGGTTCTGCGACACCCCGGGCATCGACTAGTGCCGCCGTTGGCCCGTAGCCGTTTCAGTCCCCTCTTCATCGGGGAAGGTTCTGCGACTGGTTACAGAATCGGCAGGATGATCGACCCGCACTGCAAGTTTCAGTCCCCTCTTCATCGGGGAAGGTTCTGCGACAGCCGCCGGCCGATGCGGGCACGAATGGCTAACCACGTGTTTCAGTCCCCTCTTCATCGGGGAAGGTTCTGCGACATGTGGTGACGGTGGTGGGAAACATGCTGCCCGGGGAAGTTTCAGTCCCCTCTTCATCGGGGAAGGTTCTGCGACGCAAGGGTCCCTCGCGTCGCGTCCGACGGCGTGCACGGTGTTTCAGTCCCCTCTTCATCGGGGAAGGTTCTGCGACTGCGACGGCCCCGTGGTCGCTGCGATGCGGGTAGGCGCGGTTTCAGTCCCCTCTTCATCGGGGAAGGTTCTGCGACTGGTCGTGGTCCCGGTTCCGGTCGGGGTCAAAGTGAGGTTTCAGTCCCCTCTTCATCGGGGAAGGTTCTGCGACCTTGGGCGCTATCTCGAGCCCGCCCTGCTCGCCTGGTGCGGTTTCAGTCCCCTCTTCATCGGGGAAGGTTCTGCGACTTCCGCCGCGACGTGACCGACCCGCGCGTGGCCGAGTTTCAGTCCCCTCTTCATCGGGGAAGGTTCTGCGACACGAGCCGCACCCGCGCTATCGGATCGACGTGCCCCTCAAGTGTAGCCGCTCACGCTGGTTCCCTTCCTGAGGGTCCTTTTCGGACCGGCT
>CAZUDO010000030.1:0-23143 GCA_964618895.1 uncultured Binatia bacterium (SeqCode)
ACCATCACGTTGCGGAAGTTCCAGACCGTGGAGACTGTGCTCGCGACAGAGCAGGCCCACTCGGCCAGGTTCCCGGTCTGCGTGGTACGCTTCGAGTTGACGTAGAGGAGCGCCCTCGCGTCGTTACCGTTTGTCGCGTTGTTGACGATGTAGAGCAGAGAGAGCGGTAGAGAGATTGCAGTCGCGCCACCACCGAGGAACGCGTTCTCGATCGTCACTCCGTCGATAGCGCAGATGCCGAGACGGGTGAACCGGTTACCACCAGCACTGGTCAGACACGCCGCCCGGTGAGTAGAGGCGTGGAGGTCACCGAGTTCAATGCGTGTCGAGTTCGCGACAGAGTCGGCCCACCCTGCCGTGTTCGCGTGTGCGATCTGCGTCAGGCCAGCGGGAGACTGGAAGGCCCACTGGAGGGCGGACACGGCGATCGGCGAGAGGCGCATGGTCTCGGCGTTACCGATGTACCCGATGAAGCTACCCTCGGTGGTGAGACTGCCGAGACCCGGCCCAAGGCCAAGTTTCCGTTCTCCAAGAACCTTTGCAGGGGCTGACCCCGTTGTAGCCTTCCGGTACTCGATCCCGTTTACAGTTGTGGACGTGTTCTCGGCGACGATCGGAGCGCAGGTGGAACTGGGACGAGGACCGACGAGGAGAGATACGTCGCTCGCGGCGAGGGACGTAAGGTAGTCGGCTGCGTTCAGATTGATCGCCACTATCGTGTCAGCGGTGCCTACGGCCGCTCCACCGCCGCCAGACCCTTCGGTGGTCGAAGTGAAGGTGACGGCCCGGAAGTTAGAAAGTAGTGACGCACCGACTGTCGCGTTCATCCCACCGAACTGTAGGTTCCTGTTGTTGACGACACTGCCGCTGTCGATCCGTCCTGCTTGGACGAACGATCCCGTTGAGGAGAAGGCGATCCGGAGGCCCACCGACCCGAGGCTTGAGTCGAGGAACTGGACCGACCCGTTGTTCACGTTGAGTGCGATGTCTACGACACCCCCGGTATTCAGCATCGGGACGATGTCGAGCTTGTCGGTCGAGGCGTAGGTGAAGCGAGCGTGCGTGGTGCCGACGGCACCTACCACGGCCGTGCCGAGGTCCGTCGTCTTCAGGTGCAGTCGGGCTGCCGGCGTGCTCGTCCCGATCCCGAGGAATCCTTGAGTCTCATCGAGGGCGGCCCGGATGTCGGGATCACCCAGGTAGATGAAGCCCTTGGTAGAGAACCGTGTCGAAGAGAGGGTCAAGAGCCCGCTCGCTTGGGTTGACCCGAACCCGGTCTGGTCACCGGGCCTGCCGGGGAGGTAGAAGTAGTTCGAGAGGTTTACGAGAGTGTTCCCTGACCCGTCTGGGGCCTCCCCGCGCCCAACGGCGGCGATCTGTCCGGTCACAGTCTCTGCGTTGTGCGAGAGTTTGCGGAATGCCTCGTACATCCAGCGGGGCACTTCCTTCGGGATGTAGATCTTGCCTTCAGCCATCTGGCCCCCTACGCGACGCTTCTGTTCTGCTCAAGGCCCTGGTCATTCAGCAGGACGCTGAACTGGTGCAGGCGCATGTTGACGCCCAGGTCCACGCTCGACCCACTCGGCAGGACGACCTTCTCGAACTGGATCTCCAGCCCCTGGCGGACGTTGTCGTTGTGAACCACGATCAGGTCACCGACAAGGGTAGACGCGTACGACGTGTCTAGGGTAGCAACCGCTTCCCCGATCCCACTAGCGTAAACCGTGACCGCGAGTGTTCCAGTGTCGAACGTCAGGGTGATCCCGCCTGCTGCCGTAGTGTTGGGCGCGCGCGAGAGGATGATGCTCTTGAAGTCACCAGCCACGGAGGTAACGATCGTACCAGGGTCGATGCCCGTGCCTATGATCCGCATACCGGCGAGGACCGAGCTGAACACCGCCGTGTTGGAACTGATCGTCGTGTTGCCGACCGTTTGAGTGTTCACGACAGCGCCACCTACAGCCGGCACAGCGGTAACGCTGTTCGCACCGTAAGGTGAGAAGAGGACGTAGATCCGCTCCTCGCGAGCGTCCCGCTCGATCCCGGCCGGGTACATACGCCGGGTCCGGATGCGCGGGAGGATCTTCACGTCCACACTCGCGGTCGTCCTACCGTCACCCTCCTCGAACGAGGCAGGCGTGTCCGAGCTGCTGTTGATGAGGACCCGGTAGCCGGACGGGATCGTAGTGCCAGAGTCCTCGATGTAGATGACGCCGGAGGTCTCGTGCCCAGTGACTAGCTTGGAGGTACCCGAGTCGATCACCTCGGCCGAAGCACGGCCAGAGACGACGATCGGGCCCAGGACCGGGAGGAAGCCTCCCTCCTTGATGTGACTCATCGAGTAGCTGAAGACGAGCTTCCGAGTGTTCCGGTTGTGGGTCGCACCGTAAGGACAATAGTAGAGTACGAGCCACTTCTCGCGCGGGTACACACGGAAGACGCAGCTACCGAGAGCAGTGAGCTTGACCGTCTGGAGCCAGTCGAGGTCAATGTTCAGCGGTCGTGTCCAGATTCCGTTCGTCATGAAGGTGCCGGCCGCCGAGGCGTACGCGAGGATGGTCCCCTGGCCGGGCATGTCGAACTTGACCGCCGCTAAGCGTCCCGGGATCCCGTGATCCGTCGCCAGCTCCTCATGCGCGAGCCCGTCGGTCAGGTCCGAGTTAGTTTCGCGGGGGAGGAAGTTCACCCGCTCGATGCTATTCTCTAGCCCGACGACCAGGACGGTCCCTAGTGAGCGGATGCAGGTGATCTTGTCCCGCCTCTTGGAGGCGTTCAGGCGCATCTCGTACGGCTTCGGGAAGTACTCTGGTTCTCCAACGAGCGAGTACCGGAGGGCGGTCTCGTCGCGCAGGTCGTTCAGGACGAGCGACCCCCCGAAGAAGTCACCCGTGCTTGAGGTGGGCGGGAGACGGTAGGCCGGGTCAGCGAGGGTAGTCCCTACCTGATCCCGGTAGGTGACGACCCGGTACGACTTGCCATTGATGTCGATGTTGCCCGAGTCTCCATAGATGACCATCTCGACGGAGTCTACCCATGCTTCCATCGGCGCGGTGTTCGCCGGGACAGCGACATGGAGACCGAAGGTCCCCAGGGTTGAGAAGGGACCCCAGGTGACACCCCAGGTGTCACCCTGTCCCCCGAAGGTGGTCGTTACACCGTCGTTGTACAGGATGGAAGCGTACCGCCAGTTGTTAACGTACAGGAGCTTGGCGAGTCCGGTCTTGGTGCTAGTGAGCGGCCTGATGGTGATCTCGGCGTGCCCGATGTTGTCGCCGTCCGCGTTGGACCGCCCCCAGACACGGAACGCGATCCCAGTGACCGTGCGGGTTGCCCAGAGCCCGCTGGCGTCGATCGTGAAGGACAGCTTCGCCTGGGGGATTACGGCACCGTCGCCCACGGCGCCACTGGCGGACTTTCCACGTGCGTACGAGCCAGGGTTATCGCTGCCCTGGGCGACCGCCATCCCCCCAGTCATCGCGCTCTGGTTGGTCCAGGCGGGTCCGGCACCGTAGGTAGTGGGGGTGCTGGCGGTCAAGCTCTGGGAGGTGTTCGTCTCGAAGATGTCTACGGTCGTCGTCGCGAGAGTCTTGATCGGCTCCTTCTTCACACGGCGGAAGGAGGCGAAGGGGGGCCGGGTGCTCGCGTCGTCGGTCGGCGTGGTGGACATGTAGATGCCCCAGTGGGTGGCGATCCGGCCGTCGGCACCGATGTTCGTAACGGCAGGGAGGGTGAGCCGTACGCCGGTGACGAGGTCTGGCACTAGGACAGCGATGGGCTCACCTTCGGTGTTGCTGGTGCCCCCGGGCGCCAAGTAGATCCCTTCGATCTCGCCGACAGACTTGAACGACCCGTCGGTCTGTTGTGCTTGCAGCGTCTGGATCTCCGTAACGAGGAACCAGAAGTAGCCCGGCCCGAGTGAGCGTCGCCACCCGGAGGCGAAGGCCACACCCGAGATCGCAGTCGTGACCGGGTGCATCCCGAGCGGGCGGGTCCGGAGGATCGGGTTCACCCCGACACCGTACGGCTTTATCCACTCGACCTTCCTGGGCTGACCCATGCCGAACCAAGAGAAGTAGGACGAGCCGAACTGGGCGACCTCCAGAGTGTTCTCGCGGGTGTTGGTCGTGTTCAGTTCGAGGTTCTGGGAGACGCCGAACTCGAAGCCTATCACGGTATCCTGCGTCGTCATGAAGGTGCCATCGACTGTGGCGAGATCCGGGTGGGACTTCAACTGGACTGTCGCGTAGCGACCACTGACGGCGGCCCTGACGGTCTCGGACACGGCGGTGACGACGACGATCAGGTTCAAGGCGTTCAGGAGGGGCGAGATGACTCGTGACCCTACGACGCTGGGTAGGAAGGGATTACCTGTGTTCGCAGTGAACTCGGTGTCGCCTGAGACCAGCGCGCAGTCCCCGGTGACCGAGCGTGGGGATCCGATCTCGGTGGACGATTGTCCGCCCGCGAACGTGAGAGGGAGCGAGTAGAGCGCCCCACCTGAGAGGGCCGTGTTCGCCCCGGTGGCGGTCGTACCGTAGGGAGCGAATGCAAGAAGGTATGACGAGAACTGATCCTCGAACGGGATGTACGAGAGACCGTAGACCGGCTGACCTGACACGAGTGTCCCGTACGACGTACGCCCTGGTGCCCTCCAGACGGACGGGTCCAGGGTGCGGTAGACCGTGTCGTCCGCGATCTGGAGTTCGCCAGGGGACAGGAGGCCCGGGTGGCGCGCAGTCACGAGACCGCCATTCATCAGCTCCGTGATGGTCTTAGGCATGCGTTCCTCTTAGGAGTAGAAGCGATCGTGACGACCGAACATCTCGATCTGACTCTTCATGCAGTTGTCAGCGTCGTTGTCCTCGGTGACTTCCTCGTCGGCCGAGCCCGCCTCCTTGAGGGAGACCTGCTGGATCCGACGGTAGGCCGTCGGGTCGTCCTGCGCCCGCTTCAGGTCCAGACAGACCGAGCGGCAGTAGTCGAGGAACTTGTACAGGAGGTCGTCGGGCATGTCCACGTTCGTCCCGGTCGTGGTGAAGCGCCGGTAGTACCGGAGCCGGATCGTGCCGGTCGCGGAGGGGATCACGTCGAACTTGAGCCGGGTCTCACCGAAGTTCTGCGTCAGGGCCGAGTACGGGTTGTAGGTCGTGTACTCCATCGGGAGACCCGTTAGGGTCTGGTCCGGGTAGAGCCGGTCGAAGACGCGCTGCCGGCGGAAGGTCAGGGTACGGGGATCGACCAGCTCGCGGCACGTGTACGCGCGCCCGTAGTCGGCCGGGACCGCGTAGTCGATCGTTCCCACGATGAGCGGGATTTCGGCCGTGAAGGAGAGGGTCGTACTCGTGTCGGTCGTACCACCGAAGGCGTTCGAGAGCGTGATCGAGGTCGTCATCCCGCTCGCGTCCCGCACGAGGCTGGAGACGGTCGTCCCGGCCGCGAGCGTCACAGTGTCGCCCGCGCCGGTCACGGTCACCGTCTGGCCCACGTTCACCGCGTCGAGGATCCCGGTCGTTACCGAGACGGTCGCGCTCGCGGACGTGCAGGAGAGGGCGGCCACGGAGACGAGAACGGACGTGTCCTTCAGGAGGAACTCCCAGTCGCGCTCGGTCTCCCAGTCCGAGTAGCCCCGGAGGAGCGCCTCGCCAGCGAGGTCCTGGATCTGCGAGGAGTTGCCTCCGCCGATGACCCGGGAGATATAGAGTTTCGCGTTGACGGTGGTCATGGACATGTGCAGGTTACCTCGTCAGGACGGACGTCAGCTTCTTGATCTCGTCCATGGTGGCTGGTTTCACGAGGGGCTTCGCCATCGAGCCCTTCTGTCGGTCACGTGTTTCCTGGTAGAACTTGAAGAGGCCGGGCACGGTCACGTCGGGGGTCCGGTGCTTCAGTACCCACTCGCGGGCTGCTGCCCCGAGCCGGGCGCGTAGGGCGGCGTCCTCGATCAGGATCGAGAGCTTCTCGAAGAACTCGTCCGCGTTCTTGTAGAGGAGTCCCGTGACCCCCTCCTCGATCTCGTCGTGGACCACGTTCTTCGCGGCGAGGGTCGCCTCCGAGAAGATAGATCCCTCGTACCACTTGATCGCGGACTTGCACCGGTTGAAGGCGTTGTCCGCGAGCGGGCACAGGTTGATGTCGGCGTTCAGGAGGCCCCGCTTCAGCTTGTAGGCCTCGTAGGGCGTCCAGAGGTGCATCTCGCGCTGCTCGGCAGGGATGGCCTCGTCGATCTCGCGGAAGGCGGCCCCGAAGAGGACCCAGGTCGTCTCGGGGTACTTCTTCGCGAGCGCCGCGACCGCGTACCGTAGGGGGTACCAGTCGATCAGGTGCGACTGGCCGCCCTGCCAGAGGATCCGGACCCGATTATCGGTACGGACGGCCCTGATCGGCTCGTAGTCGTCGATCGAGACACTGTTCGGGAACACGTAGACGTTCCTGGCCCCGACAACATTTTCCATGTAGCTCTTGAGGGCCGGGCTGCTCACGGTGACCCCGTGCGCTTCGCGGATGATCGCGTGCCGGACCTTCATGCTGTGCAGGTTCCGCGCGATGTCGAAGGTCGCCCCCTCCACTCGGGTCTCCTTGTCGATGAATAGGGGTGTCTCTTCGCCATCGTCGTTCAGGTGGAGGAGTGTCTCGCCCGGCTTGAGCAGGTGACCGTCGGGGTATCCCCGGGTCCCGCGACCGGCGAACGCCATGTTGAAGGGGTGGATGAAGTCGGCGTTGTCGTCAGCGTCGAAGATGAGCGCGGGCGGATAGAGGTCTACTTCGCCTCGCCGTCCCGGGCCCCTGCGCCGGATCGAGCGGAACCGGTGCAGCACGTCCTCGCCGCCCATCGACCAGAAGTGGTTGATGTCCGAGTACATGGCTGCGAAGTTCGAGCCCGAGGGATCGTTCCCGGTGTCCTCGTAGACGCTCGCCTCGTCCGTCCTGAGCAGGTGTGCGAAGGGGACCGTGATCCTGTAGTAGGTGCAGGCGTTCGGCCTGCCGGCGTTGGTAGTCCAGATGAAGAACTTGGGGGCCATCGTGAGGCTCCTTTCTTAGAGCTTGATCTTGTTCCGCAGGTCGCACTGGTGACCGCACCCCTCCATGAAGGAGAGGAGGGCGAAGAAGAAGTCCTTGTTCATGCGGACGCATCCGTACTTCGGGTCGTACCTGTAGAGGAGTCCATCGTCCATGAAGTCTCCCGTCTCCGCGTCGTACCGGGCGAACATGCCGAGGATGACCTGCCAGATGGCGTTGTCGATCTTCGCCACGTGCTGGAAGGTGCGGGTCGGGTCCCATCCGTGGGTACGGACGTGCTTCCCGAGCTGCGTCATCGTCTCCATGATGGCACGGTGCTCTACGATCCCCTCTTGCGAACTCTGGATCTTGGCGACCCGAGGACCGAGCCGTTCCGGGTTGAGGGCCTCGCCGAGGAGCGCGAGTGTGCCTCGGTTCGCCGACTTGATCCTGTTGACCTTGATCTCCGCTGCCTCGTACATCGGGTCTCCTTCCTACTTTTTCCGGCGCTGGACCAGCCGCTTGACTGCGGCGACTGCCTTGTCCAGCAGGGTCGGCTTCTCGAACTCGGGATGAGCCCCCGGCTGGATCATGCCGGAGGCATAGACACGACCGCTGAGATCGTCGGACGCGACCGAGCGGCGGTCCGTTGCGTTCTTCTTGGGGTCGCCACGCTTGCTCATTCCCCGTCCTCCTCGTCCGACACGACCGAGGGAGGGCGGCGTCCGAACTTTGCCTTGAGCTGGCTCCACGAGAGCGTCTTCTTCTTGGGCTTGGCTAGACCCGCATCGTCGAGCGTGAGGCCGACCTCAATCTCGCCCTCTGGCTTCGGCCAGGGCCACAACTCCGATTGGGCGTTGAACGGTTCGCTCGCCGCGCGGGCCCTCTGTCGCTTGGCGGGGTTCTTTCTTGCGGCCATCGCCTAGTCTTCCTCGGACAGGTCCATGCTCTCTTCGGAGTCCAACGCGTCCATAGCCTCGGCGTCCTCGGCTTCCTCCGCCTCGATCTCGCCGACCACTTCCTCGACCAGGTCGTCCAGCTCGCTCTTGAGGACGCGGGCCATCGCGGCGAGGCGTGCGCCCCTCTCGGCGAGTAGCTCCAGGTGCTCCAGGATCATCTCGTTCATGTTAGGCTCCGGGCTTCCCTGGGAAAGGGTTGGACTTCGGGCTCGATCCGAACGCGCGCGCGTCGGGTCCACTCGATAGGCCGGTATCCGGGATCGAGGGATTGTCGCCATCGTTCGGGGCCATCGACATGGGAACGTCCCGCGCGGCCTGTTCTGCCGCCAGGCGATTCGAGCGGCTGACACCCATCGGGATCGGCAGGTTGTCGATTCCCGCGACGGGTCCCGGATCGGGTGCCGCCATGCTGACCATCGGGTCTTTCTTTGCCATCTGGGTTACCTCGTTGTGCTGGGCGGGGGCCCCCGCGAAGGGGCCCCTCTCCAGGTTAGTCAGGCAGACCTTAGCTGACGCCGGTCGCCTTGTTGTTGACGCCACGGATCCTTCCGTTGGCCTTCTCCTGGAGGACTTCCAGGGTGACCTCACCGATCACGGTGCCAGCGACGGAGTCGCCACGCTTCCCGACCAGCTCGTGATGAACCGGACGGAGCCACGCGAGCCGGTTCATCGCACGCGACAGGAAGAACATATTTCCCGCCGTGTCGAGAGCCGACGCAGCCGCCGTGGAGGTGTTCGCAGCTTCAGGAACCCACCGGTCGAGGACGATCTGGATCAGACCGAAGTCTGAATCGTAGAAGTCGATCGCACCGACGAGCTTCTTGTCCACAGCCGCGATGTTGCGCGCGTGCGGAGTACCCGCAGCCGCACCAGGGACCGTGAACGCTGACACCTGGCGCTTGATCGCCGGGCTGACGTAGACCTGCTCGGGGCTTCCACCCTGAGTGTAGATCGTGCTCAGCATACTGTTGAAGTCAAGCACCGCGAGGTTGCCAGCCGAGGCCGCATCGCCGTTCGTCGCGTAAGCCGTGTTCGTCGCGATGAACTGCTGGAGGCCCTTCATGACACGGGCAGTCGCGCTGAGACCGGTCGCGGTCGTGAGGTTACCGAACACGAGACGTTCCAGCTTGACGGCCAGTTCCTTACCGGCCTTCTGGACTTCATAGGCGTACTGATCCTTGAAGCCAGCGGTGTCCACCGCTCTCTGCGACTCCGACAGACCGATGTCCTTTCTCAGGATCATGGTCACGTTGAAGACTCGCACAGGGGCGGTGGTAGGATCGAGCGTCCAGTCGGCTCCTTCGATCGCGCCAGTCAGAGCGTTCGGCTCCGTACCGACAGCGGCGAGGGAATCCTGGAGCCACTGGTGATAGATGTGGCGGCACCCAACCTTCGGCGCCTGCGACACGAACGGCGTGTCGTAGGGCGAGATGTTGGTGATCTGTTCGAGCAGATCTTCGCGCGCCACACCCGATTTCAGATCGGAGCCATCGAAAACGTAGGCTCCGAAGTTGAAGGTTACACTACCGGGCATGGTACTTTCCCCGTCCCACTAGGGGACAGAAGTGAACACCTTCCAGTTAGCTGACGATCAGCTTCCGAAGATGTTCGGATCGAGGCTTGGGCCGATGACCATCGCTCGCCACGCTTCCGCGCTCCGCGAGCCGAGACCGACGCCTTCCCGCATCATCCCGTCAGTCGCCATCGAGATTTCCTCTTTGGACGGTCCGGTGATGCCGGGCGCTTCGTGGATCCCTGTGCCACCTGCCGAGCCCGTGACGACGCCAGCATCTCTGCGGGCCGCCGCTACGAACTCTTGTCTGACCTGCTCCTTCGCCGCACCCGCGATTTCCACGCGTTCGGCGTCCGCCTTGAGACCGGTCATCGTGGTCCGGACCTTGTTGAACTCGGTCCAGGCCAGCTCTGATGCAGCGATCTCGTCCCCCTCACGGGCCAGGGCCGCAACGGCCTTCTGGAGCAGTGGGTTGGACTTCACGTGAAGTCCCATCTCGTCGGTGAACTGGGCCGATTCCGGGTAGCGTTCCTGCATGAACGCGTCCACCTTGACCCACTTCTCGGCGTCCTTCGCCTCCGCGTCGCTGCGCGAGTTGAAGGCTTCCTCAACAGCCGCTCGGGATTCCAGGCGTGACACTTCGCGTTGCGCCACCGCCAGGGCCTTTGCGTTCTCCCCGTCCAAGAGTCCACCGGACTCGACGATCGACGAGAGCACCTCGTCATACGACGCCTGCGCCCGTTCCAGATCTTGCCGCGAAGCAGAACCCCGGACAGCGTAGGCGGGAGCCGCAGCGGGGGTCGCTGCGGGTGAGGTGCGAAGCTGGAGATTCTCGGACCGGAGTCTCTCGACCTCGGCTGCCAGCGAATCACGCTGGGAGAAACCAGCCTTCGCATACTGCGTCAGGTGGCCCAGACCTTGGAGCGCCGCCACGGGATCGAGGTACTTGCCCGCGATCTTGCCATCGGGACCCCGAAGGGCCTCGATGCTCTGGAGGAGCTGATTCAGGTCGTCCGCCTTGGCAACGGGTGCAGTGGGCTGCGCGCTGGGTGCTGGAGCGGGTGGTCCGCCCATCACGTGTGCGGCTGCCGGTGCTACCGGTGCCGGTGCTCCCTCCTGGGGCACGGGTTGTCCGTACACCGGAGGCGGGGGTGTAGTATGCCCCCAACCAATCTTACCCATCGGAACCATGACCTCTGTCTCGACGATCGACTCCGCGATCAGCCGGGTCAGGGCCTGTTCGTCTCTGTTCTTGCCGATACTCATCTTGCTACCTCCTTCTCGCTGGGGTTGTCCCTCGCGATCGGGTCACCTACCCAGTTCCACGTGGGCCCCTCGTTGGGCCCGACCGCGCTGGTAGGTCTGTACCACGCTCACCCTCGGAGAAGGCGAGCGTGCGCTCCTTCAGGTTTCCCCGGAGGACTGTCATGTCGAAGTCTGTTGAACCGGACCAGTGCATCTCACGATTCCACCACGCCCAGTCGTGCTGATCGAAGTACTTCGGGATGAGGATGCGGAGCTGACTGCTGGTCCCACCGGCTGCTGGAGCCGGCTCAGGGATAGTGGGGGCGGTTACCCTGACCGGCTCCGGGGCCGGATCGGTCATAGCGGTGGTGCAGAGGTAATGCCCGATCGTCTGGTTCGTCGTGTCGGTGATCCCGTAGAAGGATTCAGCCGTGAAGGCTGCATCCGCGAGACGTATGGAGCCAGCGAGACCCGAGTAGCCGAAGCAGAATCGGTTTACTCGGGTATCATTGTCCGTGTTGACGTTCCCGCTGGCACCGGTCCCGACCTGATCGCTCCCGATCTGCATCCCGATGCTCGTCAGGATCGTGCGGCCGTACCCGCCGGCAGCGCCGGACGGGACGCCCCGGATGATGAACTGGGAGACGGTCGCACGAAGCTGGACCCAGGCCCAGTTGAAGAGGCCGGTGCCCTCGTCGTACGTGACCGTGATCGTGACGCGGGGACCGCCAGAGAAGAGGTCCTCAGCCGCCTGCATCGCGACCGTCATCGCTCCTGCGAGCGCAGCACCGGTCGGGTAGTTCGCCGCTGGGATGAAGGCTTGCACGTTCGTCGCGGTCCCGTTCAGGTTCGCGGCGAACTCGATCGCGTCGTTGAAGCTGGCCGTGATCCCGTAGCCCCAGGAGCACCTGAAGTGCCCTGTCGATGAGTGCGTGTTGAGCGCGGTCGTCGTATCGACTGCGCGCTGGGTCATCGGGGTCGTGTCGGCGACCACGATCGTCTCGATCGAGACACCGTCGCTCAGGACGAAGTCGGCGTTCGCCACTAGGCCCTGTTCTTCTTCCTGTCGAGGCGGGCCTTCTCTTCAGGCAGTAGTACGTGGTTCATGACGGCCCCGTTCAGGGACTTGGGCATGGTCGTCTCCTCGGCGCCCTCGCTGCGTGGGTCGTGGAGCGTATAGCCCATCGAGCGGAGCTGGCTGCGCTCCCGGCGCCCCTCGATCATGCGGACGAGCAGCTCCCCTATAGAGGGCTGCTGCTTCCGTGCGATCTCGGCGCGGTCCTTCGCGAGCTTCTTCGGGTCGCTGCGCTTGTAGGGGGCCATCAGTAGAAGACTCTCCAGAGGTGGAAGGGCCCGCAGAGGGCCTCCCACTCTTTCATGTTCGTGTGTCCGAACTGGTCGGTTATGCCGTGTGCGAACGAGGGCCAGTGCCAACAGTAGATGTCGAACCAGAACCAGTAGCGCCAGCGTTCCATCAGGCGCTCTTGCTGGCCCTGGCTGCGGCCTTGCGCCGCTTCTCGGCGAGCGCCTTCAGGTCTGCCGGGATCGTCGAGCCTGGACGGAGCGTCTTCTCTGCGAGTGCCGCCATCGCCTCGGTCGAGGCTACCTGCCGTGCGAGTTGTGCGGCGGTCGGGTCTGATCTGCTTGCCATGCTAGTAGTCCTCCTCTGGTCGGTACACGTCCGGCTCGGACTGTTGGTTGATCCCGACGACCGGCTGGACGGCGCCCCGCTGGCGCTGGTGCTCGTAGTACTTGTCGCCCGACATGTTCGCCAGCGCGTCCTGGACCCGCTCCTGCTGGGTCTCGGCGACGAGCATGGTGAAGAACTTCAGGAGCCCGTCGATCATCGCGATGCCACCAGCTAGGAAGTCGTCCGGGTATTGGTCCTTCCGAGTCTGGGACCGATCGAGCCAGAGCTGGTTGAGGCTCCCGCGGACCGTTCTCAGGTACGGCTCGAAGGTGTCACCGTAGGCGGGCGAGTTGAGGACGTACTCGATCATGCCGAGCTGCCTCTCGTCCAGCTTACGGAGGTCAAAGTGTTCACGGAAGTCGTTCATCTGGGACCGCCTTTCTTAGACTGGAGCCATCTGGCTCGGGCCGATGTCAACCGGAGCTATGAGGGACTGGGCCGAGCCGGCCATCCCGGACATCACTGAGGGTCCGCCCCCGACGATCTGGCCCGAGGTCGGGATCGCGCCCATCCCTCGCCCGCCCGAGGCGCCCTCCTGGAGAGCCGCGAGCTGCGGGTTCTTCATGAAGATCTCGTTGATGTTCGGGACCTCGAAGACCCGGAAGATGCCCCGGAAGAAGTTGACAGAGTTGATCTGGGCCATCGCCTGCTGTCCGAGCGGCGAAGCCATCGCCTGGAGGAGCTGGATCAGGGCCTGCTGCTGCATTCCCTTCGAGAGGCCCATCGTGGCGCCCATCGCCCGGGCCGCGTAGCTCGGGTACAGGTCGTACCCGCCGAGGGTCTCGCGTGAGTTCGGGATCGGCTCGTTCGTGACCGGGTCGAGTTGAGCCCCGTCGCCTAGGATCAGGACCTCGACCGGCATCTCTAGGAACTGCTTGTCGAGGGCCACGAACATATTTGCCATCGGTTCGAGGAACATCTCCTCGTAGATCCGGGACTCCAGGAGGAGCCGGGTGCCGGCTGCCTCGCGGCGGCCGACGAACTCGCGTGCGGTCTGGCGAGAGTCGCCCCCGAGGCCTTGCACGGCGTCCTCGACGAGGCCCGTGCCCATCTGGGCCAGCTCGCGCATCTGCCGGACCTGCGCGTCCGCGACCGTGAGTCCCTGGAGGTTCGGGATCATGGGCGCGACCACGTTGTTCGGGTTACCGTTGACAGGGATGAAGCGGCCCGGGCGAGAGTAGAGATTGCGGGTGACGAGCCCCGCGCCCCGGTCGTAGAACCACATCGGGTCGATCATGAGGTCGGCCGCGTCGAGCGACTGGTTCAGGTAGCGGTTGCCGACGATCTGGAGGCGCTCGATGATCTCGGCCTTGCCGGGCGCGAAGAAGTAGTGCGGGTCGGGCGTGGCAGAGAAGGCAACGAAGGGGAGACGGCCGTGCAGGTACGGGTTCGGGCGGTTCCGGAGCAGGTAGCGCCGGTTCGCGACCGTGATGACCCGGTTCGTGTCGCCGTCCGTCGCGTACTCGGACGGGATCCGGCCCCAGAACTCCAGGATTTCGATCGGGCGCGAGTACTTGTTCATGAAGCGGGCGGTCTCGTCGTCCATGCCCGTACGGACCTGGAAGCGGCGGACGCCGATCCCGAGGCCCTGGCTCGCTGCGCCGGCACTTCCCTCGTGCTCTAGGCGGCGGAGCTCGGCCCGGTCGAAGGTCCCGGCCTCGGTGAGGTAGCGAACGTCGTCGAGGTCGAGCCAGTAGCGGCGCACGACCCACTTCATGTCGGCGAGGCGGCCGACCATCGGCTGTGGGAAGAAGTCGAGGATGTCTACCGGGACCGACTCGGGGCCGTCGAACATGACGACCTTGCCCTTCTTGAGGTACCGGACGATCTTGCCCGAGAGGGGCATCCGCTCGATATGCTCGACGACCCGGAAGGGCTCGTCCCGCTTCCAGCCGACCTGCATCACGGCGACCCCGTAGAGGTCCGCCTGAAGGATCAGGTCAACCTGCTTCAGGAAGGCGCCGTCGTCCTTCATCTGCGCCTGGATGAGCGCCTCGCGCTTGCGCGCGATCGTCATGTCATCGGGTCCGTAGCCGAGGAAGGAGATCATCGGCTGCTGATTCAGGGACGTGGCCGCCTTGCGGGCAGCGTCGGCCCAGATCGCGGAGAACATGAGGGGGATGTGGACGTTGTTCTTGTGCGGGTGGAAGCGGCCGGACCAGGTGCCCCGGAACAGGTCGTAGAGGCGCGGAAACTTCTGGCGGATCCCCTGGTACTGGGATTCGCTGTAGGCGACGCAATCGGTCACCATGTTGACGATCTGTTCCCGCATGGCGTAGCTGCCTACGGCGCGCTCCAGAGCTACTTGCATGTTACCTCAGAGTCCCGACGGTCACTGCCTCCTGTAGCCAGGAGGGGATGTCGAGGGAAAGGAACTGGCCGTTCAGGGAGATGAGGCCGCCGTCAGCCGCGATCTTCGTGAAGAGGTCACGCGTGAGGCGCACGTCGTCAGCCGCATAGTTGAAAACCTTGGCCCACTGGCCGGCACGGATCAGGTCCGTGATGTGGGACCCGTGGTTGATCTTGCCGCGCCCGAGGTTCTGCCGCGCCATCCGGTCGAGCTTCATGTCGCCGAGCCCTGCCGTGAGTCCGCGCGCGAGGAGTGCGGCCGAGACCTCCGCGAAGATGTCGAAGTGGTACGGGAGCCGCAGGTTCCGGCCCAGCACTCCCTCGATGACTGGCACGTCGAAGCGGATGCCCGTGTGCGTCACGAGAACGGCGCCCATCTCCAGGTGTCGAGCGGCAGCCTGGATCGTGTTGTCGTCGTACATGTGGCAGAAGTTCGTCTCGGTGTCGTAGATCACCATGGCCGAGATGCCACCCTCGCCACGCCGGAGCGCGTCCCAGCCGGCGTCATTATCGTCTGGTCGGAGATCCGAGGAGAGCTTGCGCGTTTCGAGGTCCATGAACAGCACACGTTGCTTCACGTGGGGCCTACCTTTCTAGTCGAGATCGACCGGTGAGTCCGCGATGACGATGCTCCGGATACCGAAGGAGCTGTAGTAGACGAGTGCCCCGTTCATCAGGGTGATCTTGTGGAACGTGTCCGCCGGCATACCGACGATCTCGTGTGAGGCCGCCTCGATCCGCTCGTGAACGCCGGTGCCGAGGATCTTGATGTAGATGGGATTCTTTACCTTCGTCATAGTCACTCCCTCATATAGCGGTGGTCGTTGCGGTGGATCTGCTGTGCGACTTCAGGCGTCACTTCGCTCCCGAGTTCGGGGTCCGTGAACCCGTAGTGGTACGAGGTGTAGACGCTGACCGGTTTCCCGACAGGGCCCGGCGCATCGGAGCCGATGTAGGCCTTAGCGCCGATCGTCTGGGTGACCTGGTCAGTGATCCTCGCGAGCGCGCTCTGGAGCCGGCTCGTCTGGAGGATGAGCGCGGCCTTCGCGGTGATGACCTGCGAGACCTGATCAGTGATCCTCGCCTTCGCGACTTGAGTTGTCTCGACCTGGTCGGTGATCCGGGCGAGCGCGGTCTGGAGCTGTAGGACCTGATCGGTAATGCGTGCCTTAGCGAGCTGGGTCTGACTGACCTGATCGGTAATGCGTGCCTTAGCGAGCTGGGTCTGGGTCGTCGTGACCCCGGCGCTGATGTTCGCCTTCGCGGTCTGGAGCTGCGAGACCTGATCGGTGATCCGTGCCTTGGCGAGCTGGGTCTGCGAGACCTGATCTGTGATGCGCGCCTTGGCAACTTGAGTCTGCGAGACCTGATCGGTAATGCGTGCCTTAGCGAGCTGGGTCTGACTGACCTGATCGGTAATGCGTGCCTTAGCGAGCTGGGTCTGGGTCGTCTGTGTGACGACGCGGAGCCGGACGAAGCACGACTCGGCACGGTCGGCAGCGCCCGAGCCGGTAGCGGTACCGGTGGAGGTGGGCGCGGCAGAGGAGGTGCCCGAGGATACCGGGCGCGACATGACGTGGGCGGCCCAGTCATCACCCGTGTTCGACCCGCCCTCGATGCCCGGGTCTGCGGTCCCGAAGGTGATCCCGGTCCAGACGGGGACGAGGTCGGTCGTCAGGGGAGTCGCCGCGTCGGTGTTCATACCGCACGCGAGGCAGACGTAGTCGCCGGCTATGCCGCCCGGGTCAGAGGCGTAGGTGAACGAGAGCGCGGTCCCGTCGGTCTCGTCGGCACCGAAGACGACGACCGGGGTGCTCCATGTCTCGGAGGCACCCTTCGAGAAGACGTAGATGACGCCGGCCGCGACGCTCCAGGTGGGCGAACCCTCGGTCAGGGTCAGGTTCGTTTCGGTGTCGGAGGTCGCGATCTTGTACCAGACTTGAATCTTCATCGAGCCGAGATCGACGGCGCTGGCGGTAGTGCCGGAGGCGGCCGAGCCGAGGTCAGTCCAGATGGTGGACATGGCCCCGTCGAAGGGCTTGCAGGTGCCGATGAAGAGCATCATGTCGCCGGTTAGCTGCGCGGCGGGGACCGAGTTCGCGAAGCTGTTGATGCCGGGCGCCCAAGCGCCTGAAGCTCTAAATGCGATAGCCATTTAGTCTAGCTCCATCACGCGCTGGACGTTCTCTCCTTCCGCGTTGATACCCTGCCACCCGAGCCGGTAGACGGTCTCGTGCGCGAGTTCCTTGTGGGCAGCGTTGATCGAGTGCGTATGCCGGCGGAAGAAGATCAGCCGGATGTTCGAGAGTGGCCCCTCGTGCATACGGAAGGGCACACCGTCGATGCCGAAGGTCCCGTCGGTCAGATCGACCGCGTAGGTGTGTCCCGCGCCCGCGAGCGCGAACGCTTCGAGCCGTGACTGGTCCACGTCGTAGAAGCACGAGCGCACCGGGTCCACGACCGACACGTCACCCTCGTTCTGCACGTAGGTGGACCCGTCGGTGTAGAGAGCGGTGAAGAGGTACTTGATGGGCATGGGATTGCCCTCCCTTCTTGGTTAGTTCTCGTCGTACCGCAGGGTGATGGTCGCCTCAACAGTGTCGCCGCCCGCCGCTCCCGAGGTCTGGAGCTGGTGCGTTAGGAAGTTCGTGAAGCACGGGTTCGTGGTCATCGAGGCCGCCTTGCCCGACGAGCCGGGTGCGGTCGCGCCGAACCAGACTGCGCGGCCGGAGCCGATCGCGAGCGTGGCGGTCATATCGACGGTGCAGCCCGCGTTCGCGGTCGCCGAGGGGGTCGCGTAGGCGTCCCGGTCCCCATCGGTGGTCATCGCCGGCATGGTCTTGATCGTCAGGCCCGCGCCCATCGTGCCGGCCGTGTGCGAGACGAGGCCCGCAGCGATCGAGGCGAAGGTGCCCGAGAACTTGCCGTACATGTACTTGTCGAAGCTGTTGGTGCCGTCAACGATCGGCGCAGAACTGTACGCCGTGGTCGAGTCGTCAATGCTCTTCCAGTTCGCCTCAGCCCTGCCGAGAGTCTCGGTCTCGCCTGCACCGTTCCGTTCACCCCACTGAAATGTCGCTGCCATTGTGTACCTCCCTTAAACGGGCTCCCTTGGAGGGGTCCACCCGTCTCCGTCATCATTCCACGCGCCACGTACCCCATCGTCGAGGTACCCGGCTGCTCGCATCTGCTTCCGCTCGTCGATCATCTCGAAGATCTCGTCGTTCGTCATCGGCTTCCCCACATCCTTCAGGTCGTCGTCCCAGGGCCGCTTGACGCGGGCACCTTCATCGGCCGGGATCCCTGGGTTCGAGACCGGTGGCCGCCAGAGCTGCGGGATGAAGCCGTCCGTAGCCGCGTCCGCGAGGTCATCGTGGCCCGAGGCGCCCGGCTTCAGGATCTGTCCGAAGAGCTTCCGGGTCCCCTTCGTGAGGATCCAGTTGTTCTCGCCGTCCTTGTCCACCAGGACCCGGACGTAGCCCTCGGCCCAGTGCCCGACGCCGGTCCGGATGCGGGACCTCTTGTCGATGCGCCGGTTGAGCTGGATGAACTGGTCGTCCCCGAGCATGAAGCCGGAGGACCGGAGGATTCCGAGGATCCGGTTCTTGTAGGTGCCCGCCTTGCCGCCCGGCTCCGTCTCGTCCGTGATCGCGCGGATGTGGATCCGGCGCCGTCGCAGGTTCAGGCAGGTCGCGATCAGGGCCCTGTTGAAGTCTTCCTCGCGCCACTCGTTCGAGAACTGGAGCAGGTGCGTGTCGAGGTACAGGATCCCGTTGTCGCGGACGCCCTTGAGCCAGACGACGATCGCGTTGTCGTCGCCCGTGCGGATGTTGTCGAGCCGCTTGAAGGCGGTGTCGATATGGATCGTCGCCCACTCGACGTCCACGTCCCAGTGGAAGTCTGGGTACGAGAGGTAGAGGTGCGGGAGCTGGGCCTCGACGAGGGGGGCCCTCTCGCCGGCTCCCGGGTTGTTCTGCTGCTGGTTCGCGAAGTCGTCCGCGTCACGCCGCTTCGCTTCCGCGATCATCTCGCGGGTCCAGAGGCGGGGGTTTGTCGGGGCCCCGGTGAGTTCGTCCTCGGTCTGATAGTAGAAGACGTGCCACTGGCCCTTGCCCCACTCGATCTTCTCGGTGCAGGCAGCCATGTGGGGGCAATCCATGCCGGACCAGGACGCGACGCCTTCCTCCTTGAAGTGGCGCCCGGCCACGTCGTCATCTAGGTAGCGCGTGAGGACAAAGGCTATGAGCCCGTTCGCCTGGAGCGCGTTCCATGAGGCGTTGACGCCATCGTGGACCGCCCGCATGTAGGCGAGCTTGTCTTCCCGGAGCTTGTTCTTGTAGATCGGGTCGTCCCACCAGTGCTGCCGGTGATGGTACCCGGTCATCCCGACCCCGATCGAGGTGATGTCGAAGGAGGACTCGGAGAGGTTGCTCGTGTAGCGCCAGCCGTGGTTGATGATCTCGCGCGGCTTCCACTTCTTGGCGCCCTTGCGCCAGTTACCGTAGAGCCAGGCGAACCAGCCGTCGGTGCCGCCCATGACGGACGCGATCGCTTCGAGGATGTCCTCCGAGAGGGGGCCCGTGCTGGACCCGATCAGGGTGGACATGTCGGGCTCGTCTAGGTGCGTCCAGAGGGAGGCCGCCTTCGTCGCGCAGACCGTTTTGCCGTAGCCTCGCGGGAGGACCGACGCGATGTAGTAGCGCCCGGGCTGACCGGTCCGGGACCACTCTTTCCAACGGAGGAGGTGGAGCTGGAGCCAGGAGGTGTAGGGGACGTGGATCGGCTCGTAGAGCCACTGGGGGTGTTCGGGATGGTCACGGAGGAACTGCTCGGCACCCCAGGCCTTGGTGATGAAGTAGTAGAGGGCTCGGGGGTGGGTCGCGACGCTCGTGCCGTCAGGACCGAACCAAGAGTTCGGAGCACAGACCGCGCGCCAGAGAGAACGCTCCGCGTCCAGCGCCCAACCGATCGTTTCAGTTGCAGCCATCGTAGCTCCCACTTGGTGGTGAGTGGCTCGGGGCGCCGCGTGATCTGGGCACGCTCGGCGATCCGGTCACGGATAGCGGCAAGGGCGATGTTCTCGGGTGTTGGCGCGTCCCCGAACTGGATGATGGGGGTGAAGCCGGGGATCACGTTCCCGTCCTTGTCGAGATTCATCTCGTACTTGCCGTCGCGGAGGCCGAGCGCGTCGAGGTCGGCGCGGATCTGGATCCGGACCGCGTCCTGCCGCGCGAGGAGCGCGTGTGCGGCCTTGATCGAGGTGACCTTCGTCTCGATACCGTCGAGCATGATCCACTGCTCGTTGTACTCGTCTACCCTGATGTCCTTGGCCTTGCGTACTTCAGGGATGGGGAAGAACGGGTCCATCGGTACCTTCTTTCTGGTCTACTTGCGCGTGATCTTCTTCAGGGCTCGCGAGGCGGGCCCGTGCTGGATGACATCGACGACCTTCTCGGCGCCCGACTTGATGACGCGACCGACGGACTTTGCACCCTCGACAGCGTCTGCTACCGCCTTCCGCGCGGACGCGGCGACGGTCGGATTACGTCTCGACATGGTTACCTCCGCTCGGGACGCGGGTCCACGAGCGTGCTGAATGCGTGATGCGCGCGCGACTGGCGCGCCATGCGGGCGACGTAGGCAAGCTGGTCCTCGGTCGCCTCGGGGTGCTGTTCGGCACAGGCCTGCCTCGCCTCGTTGCCGAAGTTCTCACAGACGCCGCAGTGGTGCGCGGAGTACTCGTTGACCGCCTTCGGGCCGCCACAGAGGCGACAGTAGCTGGAGTTCATGCGTTCTCCTTATTCAGGGCGTCCGCGATAGCGCGGGTGACCCAGTCTGGGTTGTCCTTGCGCTCGTTGAGCACGAAGGTGTGGTTCCGGAGCGTGTCGTCGTCGTGCTCCACGATCAGGTGGGGTATGCCGTTCGCGTTCTTGCGCCAGTAGATCGCTACCGGCTCGCACCAGCAGTCGGTCGAGAGGTGATGCCCATTCTTGCAGTGGACGAGGTGGACCTCGTTCCGGTCAGGGGGTGGGAACATGGCATCAGACCATCTTCCGCATGATCGCCTGATTCCAGGACTCCAGCTCTGCACTCCGCTTCGCGTCGTGCAGATAGTCGTAAAGGAGCTGCTCCCAGCCGCAGATGGCCGCCTCTTCGAGCTCGTAGACCATCCGCGAGTCGATGTTCATGTGCGCGGCCATGAAGACGTGCAGGAGCTCGTGCAGCACGAGGCGCACTCGGCCGTCACGCCTCGGGTCGAGGTAGATCCGGATCCGGGAGACGACCGTCTTGTCCGTCGATTCGTAGTCCCACGTTGACTGGCCGCAGATCTTCAGGCGCCGGTGGGTCACCGTCGTGTCGGGACGCGCCAGGAGCTTCCTCAGCTCCGAGAGGAGACGGAGCTTGGACATCCGGCGCTTGATCGGCATAGAAGGCCTCCTTCACAGCGAGGGCGGAGACCACTTGGCCGACCGCGAGTAGAACGTCCCTGGTCCGGCGGACCGCTTCGAGGAGGGTCATCGGCTTCCCGGGCCCGATCGCCTCGTCCTTCTTCATGTCGCGGAGCTTGGCCCAGAGGGTCGAGGCGCTCATCCGGGTGTCCGGGTGCAGGGTCGGGTTGAAGGCGAATAGTTGCGCCTGCCTCATCAGGCGGCGCTGGACCTCCTCGTCCGTCAGCTCCTCGGCCTGGGTGACCATGCTCGCCATCGCGATCATGGCCGCGTGGTCCAGCATGCCCAGATCGGCATGCGCGGTGGCCGGCGGCTCGGGTGCCTGCGCGGCGGCAAAGGGGGGCTCCTCGGGGAACATCTCGACCGTCGGGAGGACTGGGTCCTTTTTCCTACTTTCGGGGATCAGGCCCTTCTCGATCAGGATCCGCCGGGCCCGGGCGACCGTGTTGTCGGAGACCTTGGCGCCGGAAACGACCTCGGATTTGCTGGCGTCAGGGTGTGCGAGGATGTAGGCGATCGTCTTCTGGAGGGTAGCTTCCCTCATTCCGCCCATCGCATACCTCCTGATTTTCAAAATGCCCCTGGGGTTCCCCCGGGGGGCCCGCTAGGATTTGGGGTCTCTCCCCCCTCGCGCCTGTGCGCCACTCTAAGACGCGCGCGACGCAACTATCGTGCCAACGACGTAAGTCCCTGTGCCACAGGCACCTAGCCCCCATGGCACGATTCTTGCTGGGAGGGGCGTACTCGCACCCACTCGCACTAAGGACGCGCGCGTATAGCAAGGGCCATGCCTCCACGTGGAACGACTCTACCCTATCTGGCCCCATCGTGCCGCGCGTGACGCCCGCCAAATGCAAAGAAACGGTCATTTCGCGTATATGACCCGCGCGCGCACACGATTCCACGTGTAGCGGGCACAGTGCGTGAAAAGGCAGGTGTGCCGAAACGTCTACACTCGGGCGCAAGTGTCAACCTCTGCTCCCGTCCACCTGATCGACCTGATCGCCGCCGGGCTCGATCTGACGCGCGGGGCGCCTGATGATTATTGAACCCTATAAGTAAGCTGACCCGATGGCCCGGCCGAAGGCCCCCCGGCCTATCGGGGCTCTTATACTTGGTAGGTTAGTGTTTACTTAGCATTCAATATCCCGATTAGACGCCCGCTGGACGCCCGCCTGACGCCCGCTCCACCTGATACTTGCTCCCCTGCCATAGCATCTAGTATCGGCCCGGTCCCCGAGACGGGGCGACGACCCCCGATCGGGTGAAAAGCCCTCGCGCCCGGGGCATTCCGCCCGACTTTCGACCCTCCGCGCCGCCTCGGCCCCCTCGTGACCCTGACCGGCCGATCGCTGCAACCTGCTCCCTCGCAGCCCCTTAGCGTCCCCCTGAAGATTACCCCTTGACAGTGGCACACGGGGTGCACTATGCTATCGGTGTCGCCAGCAGCACCGGCGGCCTGAAGTCGAAGCGAGACGGGAACACGGGAGAACCCAAGCGGACCCCGCCAGACCCGGAGTCCTGCGGGAGAAACGCAGGCAGCTCGACAAGGACAGGAGCGGGGAGGTCCGAGCACGGAGCCCCAACGGGACGACGACCCCCCAAACCAAGCGAGGCGATCAGGGCACGAAACGGGAGCCGGTGGCTCGCCGCTAGACTCGGAACCTCGCGGTAGCGGCCTGAAGCTGGCCGCCTGACGAGACCGCAAGGTCGAAACCAACCAACGGAGGCACCAAGTGGGCAAGCGCGAAGCGAAGGCGGCGGAAGCGGCGGCGGCGCAGCGGGATATGGAGCGTGAGTCACGGCTGTTCGTCGCGGCGATGGGCGGCGACCGCGCGGCCTACCTGAACGTCTGCAAGGCGGTCGAGGATGAGCGCCGCGCGGAGTATAGCGCCACCTTCACCAAGTAGCACAATCGGGGGCAGGGCGCGCCGATACTCCT
>CAZUDO010000031.1:0-165709 GCA_964618895.1 uncultured Binatia bacterium (SeqCode)
GCGGACGACACGGTGATCATCTTCTCGTCCGACAACGGCCTCCTGTGGGGCGAACACCGGCTGTGGCAGCAGAAGAACGTGCCCTACGACGAGTCGATCCGCACGCCGCTCATCGTCCGCTATCCGCGCCTGGTGACCGCACCCGGCCAGACGGCTGCAATGGCGTTGAACCTCGACCTCGCGCCGACCATCGCCGACCTCGCGGGCATCGTGCCGTCGGGCCCGGTCGACGGCCTGAGCCTGGTCCCCATCCTCGCGAACCAGCCCACGGCGTGGCGCTCGGACATCCTGCTGCAAACCTGGTCGACACCCGGCAATCGCGTCTTCGCGGGCGTCCGGACCGAGCAGTGGAAGTACCTCGAATACACGACCGGCGAGACCGAGCTCTACGACCTCGCCAACGATCCCTTCGAGCTGGACAACGTCGCCGCCGACCCAACGACCCAGGCCGTGCGCGACGCGCTCTCTGCCCGGATCACCGAGCTCACGCAGTGAGCGCACGATGGAACGGGCGCTTGCCGCGCCGGCTTTGCCGGCCGCGGCATGACCTGCGCACGAGGCACCGAACGCCCCACGCTGGCGTCCGATCCCGACCCGAGACAGGGTCTCGGGTCACGCTAGCGCTTGTACCTGATCAGCAGATCGAGCAGGCGCCGGTGCCGCTTGGTGTACGGCGGGTAGAAGAGGTGGAGGAGTGACAGGCGCGGGTTCTTGAACACCGGGCGGAGCTTGCTGAACTCGAGGAAGCCTTCGTAGCCGTGGTACTGGCCCATGCCGCTGGCGCCGGTGCCACCGAAGGGCAGGTCGTGCTGCGCCACGTGCAGCATGCAGTTGTTGATCGAGACGCCGCCCGAGATGGTCGCGTAGAGCAGCTTCTCCTCCGTCGCCTTGTCGTTCGTGAACACGTAGAAGCCGAGCGGCCGGTCGCGACCGTTCACGTAGCCGATCACGTCGTCGAGGGTCCGGTAGGTCTTCACGGGCAGGAGCGGGCCGAAGATCTCGTCCTGCATGATGACCATGTCGTCGGTCACATCCAGCACCAGGTGCGGCGGGATCTTCCGCAGCTCGTCGTGGAAGGGCATCCCCGGCACCAGGGGGACGATCTGCGCGCCCTTCTGGCGCGCGTCCTCGAGCGTCGCGCGGAGGCGCCGGTAGGACTTGTCGTCGATCACCGAGGTGTAGCTCGGCTGGTTCGTGTCGGGATAGCGCGCGGGGAGAATGCGCTTGGCGGCAGCAACGAACCGATCCCGCTTCGCGTCCGGGATCAGCAGGTAGTCCGGCGCGAGACACGTCTGCCCCGCGTTCAGGAACTTCGCGTACAGGATGCGCGATGCCGCCTCGTCGACGTCGAAGTCGTCGCAGATCACGGTGGGCGACTTGCCGCCGAGCTCGAGCGTCACGGGCGTCAGGTTCTCGGCCGCCGCGCGCATCACGGTCCGGCCGGCGTCGGCGGAGCCGGTGAAGATGAGGTGATCGTAGGGCAGGGTGGAGAAGTCCTGCGCGCGCACGCCGGGCAGGATGGCGAGGGTGTCCTCGGGGAAGACAGCGCGGCACTTCTCGGCCAGCAGCCGGCAGAGGTGCTGCGAGTTGGTGGCCATCTTCACCATCGCCCGGTTGCCGGCCGCAAGGACGCTCGTCAGCGGCCCGGCGGTGAGGAAGAGGGGGTAGTTCCAGGGCGACACGACCCCCACCACGCCCTTCGGCTGCGGGATGACGCGATTCGAGCCCGAGGCGAAGAGGATGGAGACGTGCCGGCGCTGGGGACGCATCCATTTGCGGAGGCGTTTGCGGGCGTCGCGGAGGCCGTCGACGCTCGTGAACAGCTCCGCCATCATCGATTCCTCGAACGCCCGGTGCCCGAAGTCGGCGCTGATGGCCTCGGCGATCGCGGTGGCGTGATCAACCAGGACGCGCTCGAGCTTCAGGAGGTTCTCGCGACGTTCCTCGTAGCTCGGGTAGGGATGTCGCAGGTACGCCGCGCGCTGGAGAGCGAAGACCCGTTGCGCTTCGTTCTCCGGGATGTCGATCCGCCGAGCCTGTGCCGTCTGGGCCATGGGTCCCTCCGTTCGATGAGTGATCGCGATACTCGCGCACCCAACCGGGCTGGAGCAAGCCCACGTCTGCCGCGCCGGCTTCGCCGGCCGCGGCACGCTCCCCGCCTTCTCCACCCCGCCAAACTCTCGCCCCGACCCGAGACAAGGTCTCGGGTCGCGCTACCGTCCCGGCGTGCCCGCCGCCCCCGGCTGGAAGCGGTAGATCTGATACGGCGCGTTCGCCCGCATGCGCGCGTCGCTGACGAACAGCACGTGCTGGAGCGCGCTGCAGGTCACGTACAGCCACCCGTCCGGTCCGAAGCTGAGCCCGTCCGGCCAGCGGAGCCGCGCATCCTTCACCAGCGTCTGGAGCTTCCGGTCCGGCCCCAAGGCCACGATCGCGCCGTGTTCCGGGTCGGTCAGCAACACCCGATCGGCGGTGTCCGTGCTGAGGCCGTCGCTGAGCGTCTTCGGGCCGTAGTCCTCGACCCGCGCGGCCAGCGCGTCGGCAGGAAGCGCCTCGTCGGCGAGGTCGCGCGTGCGTACGCGGTAAAGGCGGTCGCCGTTCACCGGCCCGTAGTAGAGCCACTCGCCGCGCTCGTCGAGCGCGATCGAATCGATGCCGATGGCCAGCCGGTAGAGCCCGAAGATGACCATCTCGCGCTCGGGCGTGCGCAGGACGTAGTCCTGCGGCAGCACCGACGGGTGCGAGTCGAGCAGGCGGCGGCTGGTGCGGCGGGCGATGTCGTAGACGACCATCGCCGGCCGCTGTCGGATGGGGCTGGCGTCCGCGATGTAGATGCGCTCGCCGGCCGGGTCGACCTGGAAGTCGTTCAGCATGGAGAGGAAGCCGGCGACCGCGGACGGGAAGTCGTACTGGTGCACGAGCGCGTTGCTGGCCAGGTCGAAGGCGTAGAGCCGCGGCTGGCCGCGGCCGTAGCGCGCGTAGTCGAGCGCCCACAGGCGGCCCTGGCGGTCGATGCGCAGCGACAGGAGCGAGTCGAACGCCGGCCCATCGCGACGCGGCCGCTGGAAGGCGGCATCGGGGTAGGGCACCGGCCGGCCGTTCACCAATTCCAGCAGCTGGTCGGGAGGCGCGCCGTCGGGATGCAACGTGAAGAACACGCGGCCGGTGGCCGAGACGGCGATGTTGCCGGGTGGATAGTCGAGGTCGACCACCTTCTGCAGGCTCGATCCGGGCAGGAGCGGCGGGCCGGTGCGATCGTCCAGGTAGCGCCGGCTGCAGCCGAGACCGACCAGCAGGAGCACGAGCACCAGACGCGGCATGCGCGTCCTCACGTCACCGGGAAGAGCCGCGCGAGCTGGGGGACGAAGGCGGTGTCGCCGGTCACCTGGCACTCGCCGGTGCGCACGGCGTCCTCGACCGTGCGCTCGCCGCGGGCGATGGCGAGCCACAGATCCGAGTCGATGGTGAGCGTGATGGTCGGCTCGAGCGGGCGCCCGCCCATCACCCGGCAGGTGCCGTCGCGGATGACCACCGTCCATTGGCCGGGCTCGCGGCCGAACAGGTCGAACAGGACGACGGCCTCGACCCCCGCTGCCGCGCCCGGGTCGAACACCTGCGGCAGCCCTTCGACCGCCGCCGATGCCGTCGTCGGCTGGAAGGTGGTCACCATCGTCCGCCCCGCCTCGCGCGGGGAGCGTACCGGCTGGCGGCGGATGCCGCAAGCGTGCGCGGCCAGCGCGCGCGACTCGTCTTGCGCGGGCCACGGGGCGCGTTTATCCTCGCCCCAGGATCATGCGGAGCGATCGCAGCATCACCGAACGCATCCTGAGCGTGCTGCGCCCCTACGCTTCCAACTGGAGCGGCACGCTCGGCCGCGGCGACCTGGTCATCCCGCAGCGCGAGATCCCGCGCATCATCCACGACATCGTCGACACCCTGCACGACGACGCCGCCACCCACCAGGAGGCCGGCGACCGCGAGCTGTTCGACGTGCTCATGACCGCGCGCCGGAGCGCCTCGGTGCAGGACCAGGCCGATATGCTCCGCCGCCACTTCCTGATCCTTCTCCGCTAGCGTGCCCGGCGCGCCGCATCCGCTGCGTGGCGCCACGGCCATCGTCGGCCTGGGCATCACGCCGCAGGGCAAGGTCTACGGCCGCTCGCCGCTCGGGTTCGCGGTCGACGCCGTCGGCTTGGCGTTGGCCGATGCCGGTCTCGAGCGCAGCGACGTGGACGGGGTGCTGCTCAACCCGGGCCTCGCCTGGAACGACCAGGGCATGGGCTCGTTCCAGCTACAGCAGGCGATGGGGCTCCGGGATCTGCACCTCTCCGCCACCATGAACCTGGGCGGCGCCACCGCGTGCGCCATGATCCAGCACGCCGCGCAGGCGATCGCCGCCGGGCTCTGCCGGACGGTCGTGTGCGTGTTCTCGGACGCGCCGCTGAAACCGCCCGCGCCCAAGGGCGAGCGCTCGTCCAGCGCCAGCGCCTACGGCTTCGTCCGCGGCTGGGAGGCCGCCTACGGCTACTTCGGCGTGAACGCGATGTACGCCCTGGTGGCCCGCCGCCACATGCACGTCTACGGCACCACCCAGGACCAGCTGGGTGCGGTGGCGGTCGCGCAGCGCGCCTGGGCCAATCTGAATCCGCAGGCGCAGCTCCACGACCAGCCGCTCACGCTCGCCGACTACCAGCGCTCGCGCTGGATCGTCGAGCCCTTCCACCTCTTCGACTGCTGCCTGGTGTCGAACGGCGGCCTGGCGGTGGTCGTCACCACCGCCGAACGGGCGCGCGCTCTGCGCCGGCCGCCGGTGTACCTGTGGGGCATGGGCCAGGGCCACCTGGGCGGCGACCCGGCCGACACGCTCACCTCGGGAGCCGTGCTGGCGCGCGAGCCCGCGTTCCGCATGGCCGGCGTCGGCGTCGGCGACATCGACGTGGTCGAGCTGTACGACTGCTACACCTTCACGGTGCTGGTCACGCTCGAAGACTACGGCTTCTGTCCGAAGGGCGAGGGCGGGCCATTCGTCGCCGAGCACGTCACCGGCCCGGGCGGGCGGCTCGCCGTCAACACCGGCGGCGGGCAGCTGTCGAGCTTCTATATGTGGGGCATGACGCCAGTGTCCGAGGCCGTCATCCAGGTGCGCGGCGACGGGGGTCGCCGCCAGGTCCCGAAGCACGACGTGGCCCTGGTCTCCGGCAACGGCGGGGTCTTCTCCACCCACTCGACGCTCGTTCTCTCCCGCCAGCTGTCATGAGCGCGCCATACACCAAGCCGCTGCCGCCGATGACGCCCGAGATGGCGCCCTTCTGGGAGGCCGCGCGGCGACACGAGCTGGTGATGCAACGCTGCCGGGGGTGTGGGGTGCATCGGTTTCCGGCGCGGGATCAGTGCAGCCGGTGTCTCGCGCGCGAGGCGGACTGGGTGAGGGTCTCCGGCCGGGGCACCGTCTTCAGCTTTGCGGTGATGCACCAGGTGTACCACCCAGGGTTCGCCGGCGAGGTGCCGTACGCGGTGGTCGTGGTCGAGCTGGCGGAAGGGGGGCGGGTGGTGTCCAACGTCGTCGGCTGCCCGGTCGCGGCGCTGCGGGTCGGGATGCCCGTGGAGGTGACCTTCGACAACGTGACCCCCGAGGTGACGCTGCCGAAGTTCCGGCCGGTCACCGACGGCTGACTCGCTGGCCAACACTCGCAATGGCCGCGTGGGCGGGGCTGCAACTGGAGGGAAGCGGCTGGCGCGCGCAGGTCCGGGCCCTGAAATTGCTTGACTCCCACCTCGGGGTGAACCAGCATGACGGGCGCCGAGTTGCTCCGCCGCCTCCAGCGCCTCGGCAAGCAGCGCGGCGTCACGGTTGGGTTCGTGGCGGAGCGCGGAAAGGGAAGCCACGGGACCGTGTACTTCGGGCAGCGATTCGCGGTGCTGAAGGATCGGACGAAGGAGCTCTCCCCGGGCCTGCTGGCCGCGACGTTGAAGCAGTTGGGCCTTGATCGAGCCGACCTCCGGTGAAACGCGGCGCAACGATGGCGTTTAGTTTTCTCTATCCGGCGCGCTTGCGCCGACGCGGCGGCAGGGTCCTGGTCTCGTTCCGAGACGTGCCCGAGGCACTCACCGAAGCGGACGATCGCCGCGAAGCGATCGCGGCAGCAGAGGACTGCCTCGAGGAGGCGGTGGCGGGTCGCATCCGACGCGGTGACTCCATCCCGCCGCCGTCGCGACCTGCCGCTGGCGAGGTGCTCGTGACGTTGCCGGTCCTCACAGCGTTCAAGGCGGCGCTCGTTGTTGCGCTCGACCAAGCGGGTGCCACCCGCCCGCGTCTGGCCGGTCTCTTGCGCTGCAGCGAGCGTGAGGTGGACCGGCTGCTCGACCCGCGGCACCGCTCCAAGCTCGCCCGGCTCGAGCAGGCGCTCGCCGCGCTCGGTAAGCGGCTCGTCATCGAGATGCGCGCCGCCTGATACCGCGGGTACACGCTGCACAGGCTGGGGGCGCTGGGCCGAGTGGCAGGAGGTCCGTGACTACGGGGCGCGGGCCGCGCTGGAGCCCCCCTTGCTGACTATCGTCGGGATGGTTTCGGCGGTTCCCCGAACAACCCGGCGATGGCCCCGAATGGGAGCAGCACCGTGTCGAGCGTGAGGGTCAGAGGCATGAGGGTCAGCTTCGCCCCTGGCCCGAAGTCGCGGTCCGCATTCAGCCCACGCGTCATGCCGTAGATGTAGTCGCTGTTGTAGTGCCAGTCGTCGTTTCCTTCGGTCTTTGGCGGCGTCGGCGTGGGGCCATCAGCATATGTTTGCCGACCAGCGGTCACCAAGACGAGCGTGAGAACTCCAGCCATCAGACCGACGACTTGCTTACGTACAGTCCACATTGGCTCTTCCTCCCTTTCGGTGTCCCGTAGGGTCGCCACCTATCACGGGATGGTCGGCCCCCGTCCTCTTGGGTAGCCGCATATGCCCGCACCAAGTGCCGATTCGACCGTTCGCCCCGACGCGCCCCCCTCCCCCTGGCATGCGGCGCCGCATTTGCTGCACGGTAGGCACGGCCGACGGACCTGGAGTAGTATTCCGCCCCCATGCCGCCGGCAGTGATCCCCGTGCCGCACAGCTCACGCACCAACCGGATGCTGCTCATGGTCTTCGGGTCGGGGACCGCGGTCGGCCTGCACCTGGGGCTCCTGCACCTGTTCCTGTGGCGGAGGCCGATTGCGTTGCTCGTCTTCCTCGTGCCGAGCCTCCTCTTCGCCGCCCTCATCTACGTCCTCTGGCGCTGGGTGTTCCCGCGCCTGGGCGGACGGACGCTGGTCGCGCAGGTAGTGGTGCAGGGCGTGGCGTCCGTACTCGCGGTGGGCGTCTTCTCGCTGCTCATGATCGAGACCATCGCCGCGCTGCTCGGCGCGCCGTCGGTGTTCGGCACGCCGGTCGGATCCACGGAGCAGTTCACCATCACACCCGCCATCCGCCAGGCCAGCGTGCGCCTGTACGCGCTCCTGCCCATCGTGCCGTCGGTTCTGTTCGCGCTCATCGGCTACCATCAGTACTGGACCCGCATCCTCTCCCTGCAGGACCGCGAGCGGCAGCTGACCGAGCTCGCCGCCACCGCGCAGCTGGCCGCGCTGCGCGCCCAGATCAACCCGCACTTCCTGTTCAACAGCCTCAACTCCATCGCCCAGCTGATCCACAGCGACCCCGACAAGGCCGAGGCCTGCGTGCAGCGCCTGGCCGACATCTTCCGCTACATCCTGCGCCGGGCGGAGAAGGAATTCGTCCCGCTGGCCGAGGAGCTGGAGATGGTGGAGGCGTACCTCGAGATCGAGCGCGCGCGCTTCGGCGACCGGTTGGTGGTCGAGACCCGCGTCGACCCGCAGAGCCTGCACCAGCACATCCCGAACCTCATCCTCCAGCCGCTGGTCGAGAATGCCATCAAGCACGGGTTGTCGCGCAAGCTGGGCGGCGGCCGGGTGCGGATCGCCGCCAGCGTGGCCGACGGGCTGCTCGTGCTGACGGTGGGCGACGACGGCCTCGGCATGCCCGATGCGACCCTGGCCGAGGTCTACGACCGCGGCGTCGGTCTCCGGAACCTGCGCGATCGCCTGGCACGACTCTACGGCCCGGAGCACCTCCCCGAGATCACCAGCGCCCCCGGCAACGGCACGCAGGTCCGGCTCCGGCTCCCGGTGCGCCCCGTCGACATCGCCGCGTGAGATGGCCGTGATCCGCACCCTGGTGGTCGACGACGAGAAGCTGGCGCGTGATCGTCTGACCGGCTTTCTCTCCGGCGTCGCCGGGGTCGAGGTCGTCGGTCAGGCCGGCGACGGCGTCGAGGCCCTGCAGGCCATCGAGCAGAGCCGTCCCGACCTCGTCTTTCTCGACGTGCAGATGCCGGGCATGGACGGCTTCCAGGTGCTGCGCGCGCTCCGCGAGCCGCTGCCGCAGGTGGTGTTCGCGACCGCCTGGGACGAGTACGCCATCCGCGCCTTCGAGGTGGGCGCGATCGACTACCTGCTGAAGCCCTACGCCCGCGGGCGCGTCGAAGCAGCGGTCGGGCGGGTGCGGACGCGGCTCGGGTCCGACCATCCGGCGCCGGACCTGGAGCGCGTGCTGCGCCGCCTCGAGGAACGCGAGAAGGTCTACATGACCCAGGTCCCGGTGCACAGCGGCAAGCGCATCTTGATCGTACCGGTCACCGACGTGCTCTGGTTCGGGGTCGAATATCGCCTGGTCTACGCCCACACCCAGGAGCGCGGCTATATGACCAACTACACGCTGCGCGAGCTGGAGGAGCGGCTCGATCCGACGTTGTTCTTCCGGGCCCACAAGTCGAGCCTGGTGAATCTCCCGCACGTGAAGGAGATCGTTCCCTGGTTCGGCGGGCGCTACAAGCTGGTCATGCGCGACCAGGCCGGGAGCGAGGTCGCCTTGAGCCGCGCGCAGGCGCGCGAGCTGCGTGCCCGCCTCAAGTGGTGATCGAGCCCATGGCGCCCACCACCTCGGGTCAATCGCGGCGTCTCGCCGCCGCCATCACCACCTCGGCGCTGCTGCACGTCGTGCTCGTGCTGCTGGTGGTGTTCGACGTGGCGGGCCTCGGCGGCGGCTTCGGGATCGGCGTCGGCCCCGGCTTCGGGATCGGCGCCGGAGGTGGTGCCGGCCTGGGACAGGAGCGGCGGCAGATCTTCTCGCTCACCGACCTCCCCGAGCCGGTGCGCGAGCGCAACCCGGAC
This sequence comes from uncultured Binatia bacterium (SeqCode), assembly GCA_964618895.1. Lineage (GTDB taxonomy): Bacteria > Desulfobacterota > Binatia > DP-6 > DP-6 > CAZUDO01. The sequence continues at coordinate 9,212 of CAZUDO010000031.1, forward strand.
ACCGACGAGACCCTGAAGGAGCTCCTGCGCCCCGCCCGCCCGCAGCTCGCCAGCGTCCCGCAGCAGCAACCCGCCCGTCCCACCTCGCCGGTGGTACAGTTCGCCCGTCCGGTGCGACCGGTCGGCTCGTCCGTCGACCTGGGGGCACGCTTCGCGTCGGCGGGCGCGGGCATCGGCGGCATCGGGCTCGGCGGCGGCGGGGGGGCGGGCTGGTCGCTCGGCTCGGCGTTCGGGCAGTACGTCGGCGGGCTGCGCAAGGTCGGCCTCGACGTGGCGCTGGTGATCGACTCGACCGGCAGCATGCAGAACGTGATCGACGAGATGAAGCGGCGCCTGGACGAGCTGGTGTCCACCACGCAACGCCTGGTGCCCACCGCCCGCATCGGCGCGGTCGCGTTCCGCGATCGGGGCGACGACAAGGTCGCCACCGCGCCGCGCCAGAGCGAGGACTTCGTCGTGCGCTGGACGGACCTCACCTTCAACGGCAAGAAGGTGAAGACGTTCTTGAACGGCATCGTCGCCGAGGGCGGCGGCGACTGGGAAGAGGCGGTCAAGGACGGCCTCGAGACCGCCATGCGCCAGCTCAAGTGGCGCACCGACGCCAAGAAGGTGATCATCCTGGTCGGCAGCTCGCCCCCGCACCGGGAGGACATGGCGGGCGTCCGTCAGCTGGTGAACGGGTGGCACGGTCAGGGCGGCGTGATCAGCACCATCGACGTGAGCCAGCTCCTGCACGAGGAGCACGAGCGCAAGCTGCACCGCTGGCTGTACGGCGAGGAGCTGCAGACGGTGTCGCCGCTGCCCGAGTTCTACCAACAGCTGCGCGACAGCTACTCGACCATCGCCCGCTCGGGCGGCGGGGAGATGATCCAGCTCGGCCAGCAGCAGGCATTGGTGCGCCACCTGCTGGCGCTCACCTTCGGCTCGCGTTGGGAGAAGGACATGGCGCGCATCGCGCGCGGAATGTGACGGAAGGATCCCGATGGAAACCATGGAACCCGTGAACCTCGACCTCATCGCACTGATCCAGCAGGGCGCGCTCTCGACCTATCCGCTGCTCGCCTGCTCGGTCATCATGCTCGGCGTGGCCCTCGAGCGCCTGTGGACGCTGCGCGGTTCGGTGTCGTCCACCGCTGCCCTCACCGCCAAGCTGGTCCCGCTGCTCGCCCGCGGCGACCTGACCGGCGCCGTCGAGGCGGTCCGCCAGCACCAGCTCTGCCCGGCGCGGCGCGTGTTCACCGACGTGCTCGACGCGGCCCCGGCGGCCCCGCTCGAGGACATGGAGCGGGTGGCCGACGAGCGCCAGTTCGAGGAGGTGCAGGCGTCCGGCTCGTATCTCTGGGTGCTCGGCACGATCGGCTCCTCGGCGCCGTTCATCGGTCTCTTCGGCACCGTGCTCGGCATCATCCGCGCCTTCCACAGCATGGCGCTCGCCGGCACGGGCGGCTTCGGCGTCGTCGCCGGCGGCATCTCGGAGGCGCTCATCGCCACCGCCCTCGGCCTCGCCATCGGCATCGTGTCGCTGGTCTTCTACAACTACCTGCAGAACCGGGTGGAGCGTATCGACGCCGCGCTCCGCATCGGCAGCGCGCGCGTGCTGGAAGCGGTGGCCGCCGGCCGGAGGGGCCATGGCGTTCGGTAAGGCGCACACGCGCGGCCACATCGTGGCCGAGATCAACGTCACGCCGCTGACGGACGTGTTCCTGGTCCTGCTCATCATCTTCATGATCACCACCTCGGCGATGGTGAAGCCGGCGGCGGATGTCGACCTGCCCGAGACCACCGCCGACGAGCAGGAGGCCAAGGGCGTCATGGTCACCATGACGCCGTCGCGCGAGATCTACGTGAACGAGCGACCGGTGGGCGTCGACGACGCCGGCCTCACCAGCGCGCTCCGCGACGCGCTCGACAAGACCGACGACAAGGTGGTGATCCTCGCCGGCGATCGCGCCGTCGTGCTGGGTGAGGTGGTGCGCGTCCTCGGCCTCGCCAAGGAGGCCGGGGCGAAGGGCTTCGCGCTCGCGTCCGAGTGAACGCGTCCGTGTGTTCGCGCGCCGCCGGCATCGTGCTCGTGGCGCTGCTGTCGTTGGCCGGGACGGTCGCCGCGCAGGACGAGCGTGCGGCCCTCGCCGGGTTCGAGGAGCGCAGCCGCGCCTTCTACGCGCTCCTCGAACGCGGCCAGCGCGAGCGGGCCGCCGACGTCTGGCCCGGGCTGGCCGCCGACCTGGCGGCTTTCCAGGACAAGCTCGAAAACCGCCTCGATGCCCTGCGCGACGAGGTGACGGAGCAGGACGGCGACCTGGAGGCGCTCTACAAGAGCGCGCGCTGGCGCGACCCCGAGATCGCGGCGCTGGTGGTCACCTATCACCTTGCCTGGGTGCGCTATCAGGGCGCGCAGCTCACCGGCGACGCCGCCAAGAAGACGCAGCTGCTGCGCGAGGCGGCCGACGGATTCTCGAAATTCCTGGTCGTGAACGAGGTGCCGGAGATCTACTCCGAGAGCCTCTACGGCCGCGGCCTCGCCTTCCTCGACCTGGGCGAGTACCCGAAGGCGATCGAGGATCTGACCGCCGCGACCAACGAGGCACGCGTCGCCACCAAGGCGCGCGCGGCCCTGGACGAGGCCCGCCGGCGGCAGACCGGCAAGCAGGGACCGGCGGCCGAGGATCCCGAAGCCCTGCTCGCACGCCTGGGCGGGCTGCTGTCCCGCATCGCCGGCGGCGACGCGGGCGTGGAGAAGGAGACCACCACGCTCGCCCGAGGGCTCGCCGTGCGCGGCGGGACGTGGCCGGCCCGGGTGCGCTTGACGGTGCTCGACAAGCTCGGCGGCGGCACGGTCGGCGGTGTCCGGTCGAGCTACGGGCTCTTCCTGCTGGCGCAGCTCGCCGTCGACCGCGGCGCGTGCGACGACGTGGCGCCGCTGGCCGCCGCCAGCGCCGAGGTGAAAGACACCAGCCGGGGGCGCTACGTTCCCGAGCTGCTCTTCCTCGCCGCCGCCTGTCGCTTGAACGGCGGTCACCCCCGCGAGGCCGCCGAGGGTTTCGCCACCCTGCTGCGCGAGTTCCCCAATGCGGCGCGCGTGCCGGAGGCAGCCTACTATCGCGCCCGCGCCCTGGCCGTGGTGCGTACCGGCGACGACAGCGTCACCCCCACCTACGAGGAGTCCTTGCGCAGCACGCTGACCCGCTGGCCGAAGGCCGACGCCGCCGCCGAGCTGCAGTTCATGCTGGGCGAGCTCGAACGCGGCCGGGGCGACTGCGCCGCGGCCGAGCGCGCGTACGGCGCGGTCACGGCCGGACCGTTCGCCACGCGCGCGCGCCTCGGCACGCTCGAGTGCCGGGTGGCGACTGTCGGTACGGGGCCCGACGCCGGCGCGCGCCGGCGGGAGGCAATCGACGGCCTGCGCGCCTTCGCGCGCGATACCCCGGCACGCGGCGAGGACGAGGCTCGCGTCGCCCGCGCCACGCTTCTGGCGGCGCTGCTCGCCGCCGGGGCGACGCCGCCCGATCACGCCACCGTGGTGACGCTCCTCGACGGGTTCGAGACCCGCTACCCCGGCGCCAAGACGCTGCACCCGCGCACCGTCGAGCTACGACTTTCCGCTCGCATCGGGAGTGGCGATCTCGCCGCCGGCGCCCGCGACCTCGATGCCTACCTCGCTCAGCCACCCGACGGCGACCGGCGCCGGACGCTCGCCCGGCTTGGTCGTGAGCTGGTGACCACCGCCGACCGGGCCAACGACGATCGCCGGCCGGCGGCACTCGCCCTCGCCCGCAAGGTCTACGCCGCGCTCGCCGACCGCCTGACGCTGGCGGACCTCGATCTACGCGCCGGCGACGCCGCCGCCGCACGCCGGGGCTACGAGGCCGCGCTCGCCACCGACCCAAGCTCCGCCGAAGCCCTCCGCGGCGCCGCCCGTGCTGCCGCCGCGGGTGGGGATCGCGCCGCCTCCCTGGGCTACTGGCGACGCGTACTCGACGGCAGCCCGCCCGGGGGCACCGCGTGGTACGAGGCGCGCCTGGCGCAGGTGCAGCTCCTGGCCGAGGACGGCAAACGCGGCGACGCCTGCCAGCTGCTGCGCACGTCGCACGGCCGGGCCACGACCGCCGGCGCCGACCAGCTGGAGGCGCGGCTGCGGGCGCTCGAGCCCGAGGTGTGCCGCTGACCGGTTGACCGTACGGCGACGACCCGGCATGAGGCGTCAATGGCGGGTCGCGACGACGACGCAGGGGGGCACGTGCACGGCGACGGGTGCGCACACGAGCACGACCCGCCCCGCGAGCCGGTCCGGAACGCCGGCCCCAAGGTGGGGCGCAATGACCCCTGTCCCTGCGGCAGCGGACGGAAGTGGAAGAAGTGCCACAGCACGGGCCCGTGAGGTGATGCCCGCGCGCGCCCTCCGGAGCGCGGGTCCCGGAACCCCGGTCGCGTGGTGCGTGCTGGTCGGGGGCCTCGCGCTGACGTTTCTCGGCTGGCGCTGGGTCGGGCACCGGGTCGAAGACCAGGCCGAGCACGTGTTCGACCGCCAGGTGCAACTCATCTCGGGCGCCGTGCGGGCACGCGTCGGCGACTACGAGACCGTCGTACGCAGCGGTGCCGCGCTCCTTGCGGTCGCGCCACGCGCCTCCCGCGCAGACTGGAGCCGCTTCGTCGCCCGGATGGAGATCGAGTCCCAGCATCCCGGCGTCCTGGCACTGGAGGTGGCGGCGCGCGTTGCCGCCCCCGACCTCGACCAGCATGTCCGCGCCGTCCGCGCGGAAGGGTTCCCGGAGTACGAGGTCCACCCCGCCGGCGTACGCCCCGAGTACCTGCCGGTCGTGTACCTCGAACCGTTCGCACCCAACCGGAGAGCGTTCGGCTACGATCTGGCCTCGGAGCCGACCCGGCGCGAGGCCGCGGAGCGCGCACGCGACACCGGCACGCCGGCCATCTCCGGCCCCATCCACCTCGTGCAGGGCACCAATGCCGAGGCCAGGCCGGCGGTGCTGATGCTTCATCCCCTCTATCGAGAAGACCTGCGAGAAGATCTGCCGGCGACACCGACGGTGGCCCAACGCCGTGCGGCACTCGCGGGATTCATCGTTGCGGTGGTGAGTGCCCATGACCTCATGCGCGGCATCCTGCCGAACCGCATGCCGGGTGTCGACTTCGAGATTTTCGACGGTACGGCGCTCCAGGCCGCCACCCCGCTGTATGACGACGACGACGTACGCGAAGGCCTGGACGGGCTGCCCGTCCCGAGGTTCCAGCGCACGCTGGCCGTCGAGGTGGGCGGACGGGTGTGGACGCTGCGCTTCAACTCGCTGGCTGCCTTCGACGCGACGCTCGATCACCTGGGCCCGTACGGCGCCCTCCTCGGCGGCCTGCTGGCGAGCACGCTGCTCTTCTGGATCGTTCGCCAGCAGGCGGTGGGCCGCGACCGTGCGCTCGCGCTCGCACGCGAGATGACGGCGGAGCTGCAGGCCGTGTTCCATGCCTTCCCGGACGTGCTCGTCCTGCTCGACGCGGACGCCACCGTCGTCGACTTTCGCGGGGGACGGGAGAACGGCACGACCGTACCGCCGGCCCGGTTCCCGGGACGGCGGATGCAGGACCTGGTCCCGGCGCACCTGGTGCCGGAGTTCGAGGAGACCTTCCGCCGTCTGCGCGAGACGCACCAACCGGTGCTGGTCGAGCACGCCCTGTACCGGGATGGGGAAGAGCGTCACTACGAGGTGCGCATGCTCGCGCTGGAGTCGGCGCACGTCCTCGTCCTGGCGCGCGACATCACCGAGCGCGTGCTGGCCGACGGCAAGCTGCGCCAGTCACAGCGGCGCCTCGCCGAGGCGGAACGGCTCGGGGGCACGGGCAACTGGTACTGGGAGATCGGGACCGACCGGTTGTCGTGGTCGGACGGCAACTGTCAGCTCTACGGCATCGCCCCGGACGAGTTCGTCCCCGCCTACGACACCTGGCTCACACGAGTGCATCCCGACGACCTCGCGCCCAGTCTCGACACCATCGCCCGCATCTACCGCGAGCGGCGGACGCTCAGTTGGGACTTCCGGATCCGGCATCCGGGCGGGGATATCCGCCATCTGACCTGCACCGGCGAAGCGGTATCGAGCAAGGACGGCACCGTGACGGCGCTCTTCGGAACGACGGTCGACATCACCACCCGGACGCGCGCCGACGCCGCGCTGCGAGAGAGCGAGCAGCGCTTCCGCCAGCTCGCCGACTCGATCGACCAGGTGTTCTGGATCGCCGAGCTGGCGCCGCGGCGCCTGCTGTACATCAGCCCGGCGTGGGAGACCATCTTGGGCCGGAGCCGAGAGTCCGTCCGCCGCGATCCGCCCGCCTGGCTCGCCTCGGTGCATCCCGACGATCGGGCCCGCATCGCCCAGGCGCACGAGACCTGGCTCGCCAGCGGGGCGGAGCACGGGGTAGAGGAGTTCCGCATCGTGCGCCCCGACGGCGAGACGCGCTGGATCCGGAACACGCGCACGGTCGTGCTCCGCGTCGACGGGCACGTCCGCCGCGTCGGCGGTGTCGCGACCGACATCACCGCCGAACGGCTGGCGCAAGAAACCCGCGAGCAACTCGAAGCCCGCTTACGCCAGGCACAGAAGATGGAGGCCATCGGCACGCTCGCCGGCGGGATCGCGCACGATTTCAACAACATCCTCGGCATCGTGGTGGGGTTCACGGAACTCGCCCGCCTCGATGCCGACGGCAACGTCGCCGTCCGGGAGAGCCTCGCCAACGTGCTGACGGCCGCCGAGCGCGCCAAGGACCTGGTCGCCCGCATGCTCGCCTTCGCGCGCCCGCAGGAGCCCCGTCGCTCCCCCCTGGCGCCGGCGGCGGTGATCGGCGACGCGCTCAAGCTGGTGCGGGCAGCGCTCCCGACGAGCATCGACATCCGGACCCGGCTCGAGCCCGATCTGCCGCCCGTGCTCGCCGATGCGACCCAGCTCCACCAGGTGATCATGAACCTGGCCAGCAACGCGGCCCATGCCATGGGCGAGCGCGGCGGGCACCTGGACATCGGGCTCCACCAGGTCGACGTCGGGCCGGAACTCGCGGCCACCCATCCGGACCTGAACGTCGGCCCCTACGTGCGCCTGTCGGTACACGATACCGGCCCCGGTATGGATGCGGCCACCCTCGAGCGCATCTTCGAGCCCTTCTTCACCACCCGCGGGCCGAGCCAGGGCACCGGCCTCGGGCTGTCGGTCGTGCACGGCATCGTGCGCGGGCATGGCGGCGCCATCGTGGTGCAGACCCGGCCCGGCGAGGGTACCGCGTTCGAGATCTACTTCCCCGCGGAGGCCACCGCGGTGCCGGTGGCACCGGACGCACCCGAACGGCTCCCCGGCGGGCACGGCGAGCGGCTCCTGTTGGTGGACGATGAGCCCGGGTTGGTCGACGCGGGACGGCGCATCCTCGAGAGCCTCGGCTACCGGGTGACCGCCGTGACCGATCCCACCGCGGCCCTGGCCGGCGTGCAGGCCGACCCGCAGGCGTTCGACGCCGTGATCGCGGATCTCACCATGCCGGGGATGAGCGGGATCGACCTCGCGCGCGCCCTACGCCAGTTGCGACCCGGAGTCCCCTTCATCCTCACCACCGGATTCGGCGGCCGGATGACGCCCGCGTCAGCGCGCGCGCTCGGCATCACGGAGCTGCTGATCAAGCCCGTCACGCGGGAATCCCTGGCGCGCGCGGTCCACGCAGCGCTCGCCGCCGCCGCCGCAGCACGGCCGCGGCTGCGCGTGGTCCGGGGACCGTCGGAAACCTGAGTCGGGACCATGGACGCCTCCGGCAGAGCGGTCGGGCCGACGCGACCGGCGGCGTGCCTCGCGATCGCCCTCGCCCTGCTGACCCTCGCGCCGGTCGCCGCCGCCGCACCGAACGACGCCAGCTGGCGCCTGCAGCTCGGATACGACGTCTACTGGCGGGTGGTGCGGGTGGCGTCGATGGACACCGACACCACGGTTGCCCCTCGTACCTACCGGGCCGCGCTTACCCTCCGGACCGAGGGGGTCGTCGGAGCGCTCTTCCCGTGGACCCTGCGCGCCCAGTCGGACGGCGCCATCGGCGACACGGGCCCCCGGCCCGACCTGTACCGGGGCGAGAGCATGTATCGCGGCGACGCGTGGCGGACGCGGATCGAGTACGCCGGCGGCGAGCCGGTGCGTGTCGACCTGGAGAACCCGCCCAAACGCCCAAGAGAACGGGACGACGTAGCGGAGGTCCTGCGCACCGCCACCGTCGACCCGCTGACGGGAACGCTGGGCGTGCTGCGAGCGGTCGCGCTGGGGCAGGGATGCACGCTGACGCAGTACGTCTTCGACGGCCGCCTGCGCTACGACGTGGTGTACGAGGACCTGGGCACCGTCACCCTCGAACCGTCGCGCCGGCGCCCCTACACCGGACCGGCGACGCTCTGTCGCTCGACGCTGCGGCCGATCGCAGGATTCAAGCGCGGCGACCGCGAGGTGGACGACTCGGTGGTCACGCGGAGCTGGATCGCCCCGCCCGTGCCCGGCGCCTCGCCCGTGCCGGTGCAGCTGGAGATGACCGGCCGCCGCGGCACGCTCCACTTCTACCTGCGCGACACCACCCTCGAACCGTCCGCCATCCAGCGGTAGGTGTACGCGAGGCCGTCGTGGAGCGACGTCCGGGCGCGCCAACCGAGCACCCGCGCCGCCTTCTCCACCTGGCCGACGCGACGACTTCCAGCCGTCCAGTCGGGCGGCTCGTGCCGCGGCGGGAGCGCGCGACCCGCGACCTGCTGCATGGTCGCCACCAGCTCGGTGATGGTGGTCGCCACGCCCGAGCCGATGTTCAGGATCTCGCCGCTGACGGACGATTCCAGCGCCGCGATGGTCGCCTCGACGGCGTCGTCGACGAACACGTAGTCGAGCGCCTGGCTGCCGTCGCCGAACACGATCGGTGGCTCCCCGCGCAGCAGGCGGTCGAAGTTCTTGACGATCACGGAGCGATACCCCATGCCCGCGAACTGGCGCGGCCCGTACACGAAGAGATAGCGCAGCACGTTGTAGGCGACGCCCCGCTCGGCGTGGAGATGGGCGAGCAGGTGTTCGCCGGCGAGCTTGGAGATGCCGTAGATGGTGCGCGGCTGCGGCACCTCATCCTCGCGGAACGGCGGGCCGCTCATCCGCCCGTAGGCATGGAGGGACGACGTGAAGATCACCTTCTCGACCCCGCTCCGTGCCGCCAGGTCGAGTAGCGTCCAGGTGCCCTCGACGTTGCTCCGGAGCACCGCCCGCGGATCGTCTTTCGACTGGTTGTGCTTCTCGGCCGCCAGGTGGAAGAGGTAGCGCACGCCGCCGAGCGCGGTGGCCAGCGGGGCGGGGTCGTCGTGGCCGAGGGTGTAGCGGACGATCTCGATGGCGGGGCTTTCGGTGCCCAGGTTGGCCAGGTCGCCGTAGCGGAGGCTGTCGATCACCACCACCCGGTGGACCCCGCGAGCGATCAGGGCGCGCACCAGGTGCGAGCCGATGAAGCCGCAACCGCCGGTGACCAGGACGTCGCTGCCCTTCAGGTTCGGGGCGTCGGGCATTGTGGGCGGTTGTCCGTCGCTGGCTGGGGGCGAGTCAACTCCGGGTCGGGTCGCGTGACGAACTACGCGGCGGCGAGGGGCTGCCCTTCCGGAGGCGACAAGACGCCCGGCCTACTCGCCTAGGGCTCGTAGCGGCCGGGCTCTCGCCTCCGGGAGGGCAGCCCCTCGCCGCCGCGGGTCGGTGACGGGGTGCACGAACTGATCCTCGGGCCGGCTGGCGCTTGACCCAGCTTGGCGGCGTACCCCATGCTCGCCCGATGCGGCCCGCGCGCGCTTGCCTGGTCGGGCTGTGGGTTGTCGTCGGGTGCGGCGGGGGGGCGGTGCCGGCGCCGGCGGTGCGGGCGGTGCCGGTGGAGACGGCTACCGTTGTTGCCGAGGATGTCGATGTGGTGGTGACGGCGGTGGGGACGCTCGAGGCGCAGCAGGCGGTGGAGGTGAAGCCGAAGCGGGCCGGGCACGTGCGCGAGCTGCCGGTCGCCGAGGGGGCGTCGGTCGAGGCGGGGCAGGTGCTGGTGGTGCTCGACGACGGCGACGTGCGGGCACGGGTGGATCAGGCGCGGGCATCGCGGCGCGATGCGGAGGCGCGGCTGCAAAACGTGCGGCGGCAGGATGCGCGCATGAACGCGCTGCTGCAGGAGGGGATCGCGGCGCGGCAGCAGTACGACGACGTGAAGGCGGAGCTGGACAGCGCCACGGCGGCGGTTGGTGTGGCAGAGGCGAACCTCGCCTATGCCGAGGCGCTGCTGCGCGACACGGTCATCGTGGCGCCGTTCGCGGGCGTGCTCGGGCAGCGGCGTGTGGACCTGGGAGCGTACGTCAAGGACGGGGAGGCAATCGTCACCCTGGTCGACGCCGATCCGATCGAGATCGTGTTCGCCGTACCGGAGCGGCACCTCACCAAGCTCGCCATCGACCAGGCGTTGCGGGTCATGGTCGCCAGCCATCCGGGGCGCACGTTCCTCGGGCAGGTGACGTTCATCGCGCCCGAGGTGGATCGCGTAAACCGGACCGTCGCCGTGAAGGCCGTGTTGCCCAATCCCGGCGGCGTGCTCCGGCCGGGGCAGTTCGCCAACGTCGCCCTCGACCTGGAGCGCCACCCGCAGGCGCCGGTGGTGCCCGAGGAAGCGCTCGTGCCCGCCGGCGACCGGACGCTGGTGTACGTGGTCGCCGACGGCACGGCGGCTGCCCGCCCGGTGCAGACCGGCGTGCGCCTGCCGGGCCGGGTCGAGATCCTGGACGGCCTCCGGGCCGGCGACGTCGTCGTCCGCACCGGGCACGAGAAGCTCAAGCTGGACACCGCGCTGCCGGTCACCGTGGTGCAGGCCATCCCGCCCGCGCGCGGCGGCTGAACATCGCATGCTGTGGGAGCTCTCCATCCGCCGGCCGGTGCTCGCCACCGTCATGACCATCGCGCTGGTGGTGTTCGGCTGGGTCGGCTACTCGAAGCTCTCGGTCCGCGAGCTGCCCGACATCGACGTGCCCATCGTCGGCGTCACCACCGTGCTGCCGGCGGCCAGCCCGGAAGTCGTGGAGAAGGAGATCACCGAGGTCCTGGAGGAGGAGATCAGCTCGGTCGAGGGCATCAAGACGCTCACCTCGGAATCGAGCGAGCAGGTGTCGCGCATCACCATCGAATTCGAGCTCGACCGCGACATCGACGTGGCCGCCCAGGATGTGCGCGACAAGATCGCGCGCGTCCGCTCCGACCTGCCCGAGGATTCCGAGGAGCCGATCGTCGCCAAGGTGGATCCCGACGCCAACGCGGTGGCGTGGCTGTCCGTCAACGCGACCGCCCTGGACCTGCGCACACTCACCGACTTCGCTGACAACGTGGTGAAGGAGCGGCTGCAGCGGCTCCCGGGCGTGGGCTCGATCATCATCGGCGGCGAGAAGCGGCTGGCCGTGCGGGTGCGCCTCGACGCGCAGCGGCTGGCCGCCTACGGCCTCACGGTGAGCGACGTGGTGGGCGCGCTCCGGCGCGAGAACGTCGAGATCCCCTCCGGCCGGATCGAGAGCCAGCAGCGCGAGTTCGTGGTCAAGACCGAGGGCGAGTTCCCGACCGCCGACGCCTTCAACGACCTGGTCATCGCCTTCCGCGACGACGTGCCGGTGCGGCTCCGGCAGGTGGGCCTGGCGGAAGAGGGCGACGAGAACGAGCGCACCATCGCCCGCTTCAACCGCATCCCGAGCATCTCCCTCGGCGTCGTCAAGCAGACCAAGGCCAATACGGTCGAATTGGTGCGCGCGGTGCGCGCCGACATCGAGGCGATGGCGCCGTCGCTCCCCCCCGGCATCCGGGTGCAGCTCGGCTACGACGGCGCGCGCTTCATCGAAGAATCGGTGCGCGAGGTGCAGCAGTCGCTGCTGCTCGCCGGCTTCCTGGTGGTGGTGGTCATCTTCCTCTTCCTGCACACGCCGCGGAGCGCCCTGATCCCCAGCCTGGCCATCCCCACCTCGGTGCTGGCCACCTTCGGCGTCATGTACTTCCTCGACTTCACCATCAACAATCTGACCCTCCTGGCCCTGACCCTGCTCGTCGGCGTGGTGGTCGACGACGCCATCATCGTGCTCGAGAACGTGCACCGCCTGATGGAAGAGGGGGTCGACCGGCGGACGGCGGCGCTGCGCGGTACGGCGGAGGTCGCGCTGCCCGCCGTGGCCGCCACTCTCACGCTGGTCGCGGTGTTCGCGCCGATCGCGTTCATCTCCGGCATCATCGGCCGCTTCTTCTTCGAGTTCGGCATCACGGTCGCGATCGCGATCCTGTTCTCGCTCTTCGTTGCCCTCACGCTGACCCCCATGCTGTGCTCGCGCCTGCTCGACGTCGACGAGCCGCGCGGCATCTTTCGCCTCTTCGAGCAGGCACTGGCGCGCGTGACCGCAGCCTACCGCCGGCTGCTCGAGCGCGCGCTCGACCACCGCGGCATCGTGGTCGCGATCGGGCTCGGCACGCTGGCGGCGAGTGCCGGCCTGTTCGCCGTCCTCGGCAAGGAGTTCGTCCCCCAGGAGGACCGGGGCGGGTTCATGGTGATCGTCGAGTCGCCGGAAGGCTCGACCCTCGCCTATCACGACCGCCTGCAGCTCGAGGTGGAGCGCCTGCTCCTCGAAACGCCCGAGATCCGCACGTTCGCCGCCTTCATCGGCTTGGCCGGGGGCAGCCCCGGCCAGGTGAGCCGCGGCTTCGTGTTCACCCGCATGCACGACCGCCACGAGCGCACCCGCTCGCAGCAGGAGGTGGTGACCGAGCTGCGGCAGAAGTTCGCCCAGATCCCCGGCGTGAGCGTGTTCGTGGTCACGTTCTCGGGCCTGCAGACCGGCGGCGGGCGCGCCAAGCCGTTCCAGTTCGTGATCCAGAACCCCGATTTCGGCACCCTGGCCACATACGCCATGAAGCTGCGCGACCGCGTGCGCGGCCTCGCCGGGTTCACGGATGTGGACACCAACCTGCGCATCTCCAAGCCCGAGCTCCGCATCCGCATCAACCGCGACAAGGCCGCCGCCCTGGGTGTCAGCGTGAGCGACGTGGCCAACACGCTGCGCATCCTCCTCGGCGGCAGCGACGTGACCAAGTTCCGGCGCGGCAACGAGCGCTACGACGTGATCGTTCAGCTGCAGGCCGGCGACCGGTTGGCACCCGAGCAGCTCGCCCAGATCGCGGTGCGTACGCGCTCGGGCGAGCTGGCGCAGCTGGCCAACCTGGTGGACGTGACCGAAGGCATCGGACCGAGCAGCCTGAACCACTACAACCGGCGGCGCTCGGTGATCCTGGACGCGGGCCTGCAGGACAAGCCGCTCGGCAGCGCGCTGGAAGAGGTGGGCACCATCGCCCGCGACCTGCTGCCACCCGGGTTCACCACCACGGTGGCGGGCGAGTCGAAGGATTTTGCCGAGTCGTCGGGGAGCCTGGTGTTCACGCTGCTGCTCGCGGTGATCGCCGTCTACCTGGTGCTGGCCGGGCAGTTCGAGAGCTTCGTCCACCCGTTCACCATCCTGCTGTCGCTGCCGCTCGCCATCTTCGGCGCCTTCCTGGCGCTCGCCCTGGCGGGCATGACGCTCAACATCTACAGCTTCATCGGCATCGTCATGCTGCTCGGCCTGGTGACCAAGAACGCGATCCTGCTGGTCGACTGCACCAACGGCCTGCGGGCGGGGGGCATGGGCCTCAGGGGGGCGGTGCTCGAGGCGGGACGGCTGCGGCTGCGGCCCATCCTCATGACGGCGGTGTCGACGCTCTTCGGCATCGTGCCGGTGGCGATCGGGCTCGGGGCGGGGGCGGAGAGCCGGCGCCCGCTCGGCGTCGCCGTGATGGGGGGGATGATCGCGTCGACGTTGCTGACCCTGGTGGTGGTGCCGGTGGTGTACACGCTCGTGGACGCGGGGTTGGCGCGGGTGCGGGCGCGGGGCGGGCGGCGGGTGCCGGCGCGCGAGACGGTGCTCTGACGTCTGATCGAGTCAGCTACAGACGATCCCGGCCCACGAGGGAGATCTCTCGCCCAACCTCAATCGCGGACCGGCCGGCGGACGAAGTCCGCTCGGCGCTCGACCGATGAGGAGTAACGACCTGGGGTCACCGCCCGCGCTACACAGACCGACGGTGCAGTCTATTCCGGATCGGCCCAGAACGTTGCAGGCTTGTATGTCGGCGAGATGACGCAGCAAGTTCGGCCGAGACGGTTCCGCACCCTCTGAATACACTGCAGCCGGGGCGGGCTACACGGAACCGTCCAATAGGCGTTGGACGGCTCACCCGGTGCTGCTCCGATGACCGTACGAACGTACTACTCACAGGAGCCGGCGCTACCCCGAGAGGCGGCGTTCGCCGCGGTCGGTGGCGCGCCAATCTCTGAACCCCCGGCGAAGAATACGCGCCCCCAGTTCTACCTCTATTGCCGCCAACAGGGTCTTTGGCCCGCCGAAGTCACCGGTCACGATCCGAGCCGTGAACCCGAGTGGTTCGATCGGTTCTGTCCGATCCGCAACGTCGGTCACGACTACCCTCCCACGCTGCTCGTGCATGGGGATTGCGACACTGATGTGCCCTGCGACGAATCGATTCGGATGGCGGAGGCGTTGGCGCTGAGGAAGGTGCCGCACGAACTCGTCGTGATTCCCGGGGGCCAGCACGCCTTCGACGTGTTACAGCACGGTAATCCCAGCGTCGTTGCAGCGATGGACCGCGCGACGGTGTTCCTTAGGGACCATCTTGACCACGAGAGGAGCGGGTGAGAAGCGCGCCGTCCAACAAGCCGCTGAAGCTGCCGGCTGCGGGCGTCAGCCGTGCGGGCGGCATACGCCCAGTCGAGTCATGGTAAGATAGTGTGCGGCAGCAGCTTGGCGGCCATCCGTTGGGCAGGCGTAGGTCAGGTTGGACGCTCCACGATGGGTGCAGGTAGAATGCCGCCATGAAGCCTCGGATCTACACGGACACCTCTGTCCTGGGCGGCTGCGAGGACGAGGAGTTTCGCGAACCGTCCCGCCGCTTGCTCGAGGCATTCCAGCGTGGCGAGCTCACCCTGGTGTTGTCCGAGCTCACGGTCCGGGAACTCGAGACCGCCCCCGAGGGGGTCAGGACCGTTCTTGGCCGGGTGCCAGCGGGCCACATCGAGGCCCTCGCGCTGTCCCGAGAGGCAGAAGAACTCGCGGCCGCCTACATCGAGGACGGCGCTATCGGCGCGCGCATGCGTGCGGACGCCCTGCACATCGCCCTCGCCACCGTGGCTCGAGTCGACGTTCTCGTCAGCTGGAACTTCAAGCACATCGTGAACCTAAAGCGAATCCACGCCTACAACGGGGTCAACCTCAAGCGAGGCTACCCTCTTCTCGAGATTCGAAGCCCCCGGGAGGTCCCAGGCGATGAGTGAGCGCACATCAAAAACATTCGATTGTGTTCAGAGTATGCGCGAGGCTCGGGATAGGCTCAGCGCGGAAATAGTGGACATGGACTACGACGATTTGATCACGTGGCTCCGAGTCCATCGGTACGGAGACCCCCTTCTTCAACGCCTTGCGGAGAACGCTGCCCAACAAGCCGATGCAGCGGACCGGCCTTCGGCCGGCCGCTGATCGCCATGGCGTTAGACCGCCCCCTACGGTACGTAGATGAACCGACCGAAACGCATCGAACCCGGTGAACGTATTCCCGTGCGGCTGACTGACCGCGACCGCGAGCTCATCCTGAACCACACCTTCATTGGCAGTGACCTGGAGCGGCGTATCCGAATAGCCCCCGTCCAGGGCTCGGCCCCCGTCGTCGGACTCACGCTCGACGACCTCGACGACCTCATCGGCCACGTCGCGGCCGAGGCCAACCACTCCAAGGATCCAAGGCTCGGCCGTCAGCTCGATCGGCTTTGGAATCGCCTACGCGAGGTCGAGGATGGCCACGCGGATGAGGACCTACCCGCCCCAGCGGATTCGTCCAGCGCGCCACCCAAGCCTGGCTACACCGCCAAGCAGGGTCAGTATCTCGCTTTCATCCACTACTACACCAGGATCCACGGCTACCCTCCGTCGGAGGCGGAGATGCAGCGCTACTTCGGGGTATCCCCACCCGCGGTCCATGAAATGGTCCTCACGTTGGAGGCGCGCGGCTTTATCGAACGTCTCCCGGGTAAGGCACGATCGATCCGCGTCTTGGTGCGTCGTGACCAGCTACCTGACCTTGGATAGCGCCACTACAGCGACATCCCCCCTCAGAACTCGGGCCATTCCTCAAGGTCCCCCGCCAACCCCTCATCCGCCATCTTCTGCTCGAAGGCTCGATCGAGCTGCGCGCACTCTCGAGCGAGTCGCCCCCGATCCATCCGCTCCAGCTTGTCGCGAACGGCTTCTTGGATCGCGCGGCTTCGGTTCGGAAACTTCCGCTGCGCAACCAGCCGATCGATTCGCTCCAGCAGCTCTTTCTCGATCGTGATCGCAACCTTGGCGGCACTCATGGCTGGCCGCCGGTATGATGATTGCTCCTACCAGAAGGGTCGCCACCTAACAAAGCGCTGCCGCCGCGTTGGGGAGACATGAGAGTCCGTCCATGGTGATTGCCCCTACAGAGCGGCGCGGAGCGCCCGCAAGGCGAGCCCACCGCACTCGCCTACCGCAGATCCAGGAACTCCAGCAACGCCCGGCGGACCTCGTCCCGGATCGCTTCGGGGAGTGCACCGAGGTGCCGCCGGAACAGCTCGTTGTCCCAAGCCAGGATCTGGTCAACGAGCACGTCGCTGTCTCGAGTCAGGCCGCACGTTCCGCCAGGAATGCGCACCCGGAGGGGGAATGCATCCTCGTCGACGATCTTCGTCGTGAGCGGGAGCACCACCGTGCTCGGTAATCCGGCCGCTCCGAACTCGGTGGGCTGGATGACCAGACAGGGCCGTTGCTTCCCCGGTTTCGTTCCCACGCGAGGATCGAGCGCGACGACATAATAATAGATGTGCCAGCGCTCCGGAACTGCCCGCATCAGTCGAGCCGGCGCAACCGACTGTGTGGGCTGAACGCGCGGAGCGTCGCGTGACTCTGGCGTGCGACCAGCTTGACCGCCCTCCGCCATCGCGCTACCTGCTCGACGCGTTCGGCATCGCGCTCGAGCAGGTCGAGGGCCGCGCGCACCACCTCGATCTTCGTCCGCGCGCGCAGCCGCTTCTTGAGCGACTCGATCCGCTCCGCGTCGCCTTCCTGCAGCATGAGTGGTCGCCCCATCGCTTGGACCCCCTGTTCAGTTCATCTGGGACTATACTTGGAAGTATACTCAGATGGACCCCCCGCGAGCAATCGCCGCCGTCATCGCTAACGCCCGCTGCACGATGGCGGTCGGCTGCGACACCGTCACCGCGCGCGTGCGAGCTCCGCGCGCACACCGGATCACCTCCAGCAGCCGCGCGCATGTCGCGTGGTTGGCGGTATGCAGCACGCTCGTCCGCCCTCCGCCAGCCGCCGCGCCTGCAGCGGCCGCCCGGCGAGTCGACGCACAGCCCGCCCGCGCCCACGATGAGCGACACCGACGGGATCAGGTCGGCATCGACCCGCGCATCGGCGATCCGTTCATCGCACTCACCGAGCGCACGATCGCGCAGGTGGGGCGGTTGCAGCGTCCCGCCGGCAGAGGGTGGAACGGCGCAGATCCGATGTGTATAGTTGTTGGCGATCGTGTACACGGAGGAGTCATGCGGACGAACATCGTCATCGATGATCGGCTCATCGCCGACGCGCAGCGTGCGACCGGGATCAAAACGAAGAAGGGGGTCGTAGAAGAGGGGCTACGATCGCTGGTCCGCCTCAAACGCCAGGCCCGCCTGCGCGGCTGGCGTGGCAAGCTGAAGTGGGACGGTGATCTCGCGGCGATGCGAACCGACCTACGATCGTGATCGTCGTCGATTCCTCGGTCTGGATCGACTACTTCAACGGGCTGGCAACCAGGGAGACGGGAACCGACGTCACGGGCCGCGCGCGAGCTCCGCCCGCGCACACCGGATCACCTCCAGCAGCCGCGCGCACGTCGCCTGGTTGGCCGCGTGCAGTACGCTCGTCCGCCCCTCCGCCAGCCGCCGCGCGCAGAGCGGCCGCCCGTCGAAGTCGACGCACAGCCCGCCTGCGCCCTCGATGAGCGGCACCGACGGGATCAGGTTGGCGAGGTTCTCGTTCACCACCAGGTAGCCCGCCCCCTGCGACTCGATCCACACCGGCGGCTCGCGCCAGCCGAGCATCACGCGCGGCAGGGCGCTCAGGTTGGCGTACTGGCGCAGCACGTCGAACGCCCCGCCGGCGTGCCGATCGGCGAGCAGGCGATAGAGCACGGGGCCGATGCGGTCGTCCCCGGCCCGGCGCGTGGCGCGGTCGTAGCCCTGGAACACGTCCAGAAACACCCACGACTGCCCGAGGTCGCTGTGCGTGCTCGTGAACACCCGCCGTTCGCCGGCCGGCGTGTCCTCCCAGGTCTCCACACCGTCGCTCCCGGGCCGGACGACCAGGTCGTACGGGTAGCTCGGGTAGCGCGTCGGGTTGCCGTCGACCACGACCGCCACCACGAAGTCGCTGATGGTCAGGTCGGCGAGCGCCGTGCGGGTCGGGAGCGTGAACGCGAACGTCGCCGCCCAGCCGCCGTCGTTGCCGAGCCGGACGCGATCGGGCAGCACCTGGCCCAGCCCGGCGACCTTCACCGTGCCGTCGATCGCGTCCATGTACGCCCACACCACGGGCGCGTCGCCCGGCGGACCGATCCGGTGCGTGGCCCCGGTGGCCGGCTCGACGATCAGCTCGATGGGATGCCCGATGTCGCGCGCCAGCGTGTCCAGGTGCGCCACCCCGACCGCCTCCGCTGCCGCATCGACCGCGCGCGCGCCGTAGCCGGCGACGGGCTTCAAGATCGACAGCTGCGGCCGGGCACGCTCGCCGGGCGGCATGGCGTGCACCAACTCCCGGATCTCGCGCCCGGCCCGCAGCCCGGCGGCGGCGCAGGTGCGGGCCACGTCGGCAACGGTACTCACTGGACGGGGGTGACGAAGCCTTCGGTCTCGCCGGTCTCGACGTCCTCGATCGCGATGCGCGCTTCGCGATAGACACCGGCCGGGTAGACGAGAAATCCACTGATAGTGGTGTGCGCGGCCACCTGCCCATTGGTGAGGCGCTCGCGCTGCACCCGCTCACCCGCGACGCCAGGTGCGATGACGGCGGCGAGTGCCGGCCCGGCCAACGGACCGGTCGCCTCGCCGCGCTCCGGGACGAGGTCGATGCGCCCGGGGTCGAGCGCCACCGGCCGGTCGGTGTGGTTGCGCACGACCACCCGGACCGCCACCGCGCTCGCCGTGGTGGGCACGCCGTCCAGGTCCAGGATGGCCTTGTGCGGCGAGAGCTGCGTGACTAGCACCTCGAGCCCCTTCTCGGCGCGAGGCTCCTCCACGTCGGGCTGCTGCACGAGCGTTTTGAAGCTGTAGCCGAACGCTCGGCTGAACTCGAAGGTGGGGAACAGCGCCTCTTCGACCGGCTGCAGCGTGGCGCCCGTGCGGCCGCAGCGGATCACGACCCGCGCGGTCTCGACGCCGTCGCCCCCGGGCGCCGGCCGGGTGCCGATCACGTCCCCGGGATGCACCTGATCGGCGGGCGCCACCGAGGTAACCGTATAGCCGAGGGTCACCAGGGTACGGTACGCGACCCGCGTCGCGCGCGCGCAGGTGAGGTCCGGTCGCTCGACGCGATAAACCGACGGCGCAGGGCAGCCGACCAACGCGAGCGTCACGACGGCGACGAGCCCCCGCATGCTGCGGCCCCTTCTGCTACACCCGGTGCCGGGCGTCCACCGCACGCCGGATCCTCGCGGTGCCCTTCCGGCTGCGTACGCGATCCGCCATAATGCGCCGCACCCATGCAGAAACTCGTCCAGATCGTGAGCCACGGCCCGCACTGTCTCGACGGCGTGACCGCGGCGGTCGCGGTCGCACGCTACTACGCCGATCAGGCGGAGGTCAGCGCCCGCTTCGCAGGCAACAGCGAGATCGACGAAGTGCTCCAGGCGCTCCCGCCGCCGGCCGGCCGCGAGACCGAGCTCTGGATCACCGATATCTCCTGGCGACAGCCCGAGACCGACGCCCATCTGCGCGCCCTCGTCGCCGCCGGCGTCCGCATCTACTGGATCGATCATCATCGCACCGCGCTCGAGCGCGTGCGTGCCGGCAAGGTGGACGTGCCGTTCCAGGATCGCGTGCTGAGCGAGGAGTTCGCGGCCTCGCGGCTGACCTACGAGTATCTCACCGCGCGCCTGCGCACCGAGGACCGCCGGCCCCCGACCTTTGCCGCCTTCGCACCCATCGTCGCCATGGCGGATGACAACGATCGCTGGCTACACCGCGTCCCGGGGTCGCGCGAGCTGGCCTGGACGGTGCGCACCCTCGGGGCCGACGCCTACGACGAGCTGCTCCGCATCGACGAGCAGGGCACGTACAGCCCGCGCATGCAGGAAGCGCGGGCCCGGGTGGAGGCGGAGCTGGCGCGCAGCTTCGCCGTCGCCGAGGCAAGCCGCACCGAGCGCACCGTAGGCGACGTGACCCTGGTGGTGGCGGTCTGCGACGGCCACCCGAGCGAGATCGCCGACGCCTGGGGGAAGCAGTGCCACAACACGGTGTTCGCGCTCTACGATGCCAAGAGCCTGGCCGTGAGTCTGCGGCGCTCGCCCGATTGTCAGGTCGACCTGTCACGCGTCGCGGGCGTGTTGGGCGGCGGCGGACACGCCGCCGCATCCGGGTGCGAGCTGCCCGACGTGCGGCGGGCGCTGGCGGACGCGGTAGCAGCGCAGGTACTCGGCGCGCTCCACTGACATGGCCTGGTGAGGGTCCCGCCGGCCGACAAGGCGGCACGGCGGAGACCCGGAGGCGAAGAAGTCTGCCGCCTACGCGGCCGAACTTCTAAGTAAAGCTCCCCACCCCATGCGGCTCCACCTTCCCCGGGCCTCCGCCCCGACGCCTTGTCCACAGCTGGGGAGAACTCGCCGTTCTCCAGTGAGCGTCATCCGATCCGCCTTCTACGTGCAACGCGCTTGTGCTCATACGCACCCACCGGGCAGTAATGTACCGAACCACCTAGGGCATGGCTCCGAAAAGGCGCAACCGGAATTGTGTCGGGACGGCGCCCCTTCTACTCAAGTCCCGCAGGCGCTGTCAAGCAAAAAAGATTAGCTCGGCGTGTTTTTCTTCCGCCGTCTGCAGGTGCGCGCAACCGTTGGCGTCTCGCAGTCCGCTTGTAAACCCGTCGGCGCGATGCCAGAGTTTTTCTCGATGGCGACACGGGTGCGGGTCGGGGTGATGTACGGTGGGCGGTCGGGCGAGCATGAGGTGTCGTTGCGCTCGGCGGCGTCGATCATTCGCGCGCTCGACCCCGAGCGCTACGAGGTGATTCCGATCGCGATCGCCAAGGACGGACGCTGGCTCACGGGCCCCGAGAGCCTGCGCTTGCTCGAGAGCGCGCAAGCCTCGCTCGCGCCGGTCGTCGAACACGGCACCGAGGTGATGCTGCCCGCGGATCCGTCGCACCACGCACTGGTCCCGCTCGCGCCGATGCCCGAAGGTCGCCGCGTCGCCACCGCGATCGACGTGGTCTTTCCCGTCCTGCACGGCACGTACGGCGAGGACGGGACCATGCAGGGCCTTCTCGAGCTCGCCGACTTGCCCTATGTGGGCGCCGGCGTGCTGGCGTCGGCGGTCGGCATGGACAAGGCCGTCATGCGGTCGGTCTTCCGCGATGCGGGGTTGCCCCTCTGCCGTTGGCTCGTGACCCGAGTGGGTCAGGAAGAGCCGGCCGCCCTCGCGCGCCGTGTGGGCGACACGCTCGGGTATCCCTGCTTCGTCAAGCCGGCCAACATGGGCTCGTCGGTCGGCGTCACCAAGGTCGCGGCCCCTGCCGGTCTGGCGGCGGCGGTTGCCGAGGCCGGGGCGTACGACCCGAAGGTCGTGATCGAGGAAGCCATTACCGGTCGCGAGCTGGAATGCGCCGTCCTCGGCAACGACGCGCCCGAAGCCTCGTGCGTCGGCGAGCTGATCCCGTCACGCGAGTTCTACGACTACGCCGACAAGTACGTCGACCAGGGGGCCCGGATCGTGATCCCCGCCGCCCTGCCGCCGGACGTGGCCGACCGCGTGCGCCAGCTCGCGGTGGCCGCCTTCCAGGCGGTCGATGGCAGCGGGCTCGCGCGCGTCGACTTCTTCCTCGAACGGCCGAGCGGACGCGTACTGCTGAACGAGATCAACACCATGCCCGGCTTCACCTCGATCAGCATGTATCCCAAGCTGTGGGAGGCGAGCGGGCTCGCGTACCCGGCGCTCCTCGATCGGCTGATCGCGCTCGCGTGCGAGCGCCACGCCGCGCGCGGCACGCGGCGGCTGTCGTTCACCCCGCCGGCGGCGGCGCCGGTCAGCGTAGCGCGATGATCGTCGGCTGGCCCAGTCGGCGGCGGCGCCGGTTAACGTAGCGCGATGATCGTCGGCTGGCCCAGTCGGCGGCGGCGCCGGTTAACGTAGCGCGATGATCGTCGGCTGGTAGCCGGACGCGAGCAGGCGGCGGGCCACCCGCCGGGCCTCGGTGCGACTCTGGTACGATCCCACGCGCACCTTCCTGCCCACGACCTCGACCGCGTAGCCGCGCCGCCTGAGCCGGGTGCGGGTCGACCCCGCAGCGTCGCGGGTCCGGTACGGGCCGAGCTGCAGCACGTAGTGGAACGGCGTGCGCACCTCGTCGGTCGGCACCTCGAGGTCGCCCTCGGACGATTGGGCCCTGCTGCGCCCGCGACCCGCCTGGCCGCCGCGCGGGGTGACATCGGCCATCACCGTCGGCGGGCGATCGGCCTCGGAGCCGAACCCGATGGCGAACAGCCGCTTGGCGTCACCCCACAGATCGCTCGCGCCGAGCAGGACGATCAGGATCTCCCGCCCGCCGTGCTCCGCCGAGCCGACGAAGCAGCGGCCCGCCGGGCGCGTGTAGCCGGTCTTGCCGATCACCGGGTAGGTGTACCCGGTCAGGAGGCGGTTGTGGGACCGGAGGGACACCCAGTGCACGCCGGTCGACTCGACCGGTACGCGAATGGTGCGGGTGGAGAGGATGTCGCGGAAGAGCGGCAGACGCAGGCCGTAGCGAAAGATTGCCGCCAGGTCGCGGGTGCTGGCGACGTGGCCGGGCGCGGTGAGCCCGTGGGCATTGGCGAAGCGAGCGGTCGGCGCCCCCACTGCATGCGCCTTGGCCGTCATCCGTGCCGCGAAGGCCCCCTCAGACCCCGCCAGCCCTTCGGCGATCACGGTGGCGGCGTCATTGGCCGAGTTGAGCAGCGACGCGTAGACCAGGTCCCGGAGCTGCATCCGTTGTCCGGGGCGCAGGCCGATCTTCGACGGGACGGTCTCGGACGCGTTCACGCTCACGCGCAGGTACTCGTCGAGCCGGGCGCTCTCGAGCGCCAGGATGGCGGTCATCACCTTGGTGGTGCTGGCGGGCGGCAGCGGGTCGGAGGCGTTCCGTTCCCACAGCACCTCGCCGCTGGTCACGTCCATCACCAGCGCCGCCCGTGCCGTCAGTCCATGGGCCGGTCTCGCGGCGGTGACCGTCGGCCACGCAGCCAGCGCGAGCGCGACCAAGAGGATACCCGGCTTCACTCCCCGTCCCATCCACCACCCTCCAACCGCCGACCGAACCAAACTACACACTACTACAGGTACTTACCGTCCATCCCCCCAGGAGGCAAGCAGACGCACCCTGACCGTAGGTCAGGCGAGCCCGCCGCCCGCTGAAAGATAGGCCAGGCCTCGCTCGGCGGCGGCGGGGGAGACCTCCAGAACGCCGGGAACGTCCCGGAAGCGCTGGTGGGACGCGACCGCCAGCAGGCCCTCCCCGATGGTGCCTTCGCCCGGGGCCGCATGGCGGTCGCGGCGGCACCCGACCGGGCCCTGGCAGTCGTTCAGGTGGAAGGCGACCAGGCGGTCGAGCAGGCCCTCCGCGGCCAGCGCATCCGCCAGGCGGTCTCCCGCCCCGGCGCCGGCGAGGTCGAAGCCGGCGGCATGCAGGTGACACGTGTCGATCAGGACCCCGAGCCGGTCGGCTGGCACCGCCGCATCACGCACCAGGCGAGCCATCTCCGGGAGGTCGGCGGCCAGCTCGGAGCCCTCGCAGGTGTTCTCCAGCAGCACGCACACCCCGTCGGGCACCTGCTCGAGCAGTGCCGTCAGCTTGCGCGCCGTCTGCGCCAGCGCCGCCTCACGCGTGGGGTGCCCCTTGGCGTAGCCGGGATGGAAGCACACGGCGGCGAGACCGAGCGCGCGGGCGAGCCGGATGTCCCCCAGGACGCTCGACACCGACGCGTTCCGGATGCGGCCCTCCGGCGAAGCGAGATTGGTGAGCAAGCTCGCGTGCACGACGCCCCAGAGCGGCGACGCCGCCGTGGCCGCGCGATAGGCCGCCTGATCCTCCGGCGACGGCACGTCGGTGTTGCCGAAGCGCTGCGGGTTCCGGAGCGTGGTCTGGAAGTGGCGCACGCCGGCCGCGGCCAGGACGCCCGGGATGGCGGCCAACGGCGGGTCGACGTGCAGGGCGGCGCGCAGCGGGGTCAGTCCTCCTCGATGGCGGTCGCCTGCCCATAGCAGCCGGCGGCGTGCGTGACCACCATCATGCCCGCATTGCGCGCCACCCGCCCGCTGCGCCACTCGCCGGTCACGTGCCGCCAGAGCGCCGTCATGACCGCGCCGTGACTCACCACTACCACATCGCCGTCCCCGGCTGCGCGCAGGGTCCGATCGAGGGCCTCGCCGGCGCGCACGGCCACCTCGCGCAAGGGCTCGCCACCTCCCGGCGGGCACCACTCCCAGTACCGCTCCGGGTCCCAGCCGGGGGTGGTGCGTGCGAGCGCGTACGGCTGTCCGGTGAGCGCGCCGTAGTTGCGCTCGCGCAGATCCTCGTCGACGTGGATGGGGGCGGCCAGCGTCTCCGTCAGGATGTCGGCCGTCTGCCGGGCGCGCGTGAAGGGACTGGTGACAATGCGTACCGGCGCATAGCGCGCCGCGATCCAGACGGCGGCCTTGCCGACCTGGCTGCGGCCTACGTCGGTCAGCGGCACCGCCGGTGTGGGCGTGAAGACGCGCGCCCGGTTTCCCTCGCTTTCGCCGTGACGGATGAGCACCAGGTGCCCCATCGGTTCAGCTGCCCCGGTTCAGCCGGTCGATCAGCTGGCGCAGGCGGCCAAAGTGGGTACGGTCGAATGTCAGCACCAGGCGGGGCAGCGCGCTCAGCTCGGGTTCGTCGCTCTCCTCGTCGAACGCCCCGCGTTGCTCGATCGGGTGGCCGTCGAGAATGTCGGCGAACTCGGCCGCCAGGGACGCGAGCACTGCCGGCGCCAGCGGGCGCGTGACACGGATCACCAGCTTCTGGCCGACGGTGCGGGAGGAGTGGTAGACGCGGTAGAAGTCGACGATCTCGTCGACCGCCTCGTCCACCGACGAGGTCACCTTGAAGAGCGCCATGTCCTCCGCCGAGATCAGGCGGCGCCGCAGGAGGTGCTCCTCGACGTACTTCTTCCACGTCTTCCAGTAGGTCCCGCGCGGGGCGTCGACGAACACGATCGGCATGGGGTTGGTCTTCCCCGTCTGCACCAGCGTCAGGCACTCGAAGGCCTCGTCGTGGGTGCCGAAGCCGCCCGGAAAGAGCGCCGCCGCGTGCGCCTCTTTGATGAAC
This sequence comes from uncultured Binatia bacterium (SeqCode), assembly GCA_964618895.1. Classification (GTDB taxonomy): domain Bacteria; phylum Desulfobacterota; class Binatia; order DP-6; family DP-6; genus CAZUDO01. The sequence continues at coordinate 34,959 of CAZUDO010000031.1, forward strand.
ATGAGCTTGCGCGTGAAGAAGTAGCGGAAGGTGAGCAGCTTCGGGTCCTTGCGGATGATCTCGTTGGGCGCCTGCTCGAACGGCAGGAGGATGTTCACGCCGAAGCTGCGTTCGCGGCCGGCGCCACCCTGGGCGGCCTCCATGATGCCCCCGCCGGCGCCCGTGATGACCATGTAGCCGCGCGCCGTGATACGGCGCGCGAACTCCGTCGCGGTCCGGTAGGCGGGGGCGTCGGCGGGCGTGCGCGCCGAGCCGAAGACACTCACCTTGCGCACCGCGCGGTGGGGGGCGAAGGTCTTGAAGGCGTAGCGCAGCTCGCGCAGCGCGGTGTGCAGGAGCTTCACGTCGCCGAGGCGCGTGCCGTCGCGCAGCAGCTTGGCGGACACCTCGAGCATCTCGTGCACGAGCTGTTCCGATCGAGTCAGGTGGCCCCCCTGCAGGCGGGGCAGCACTTCGGGCAGTGCCTCGCGCCCGCGCCGGGGGCGGGGTCTTTTCTTCGGGAGCACGGTCATCGTCCTTTCCAAATGCTCCATTGTGCCGGGAACCGGCCGTGGTTGCGAGCTTGCTTCCCCTCGCCGGGCAGCTTCGGTATCGTGGCGCCGGTGCCGACCCCGCACGACATCCTGCTGCGGATGCGCGAGGAGCTGCAGCAGATGTTCCTCGAGCGCACCGCCCTCATCGACGGCGCCCTGGTGGCACTGCTGGCCGGCCATCACGTGCTCGTCATCGGCCCGCCGGGGACCGCCAAGTCGATGCTCGCCGACGAGGTCTGCCAGCGCCTGACCGGCGCGCGGTACTTTCAATGGCTGCTCACCCGCTTCACCACCCCGGAGGAGCTGTTCGGGGCCGTGAGCCTGAAGGCCCTGGAGCAGGATGACTACCGACGCCTCACTACCCACAAGCTCCCCGAGGCGCACATCGCCTTCCTGGACGAGATCTTCAAGGCCAGTTCATCGATTCTCAACACCATCTTGACGGTGATGAACGAGCGCCGCTTCCACAACGGGCGCGAGGTCGGGCGGGTGCCGCTGCTCACGCTGTTCGCGGCGTCGAACGAGCTCCCCGAGGACGACGAGCTGCTGGCGCTGCACGACCGTTTCCTCCTCCGCTTCGTGGTCGACTACCTGGAGGAGGACTTCCGCTTCCTGAAGCTACTTCAGGCCCGGCCGCCCGCGACGCGCACGACGCTGCCGCTCGAGACGCTCGAGGCCGCGCGCGCCGAGGCGGCGGCCCTGCCGGTCGGAGACGAGGTCCTGCGCGCCCTCACCGACCTGCGCCGGGAGCTCCGTCGCAAGAACCTCGTGGTCTCCGACCGCCGGTACGCGCAGGCCGTCGGCGTGCTGCGCGCGCACGCCTACCTGGCCGGGCGCACCGCGGTGAGCGAGCAGGACGTCCCGTTCCTCGAGCACGTGCTGTGGCGCGATCCCGCCGAGCGCGAGCAGGTGCGCGCCGCCATCCGCGAGCTGCTGCAGGGATACGAGGACGAGGTCCGCGTGCTGCTCTACCAGTCGCGCGAGCTGCGCGACTACGTGCTCCGCACCTGGGAGAGCCCCGACGCCCGCAGCCGTGCGGCGGTCGAGGCGCACACCAAGATCCGCAGCATCCTCGGCAAGGTGGACGTGATCCTCTCGCAGGCGCGCGATGGCGGCCGCCCGCTCACGCAGGTGGAGGTGTTGCGCGAGGAAATCGCGCACATCGAGCGCGAGATGCTGGCGCGACTGTGATGGCCGCTCCCCGCCGGCCGCGAAAGACCACACCCCCACCGCCGCGCACGGTCCTCATCCCCCCGCGCCAGCACTGCTGGGTCGAGAGCGACGCCTACGACCGCAGCGCCTTTGCCGGGCTGGTCGCCGACTCGCCCTCGCTCGCGGCGCTGCGCGACACCGGCGGTACCCTGGTGCCGCACTTCGATGCCCTCCTCGAGGACGTCTTCTGCCTCCTGTTCAAGCTCGAGCCGCGCCTGCGCCTGCCCGCCGAGGTCGCCGCGTCAGCGGCGCTCAACCGGGCGCTGCTCGACGCCTTTCACGGCCATCCCCTTCTGGAGCACCTGCGCGCCCGCACCCAGCTGGACGAGACCGAGGCCGGCCTCGGGACCCTCCTGGTGGGCGAGGGGCTGCTCGCCCTGCTGCGCGAGGAGCGCGTCCTCGGTCGCGGCGACCTCCTGGAACTGTGGGATCTCGAACGCCAGGAGGACGAGCTCCGCCGGCGCGGCGACGAGGTCGCGGACCTGGATAAGCTGGTCGCCGACGGCAAGGCGTCGCCGCAGCAACGCGAGGACGCGGCGCATGCGGCGCAGGTCGCGGAGGCGCGGCTCCGCCAGAAGGCGCGCCAGATGGGCGAGCGCCTGCGCGAGATGCCCGCGCGGGCGCGCGCAGCCCTGCCGGCCGCAGCCGCCGGCGTCGCGCGCCAGCTCACCGAGAGCGGCCAGGAGTCGCACAGCTGGAGCACGGGGCTCGGCGCCGGCGGTCGCACCTCGCCCGGGCGGCAGATCGAGCTCGGCAAGCGGCTGGCCACCAACCCGAAGCTGAAGCAACTGGCGGCGCTCGTCGGCCGCATGCGCGAGCAGGCGCTGGCGCTTCGCCGGCGCCCGTTCGAGCGTGCCAGCGAAGAGGTCTTCGACGTCCGCCTCGGCGCCGACCTGGAGCGCCTGCTGCCACCCGAGCTGCTGGCGCTCCACCACCCGCTGCTGCGCCGGGACTTCGCGCGCCGGCTGGTCGAAGGCCGGCTCCTGTCGTACGCGCTCCGCGGCCCCGACGAGCGCGGCCGCGGGCCGATGATCGTCTGCCTGGACGGCTCGTCGTCGATGGCCGGCCAGAAGGAGATCTGGTCCAAGGCGGTGGCCCTGACGCTGCTCGAGATCGCACGCCGGCAGCGGCGTCTCTTCCGCTTCATCTGCTTCTCGTCGGCCGACACGCCGCTGTACACGTTGGATCTGAACCCGCGCGAGCGGCACGAGGTGCAGGTAGACCGCGCCCTCGACGTGGCCGAGTACTTCCCCGGCGGCGGCACCGACTTCGAGGCCCCGCTCGGCGCCGCCCTCGACTGCCTCGGCGCGGCGCGCTTCCGGCGCGGCGACGTGGTGCTGATCACCGACGGCGAGTGCCAGGTCCGCCCCGAGTGGCTGGCGCATTTCCAGGCGGAGAAGAAACGCCTCGGGTTCTCGCTGTACTCGGTCCTCATCAACGTCGGCCCGAGCGCGCTCGCGACGCTGCAGCAGCTGAGCGATCGCGTGACCAGCGTCTCGACACTCGCCGACGACGGCGTCCGCGACCTCTTCCTGCGCCTGTGACGAGCGCGCTCGCGGGGGTGCGTGTGCTCGACCTCACCGACGTGACCGGCGCGTTCGCCGGCCGCCTGCTGGCCGGACTCGGGGCCGACGTGGTCCGCGTCGAAGCCCCCGGCGGCGACCCGATGCGGGCCGTGCCGCCGTTCTGGAGGGGCGTGCCGCACCCGGCACGGAGCCTCTTCTATTGGTTCTACAACACCGGCAAGCGCGCCATCACCCTCGACTTCCGGCGCGCGGCGGGTGTCGACCTCCTCTGCCGTCTCGCTGCCCGTGCCGACGTGCTGCTCGAGACCGACGCGCCGGGAAGGGTCGCCGCCCTCGACCTGCGCGCGGGCAACCCGCGCCTGATCGTCGCCTCGATCACGCCCTTCGGCCAGCACGGGCCGTACCGGGACTGGCGCGCGTCCGACACCGTCGCCCAGGCTCTCGGCGGCATGATATGCGTCAACGGCTACCCCGACCGTCCGCCATTGCGCAGTCTCGGGCTGCAGGCCTACCACCAGGCGGGTGTGTTCGCCGCCATCGGGATACTGGGGGCGCTGTTCGCCCGCACGCGGACCGGACGCGGGCAGGACGTCGACGTGAGCCTGCAGGCGGCGGTCGCGGGGGCGATCGAGAACGTGCCCGGCTTCTGGCATCAGTCGGGCCTGGTCGCCGCGCGCCAGGGGTCGTTGCACTGGACGCGCTACATCCGGCTCGGGCGTTGCCGGGACGGCTGGGTGATGCACTGCACGCTCGGCGACTGGACGTCGCTCCTCGAGTGGGTGAAGGCCGACGGCATGGCGGCGGATCTGACGGATCCCGCGTGGGAGGAGCCGGCCGGCCGCCAGGCCGGCGCCGAGCACGTCTTCGATGTGCTCGACGCCTGGGCCGCGCGCTACACGGTCGCCGAGCTGCACGAGGGCGCGCAGCTCCGACGGATCGCCTACGCCGCCGTGCGCCCGCCCGAGGCGTTGGTGCGCGACCCGCAGCTCGCCGCGCGCGGCTTCTGGGTGTCGATCGACCATCCCGACCTGGGCATCACGGTCCCGTATCCCGGCCCGCCGTTCCGGCTCGCCGACCAGCCCCCCACCCGGCGGCCACCCCTGCCCGGCGAGCACAACGACGCCGTGTATCGTCAGGAGCTCGGCCTGTCCGCCGACGAGCTCGCCCGCTACGCCGCCGAAGCAATCGTCTGATGCGACCGCTCGACGGCGTGCGCGTCCTCGATTTCACCTGGGTGGTCGCGGGCCCGGTGGCCGCCCGCATCCTGGCTGACCTGGGCGCGGAGGTGATCAAGGTCGAGCGTCCGAACGCCACCGACTTTGGCGCCCGGCGCGGCGGCCTGTCGGGAACGTTGTCGCGCGGCAAGCGGAGCGTGGTCCTGAACCTCGCCGACGAGCGTGGCCGGGCGCTGGCTCGCCGGCTGGGCGCCGTCTCCGACGTCGTCATCGACAACTTCAGCGCCCGCGTGATGACCAACCTGGGACTCGACTACGACGCCCTCCGTACGCTCCGGCCCGACATCATCTGCGCGCGCATGACCGGCTTCGGCCTGACGGGGCCCTCCCGTGATCACGTGAGCTACGGTCCGACGCTGCAAGCCTTGACGGGCTACACGCTCATGATGGCCGAGCCGGGCGCCTCTCCCGCCGGGTTCGGCTACTCGTACGCGGATCTGGCCGGTGGCAACGCCGGGGCGCTCGCCGTCCTGGCCGCGCTCTGGCAACGCCAGACGACCGGCCGCGGCCAGCTCATCGACCTGTCGCAGTACGAGGTGGCGGCGAGTCTCGTCGGTCCGTTGCTGCTCGAACGCGCCCTCGACGGCGACACCTCCCGGCCCGCCGGCAATGCCTCGCAGGAGGAGCCCGGCGCGCCGCACGGGGTCTATCCGTGCGCCGGCGACGACCGCTGGCTCGCCATCACCGTGTTCTCCGACGACGACTGGCGTCGGTTCACGGGTACGATCGGCGACCCCGCGTGGACGCGCGAGGAACGGTTCGCGACCCGGGCCGGACGGCTCGCCCACGCGGCCGCGCTCGACGAGCTGGTGGCGGCGTGGACGCGGACCCGCGACGCCGAGGACGCGATGGGGCACCTGCAGCGCGCCGGCGTGGCCGCCGGGCTGGTGGCCGATGCCAGGGACCTGTGTGTCCGCGACCCGCAGCTCGCCGCGCGCGGGCACTTCGTCGAGGTGCCAACCCCGGAGGGCGGGACGGTGCGCATGGACGGCCCGCCGTACCTGCTGTCGGAGACCCCCGCGCGCGTGAGCGGCCCCGGTCCTCTGCTCGGCGAGCACACCGACGCCGTGTTGGCGCGTGTCCTCGGGTGTCGGGCCGACGAGCTGGCCACGCTGCGGGCGGCGGGCGTGATCGGCGACGGCGCGGCTTGAAAAGCACCCCCCGAAGGGCGACAAGATCATGGGTACGCATGCGGAACCGCGCCGTCGTCTCGGTCATCGGCCGCGATCAGAAGGGCGTGGTGGCGCGTGTGTCCACGTACCTCGCCTCCGCCAACGTCAACATCGAGGACATCGAGCAGCGCGTGATGGAGGGTCTCTTCATCATGACCATGCTGGTCGACCTCTCCGATGTCGGCGTGACGCTCGACGAGCTGGTGCTCGGCCTGAAGCGCATCGGCGAAGAGATCGGCATGGAGACCACCCTCCGCCTGGCCGGCGGCTCGCCGGAGCGGAAGCGCGTGGCCGTGCTGGTCACCAAGGAGCCGCACTGTCTGGCCCAGCTGATCCGCGATCGCGACGCCGGCACTCTGAACGGCGACCTCGTGCTCGTGCTCGCCAACCATCCCGACCTGGAGCCGCTGGCGCGCGCGCACGGCATCCCGTTCGCGTGGACGCCCTCGACCGACAAGCCGGCGCACGAGACCTTCCTGCTCGCCCGGCTGGCGGAGGTGAAGCCCGACCTGGTCGTGCTGGCGCGCTACATGCAGATCCTGAGCGCGCGCGTGATCGCCCGCTACCCGTTCCGCATCCTCAACATCCACCCGTCGCTGTTGCCGTACCACCCCGGTCCGAACGCCTACAAGCAGGCGTGGGAGGAAGGCGTGCGCGTGTCGGGCTGCACGGCGCACTTCGTCACCGAGCAGCTCGACGCCGGGCCGGTCGTGCTCCAGGACGTGTTCCACATCCGCGTCGGCCAGGATGCCCTCGAGGAGGTGAAGGCGCGCGGCCAGGCGTTGGAAGGGACCGTGCTGTCGCAGGCCGTGCAGCTCTTCCTGAACGAGCAGTTGGTGGTGAAGGACAAGAAGGTCATCTTCCGCCCCGGGCGTTTCCCGGCGGGGGCCGCCACATGACCGAGCCCGGATTCGCGGTGTGGGTGACCGGGCCCGACCCCGTCCCGGTGCACGACCTCGCGCACGCCCTCGCCGGGCGCCTGACCGGCCGTGGCCTGCCGGTCGAACTCCTCGACGCCGACACGCCCGGCATCGACGCCGCCGGTGCGAACGCCGTCGGCGCCGTCGCCGGGGCGCTGGCGCGACACGGCGTGATCACGGTCGTCGCGCTGCCCGGCGCGCGCCACGTGCGCGATCGGGCACGGACCGATGTGGAACGGATGATCGAGGTGTACGTGCACCGGGGCGAGACCATCCCCGCGAGCCCGCATGACGCCCCGGAGCGTGCCGAGGTGGAGATCGTCGTCCCGGAGTCCACTCCTGGGGCCGGCGTCGAGCGGACGCTCCACACGCTCGAGCTGCTGCGGCTGCTGCCCCCCGAGAGCCGGTACTCCGAAGCGGAGGAGCGTGACGTCATCCGGCGGTTGAAGGCGTTCGGCTACCTCTGACCCGAGGAACATGACGTTACGGCCATCTCTGACCGTGCGGCGGCGCGGCGGGTTCCTGGTCGGGGCGTTCGGGGTCGTCGCGGCGCTCGGCATCGGCGAGGTCGGCCTGCGCGCAGTCGGGCTCGGGCATCCGATCCTGTACGACAACCGCACCGCCTACGGGTATCGCCCGCTCCCCGACCAGACCAACCGGCGCCTGGGCGGCGCCCGGGTGCACATCAATGCCCTCGGCGTCCGCGGGCCCGAGGTTGCGCCCGCACGCCCGGCGGGTGCCGTACGGCTCCTCTTCCTCGGCGACTCGGTGACCTACGGCGGCAGCTACGTCGACGACGCCGCGCTCTTCTCCGCCGTGGCTGCGCGCACCGTCGCCGGCCAGCTGCCGGGGAGATTCACCGCCGTCGAACCCCTGAACGCCGGCGTCAACGCCTGGGGGCCGCAGAACATCCTCGGTCTGCTCGAGGCGGTGCCGGCCGGGTTCGACAGCACGGTGTGGGTGCTGACCCTGCTGGAGGACGACTTCGGACGCGAGAAGACCCGCATCGGCGAGGTGCCGTACTTCATGACGGCACCGCACCTGGCGTGGGAGGAGCTGCTGGTGCTCGGCGCGTACCGCATCGTCACCGCCTACAAGCGCCCCAAGCCGGCCGCGGATGTGGCCGGGATCGCCGAGCAGAACCTGGCCACCTGCCGCGCGATCCTGGCGCGCGCCGCTGCGGCACAGGCCCGCGTGGTCCTCGTCTGGCACCCCACGGAGGCCGCCCTGCGCGGCATGCCGGAGCCGCACCGCCAACCGTTCCTCGATCTCGCGACCGGCGCGGGGGTGACGGCGCTGGACCTCACCACCGCCTACCGGGGCGCGCGTCCCTCCGCGCGTCTGTACGCCGACGGCATGCATCTCGCCGTCGCCGGGCACGCGGTGGCGGGGCAGGCGATCGGGAGGCGCGTGGCGGAGGCGCTGGCGCGCTGATGCCGCTGGGGGACCGGGACCTGACATACGGGCACGCGGCCGAAATCTCTCGTTCCGGCCGGCTGACAGCTCCCCGGGCGCACTGTTCCGAGGTTTGCGCCCGGCGTGGTAGTCACCGAAGGCGAGACACGCCGCGATGCGCTGCCCGTCCTGTGCCCACGACAACCGCGCCGAGCGCCGCTTCTGCGCGGAATGCAGGGCCGCGCTCGCCGCACTGTGCGCCGCGTCCGGGGCATCGAACGAGCCCGGCGAGAAGTTCTGCGGCGGCTGCGGCGCACGGCTCCAGACCGCGGCGGTGCCGCCCGCACCGCCACGTCCCCGGCATCGCCTGGCGGCCGTCGATTGGCTGCTGCTCGGTACGCTCCTGCCCGTCTGCTTGTTCGGCTTTGTCATGTCTGTGGTCCACGGCGTCCGCGGCGACTTCGTGGTCGCCCCGTTCTGGGTGTCGTCGGCGCCGGACGAGCAGTCGTATCCGACGGTGAGCCAAGTTCTGTCGTCCCCGAGCGCGGAGGCGAGCCCGCTCGCGGTGGGAGACCGTCTGCTGCGCCTGGAGGGGAGCGACCTTGGTGGCGTATCGAACGGCGGGTTCGTACTGCGCTGGTCGCAAGCGGCGCAGGCCGGTGCCGGCTCGCTGCTGTTGACGATCGAACGCGGCAACGTGCGCTCCGAGGTCCGCGTTCTACTCGTCCCTGGGTATGGCTTCGCGGGGACTATTTGGTGGGCGCCGCTCCCGTTCATCGTCGGCATCGTTGGCACCGCGCTGCTCCTGCTCGTGCGCGCCGCCCACTGGCACCTCGCGCGGCGTAACTACGTGGTGAGCCTGCTCTGGGCGTTCTGTTACACCCCGTACTTTTATGCGCCGACCGCGCCCCGGGCCCGACTCATCATGGACGTGCTGGTTCAACCGCTGGCCTGCGGGCTCCTACTCTGGAACCTCAACGAGTTCCTCCCAGGCCTGCGGCTGTGGGGTCGCGCACAGCGAGCGGTGGCCTGGGCACTGGCGCTCCTGTCCTCGGCATCGTTCGCGGCCACGTTCTGGTTGCCCAATGCGGGGCTGGCGGCGGTTCTGACGGGGTCGGTCACGCTCGCACTGGTTGGCTTCTTCATCGCATTCCTCGTGGCGCTCACGCGCGTCTACCAGCGCGCGGACCCTCTCGGGCGCCGGCAGATCAAGTGGGTGGTCTACGGCTGCTACGTGGGCATGTTGCCGGGCGGCCTCTTCAACGCCGTCGTAGTGTTGGGCTTCGTCCCCGAGTGGACAGGCGCGCTCTTCGCTGTTGCGACGATTGCCGCGGTGGCGATCCCGCTCGGTGTCCTGGTCGCAATCGCCTTTTACCAGTTACTCGACATCGACCGGTTGTTCAGTGCGACGCTTTCGTACAGCGTGCTGGCGATCCTCGGCATGGCCATCGTGCTCGGCGTGATACCGACAGCCTCGCAGGTCGCCAGCGACGCCCTCGGACTCGCCCCGGCGTACGGCCAGATCCTCTTCGCGCTCGGCCTCGCGGCCATTGTGGTGCCGGCCCAGCGGGTGATGCGGCCGCGCATCGACCGACTCCTCTTCCCCCAGCGCCTCGCCCTCGAACAGGGCTTCGAGCACCTGCTCGCGGCGATCTCGGGCTGCGCGGACATGCAGGCGCTGACGCGCCTGGTAGGCGAGCGCCTCGATGCGCTGCTCGAGCCGGCGGCCGCCGTCGTCTACGCCCGGGCGGAAGCCGGTGACGACGTGTTCACGCCGCTGGCGGTGCGCGGTCGCACGGCCCCGCCCGCCTTCGCTGTGCAGAGCGCGCTGATCGCGGCGCTCCAGGAGCACACGACGCCGTTGGCCGCCGAGCGCTGGACGGCACGCCGGTCGACCTCCCTCACGCCCTTCGAGCGCGCCGCGATCGAGACCCTCGAGGTCGCGGTGTTGGTGCCGTTTCGCCGCGGACCCGACCTCGTCGCCTTTTCGTGTCTCGGAGCGAAGCGGTCCGGCGACATCTACACGCCGACCGACCTCGCCTGGCTCGGTGCCGTCGCCGGCAAGGTCTCGGACCGCCTGCTCGCCCTCGACGCCACCGCCGTGGCCGCGCAGGCGCGCGCCATGCAGGAGGCGCTGCGCCGCTATGTGCCCGGGGCCGTCGCCGCGCGCCTCGCCAGCGGCCAGGACATCGAGGCCGGCGAGCGCGAGGTGACGGTGCTCTTCGTGGACATCCGCGGCTATACTGGCTTCTCCGAAGCGCGCCAGGCGGAGGAGATCTTCCACACCGTCAATCGCTACACCGAGATGGTCTCGCAAATGGTGCGGGCGCGGGGGGGCAGCGTCGTCGAGTTCCACGGCGACGGGCTGCTGGCCGTCTTCGGCGCCCCCAACGCGATGGAGATGAAAGAGCGCGCCGCGGTGCAGGTCGGCTGCGAGATCATTGCCGGGATGGCGGCGATGGCCGCGCCGGCGGCGAGCGATGGGGCGAGGCTCTCCGTCGGGGTGGGGATCGGTACCGGGCCGGCGTTCGTCGGCAACATCCAGTCGTCCGATCGGATCATCTGGACGGTGATCGGCGACACCGTCAATCTCGCCGCCCGCCTGCAGAGCATGACGCGCGATCTCAATGCAGCCGTCGCCATCGACGACACGACCTTTCGCCGCGCCGGCCGGGAGACGTGCGCCACGTTCGTGCGCCATGCGGATCTGGCCATTCGCGGCCGCGCCCAGCCCGAGACCGTGCACGCCTTGCCGCTCTGATTAGCCCGCATTACGCCCGGTTCACCCGAGCCTTCGACACCCGCGACCTGCAGGGCGCGCAGGCGCCGCTGGCGGGCTGCGGCCGCGTCTCTTTGCAGATGCTGCGGCGGGGTTCTAGTGCAGGACCCGCGGGCCCTTGGTGCGCAGGCTGGTCCCGAGCGAGCCCCGGCGCGTGAATGACGTGAGCTCCCAGCGATCGTGGCCGCGGAGATGCTTCAACACGTACAGGTGGCCGTCACCGCCGCGCACGCGGAAGTAGGTGGCATCGTCTCCGTACCAACGATCGAGCAGGTCGTCGACTTCGATCGTGCGCTCACCCAGCACGAAGCTTCGCGGGCCCTGGGTCGCCAGCTCGGTCGGGCAGTCGACGTGAATGCGCATGGCCGGCGCTTATCGCTCGTGCGCCTGGTGCCGTCAAGGCGTTGTGTGTGCTCAGAGCAACACGGTGCGGAAGGTTGCGTCGTCGAACCCCACGAGGACGGTCCTGCCCGCGCGCAGCGTCGGGGCACGCAGGTTGCCGGTGGGCCCGAGCAGCGCGTCGACCGCCGCCGGGAGCGCCTTGCCTCCGGGCGCGAACTCCTGCACCTTCGTGCCTTTGGCGACCACGACGCGCGTCGCCGCTTGCACCAGCTCGGCGGCATCCTTCTTCCCGAGCTTGCGGCTCGCCGGCACGACCTCCGCCGGCGTGATGTCGTTGGCGTCCAGGAACCTGGACGCTCGCGTACAGGTCATTCACCCCTTGCGGTGGTAGTACCAGTCGACGCGCTTCGCCATGCAGGCGGGATACGTCGGCGGACGAGCGCACGTCAAGCGGGCGCGCCGAGGCCGTGCGCCGTCGCCAGCAGGTCGAGCGGATGCTCGATCGATACGTCGAGACCGCGCCCGATCACCCCGGCGCGGATCTGCAGCAGACAGCCGGGGTTCGCCGCCGCGATCACGCCCGCTCCACTGGCGACGATCCGGTCGATCTTGCGTGTGAGCAGGCGGGCCGCCATGGCACGCTCGGTCAGGTTGTAGGTGCCGGCGCTGCCGCAGCACCAGTCGGCCTCGTCCAACTCCACCAGCCGCACGCCCGGGATGGTCGCCAGGAGCTGGCGCACCGGCGCGCGCACTCCCTGGCCATGGGCGAGGTGGCACGGGTCGTGGATGGCGATCGTCTGCGGCAGTGGCCGCGACGGGGCAGGCAGGCCGAGCTCGGCGAGCAGGTCGAGCGCGTCGCGCGCCTGCCGTGCCACGCGCGCGGCGCGCACGTCGCCGGGCAGCAAGTCGTCGTACTCGCGCAGCAGCGCGCCGCAGCCCGCAGTCACGGTGACGACCCAGTCGGGCTCGACCGCGGCGAGCGTGCGAGCGGCTTCGGTCGCGACCGCGCGCGCCCGTTCGGCCGCTCCCAGGTGGAGCGCCAGCGCACCACAGCAGGGCTGCGCCCTGGGCACGACCACGCGCACGCCGGCGTGCACCAGCAACGCGACCGCGGCGTACTGCGTGTGCGCGAACAGGGTCGCCGGGGCGCAGCCGGTGAGGAGCACTGCCGTGCCCCGTGGCCGGCCCGCCGGCTCGAGCACGCGGGGCAACGCGCCGGCGGACCGACCTCGTGGCGCAGCCGCCGCCAGCGCGAGCCACGGCCGCAGCATGCGGAGCGACTTGTGTCGCGCCAGGCGGCGCACCCAGGGCCGCCCGCCGGTGACGCGGAGCGGTGAGAAGGCGAGTGCCCCGAGCGTCGGCGCGGTCAGCACCCGCGCCAGCGCCCATCGTGCCCACCGCGACCGGGCGGGCCGGAATGGCTCGATGTACGGCCGCGCCGCCTCGATCAGCTTGCCGTACTCCACGCCCGAGGGACACGCGGTCTCGCACGCCCGGCACCCGAGGCACAGGTCGAGCGCGCCCACGGCGGCCGCCGTGGGCGCCAGGCGTCCCTCCTCGAGCGCGCGCATGAGATGGATCCGCCCGCGGGGCGAGTGCACTTCCTCGCCCGTCTCGACGTAGGTCGGGCACGCGGCCAGGCAGAGACCGCAGTGCACGCAGGCGAGCAGCTTCTCCGACTCGACGAAGCGCATGGCTTCCTAGAGCCCGCCCACGAACCGTCCCGGCGCCAGCACCGACCCGGGATCGAAGCTCGCCTTCAGGCGCCGCATGAGGGCGAGGCCCGGTCCGGGATCGCCCCAGGGGTCGAGCGGGCGCTTCACACCGCCCGCCGCGCGTTCGACCACCAGCGCGCCGCCGTCCCGCGCCAGCACCGGCCGCAGCTCGTCCAGGAATCCCGTGACGTGGGCTGCGTCGGCCACCGCGACCCGGACGACCCCGTTGGCGGCATGCGCCATCATCCGCACACCGACGCCAGCACGCCGCGCGTGGGTGGTGAAGGCGTCCATGATCTCGCCCACCCGGGCCGGCACGGTGGCCGCACGCAACACGGCGGCAGCCGGCTGGACGGCGAAATCGGCACACTGCCCGCGCAGCGTGCGGCCATCGACCACGCTACGCATGGTGCCGCCGCATCGCGCGGCGATTGCCCCCAACGTCTGGCGACCATAGGCCACCTCGGCGTCGATCCCCCCGAGCCCGACGGCGACCCCGGGCGTTCCCTCCAGATCGCTTGCCAGCTCGATCCACAGCGGAGCCACCGGACCGTCGAGCACCGCGAGCGCCACCGCCGCCGCGGCGGCGAGCGAGCGGCAGGGAATGGTCACGGCCTCCTCGCGTGCCGGGCGGGGACGGACCTTGAAGGTCGCCGCGACGATGACGCCGAGCGTCCCGAGCGCCCCGACATGGAGTTTTGGCAGATCGTACCCGGCGACGTTCTTCACCACCCGGCCGCCGCCCACGACCACGGCACCGTCGGCCGCGACGACCCGCAGTCCGAGCAGGAGATCGCGCACCGTCCCTTGCGACGCGCGCAGCGGGCCCGACAGGTTGGCGGCGATCGTTCCGCCGACGGTGGTGGTTTCGGGCCGCGGCGGGTCGAGCGGTAGCCACTGCCCGGCCTGCCCGAGCTGCACGTCCACCTCGGCCAGGGAGCAGCCGGCCTCCATCGTTATCGTCATGTCGGCCGCTTGATGATCGACGACGCGCGCCAGTCGATCGAGGCGGAGCAGCACCTCGACCCGCGTCGGCGGCGCGCCGATGTCGAGATGTGCACCCCGTCCGCTCGGAACGACCGTCGCGCCGCTCGCCGCGGCGGCGCGCACGCACGCCTGCACCTCCTCGACGGTCCCCGGCCGTATCACCCACCGCGGTACGATGTCGTCGACCGCGTCCGCCCGCTCGCCGGGCCGGACGAACTCCATCCCTACGAGTTCCGCCCATGGTGCCGTCACAGCGCCGCCTGTCGCCGTGGGGCACGGGTCTCGACGCACACTTTGGCGTCGGGGAAGATCTTGTGCGGGTTGGCACGACCCTCCGGATCGAACACGGCGCGCAGGCGGATCATGGCCGCCAGATCGTCCGGGCCGAAGAGCAGCGGCATCTGCGCGATCTTCTCGACCCCGATGCCGTGCTCGCCGGTGATGCTGCCGCCGAGCGCGATGCACGCCTCCAGGATGTCCCGGCCGGCCGCCAGCACGCGCGCCACCTCGTCCGGGTCGCGCTCGTCGAAGAGGAGGATGGGATGGATGTTGCCGTCGCCGGCGTGGAACACGTTGGCGATGCGGACGCGATGGCGCGCGCCGGCGGCGGCGATGTGGCGGACGATGTCGGGCAGGCGCGTGCGCGGCACCACGCCGTCCTGGGTGCAGTAGTTGGGCGCCAGGCGGCCGACGGCCCCGAACGCCCGCTTGCGGCTCTTCCAGAGCGCCGCGCGTTCGCTCTCGTCGCGCGCGGTGCGGAGCTCACGGGCACCGGCCTCTATGCACACGGCGCGCACCCGCTCCGCCAGCGGGTCGAGCCCGACGGCGAGCCCGTCGAGCTCCACCAGGAGCACGGCCCCGGCATCGGTCGGCAGGCCGACGTGGAAGGCCGCTTCCACCGCCTCGATGATGAGCCGATCCATCATCTCGAGGGCTGCCGGCACGATGCCGGCGGCGATGATGCCCGACACGGCCGCGCTCGCCGCGTCCACCGAGTCGAACACCGCCAGCATGGTGCGCGTCGCCTCCGGGATCCGCACCAGGCGGAGCGTGGCCCGGGTGACGATCCCGAACGTCCCCTCCGACCCCACCACCACGCCGACCAGATCGTAGCCGATGCGGTCCTCTACCGGCCCGCCGAGGTGCACCACCTCGCCCGATGGCAGCACCAGCTCGACCCCCAGGACGTGATTGACCGTGACCCCGTACTTGAGCGTGTGCGGACCGCCCGAGTTCTCGGCCACATTGCCACCGATGGTGCACGCCGGCTGGCTCGACGGGTCGGGCGCGTAGCACAGGCCGTGGCGGCGCACGGCATTCGTGACCCACTGGTTCACGACCCCCGCCTGCACGGTGACGTAGCGGTTCTGCACGTCGATCGCCTCGATGCGCTGCAGGCGGCTGGTGCAGATCATCACCGGCGCGGCCACGGGCAGCGTCCCGCCCGAGAGCCCCGTCCCGGCGCCGCGCGGCACGAACGCGATGCCGTCCGCGGCCAGCAGGCGCACGACCGCCGCGACTTCCTCCGGCGTGTGCGGCAGCACGACCAGCTCCGGTGTCGCGCGCTCGAGCGTGTACCCGTCACATTCGTAGACGAGCAGCGCCTCCGGGCGATCGACGACCCCGTCGGCGCCCACGAGCGCGCGCAGGCGCGCGGCCAACGGCGCCAGCATGGCGCCGGTTTGTAGCCGCGCTTCGCGCTCGTGTACAGTGCGCGCCCGTGACCGCGGTCCCCGGCGAGTTCATCCCACCCGCCCGCTTGCTGCTCGGCCCCGGGCCGTCGATGGTCCATCCGCGCGTGCTGGCCGCCATGGCGGCGCCGCTGCTCGGCCATCTCGACCCCGCGTTCATCGCCATGATGGACGACGTGAAGGCCCTCCTGCGTCTCGTCTTCGCCACCGAGAACACCCTCACCTTCCCGGTGTCGGGAACCGGCAGCGCCGGCATGGAGGCGTGCATCGTCAACCTGGTCGAGCCCGGCGATCAGGTGATCGTGGGCGTGAACGGCGTCTTCGGCACGCGCATGGCGGAGGTGATCGAGCGCGCGGGGGCGACCGCCGTGCGCGTCGAGGCGCCGTGGGGCAGGATCGTCCGTCCCGAGCAGATCGAAGCCGCGCTCAAGAATTGCACGCGGCCGAAGCTGGTGGCGCTGGTGCACGCCGAGACCTCCACCGGCGCCTGGCAGCCGCTGCCCGACGCCGTCCGCCTGGCGCACGAGTACGGTGCCCTTTTCCTGGCCGACTGCGTCACGTCGCTGGGCGGGTTGGCCGTCGATCTCGACGCCTGTGGTATCGACGCGGCCTACAGCGGCACCCAGAAGTGCCTCTCCTGCCCGCCCGGCCTGGCACCCGTGAGCTTCGGCCCGCGGGCGCTCGAAGTGCTGCGGCAGCGGAAGACCAAGGTGCAGAGCTGGTACCTCGACATGACCCTGCTCCAGCAGTACTGGGGCGAGGAGCGCGTCTACCACCACACCGCGCCCATCTCGATGAACTACGCGCTCCGCGAGGCGCTGCGCCTGGTCGTCGAAGAAGGGCTGCCGGCCCGGTTCGCGCGCCACGCGCGCAATCATCGCGCCCTGGCGGCGGGGCTCGGCGCGCTCGGCCTCATGCTCGCTGCCGAAGAAGGTCACCGCCTGCCGATGTTGAACGCCGTCACGGTGCCCGACGGCGTCGACGAGGCGCGCGTGCGCGCCCGCCTCCTGCAGGAGCACGGCATCGAGATCGGCGGCGGCCTCGGCCCGATGAAGGGGCGGGTGTGGCGGATCGGCCTCATGGGCGAGTCGAGCCGGCGGGCGCACGTGCTGACCGTGCTGGCCGCGCTCGAGGATACCCTGCGCGCCGAGGGCCGCCCGGTGGCGATCGGCGCGTCGGTGGCGGCCGCGCAGGCCGCGTACGCGGCGTGATCCGCGCCCGCGGCACGTGGCTCGCCACGGCCACCGTGGTCGGCTGCGTGGTCCTGGGTGGGTGCACTGCGCTCCGGCCACGGGGCGCGCTCGTTCCCGTCAGCGCACGCGAGCTGCCTGACCTGACCGACGACCTCGACCTGGCGTCCCTGCGCACGGCGATCGAGCGGACGCTGCCGGCGTACACCCGCCCGGAGGACGCCGCCGCCGCCCGTCGTCTGCTCGACATCCTCGCCACGACGCCGGACCCCGACGCTCGCCGGAAAGCCGTCGCCCGCGCCTTCCGCGTCGTCCGTGTGCGCGACTCGTTGCTGCTCACCGCCTACTACGAGCCCGAGCTGGCCGGGCGCCTGACGCGGGACGCCACTTTCCGCTTTCCGATCTACGCCCGGCCCCCGGATCTGGTCGACGTCGATCCGGGCAAGCTCGATCCCGATTGCCAGTGCCGGAAGCTCGCCGGGCGGGCGAGCGGCGGCCGGGTGGGTCCGTATCCGACGCGTGCCGAGATCGACGCCGGGGCGCTCGCCGGGCAGCGGCTCGAGATCGCCTGGGTGGCCGACCCGGTGGCGCTGTTCTCGCTCCACGTGCAGGGCTCGGGACGGCTTCGGCTCCACGACCGGCGCGTCCTGGGGCTGCGCTATGCGGGAACCAACGGACGCCCGTTCCGCGGTCCCGCGAAGGCCTTGCGGGAGCGCGGCCTGCTCCCACCCGGAGCGAGCACCATGCCCGACATCCGGCGCGTGCTCACCACGTTGCCCGACGACGAGCGCGCTGCCGTGCTGGCCACCAACGAGCGCTTCACCTTCTTCCGCATCGCCGCCGGCGAGCCGGTGGGCAGCCTGGGGGTGCCGCTCACGCCGGGGCGGTCGGTGGCGACCGACCCGCGGCTGGTACCACCCGGTGCGCTCGGCTATCTCGCCGCGCCGTCCGCACGCCGCTTCGTCGTCAGCCAGGATGCTGGCGCGGCCATCACCGGCGCCCACGCGGACCTGTTCCTGGGGGCAGGCGCCGACGCGGAGGAGCACGCCGGCCGCACCAACGAGCGTGGGGCGTTGTACCTGCTCCTGCCGCGATGACCCGGGGAACGCCTAGCGGCGCTGCGCGACCGAGATGGGTACCAACTCGACCGGCCGTCCCTGCCCGATCGACGAGCCGAACCACGACAGGATACGCGCGCTGGTGTACTTCTCCCGGAACAGCGCGTGGATGGTCTCGATCCGGGCCGCGTCGGTGATCGGCACCGCCCGCGCCCGGAACGTGTAGTCGCCCCGCCGGACGACGACCGCGGGCGTCTTCTCGAGGTTACGGTACCAATCGGTGGCCCCGTCCTTGCCTGCCTGGACGAGGATCGCGCCGTCATGGACGACGAACCAGATGGGCTTGGTGTGCTCCTTCCCGGTGCGGCGGCCGGTGGTGGTGAGCTCGATGGTCGAGCCGTCCGCGATGCGCTCGAGCGCGGCAGCGACCTCGGGCAGCGGTGGCTCGTTGGCGGCGTGGGTCAGCGCGGCCAGCGCGAGCACCGCCGCGGTTATCGGGACTGCCCTCACGCGCCGGTCCGCGGCCGCATGAAGCTGCCCACCACCCGTGTCAGCACCGCCCGGGGCACGAGCTTGAGGGTGCTCGTCATCAGGCTGTTCAGGGTGCCGTTCACGAGCACGGTACGCTTGCCGACTGCGGCCAGCGCCTCGGCCGCGACCGCGTCGGCCGACATCCAGGCAAACCCCGGAACGCTGCCGGTGTCGACCGCCGCCTTGTCCTGGAACTCGGTCCGGGTGAACCCCGGGCACACGCACAGGACCACGACCCCCGTGCCACGCAGCTCCGCCGCGATGGCTTCCGTGAAGCTCAGCACGAACGCTTTGGTGGCGCTGTAGGTGGCCATGTAGGGACTGGGCGCGAACCCGGCCACCGAGGAGATGTTCATGACCACGCCATGGCCCCGTTGCACCATGCCGGGCAGGCACCGGCCGGTCAGCGCGACCAGGGCGGAGATGTTGAGACGGATCTCCTCGAGCTCGCGCTCGACCGGTAGGTCCGCGAACCGGCCGACGGTGCCGAAGCCGGCGTTGTTCACGAGGTAGTCGACCGCCAGGCCACGACGGCCGACCTCGTCGAGGAGCGTGCCGACCGCGCCCGGAGCTGCCAGATCCTGGGCGATCACGTGGGCCTGGACGCCGTGCTCGCGTGCCAGCCCCGCGGCCAGCGCGTCCAGCCGTTCGACACGCCTGGCCACCAGCACGAGATTCCGCTTGGCCTGCGCGAGACGACGCGCGAGGGCTTCGCCGATGCCGCTCGAGGCCCCTGTCACGAGGGCGACCTGCTGCTCCATGCGGGCCCGGTTAGCACGTCGCATGGGCCGTTGACAGTCTGCACGCGACCCGCCATCACAACGGCCGCGTATGGCCTACCTGACCACCGCCGAGCTCGTCGAAGCCATCGACGCCCTCGCCGAACACCACGGCGTCGAGCGCCTGCGCGACCGTCTCGCAAACATGAACGCCTTCACCTCGCGCCGGGGGCTCACCACGGCGTCGGCAATCGCCGACCGGCTCCAGCTCTTGACCGGCGGCCTCCGCCGGCAGGTACCCGCCACCTATGCGTTCTCGACCCTGTGGAACGAGCTGGTGGGCACCCGCCTCGGTGAGGATGGCGAGAAGCGTCTCGAGGGGCTGGCCGACCAGGTGAACGCGTGCCTGACCGATCGCGAAGAGATCGCCCCGGGCAAAGAGGACGCGATCGACCAGGCCCTGGCCGCGTACCGGGCCGCGCTCGTAGAATCGACCGGGTCCGCCATCGCCCGCCTCGACATGCTGCTCAAAGCCGTGCCCGCCGTCGCCGAGCGCCTGCGACGACAGGTCACGGCCGGCACCTAGTTCCGCATGGCACGCGACTGGGTCACCGTGCCGGCTGCGGAGGTGCCCGTCGCTGAGGACGCGGACCTGGTCGTCGTCGGGGGCGGCTCGGCCGGCATGGCCGCGGCTGTTACCGCGGCACGCGCTGGGCTGCGTACGGTGCTGGTGGACGATTCGCCCTTCCTCGGCGGCATGTCTACGGGCGGCTGCGTGGGGACGTTCTGCGGCTTCTACTCCCGCGACACCGGCGGCGAGCTCGTGCGTCTGGTGGGTGGATTCGCGGCCGAGGTCATGGATCGGTTGCTCGCCGAGGGCATGTGTTACGGGCCGGTGCCGTTCAAGACCACGGCCGCCGTCCCGTATGTCCCCTGGGGCGTGAAGCGACTGTACGATGGCCTGGCACGGAGCGAGGCGAACCTCACCGTCTACCTGCATGCCCGCTTCCTGCGCGCCCTAGGGGAAGGGGGCACGGTCCGGGCCGTCACCGTCTCCACCCGCGGGGGCGAGATCGCGCTGCGGGCGCCGTACTACGTCGACGCCAGCGGGGACGCGGCGCTCGCCGCCTCGGCCGGCGCACCCGTCGAGCACGGTGACCCGCTGCAGTACCCGTCGATGATGTTCTACATGCAGCAGGTCGACCTCGCCCAGGCCATCCCGCACCTGTTCGGGCTGAACGATCTGCTCGAGCGTCACTTCGCGTCCGACGACCTGCCCCGACGCTCCGGGAACGTGATCCCGACCGGCCGCGCCGGTGAGGTGCTGGTGGCAATGAGCCGGGTGTCGATCGCGGGGCGGCCGCTGGATGCCGGCAACGCCGCCGAGCTGACGCTCGGCGAGATGCTCGGCCGGGAGCAGGCCGAGCGCTGCGCGGCCTTCCTGCGCGCCCGCATGCCGGGGTTTGCGCAGGCTTTCATCTCGGACACCGCCCCCCGCCTCGGCGTCCGCGAGAGCCGCCGCATCCGCGGCCGCTATCGCCTGACCGGAGACGACGTACTCGGCGGGCGGAAGTTCGACGACGGCGTGGTCCGCTCGGCCTGGCCGATCGAGCTACACGTACCGGGCGGGCTGACCGACTGGCGCTTCCTCGACGATGGCCTCTGGTACACGGTGCCGTACCGCTGCCTTCTACCCGACGGGCTCGGCAACGTCCTGGTGGCCGGGCGCTGCGTATCCGCCACCCGCGAGGGGTTCGCGTCTGTACGCGTGATCGGTCCGTGCATGGGCGAGGGGCAGGCGGCCGCGCTCGCCGTCGCACTTGCCCACGCCGGCGGGCACGCCCTCCCGTGCGTCGACACGGATGCCCTGCGCGCCCGTCTTGTCACGCTCGGCGTACCACTCTGAACGGCACCGTCCACAGGCCAAACTTGTGTCACTCGCCGTCGCTCGCTACGGTGGACGGCGAATGCGACGATTGACCCTCGTCCTGATGGTCGCCGTGGTTGTCATGGCGAGCACCGCAGCGCGTGCCGACTGGGACGAGGACGCGTTCCTGCGTAAGACCTTCCCGACGTACTCCATTCCCACGCCGCCCAAGGGCGGCCCCGCACCGGAGACGGTGATCGGCTCCGTACGCACGTACCGCATCCGCAAGGGCGACACGCTGATGGACCTCGCCCGTTGGTTCAGCCTCGGCTACAACGAGATCACCGAGGCCAACCCGGGGATCGACCCGTGGGTGCCGCCGGCGGGCGCGACCATCCTCATCCCCACAGAATGGGTGCTCCCGTGCTGCACCTACGAAGGGGTGGTGGTCAACATCCCCGAGATGCGCCTGTTTCTCTACCGCCGTGCCCCGGGCGACCCGCGTACCACCATCGTACACACCCTCCCGGTCGGGCTCGGGCGCGACGAATGGCGCACGCCGAACGGCAAGTTCAAGATCCGCGGCAAGACCGTCAACCCGCAGTGGAACATCCCGGAGTCCATCCGCAAGGAGCACATCGCCGAGCGCGGCGACGCGCGCACCTTCATCGCAGGTGGCGACCCCGACAACCCCCTCGGCAAGCATCGCATCGAGCTGACGCTACCGATGTACGGCATCCACGGCACCAACATCCCATGGGGCGTCGGCATGCAGGTGAGCCACGGCTGCGTGCGCCTCTATCCGGAGGACATCGCGCACCTCTTCCCGCTCGTGCGGCCCGGCATGGCGGGTGAGTTCACCTACCAGCCGGTCAAGGCCGGCGTACGTGCAGGGGTCGTGTACGTCGAAGCCCACCAGGACATCTACGGCTACGCGCCGGCGCTCTTCCAGGAAGCCTCGGAGGCCATCCAGCGCGCCGGGCTGACGAACCGGGTGGATCCGGCCCTGCTCCAAGCGGCGCTAGAGAACCGCAGCAGCATGCCCGACCGCGTGTCGGCGGGGCCCACCTCGGTCGCGGACGCGCCACCACTGGCCGCGCTCGCGAGCCAATGACCGAGTTCCGCCTCCACACGGGCCAGAAGCGCGAGATGATCGACATCACGGCTCGCGTGGCGGAGATCGTCGCGCGGGCCGCCCCGGCGGAAGCCCTGTGCAGCGTCTACACGCCGCATGCCACCGCGGCCATCGTGGTCAACGAGAACGACGACCCCAACGTCTGCGTCGATGTCCTCGACGCGCTGGATCGGCTCATTCCGGGGGGGCAATGGCGGCATGACCGCGTCGACGGCAACGCCGCCTCGCACATCCAGGCGACCATTCTCGGCCCCGGAGAGACCATCCCGGTCCGTGATGGCAAACTCGTTCTCGGGCGCTGGCAGGCCGTGATGCTGGTGGAACTCGACGGGCCACGCGAGCGGCACGTCGTGGTCACCCTCCGCTAGCGCGCACCGCAGCTATGCCTTGGCGTTCCGGAGCGGATACGGGGCGGGGAAGCCCCGCCCCGTGAATCTACCTGGCGAACGACTACGCGGTCGCGTTGCGGAAGTCGCCGTCGCCGTTGACCTGGGCGGCAGCCTCGGCGGCCATCAACACGGTCGCACGTGGCCGGCGTGCATGCGCATTCTTGTCGCGCCACTCACGCAGACCACGCCGGACGTACTCGGCGTTGATCTCCAAGGTGTCGCAGATGTTCTCGAACGAGAACAGCCACGTCCGGTCGGTCGAGCCGACCCAGTCCTGCGACTCCTGGAAGATCTCGACGCCCCGAGGGTCCTTTGCATCGGTGTACTTCTGGTAACAATCGACCGCGTCCTCGAGCACCGCGAGCATCAGAAGCCGCTCGCGCTCGAGCCCGCCCTCACGGCGGAAGGCCGCGAAGAACTGCGCCGGAAGCAGGACGTCAGGCTCGAACAGGCCGGCCAGCCGATCATGCCCTGCCGAGAAGCCACGCTTTCCCTTTGCAACCATCCTCTGCCCCTCCCCTCCTGCTAGGCGGCGTCGCCCGTCGGACGGGCGAACTGCCGCTCTCACTACCATCCCCCCAATTGCAAAAGAACGGGCTCGGGGATGAAAAACCTTCCCGCCTGGAATTAGGGCCCCTTATCGCAATCGGCAGAGGAAGGCAAGGAATTCCTGCCTCCCGGT
This sequence comes from uncultured Binatia bacterium (SeqCode), assembly GCA_964618895.1. Lineage (GTDB taxonomy): Bacteria > Desulfobacterota > Binatia > DP-6 > DP-6 > CAZUDO01. Next base: position 58,037 of record CAZUDO010000031.1, read on the forward strand.
GGCGGCATGCCGCTCAGCGTCATTTAGCTGCGCTTTCGCACCGCGCGGGGCCGCCACCTCGGTCGGCGCGAAGCCCATGTCGAGCTCCCAGGCTATACGTACTCCGCGTAGGCGATCAGCGCCTGGATACGGCGGTTCCACGCCCCGACCCACTTCTCGGCGATGACTCGCGCCGGCGAACGCCCCATGGCGAGCTGCTCGCCCAGGCGCTCGAGGTGACAGCGCTCGTCGCGTCCGCGCGCATCGAGCGCCGCCTGCCGGCGCAGCCCCTCCTCGGCGATGGCGTACAGCTCGCGCGCGAGCTCGATCACGCCCACGCCGCGGAAGCGCGTCAGCAGGGCCTCGCGATGCACCTCGCGGTAGAGCGTCTGCCGCTCGTCGAAACTCCACCGCTTCACCAGGTCCCATGCCGCGTCGAGGCAGTCCCCGGTGTAGAAGACACCCTTCACGAGTGCGGGCAGCGCCAGGTTGCGCTCCGGCGGCTGACTGTCCGCCGAGCGGAGCTCGAGGTATCCCTTCAGCCGGACCTCCGGAAAGAGCGTCGTGAGGTGGAGGTTCCAGTCGTCGAGCGTGGCCCGTTCGCCGTCGAACCCCTCGGCCAGGAAATGCCGGAAGGGGGCCCCCGTCACGCCGGTCATGTAGCGGCCGTCGCGCAGGATGAAGTAGAGCGGGACGTCGAGAGCCCACTCGACATAGTCCCGAAAACCGGCCCCGTCACGGAAGACGAAGGGCAGGAGACCGCAGCGCGCGCGATCGGTGTCGGTCCAGATGTGCCCGCGGAAACTCATGTAGCGGTTGAGATCGCCGTCCGACACCGAGGAGTTGGCGAACATGGCGTTCACCAGTGGGGCAATGCCCATGCCGACGCGCAGCTTATGCATCGCGTCGCGTTCGTCGGCGAAGTCGATGTTGGCCTGCACGGTGGCGGTCTGCTTCATCATGCGCTGGCCGAGGGTGCCGACACGGGTCATGTACGGCCCCATGATCCGGTAGCGCTGCTTCGGCACCCATTCGATCTCGTCCGGAGGGCTGATGGGCTGGATGCCGAGTCCGAGACAGGCAAGGCCGAGCTCTGCACCGACGGTGACGACCTCGCGCACGTGGGTGCGGAGTTCCTCTTCCGTGCAGTGGATGGTGGGGCACTGCTCGCCCGAGAGCTCGAGCTGTGCGCCGGGCTCGAGGGTGATCGATGCGCCGCCGCGGGCGAGCGCCACCACACGCCCGTCCTCCTCCTTGGGCTCCCAGCCGAAGCGTTCCGCCAGGCCGCGCAGCATGGCTTCGATGCCACGGGGGCCAGAGAAGGGGGCCGCCCGGCCGGTGGCGCGGTCGACGACGACCTTTTCGTACTCGGTGCCGATCCGCCACTGGTCGCGCGGCTTGCCGGCGTGGTGGAATTGCTCGACCAACTGGTCGACGTTCTCGATCGGCACGGCGAGCGCGCTGGCACGGAAGTCGGTCATCGAGCGGCGGTACGTTAGCCACGCCCGCCCGGCTGTCGCAAGGCGCGGGTCAGCCGCGGCGCGCCATCAGCGCCGCCTGCACCTCTGCGTGCCGCTGCCGCGTCAGGGGGAAGCGCCAGAACACCACGAAGGCGAGCAGCATGCACCCCGCCGGCACGGGCCCGTACAGGACCTTGATGCCGAGCAGCGTGTGCCCCGCCTGGACCTGGTTCGGCGTGTAGTCGAGCAGTTGCAGGGCCACCCCGATCACCCCGGAGGCAAGGGCCTGGGCGAACTTCATGGCCAGCGTCCACAAGCCGAAGTAGGCACCCTCGCGGCGCTCGGTCGTTTCCAGCTCGTCGTGATCGATGATGTCCGCCATGATGGCGGGCGCGAGGACGATCCAGCCGCCGTTGCCGAGGCCCGCAAGCGCGAGGAGGCCGGCCAGCAGCGTGTCACTCATCCCCGGGAACAGCACGACCGGCAGCATCGCCAGGGCGAAGGCCGCCCAGAGCATGCACAGCCTGAGCGCGCGATCCTTCCCCAGCCGGCGCCCGAGCTGCGTCCACAGCGGCAGCGAGGCCAGCGAGGCGGTCAGGTAGACGGCGACCACGCTCCCCACCACGTCGGGTCGGGCAAGCCAGTAGCGCATCACGTAGGGCACCAGGGTCTGATTCAACCCGCCACCCACCATGATCACGGCGAACGTGCCGAGCATGATCCGGAAGGGGCGGTTGCCGAGCGACGTACGCAATCCATGCACGAAGGCACCCCACGACGGGGACCTGCCCGACGTCTCCGTGACCGGTGGCTCGCGCACCACCAGCCCCGTCAGCAGCGCGACCGCGGTCATGAAGGCGCCCATCCCCAGCCCCAGGCGGATGAACCCGGTCGCCGGGGAGTCGGCATACTGCGCGATGACCAGCCCCGGGATCACACCGCCGGCGAACAAGCCGAACACGTGGAAGAGCCCGCGCGCCGCCGCCAGCTGCGTCCGCTCGTGATAGTCGGACGACAGTTCGGCACCGAGCGCATAGTAGGGCGTCGAGTACAGCGTGAAGCAGGTGTCGAGTAGCAGGTACGCGACTACCAGATAGACGAACCGGCCCATCGGGCCGAGGGCGCCGGGCGGCGTCCAGAGCATGGCGAAGGTCACGCCGATCGGCAGTGCCGCCAGCAGCAGGAACGGGCGCCGGCGCCCGAACCGCGTGCGTGTCGTGTCCGACACGAAGCCCGTGAGCGGATCGTTCAGGCCGTCCCATGCCAGGCCGATCATTTTGGCGACCCCGGCGAGCGCGGGCGTGAGCAGGACCACGTCGGTGTAGAATGGCAGGAGGTAGAACTGGAACACCGTCAGGCGGATGCCGACGATGATGTCCCCGAAGCCGTACATCGCCTTCGCCCAGAAGCCGAGTCGGGGGACGGCCGGTGTCGGGGCCACGGGGAGCGGACGAGCCACGGTGGCGTGTTTGCACGGCCTCCGTCCGCGGAGCAATCCCGACGCGCCGAACTGCTGCCCGCCGGTCATGAAACGTCGGCAGCGCCACCCCACCGTCGCGGCGGGTGGCGACGTGTCGACAGACCTGACCCGACCGGACGGGCAGGCCAACCCCTTGACGCGATGGCCGGGCGGCACTCGTGACGACGTGCGGGCGCACGCGGTGGTACGGGGGTTGCTGTCGCGCCCCGCATGGGAGTGGCACGGGCCATGGCTGTCGCGGACTGGGATCGCGTGGCGGCGGCCTACTTCGACGAGGTGGTGAGTCCGTTCCGGAGCGGCGTCCCGCCCGCGCTGGCGCGCGCGCTGGCGACCATTCCGGAGGCGCATCGCAAGACCGTCGGCGACCTCGGCTGTGGCGTCGGCACGTTGCTCCCCACGCTCGCGGCCCGCTTCGCCCACGTCGTCGGCGTCGATTTCTCGCCCGCCATGCTCACCAGGGCACGCGCGGCCTGCCGGGCCGGGCACGTAACGCTCGCGCACGCCGACTTGGCCGACCTGCGCCAGCTCCACGGTCGGCTGGACGTGGCGATCACGGTGAACTCGGTGCTCACTCCCGATCCCGCCGGCCTCGACCGCATCTTCGCCGAGCTGGCGGCCACGCTGCGCCCCGGCGGCGTGCTGGTCGGGGTTTTCCCCGCCATGGAGGCCGTTCTCTATCAGGGCTTTCTCATCCACGAACGCGAACGCCGACAGTACGCCCCAGCACGCGCCCGCGCCCGCACCAGCCGTATCCTGGAGCAGGAAAAGTACGACTTCGTTCACGGGACCTACACCGAGATCCAGCGGACGCAGAAGTTCTTCTACGCCTTCGAGCTCGCCCACCGTCTCCGTCGGGTCGGCTTCCGTCACGTGCGGCTCGGGCGTGTCCTCTATCCGTGGGGGGCCCCGGTCGGAGGGTACGAGAGCTTCCCGGGAGAGCCCCCGATGTGGGACTGGCTCGTGCGAGCCGCAGCTCCCGGACGAGCCGCGGCGGTACGCCCGCGGAAACCCCGGCTTGCGGGGGGGAAGCCGCTCGGCTAGCGTCGCGCCTCATGCGATTCCTTCTGCTCGCCGTCTTTCTGCTCGCTTCCTCAGCACTGACGGCGCCGGCCGCAGACGACACTGCCCCTGCCAGGGACGCGGCCGACACGGCCGCTGCGCAGGCCGCACCCGCGGCGGCGCCCCCGGCCGGCTGCGCCTGCGGCGGAAGCATGGGCCCCAAGTGCTGTAGCGCCGCCGTCGCGGAGGCCGCAGCGCCGACTACAGGCAACGGCCCGAGCTGCGGCTGCAACCAGGCCAAGAATCCGACTCCGCAGCCCACGCCCTGACGGGGGGATCGTTCGAGGGTAGGGCCCCTCGAGCGTTCCGGCGTGCACAGCGACCGCCGGCGTATCGACGCGCGCCTATCACGGCACCTGCGGCATACGCGGCGTCTGCCTGCGCCGCCGCCAACGGGCCCACGCCACAGCCCGCCCGAGCCGCGCGTGCTGCATCCGGCACCGCATCCGCGCTCCATGAGCCATCGCCGCGTTTCGGCGGAGCTTTCCTGCATGCGGAGCGAGCGGTCGCAGACCCCGTCGTGGCACAGTGCGCAGCGCAGCGCCGCGCGGCACGAAAGCTGCTCCGCAGAGTCGCAACGGCGTGGCGCCGTAACGGGCTTCCTCTGGAGTGGTTGGTGAGATGATGGTGGCGGTGGGTGGTGCGGGAGGTGGTGGCGGAGACCGGAAGACCCCAGGGCGGGCGGCGGCTTCCTTCGGGACAGCCGCCGCCCGGTCCCGAAGTCGGTCAGGGCGCTGCGGGGAACGGACGGGCCAGCGCCTGCAGGCGTGTGATGCCGCGCTCGGCCTCCGGCCGAGTCGCGTACCGTCCGACCAGAACGCGATGCCACGTCTCACGGCCGACCTGCGCCTGCAGCACGAAGGCCGGTTCACCCTGGCCCACGAGCCACGAGCGTTCGTGCGCGGCTTCGACCGCATCCGTGGTCGCCGTGACCTGGATCGTCCAGGTGCGCCCCTCTATCTGGCGCACGAAGGGCCGCGGTCTGGGGTGTTCGCGCTCCGCAGCTGACTCGTCCTGCGCTGGCGTTCCGGCCCCGTCGACCATGGGCGTGAACCGTTCGGCGACCCGGGCGGGCGGATCGGGTGCGACGGGTGCTGCGGCCTGGGACACGGGCGAAGATGAGCTCGGGGCCCTCGCCCGAAGCAGCGGGTCCCCGTCGCGCTCGATGGCGACGATTCGCCAGCCGCCGCCGTCCTGCCGCATCCGTACCTGGAAGACATCCCGGAACCGGAAGCGCGCCACCGGGCCGGTGCGCTGCAGGTCCGCGACCGAGGCGCACAGCTCGGGCCAGGAGACGCGCAGGGCGCCATCGACCAGGCGCTCGATCTCGCGCTCGAGCTCGACGCCGAGGACGGGACGCAGAGTTCCTATCGTGGCCGCCTGCGACGGATCGATCCCGGGAGGCAACGCCGCGCGGGTGAGCGCGCGGGCGTCAACGGCGCGCTCGACGGTCGCCAGGTCACCCGCATCGAGGGCCAGCTTGAGGCGCACGAGTGCCAGCGTCGGCGTCCGCGACGCCCACAGCACACCGAGCATGACGGTGCCCACGACCGTCGCCCCAGCGAGCGCCCGGCGCACCGGTCACCTCGCCCGCACGCCCTGTGCGGCGGCTGCAAGGGTCCGGCGACCGTGGCTGCGCCAGCCCCGGCGCTCGGTGTCCTCGACCCGGATATCGACCAGCTGGGCCCCTTCGAACCATCCGAGCAATTCGTCCCGGTCGTGGAAATGCGTGATCGGCGTCGACAGGCGGTCATGCACCGCCGCCACCCGCGGGACCCAGCCATGATCGACGTACATCGACAGCGGCAGCCGGTCGACGACCGGACCGAGGCCCGTGTACTTGGCCACCCGCAGCGGCTCCCAATAGAGCCCTGACAGCAGCGCCGCGACGGCTTGCGAGGCGCGCACGCGTGTCGCGCTCGACAGCTGCCGGATCACCCCGTGGAGCGGTCGCATGTGTGAGAGCCGGTAGGTGAACGCCATGCCGCGGTAGCCGTACACCCAGATCACGACCAGCCCCCCGTCGGGACGGGCGAACGGGACGATCGTCTCGAAGCCCGCGCGCGGGTTTGGCATGTGATGCAGCACCCCGAAGGACCACACCACGTCGAATCGCCCGGCGCGTAGCGGGCGCTGGAAGACATCGGTCTGCACGACGTGACAGCGCGGGTGCCCGCGGTTGTTTCGTCGGGCCACGTCCGCACCCCCGGACAGATCGACACCCACGGTCTCGGCACCCGCCTCGCTGGCTACGTAGAGGTGGCGCCCGAACCCGCACCCCACGTCGAGCACGAGCTTCCCGGCGAGAGCCTCGACCCCGATCGCGTCGCCGAGGTTGCGGCGGAGGTGATCGCGCCACTGGGCGACGAACTCCGGGCCCGGTGGCTGCAGATCGAGGCGCTGGCGCGTGAAGCTCTCCAGCGTGTCGGCGAGTGTGTTGCTGCCGTTGGTCTCGGCCGGCCGGAGCTCCGGATGGCGCGCGAAGAAGTCGGCGTAGCGGCGGACCATGCGCACCAGCAGGGTGGCCCCCAGAAGCCGCGGGACGCCCTCGATGATCGGGAACGCCGCGCCACACGTCCGGCAGCGCAGCGCGCCCTCGATGACGTCGGCCGTGTAGCAGCGGGCGCAGTCTGCGACCGTGACGGCGTTGCTGACCGGCGCGTCCTTGAGAGCGCAGAATTCCACGCACGCGACCCGCTCCGGCTCGTAGCCTGCGACGCGCTCCTCGGCGAACACTTCGAGCGCGAATGGCCCCTGACACGTCGGGCAGACCAGCAGATCAAGCAGGCGGCGTTTCATGGATGATGGGCTGTCGTACGCGTAGGGTACCCGGACCGTCAAGCGATGCGGGTGCTCAGTCGCCGTCGCTGACCGGGGGACCCGTGCGGTGCGGAAGCCAGCGCGGAACATGGTGCAGGTAGGCAGCGTATGCGGCCCCGAAGCGGGCTGCCAGCCGCGGCTCTTCGATGCGCACGACCCACAGGTGGGCGGCCGTCCAGAAGCACACGACCACCGCGGCCAGATCCCAGGATGCCATGGCGAGGGCCGTGCCGGCGAGGGCGAGCACGATCCCGGCCAGCAGGGGATTGCGAACCCGCACGTACGGACCGGCGATGACCATGGCTGGCCGCGGACCGCGCTGCGGGCGCCCACGCCCGACGAGCAGAAGTGCGCTCCGCGCCGCCAAGGTGACGCCGCACACGATCAGCGCCGCTCCGGCCGCCCGCACCTACGCCTCCCCGGAGCCCGCCAAGCGCAGTATCTCGACCCAGTGCGCCGGTGCCACCGGCATGATCGACAGGCGGGGCAGGCGCAGCAGGTCGAACCCGGCCAGCTTCCGGTCGGCGCGCATCTCCGCGAGCGTGACTGGGCGAGGCAGCGCCCGCACCAGCGCCAGATCGACGACCACCTGGCGGGCGTCCTTCTGGCCGGGATCCGGATACGGCCCGCGCACGATGCGCGCTAGGCCGACCACCGCCTTCTCGTCGCCCGTGTGGTAGACGAGCACCTCGTCTCCGGCCACCGCCGCCCGGAGGTGCTTCTGCGCCAGCGCGTTCTTCACCCCGTCCCAGACCGTGCGCCGGTCACTCTCCAGCCGCGCGAACGAGTACGCGCCCGGCTCGGTCTTGAAGAGCCACCGGTGCGCCATCTCAGGCGTAGTGGCTGCGCCGCTTCAGGGCCGCCTCGCGCTCGAGATGGAATATCTCGACGCGCTCCACGGCGTCCCCCTTGCGGACGAATTTGTGGCCGCGCAGCACCGTGTCGAGGATGCCCAGATCGGGTCGCCCGGGGAACTCCCGCAGGGCGCGGATCTCGGTCGAGGCGAACACCGTGTCACCGGCGAAGATCGGGGCCGTGTGGCGCCCCGTGCGGTACCGCACGTCGGCGAGCGCATTGTCCCCCACGTCGGCGGACGAGAGGCCGAGGCAAAGCGTGAACGGAATCCCGCCCCACACGATCAGCTGTCCGCCCAAGTAACGCTCCGGCTGCTGGTCGATCATCCACTGGTTGCAGTGCACCTGCGACGTGTTGTCGAGGATGCCGGTGAGCATGATGTGATCGGTAGTGACCACCCGCGCCCGGGTGTGCTCGAACACGTCGCCGGGACGAAAGTCCTCGGCGTAGGTGTCGGGACTCGAGAGGTGGGCGAAATCGCGATAGGCCTTGGTAGTGTACGGGGGCAGGTCGAGCGTGACCGGGATGTCCTCGGGCGGCACCTCCCCATCGGCCACCGTAGCCTCCGCGTCGCGCTTCCAGACCTGTACCTTGCGCTGATAGGTGAGCACCACCTCGCCGTCCTGATTGCGCCCCGTGGTCTGCACGTGCACCACCCCACGGTCCCGCTCACGGGAGGACGCCCTGACGCTCAGCACCAGCGTCTCCGCCTCGATCGTGTCGCCGATGTACACCGGCACGCCGAAGCGCATGTCGATGTACTCCAGGTTGGCGCGCGCGTTCTCGGACACGTCCTCGACGCTCTGGCTGAACACGAGGCCCATCACCAGGCCGGGTGGAACCACGAGACCGCGGAAGCCATACGCGCGCGCGTAGCGTGCGTTCTTCGCCAGCGGGTTGGCGGTCATCGAGAAGTCGGTGAAGAGGGTGAACAGGCCCTCGGTGACCGTCTTCCCGCCCTTGTGCCGCAGCCACTGCCCGGGACGGAAGTCCTCCAGGTAGTGTCCGTGCTGCTTCCGAATCGTCGCCACGGGGCGGAGAACCTAGCGGGCGCGCGCCAGGGGCGTCAACCGACCTTCGCGTTCTCCTCGCGGGCGGAAGGGGCGAACGCGGCCGCCGTGGCGCGCATCACGCTCAGGAACGTCGGCCGTTGCCGCTCGGGAAGGTCGCGGTAGATGGAGATCAGCTCCTCAACGCCCGGATCCTTCGTGAGGGCTTCGAGACGAGTGCCGAGCTCGCCAATGGGCGGCGAGATGGTGGTCTCGACGTTCATGAGCCGACGGAGGTCGTCATTCAGGACCGAGGGGTCGAGTGCCCGGAGGCCCCGGACGACGGCCAGGGTGATTTTCATGACGACCAACATGGGGGTGGCCAGCCCACGCCCCGCTTCCAGCCGACTGACTGCTCCCTGGCTGACGCCGGCGAGCTGGGCGAGCTGCTCCTGTGAGAGGCCGAGGAACTCGCGCAAGCGACGTACCTGCTGGCCGTGGGCCCGCATCCACTGGCGCCAATCGATCTGGGGAGGGTTTTCCATACTTACCTCGCTACGGGAAGATTGGCTCGGGTTATGAGGCGGTTCGGGAGGCTAAGTCAAGTGAAGATACGCACCCGGCCGGTCACCCGCGCAGAAGATTGCGGGCTATGACGACGCGCTGCACCTGGCTCGTTCCCTCGTAGATATGCAGGAGCTTCGCGTCCCGCATGAGTTTCTCGACCGGGTACTCCTTCAGGTCGGCCCCGAAGGCCTTGGCGTACGTGCTGCTCGGGCGACAGCTCGAAGCTCAGCATCGCTCGTCATCCTCCCCGGGCAGCGTCCGCCCTGTCGTCAGGCCGGCGGGCCGCGAGCACTTTGGTCACACGCCGGCCCTGGATCTCCAGCACGCGGAGCTCGTACCCCGGGACGTTGATCTTGTCGCCGGGTCGCGGGATGCGTCCGATGCGCGCCGTCACGAGCCCGCCGAGCGTGCTCACGTCGGCGTCCTCGGGCAGGGCGACGCCGAGGCGTTCGCTCGCGTCGTCGATCAGCGTGAGGCCGTCGAACACGAGGCCCTGAGGTGTCTCTTCGACCTGCGGGGGTTCGCGATCGAACTCATCTTGGATCTCGCCAACGATCTCCTCGATCACGTCCTCGAGCGTCACCAGCCCGGAGGTGCCCCCGTACTCGTCGACCACGATCGCCATGTGGGTACGGCGTTGCTGAAAGTCCTTCTGCAGCTTATCGAGCGGTCGCGTCTCCGGCACGAACAAGATGTCGCGCTTGACGCTGGCCAGGTCGTCCGATGCCCGCAACTGCTCACGCCGATTGAAGAGATCCTTCACGTGCACCATGCCGATCACGTGATCGATGTCGCTGGTGGCGAGGGGGAAGCGCGTGTTGGCGCTCTGGGTCACGACCGCGAGGTTTTCCTCGAGCGAGCGCGCCAGGGACAGATACGCGATGTCGGCGCGCGGAATCATCACGTGCCTGGCGGTGCGCCCCGTATAGTCGATCACGTTCTCCAGCAGTTTGCGTTTCGTACCCGACAACGCCCCGAGGCGGTGCGACTCGGCCAGCAGGATACGAAGCTCTTCCTCCGAGTGGGCGTGCTCCCCGCTCCCGCCTGCTCGCACACCGACGAGGTGAAGCGTGGCCTCGGAGGCACGATCGAGCAGCCAAAGCGCCGGTCGGAACACGAGCTGGAACACCCGCATGGGCAGAGCGACCCACAAGGCGACGCGGTCGGTGGCGCGGATGGCGTACGACTTCGGCGCGAGCTCGCCGACGACGATGTGCAGGATGGTGATGACGGCGAACGCCATCGCTACCGAGGCATTGTGGATCACACGATCCGACTCGATCCCGAGGGACCTGAACATGCCCATGAGGAGACGAGAGAAGGCGGGCTCACCGATCCACCCGAGGCCCAGACTGGTGAGCGTGATCCCAAGCTGGGTGGCGGACAGAAAGGCGTCGAGCCGGCCCTGCGCGCTGGCGAGTGCCTGGGCCCGCCATCCGCCGGCCTCCACCAGGGCCGCAACCTGCGTGGAGCGCACCCGCACCATGGCCAACTCCGCAGCAACGAAGAAGGCGTTGATCAGGATGAGAACGAAGGCGAAAAGGATGAGAAGGGGGCTGGCGGCCATCCACGGCGGGGGGCAGGCCCGCGAGGCCCAGATGCTAGACGAACGATGCCGGCAGTGGCAAGCAGCCCTGATGGGACCCCCGAACGCGCGCTGCATGACACTGGGACGGCTGCCGTGTATCCTCGTCGGAAGCGGCTCGAGTGCCGCGGAGGAGGTCGTATGCGACGTGGTGTGGCTGGTGTGCTGTTGGGGGGCGTGCTCCTGCTGATGGGCGGGGTGGCGCAGGCGACGGACGGTCGCGATCTGAGTGACGAGGACCTGCAGGCCGAGATCGCACAGAACCGGTCCTTGCGGGCGTACGTCGATCGGAACGGAATGCCGGACGTCGCGGAGACGCGCTTTCTGGCCGACCGCCCGCCGTGGGACGACCACGAGGTGACGCTCTTCTACCTCGACCGTAAGCTCGAGATCGCGTTCGCGCGGGCCTACGTCCTTGGTCGGCCGGAGGTGCAGATCTCGCGCTACGAGCGGCCGCTCACCGACCAACAGGTCGCCGCGTTGAGCAGCCGGGCCCGGAAGTATTCCAGTGCCGACGCCGATCTCGCGAGCGCGCGCGGCAAGCTGAGCCCCGCCGATCGGGCCGAGGCCGCGGCCCGGCGCGCCGAAGACGCCGCCGGCAGGGTCGAGGCCGCCGTGGGGGGCGTGGAGCGCGCCGCCGGCCGGGCCGAGGCGGTTCTGACCAAGATGCAGACCGCCGCCGTCCGCGGGCGGCGCTGAGGGCGACGCGTGCGGGCGCTACGCTGGGACGGCTCCCGGCTGACGCTCGCACGCGACTTTCCCGACCCAGTTTCCGGGCCCGGCGAGGCGCTCGTCCGCGTGCGCCTCGCCGGCGTGTGCCGGACCGATCTCGAGATCACGCGTGGCTATCTCGGTTTTCGCGGGACGCTCGGGCATGAATGGGTCGGGACCGTGCTCGCCGCAGCCGATACGACCTGATCGGCGCACGCGTCGTCGGCGAGATTAACCTCGCCTGTGGCCGGTGCTCCGCGTGCGTTCAGGGCCTCGGCCGTCATTGCCCCACACGACGGGTCACCGGCATCGTCGGTGCCGATTGGGCGATGGCAGAGTTGTTGGTAGTCCCGACATCCAACCTGCTACGCGTTCCCGCCTGCCGGACGATGCCGCGGTGTTCGCCGAGCCGCTCGCGGCCGCGTGCGAGATCCTCTGGCGGGCGGGTTGCCGTCGCGCCGCTGGTGGACGCGGTGTATCCGCTGGACGAGGCCGTCACCGCGCGCGCGCGGGCGTCCCGGGGACATTGAAGGCGCTCCTCGCCACGGACGCGTGGGTCGCCGCCCGGCCGCTGTCATCGCACCTGCTCGCGCAACCGCCGCAGAGGTTGCGGCCGTCCGGGGAGCCGACTTTTCACTTGACGACGCTGCGTACCCTGTAGGAGCGTGGCGGCCCTTCATGAACACACGCAGAAGTTCCTTCCTCCGCGCCACGTGCTTCTGTTTCTTCATGCTGACCAGCCCGTATGCCGCGGCGGCGCAGCCCAACGATCCTGTCCTGCGTTGGAACGGCATCGCCCTCGCGGCGGTGGTCGACGATCACAGCGGGACGTTCGGCGCCGCGGCGCAGGGGGGTCCAACGCGCACGGCGCGCGCACTCGCCATCGTGCACACCGCCATCTACGATGCAGTCAACTCGATCGTCCGCTCGCGCCGGCCCTACCAGACGCTCGTCCCGGTCGGTCGGCACGCGAGCGTTTCGATCGAAGCGGCCGTCGCCACGGCCGCGGCAGAGGCGCTCTCGGCCCTCTACCCGGCCCAGAGCCCAGTGTTCGATGCCGCGCTCGAGATCGATCTGTCCGCCGCACCCCACGGCGCACCCAAGGCCCTCGGACGGGTGGTGGGCAAGCTCGCCGCGCGGCGCATCCTGCATGCGCGCGGGCGCGATGGGTCCGACGTTCCCGTGCCCTACGTGCCGGGCACGCTCCCGGGCGACCATCGACCCGATCCCCTGAATCCTGAGCAGGGCTTCCTTACGCCCGGCTGGGGACAGGTCGCGCCGTTCGTCCTCGAGAGCGGCGCGCAGTTCCGCTCATCCCCACCGCCCGAACTCAGCAGCGCCGATTACACCGAGGCGTTCGCGGAAGTGAAACGGCTCGGCGGCGACGGCGTCACCACCCCGACGGATCGTACCCCCGAGCAGACGCAGATCGGCCTCTTCTGGGCGTACGACGGCACCAGGCTCATTGGCCCACCGCCGCGTTTGTACAACCAGATCGTGCGTGCGATCGCGCTCCAGATGGGGAACGACGTTGCCGAGAACGCCCGCCTGTTCGCACTCGTGAACCTGGCGCAGGCGGACGCCGGCATCGCGTGCTGGGAGACCAAGTACGCGTACAACTTCTGGCGCCCGGTCCTGGGTGTCCGCGAGGCCGACCCCGGGACCGACCCGAGCGGCCTCGGCGACGACAACCCGTCGACCGCGGGCGACCCCGCCTGGACGCCGCTTTGCGCCCCAGCGAGCAATCGGAGCGGCAACGACTTCACGCCTCCGTTTCCGGCGTATCCATCGGGCCACGCGACCTTTGGCGCCGCGACGTTCCACATGCTCACGCTCTTCTACGGCACCGATGACATCCCGTTCACGTTCACATCCGACGAGCTGGATGGGGTGACCACCGACCGCCTCGGGAACGTCCGCCCCCGAGCACCACGCTCCTTCGCCCGGCTGAGCGACGCCGCCGTTGAGAACGCGGACAGTCGCATCTACCTCGGCATCCATTGGCGCTTCGATGCCACGGCGGGCCTCGACATGGGGCGAGCCATCGCGCAGTACGTGTTCGATCACGCCCTGCAGCCGATCGAGTAGTCCGGGACAACCCGACGTTCAACGGTGGGCGCCGCACACCGCGTCGAGGGCGAGCAGGCCAGCTTCCGCCTGCACCGCCATGAGCGGCCGCAGGGCCAACACCTCAAGGGCGCTCTCGCTCTCGATCGCCCCGGTCAGCGCGGCGGCACGTGCACGGACACCCATCATGGCGGCGACACGGCACGGAGGTACCCGCCCGAGGAGGGCGGGGAGATCCAGCGCCGCCCGAGACGCGCCTACGACAGCTCCTTCGAGGAGTACCCGAGTATACGGCGCGCCACGATCATCTGGTTGATCTGTTGCGTGCCCTCGAAGATGTCGTTGATCTTGGCGTCGCGCATCCACTTCTCGAGCAGGAGTTGGCGCGAGTAGCCGAGCGGACCGAGGAGTTCGACGGCCTTTTGCGTGAGCTGGGTGACGACCAGCCCCGCCTTGGCCTTCGCCATCGACGCTTCGAGGTTGTTGCGGAGCCCATTGTCCATCATCCAGGCAGCCCGCCAGGTGAGCAGCCGGGCGGCCTGGAGCTGGACTTCCATGTCCATCACGTCGCGCTCAAGCGCCGTGAGCTTGTGTGGCGGGAGACCGTACCGGATTTCGATCCCGTGCTCGCGAAGCGTGTCCTTGATGAAATCCAGCGCGGCCCGGCCGACGCCGATGGCGCTCGCGGCCACGATGGGCCGCGTGGCGTCAAAGGTGGCCATTGCGCCCTTGAAGCCCTCGCTGGTCTTCGGAACTTCGGGACTGCCAAGGATGTTGTCCAGTGGCACCCGGCACTCCTCGAACACCAGGGTGGCCGTGTCCGACGCGCGAATGCCGAGCTTGTTCTCGACCTTGGTGACGTACATCCCGAGGGTTCCAGCCTCTACGATGAACGCCTTGATGCCGGCCCGGCCCGCCGTCTTGTCGAGCGTGGCCCACACCACGACGAAGCCCTCCGACTTCTCCGCCGCCATGAGCCCGCTGGTGCAGAAGATCTTGGTGCCGTTCAGTACCCACTGGTCGCCGTCGCGGACCGCCGTGGTCTGGATCGCCGAGCTGTCGGAGCCGCACGACGGCTCGGTGATGGCCATCGCTGCCCACTTCGGCTTCCCTTCGCCGAAGCGGCCGAGGAAACGTGCCTTCTGTTCCGGGGTTCCAGCCGCGGCGACCGCGGCCCCCCCCAGGCCCGCATTGGGGATCGAGAGGTACAGACCGGCGTCACCCCACGAAAGCTCCTCGATCGACACGCACATGCCGAGGTTCCGCTCGGACGGCCCGTCCTTCGGCTTGCGCTCGCCTCCGCCGCCGATGGGGTTCGAGCTCGAGACCTGCCACATCATGTTGAGGAAGTCCCAGGGCTTCTCGTGCTCGCGCTCGTCGTACTCGCGGGCGATCGGTCGCATGGCCTGGGCGGCGACCGCATTCGCCATCTTCCGCATGGTCTCGAGTCCGTCGGACAGTTCGAAGTCGATCATGGTCGTCTCCTCCTCTCACACGATGGCGAGCGCATCGAAAACCGCGAGTCCACGGGCGTTGCGAAGATAGAGCTCGACCGGATGGTCGCGGATGTAGCCATGCCCGCCGAGCACCTGGAGGGCGTTGTCCGCCACGTTGAGCGCCGACTGGCTCGCATAGTGCTTGGCAAGGGCGGCCTCGCGCACGGCGGGCTCACCACGGTCGAGCTTCCAGGCGGCCTCCCAGCACACGAGTCGCATGGCGTCGATCTCGATCGCCATGTCGGCCAGCTTGAAAGCGATCGCCTGCTTGCGGGCGATCGCCACCCCGAAGGCATGGCGCTCCTTGGCGTACTCCCGCGCATGGTCGAACGCCGCCCGTGCAAGGCCCACGGCGAGCGCTCCTACGGCCACCCGGCCGGCATCGATGAGCGATTGGATGTCGACGGTGGGGCCTCCGCCCAGACGATTCGCCGCCGGGACGCGAACCTTGTCGAGCGTGAGCGGGTGGGTGTCGAGCGCCTTGATGCCCATGTTCTGCTCGCGGTCCCCAATGGTGAGTCCCTGCGCCCCTGGTTCGACGACGAACGCCGCTGGCCCATCGGCGGCCGCGGCGTAAACCAGGATGGCTTCCGCGCGCCGCGCCAGCGGGACCAGGCACTTCTGCCCGTTCAGGACATAGTCCTGGCCGGCGCGTTCGGCGGTGGTCGAAAAGGCGGTCGGATCGAAGTCCCAGCACGGCTCCGAGAACGCCGCGGTACCGACCACGAACCGACCGCCGGTGAAACGTGGCAGCCAGCGTTCGCGTTGCGCATCGCTTCCTGCAACCAGAAGGGGAATGGTGAACAAGCGCGGCGTCAAGAGATGCAGGGCGAGGGCCAGGTCGCCGTACGCCAGCTCCTCCACCTTGAGGGCGCTCCGGATCGCCGAGCGGCCGTTGCCGAACCCGCCCAGCGCCTCGGGGATCGAGTTCTGGACCAGCCCGAGCTCCCACCCCCGGGCGACCACCGCCTCGGGGACGGCACCCCGTTCGTCAGCCTCTCGGGCCTGCGGCCGGAGGACCTCGCGCGCGAAGCCCGCCATGGTATCGCGGATGAGCTCCTGCTCCTCCGTCGGTTGGAAATTCACCATGCTCTGCCTCCTCCTGAGGCCGCGATGCTCGCGGGACGCACTGCGGGAATGAGCCACGCGGTCAGCTGCTCGACGAGCGTGTCGAGCACCCGGCGGAGATCGACCTCCTCCGGGTCCTGGTAGTGCTGCACCTCGGCGCCGATGATCCCGCCCATCATGGCGGCGGCGGCCATCTCCGGCGCGACATCCGGACGCAGCGCCCCTTGCTGCTGCCCGCGCCGGACGACGACCGTCAGGAAGGCACGCATGCGGCGCAGGATGTTGCGGAACTCGACTGACAGGCGCGGGTTGGTATCGAGCGCCTCGACCATCAACGTAATGATGAAGCGGCGGTGGTTCGACACCGTGGCGTGGAAGAAGCACGCATCGATCACGCGGCGGATGGTCGCGACGGCGCTTTCTTCCGGAACCACATCCGCGAGTATCTGCTTCTCGAAGCCGCCCACGCGGTCCTTCACGGCCCCGAACAGCAGCTCTTCCTTGTCGCGAAAGTGGTAGTAGACAGCGCCCTTGGTGACACCCGCCGCGCGGGCGATGCGGTCGATCGAGGTCCCCTGGTAGCCGAGGCGCGCGAAGCAATCGATGGCCGCCATCATGAGCTGCTTGCGTGAAGGCTCGGGGCGTTCGGCCCGCGCCCGACGGCCGCGCGGAGACATACTGAACGGTCAGTATCTTTTGTTGACGCATGCTGTCAATGCCAGGCGGGTGCCCGGGCAGGCGCGATATGGACATGTTCACGGCAGCGCGCTACCAGCGCGGAGTGGGGACCTCCTTCCCCTCGAACGACGGAGGGTACAGACATGTCGCGCGTTCTGATGCTCGCACTGCTGGTAGGTGCCGTGCCCGGACTGGCGGTGGCCGATGAAATGCTACGCTGGCGAGATGCCCGCGGCCGCCTGCATTATTCGAATGTTACGCGCTCCGCACCGGCGGACGCCGCGCCCGTGAAGGCTACGGTCGGGACGCTCAGCCTGGCGCCCGCCGAGCCCGGGACCTCCGCTACGGGTTCGGCCCCGGTTCCTTCGGTCCTGGAAGCACGAGCTGCCGCCGGGCGCGGATGCTGTCCCTTCGGTGGGGCGTACGCCGTCGTAGCGTCGAACCCACACGAACTCGCGGACCAGGTGAAACAGGCCTCGCTCCTGGATGCCCTCGGCGTCTCGTGGCGCAAGTGCGGCTGTCTCTGACCGGAGCTACATCCACGCTCCTCCGTCGACGCGCAGGATCTTGCCCGTGATCCATGCCGCGTCGGCGGACGCGAGAAACACCGCCGCCCGACCGATGTCCACCGGCTCGCCGGCGCGGCCGAGCGGGATGCCCTGCAGCACGGCCTCGCCGTAGAAGCGCAGCAACCGCTCGCCCATCTCCGAACGTACCAACCCCGGAGCGATGCAGTTGACTCGTACGCCAGCGCCCGCGACCTCTTTGGCCAGCACCTTGGTGAGCGCGTTCACGCCGGCCTTGGCGACGTGATAGGGCGCTCCCCCGGGGCTGGTCAGATCGGCGCCGACCGAGGAGATGAACAGCACGACCCCCTGACGGGCCACGACGTGCGGGATGGCGGCGCGCGCGGTCCAGAAGGCGCCGTCCAGGTCCGTGCCGAGCACACGACGCCACTCCGCGGGATTTACCTGGGCAACAGGGGCCACCCGTGACGCTACGCCCGCGTTGGCCACCACGATGTCGAGGCCCCCGAATGCAGCGACGGCCTCCGCCACCATTGCGTCCACGGCTTCCCGGTCTGCCACGTCGGCTTGCAGGGACACTGCCCGTTGCCCGAGGGCCCGCACCTGCGTGGCCGTCGCGTCCGCGGCCTCGCGATCACGGCGGTAGTTGATCGCTACGTCCGCACCTTCTTGCGCGAACGCGAGCGCGATGCCTCGACCGATCCCTCGGCCACCGCCCGTGATCAGCGCGGCCTTGCCCTCGAGCTTGCCCATGGCGTGTCGGTGCTCATCCGGCCCGGTTCGGCGACGAACCGCTACCTAGCGCCGCCCGTGACCTCGCCCGCATCCGCGAGGATCGTCACGACGTTGTCGACGACCTCGGCGAACCCTCCTTGGACGTTCAACCTCACCACGCCCGCTTCGCTGCGATACGACAGCACGCCCGAGGCCAGGGCGGTCACGAGGGCGGCGTGGTTCGGGAGCACGCCGATCTCGCCATCGACCGCGGGCGCCGTCACCTCACGCACCGTTGCATCGGCCAGCAAGCGCTCGGGCGTGTAGACGCGTAAGCGCAGGCGATCGGTCATTAGGCCGTCATCTTCCGAGCCTTCTCGAGAACCTCGGCGATCGTACCCACCATGTAGAAGGCCTGCTCGGGGATATCATCGTGCTTGCCTTCCACGATTTCCCGGAAGCCGCGGATGGTCTCGGCAAGCGGGACGTACACCCCCGTGAAGCCAGTGAACTGCTCGGCGACGTGAAAGGGCTGGGACAGGAACTTCTGTATCTTCCGCGCCCGCGCGACGCTCAGCTTATCGTCTTCCGACAGCTCATCCATGCCCAGAATGGCGATGATGTCCTGGAGGTCCTTGTAGCGCTGCAGGATGGCCTGCACCTGGCGGGCGATTTTGTAGTGCTCGTCACCGACGACGGCGGGGTCGAGGATGCGAGAGGTGGAGTCGAGCGGGTCGACCGCCGGGTAGATGCCAAGCTCGGCGATCTGCCGCGAGAGCACGGTGGTGGCGTCGAGGTGCGCGAAGGTGGTGGCCGGAGCCGGATCGGTCAGGTCGTCCGCGGGCACGTAGATGGCCTGGACCGAGGTGATCGAGCCCTTTTTGGTGGTGGTAATCCGCTCCTGCAGTTCGCCGATATCTGTACCGAGGGTCGGCTGATAGCCGACCGCCGAGGGCATGCGGCCGAGGAGGGCGGACACCTCGGAGTTGGCCTGCACGAAGCGAAAGATGTTGTCGATGAAGAGAAGAACGTCCTTCCCCTCCTCGTCACGGAAGTATTCGGCCGCCGTGAGCGCCGTGAGCGCGACGCGAGCACGCGCGCCTGGGGGTTCGTTCATCTGGCCGTACACCAGCGCCGCACGCGAGATGACGGGATTGCCGTCGGAGAGCTTCGACTCCTGCATCTCGAGGTAGAGATCGTTACCCTCGCGCGTGCGCTCGCCCACGCCTCCGAACACCGAGACTCCGCCGTGCTGCTTCGCGACGTTGTTGATGAGCTCCATGATGATGACGGTTTTGCCGACGCCTGCGCCGCCGAAAAGGCCGATCTTCCCGCCGCGCTGATACGGCGCCAGGAGGTCGACGACCTTGATCCCGGTCTCGAAGGCCTGCACCTGGGTTTCCTGGTCGGTGAAGGCGGGGCTCTCGCGGTGGATGGGATAGCGCTTGGCGGTTGCGATGGGTCCCCGGTCGTCCACCGGCTCGCCCACGACGTTCATGATGCGCCCGAGTGTCGCTTCGCCAACCGGAACCGTGATTCCGTCGCCCGTGTCACGCACCTCCTGGCCACGGGTCAGCCCATCGGTCAAGTCCATGGCAATGGCACGTACCGTCTTCTCCCCCAGGTGCTGAGCGACCTCGACCACGAGGTTCCACGGCTTGTCGTTGATGGCGGCGTTGGTGATGTGGAGCGCGTTGTAGATGGGCGGGAGGTTCCCGTCGGGAAACTCCACGTCCACCACCGGACCGATGATCTGTGTGATTCGTCCAACGCTCGGCATACGGGCAGCTATCCTTTCAGCGCTTCTGCGCCGCAGACGATTTCCATGAGCTCGGTCGTGATCGCGGCCTGGCGGGCACGGTTCATCGACAGCGTGAGCCGGTCGATCATGTCGCTGGCGTTGTTGGTGGCGTTGTCCATGGCAGTCATGCGCGCTCCGTGCTCGCTGGCCGCGCTTTCGAGGAGCGCCTGGGTGATCAGCGCCTCGATGTAGCGGGGGAGGAGAAGAGCCAGGAGATCGGTACGCGTTGGCTCGAACAGGTAGTCGACCGGCCGGGCGTCGCCCGCCGGCGGGGCCACGGGGAGAAGCTGGACGACGGTCGGTACTTGCGAAATCGCGGAATGGAAACGGTTGTAGATGAGATAGACCGCGTCCGTGTCCTCTCCGACGAACCGGCGCGTGAGCTCGGCCGCCAGCTCTTTCGCCAACACCGGCGCGGGCGTGGTCAGGATGCCGGTGCGCTGGAACACGAGGGCCGTCCCGCGGCGTCTATAGGAGTCGAGCCCCTTGCGACCCACGACGCTGATCGACGCCTCGACCTGAGGTCGGTCGCGCACGAAGGCCGCTACGGCGCGGAGGAGGTTGGAGTTGTAGCCACCGCACAAGCCGCGGTCACTGGTGAGTACCAGCACATCGAGGCGGTGCTCGTCGCGGCGGGCAAGCAGGGGATGGGTGTCGGCCTCGATCCCGGCGGCTACGGCGCTGAACATCTCGGTGAGTTTGGCGGCGTACGGGCGGGCTGCCTCCGCCGCCTCCTGCGCCCGCCGAAGCCGGGCAGCCGCCACCATCTTCATGGCCTTGGTGATCTTCTGCGTGGAGCGGACGGTCGCGATCCGTTTCCGCAGCACCTTGAGACTCGGCATCGACCGCTATGCCTTGAAGAGCTTCGCGAACGACCCGAGGGCCGAGTCCAGGCGGCCTCGCAGGTCGTCGGTGAGCTCCTTCTTGTCCCGGAGATCGCCGAGCAGCGTCGCGTGCTTCGCCTCGAGGAAGCTGTACAGCTCGCGCTCGTAGCGTTGCACCGCGCCGACCGGAAGCGCGTCCAAAGCGCCGGTCGTGGCGGCATAGATGACCGCGATCTGCTTCTCGACTGCCAGCGGGGCGTACTGGCCCTGCTTCATGACCTCGACCAGCCGTTCCCCGCGGTCGAGCTGGCGCTTCGTGGACGCGTCGAGATCAGAGGCGAACTGCGCGAAGGCGGCCATCTCGCGGAACTGGGCGAGCTCCAGGCGGAGGGGACCGGCAACCTTCCGCATCGCGTTCACCTGCGCGTTGCCACCCACGCGCGACACCGAGATGCCGACGTTCACCGCCGGGCGAACCCCCGAGTAGAAGAGGTCCGTCTCGAGGAAGATCTGGCCGTCGGTGATCGAAATCACGTTGGTCGGGATGTACGCCGACACGTCGCCCGCCTGCGTCTCGATGATCGGAAGCGCCGTGAGCGAGCCGCTCCCTTGCTGCGCGCTCATCTTGGCGGCGCGCTCGAGCAAACGCGAGTGCAGGTAGAACACGTCGCCCGGGTAGGCCTCGCGACCGGGCGGGCGTCGCAGCAGGAGCGACATCTGGCGGTAGGCGGTCGCCTGTTTCGAAAGGTCGTCGTAGATCACCAGCGCGTGGCGGCCGCTGTCCCGGAAGTACTCGCCCATGGTGCAGCCGCTGTACGGGGCGAGGTACTGCATCGGCGCCGGGTCGGACGCCGAGGCGACCACGACCGTCGTGTAGTCCATCGCCCCGGCGCGCGTGAGCTTGTCGACCACTTGCGCGACCGTGGACAGTTTCTGCCCGATGGCGACGTAGAAGCACTGTACGTCGCCACCGCACTGGTTGAGGATGGTGTCGAGCGCGATGGTCGTCTTGCCCGTCTGCCGGTCGCCGATGATGAGCTCGCGCTGCCCGCGGCCGATCGGGATCATGGCGTCGATCGCCTTGATACCGGTCTGCAGAGGCTCCTTGACCGGCTGGCGCGCGATGATCCCCGGGGCTTTCAACTCGATGCGGCGCGTGGTGGTCGCCTTGAGGGGACCCTTGCCGTCGACCGGCTGCCCGAGGGCGTTCACGACGCGCCCAAGGAGCGCCTCGCCCACCGGCACCTCGGCGATGCGGCCCGTGCGCCGGACTTCGTCGCCCTCTTTGATCAAGTGCTGCTCGCCCAGGATGGCAACGCCGACGTTGTCCTCCTCGAGGTTGAGCACGATGCCGGACACATCGTGCGGGAACTGGACCAGCTCACCCGCCTCAGCCTTGTCCAAGCCGTAGACGCGTGCGATCCCGTCGCCCGCCGACAGGACGATGCCGGTTTCTCGGACCTCGAGCTGTTTCTCGTAATCCCGAATCTGCTCGCGGATGATGTCGCTGATCTCCGCTGCCCGAATCTGCATCGATGGATCTCCCTCCGGGACCAGCTACGTCGTGCCCCCGGCCATGTCCTTGCTAAGGCGTGCCAGCTGCGCCTTCACGCTTCCGTCGTACACCGTCCCCGCCACGTCGAGTACCACGCCCCCCAGCAGCTCTGCGTCCACCGTGGTGGTGGCTAACACGTTCTCGCGCCCGGTAAGACGCCGCGCCACTGCGATGAGGTCGTTCTTCTCGGCGACGCTCAGGGGGGCCGCCGAACGGAGCGTGACGCGGGCGCGGCCAAGGTCGTCGTCGAGCAGATGATCGAACCAGCGCGCGACGTCGGGAAGCACGGCCAGCCGATGTCGATCCGCCAACAGATTGATGGTGTTGGCGACGATCTTGGACACGCCGAGGGTGGCAACCACAGCCTTGGCAGTTCGCTGACGGGTCGAGCGGTCGATCGCAGGACTCAAAAGGAACGGGCGCAGGCGCGGCTCGTCGAACACCGCGGCGGCGCGTGCGAGTTCTTCCCCGGTGGCTTCCAGGGCGCCCGCGGAACGTGCCAAGCCGAGCACGGCCCTGGCGTAGCGCTTTCCGAGGCGCCCGGTCACGTCGACGAGCCCGCCCGGTCGATGAAGTCCCGCACCAGCCGATCACGATCCGCGGGGTTCAGCGCATCGCGGAGGATCGCTGTCGCCTGGCGGATGGTCTCCTCCGTCACTTCGATCCGGAGCGCGAGGCGCGCCGCCGCGAACTCATGCTCCGCGAGCTGGCGTGCCTCGGTCCGGATGCGGTCCGCCGCCTGCTGCGCGTGTCGACGGATCGTGTCGCCCTCGCGCTCGGCGGTGGCGCGCAGGTCGGCCCGCATCCGTTCCCGGAGCGCCGGCAGGTCAGCCACATCCCGTGCCAGCTCAGCGCGCAGCGCTTGTGCCTCAGCACGCGCCTTGGCTCCGGCCTGCAATGCCTCACGCAGGCGCGCCGTCCGGGCCCGGAAGAATTCCTGCACGGGACCGCGCAGATACTTCGCCAGCACATAAACGAAGATCGCGAAGTTGACGGCCGGGTACAGCAGGTCGCCAAGCGACGGGTGGTGACCGCCGTGCTCCGTCACACCGTGCGTCCCAGAATGACGCGCGCGACGTCTCGGGCGATCTCGCGTGCCTGATCCCGCAGCCCAGTCCTCGCGGCGGTCACTTCGTCGGCGATGCGCGCCCGCACGTCAGCAAGCGTGCGTTGCGCGTCGTCACGGGCCGCCCACAGGAGCTGCTTCTGTTCGGCCTCCGCCCTGCTCAGAAGCTCCCGCATCTCGCGAGCCGCCTCGGTCCGTGCTTCGTCGAGGGCAGCAGCGTGCTCGGCCCGGAGGCCCTCGGCCTCGGCTTGGATCGTTCGCGCCTCCGCGATGGCACCCTCGGAACGACGGGTGCGCTCGTGCAGGATCCGCATGGCCGGCTGGAACCACAGCTTGCGGAGGGTGAGCCAAAGCGCCACGAAGAGGACGATCTGAACGACGAACGTATAGTCCGGTGGAATCTTGAGCATGCGTGCGGCGTGAGGGAAACGCCCGCAGTCCGAGGGCGGGCTCCCGTCAGCTACTTGGCGGCCTCGGTGTGCGCCTTGAGCACGGCCAGAGCCTCGGCGGGTCGATCGTCCTTTGGGAAGAAGGCGACCTTGCGGTCCTTCTCCGTCTTCTGCGTGTCGCTCCCAGCCCCTCCCATGTTGCACTGCCCCTCGAAGATCACACCCTCGTGAATCACCAAGCTCGGCGTGGAGATGTTGCCGAAGAGCTTCCCGGGCGCGCGAATCTCGAGCCGCTTGCGCGCGTTCACGTCGCCGGTCACGCGCCCGTGCACGATGACCGCAACACCATTGATCTGTGCGTTCACAACCGCGCTCTCGCCGATGATCAGGGTGTCCTGCGCCGATATCTCACCTTCGACGTGGCCCTCGATCCGTACGGTACCCTCGAAGGCGAGCTTGCCGGTAACTCGACTCCCCTTCCCGAGGAACGCACTCGTCGCCCCCGTTTCTCCTGGCTGGGCTCCATCGCGATCCAACATATGCACCTCCCGGGGAGCCGGACCAGTCACGGGCGGAACGGTCGGCTCTGGGGTGAATCCCCGGGGGAGGTCGCCCCGCTCACGGTCCTTCCCGAATAGCGCCATAGCTACACTCCGAGATGCTTCCCTCGATCGACGTCGATCCCGCCGTTTCTAGCACCGGCGAAAGCACAGTGTCAAAATGCTCAAGTGCGGGAGGCTGCCGCGATCCGGAGGCGTTCTACGAGGCGATCCAGTTCGCCGTCGGAGTAGAACTGGATCTCGATCGCGCCTCCCCGTGCCCGCCGAGTGATCTGGACGCGGGTTCCGAGTCCTCGCGTGAGTTCCTCGGCGACCCCGCGCACATGGAGATCAGCGGCTCCCCCACCGGCCCGACGCGGCGGCCGGGCTCGCCGGGCGGCGGCGCGGCGCTCCGCCTCGCTCTTCGGAACCTGTTCGGTCACGATCTCGCGCGCGAATGCCACCTGCGCGTCCCGTCCCTCGACCGTCAGCACGGCCCGTGCATGTCCCGCCGACAGCTTTCCGCTCTCGACCTGAGCCTTGACCGCTTCCGGCAGCGCCAGCAGCCGGAGCGCGTTCGTGATCGCTGGCCGACTCTTCCCGACCCGCGAGGCGAGCTCGTCGTGCGTGAGCTCGTGGCGCTCGAGGAGTTGTTGATAGGCCTCAGCTTCCTCGAGCGGCGTCAGGTTCTCTCGTAGGAGATTCTCGATCAGAGCCAGCTCAAGGCGCTCTTCGGCAGGCGCGTCACGGACGATCACCGGCACGGTAGGGATCCCGGCGCGCCTTGCAGCGCGCAGGCGACGTTCGCCCGCGATCAGCTCGTACCGGCCGGCAACCCGGCGGACCAGCAACGGCTGCAGCAACCCGCGCCGCGCGATCGAGTCGGCGAGCGTCGTCAAGGCCTCCTCGTCGAAGTGTCGCCGAGGCTGGTCGGGGTTGGGCACGATCTCGTCGATGCCGACAGCCTGTTGGTGCAGGGCCTCCCCGGGGGATCGTTGCCCCGGGAAGAGCGCGTCGAGTCCCTTTCCCAGCGCCTTCCGCATCATCCTCCCTTTACGAGCGCTTTCTTTCTTATTCTACCGGCACCGCGTCCGGAGTCGTGGCGTGGACCTGGCTCGGCGGCGGCGCCAGCTCTCGGGCGACGGTCCGGTACGCGATCGCCCCGCGCGACGCGGCATCGTACAGGAGCACCGGCATGCCATGACTCGGGCTCTCCGAGATGCGCACGTTGCGGGGAATCACGGCGCGAAACACCTGCTCGCCGAAGTGGGCGCGCACTTCCTCCTCCACCTGTCGGGCGAGGGTGTTGCGTCCGTCGTACATCGTCAGCAGCAGACCTTCGATCGCCAGGTCCGGGTTCAGGGTGTCGCGCACACGACTGATCGTGTCGAGCAGCGCCGTCAGGCCCTCGAGCGCATAGAACTCGCACTGGAGCGGGATAAGCACCCTATCGGCGGCACGGAGCCCATTGATAGTGAGCAGACTGAGGGACGGAGGGCAATCGATGACGATGAAGTCATGTTGACCCCGCACGCCGAGCAACGCGTCGTGTAGACGATGTTCGCGCCGGGGCAGGGTGACCAATTCGATGTCCGCGCCGACGAGATCCCGGGTTGCCGCGATCATCGTGAGCCCGTCGATGGCCGTTTGACGCCGAACGTCGGCCGCAGCCCGAGCGCCGAGCAGGAGGTCGTAGACCGTCCCATCCTCAGCCTGCGGCCGGACTCCGACACCCGTGCTGGCACTGCCTTGGGGGTCCAAGTCGACCAGAAGGACTCGGTGTCCGTCCAGCGCAAGCGCCGCGGCCAGATTGACCGCGGTGGTGGTCTTGCCGACGCCGCCCTTCTGGTTTGCTACCGCGATCACCCTCCCCATGGCCCATCTCCAGCGCCGAAGGAAACCCTCGACGGACCTCCCCAACGCCACACCCGGCGTGTAGCACAGCCGGCCTGGCTAGGAAACTGCCCGCGCGCTCTTGAACAGGAACAGTGTCCGGGGCGCCCGTTTAGCGATCTCGTAGTCGTAGCGACCGACGAGACCTAGGCCGGTGCGTTCGGCCGCCCGGCCTGCAGCGCTAGCGGCCTGGGGCGTCTGCATCGCGATCGCGACCGCGTCTGTCGCCAGCAACGGTTTGGCGAGGTCAAGGAAAACATCCACTCGAAGCCCCCGCGCGATCACTACTGAGGCCCGCCCGGCTAGCGCTGCGTCTCTGGTCGCATCCACGGCCGACGCGTGCAGCGCTGCCGCCCGTGGCAACGGGATGGTGCGTACCGCCTCACGCAGGAAGCTTGCTGCCCGACGGCGCGAATCCAGCAGCACGAGATCGAGGTCGGGGCGGACACATCCGAGAACGATTCCCGGGAAACCACCACCACTCCCGATGTCCACGATCAGTCCGTTCTGCGGGAGATGCCGGACGGGGGCCAGCGAGTCACCCCCATGCTTGCGAACTACCAGGTCTTGTTGGCGTTCTCCTGTCAGGCGGATGCGAGGGTTCCAGGTTGAGAGCAGGCCGAAGAACCTGGCGAGCCGCTGCAGAGCGGCGTCATCGAGCCCGACTCCGAAGGCGGTTGCCTGCGCCGTGAGGAACGCTCTCTGCTCCGGGGTCATCCCGAGCGATCAGCGGTCCCGGGACGGTGCGCGCCGGCGGCGAGGGTCTGTCGTTACCGGGAGGATCAGGAGCCGCTTGTAATAGTCACCCCCCTCGCTGCGCGTATCGACCTGGGGATATTCCCGCAGCGCCAGATGCACTATCCGTCGGTCTTCCGGACGCATGGAGTTGACTCTGACCACTGTCGCGTTCTTTTTCGCTCGATCTGCCGATCGCCGCGCAAGCGTTTGCAGATACTCGACGCGTCTGGCGCGATACCCCTCCACGTCCGGGATGACGCGAGGCGCGTCCTGGTCGCCCCTGAACAGCATCCGGTTCAGCACGTACTCGACCGCATCCATCGTCTGTCCCCGCCGGCCAGTGAGGAGCCCACTCACCTCCCCGGTGACCTCGAGCCTCAGAGTCGCGTCATCGGATTCCCCTGGGGTCTTGCGGACAGTCGCCTCGATCCCCATACGATCAAGCAGCTCACGAGGAACCTCAGCCCCCCACCCCACAACCGGATACAACGGACCCTCTTGCACCGCAGCCCCAGGTGTTTCCCGGGAAACAACGGGTTGAGCAACATCTCCCTTGGGGGATCGCCTCTCCGATGGCGTTGCCAGCGTAGCGCGGACGCGCGCCCTCCTTCGCCCGATACCGAAGAGCCCCGGAGACGGCCTTCCGAGAATCTCGCTGTGAACCTCGCTGCGGCCGACCTGCAGTTCCCCCAGAGCGGCGTTGATGGCCTCGTCGATGTCGCCTTCGACCTCTACGGTGGGCATGCCGGGGCTCGGTCAGGTGCTGCTGCGGAGCATCAGATACTGCTGGCCGATGCTGAGCACGTTGTTGACCAGCCAATACAGGACGAGGCCGGCGGGGAAGTTGATGAACATGAACGTAAACACAACGGGCATGATCATCATCATCCGCTGCTGAGTCGGATCCCCTTGCTGCGGCGTGAGCCACTGCTGAACGAACATGGTGGCACCCATGAGCAGTGTCAGAACCGGGATGCCGAAACCTACTACCATCAGCCGGTCGGGCGCTGACAGGTCGTTGATCCACAACATAAACGGGGCATGACGCAGCTCGATCGCGTGGATGAGCGCGTTGTACAGTCCGACGAAGATTGGGAGCTGGAGTACCATCGGAAGGCACCCTGAAAGCGGGTTCACTCGGTGGCGGCGATAGAGCTCCATCATCTCCTTCTGAAGCGCCGCTTGGTCGTCCTTGAAGCGCTCGCGCAGCTTGACCATCTGTGGCTGAAGTTTCTGCATTTCCCGCATGTTACGGAACGTAGCCTGAGTCAGCGGGACGGTTGCCAGCTTGACCAATGTGGTGAGCACGATGATCGCGACGCCGTAGTTCCCGGTGATCATGTGCAGTACCCGCAGGGCATGCAACAGGGGGATAGCGACGAACCAGAAGTAGCCGAAGTCCAACGCTCGCTCGAGGCCGTGGCCTGCCGGCACCAGGTCCTCGCGCTCCTTCGGGCCCGCATACACGCTGAACTCCGCTCGCCCCTCCACAGCCGGAACCTCGACGGTCATCACGGGGACGCCCTGGCTGCTTCGCGCCACCGCCATGGCGCTGCCCTCTTTGGGCATAGCGGCAACGAGAAAGTACTGCGTAGCGAATCCGCCCCACGCGGTCAGGGGATACGCGGTTGGCTTCTCGGCGGTGAGCAGCGCTTTCGCCTCTTGTTCGGAGACCTTCCGGTCGTGCAGGACGATCGCAGAGGTGGGGCCCTGACTACCGGGATCCTCGTGAGCGAGTGGGGTGAGCACGAGCGCGACACTTGTAGCGCCTGCGGAGATCGTCGACGCCACATCGAATACGTAGCCCGTGCCCCTGAACTGGAATCGCTTCTCGATAGTTCGCCCATCAGCCAGCTGCCCGACGAGGATGACCTCTTCATGCTGGTCACCCCGGACGGAGAGCTCGGTCCGGTCGCTGCGGTACGCGACCGCTGCGTCACCGGCCTCGCCTATCTGCAGTGTCACGGGCAATACCGGCGCTGATAAAACAATATTGAGTAACGGACTGTCCGCGGCGACAGTGCTGCGATACGCTTTCAGCTTGAGGCTCTGAAGTCGCCCGCCGGCCAGCGCAATGGTTCCCCTGAAGGCGTCGGTTTCGACTTCGACCACGCCCGCACCATCCGTCGGAGCCCCCAGGGTGGCGCCAGCTCCGCCCGCGTCGGGGCCAGGCGGCGGCGGGATAGTGGTGGATGACGGTGCACTCTCGAGCCCCGGCGGGGGTTGATACCTCTTCAGGACGAATTCCTGGTACAGCACCAGAAGCCCCAGCGAGAGCGCGAATGCCAAGAGAAGCCGCCGTTGGTCCATGTCCTCACGCTTCCCGCGGCGGTACGGGATCGTAGCCTCCCGGATGCCAGGGATGGCACCGGGCCAGTCGTCGAGCCGCGAGGCTCACCCCCCGGTGAGTTCCGTGCATCTCCAGCGCGCTACGCGCGAACGCTGAACAACTCGGGAAGAAGCGGCACGACCGCGGAAGCACGGGTGCCAGCACGGCCTGATACGCTTCGAGCAACACGATCAGACCCTGAGCCAGCGGGTCGGGCCGCCCGGGAACGTCAGTGCCTCTGAGGGTTCTGGAGCGAGACCCTGAATTCCGAGGCCGCTTGGGCATACGTCAGCTTGCTGGCGCCTGGTTTGGCGATCACGACGAGGTCAACAGGTGGCTGAATAGTGGATCGAACATCGCGAAATATCTCGCGGACGAGCCGTTTGACACGGTTACGTTCCACCGCGTTCCCGACCCGCTTGCTCGCCGTGACACCCAGCCTGGCGATGGGTCCCGCCGCTGGGTGTTTGATTATGACCAAGTGCGCCGTGTGGCGCCGCGTTCCGATCCTTTGCAGGCGCAGAAATTCGCGCCGCCGCCGAATACGGGCGCTCCTAGGATAGGTACGCGCGCCCGCCACCGCGCTACCCCGGCTGCTTTGGCGGAATGCTTACGCTGAGCCGGCGGCGGCCCTTGGCACGGCGCCGCTTGAGCACCTGGCGTCCGCCGGGCGTAGCCATACGAGCGCGAAAACCATGCGTCCGCTTTCGACGCCTGTTACTGGGCTGGTAGGTTCTCTTCATGAGTCATCCGCCACATTGCCAAACGATGGATAGGACCACACGAGACTCAGCTTGTCAATTTCCGGGGGCCTCTGCCGGGGCTGCAGGCGCGGACACCGCGCCCGCCTGCTTGCCTGGATAGTCACGCGCGAAGTGCTCGGCGCATCGGCCCCGACCTACCATCCGCTTGTGGCAGCTCTCTACGCGACAGGTCTTGAAACGAGCCTTCGGCAGCTCTCCGCGCTTCCACTTCGCGTAGTGCCTGCCACAGTAGCCCTTGCCCCCGACGGCTGGCTGACTACAGCCTTCGTGACGGCAGGACGCACTTGATCTTGCCATGCATCATCTCCGTTCCCTGACTCCTCAGTCGGTTTCTCGTTTGAGCTCGCGGCTCATGAGGTCCACCACGGCTTGGTGTGGGGCTTTTCCTTCGTACAACAGCAGGTACATCTGCTCGGTGATGGGCATCCCGACGCCCACGCTGCGGGCGAGATCGTGCACCGCCCGCGTGTTGGGTACGCCTTCCGCTACTTCTCGCATACTCGCGACGATGTCCGCTAGCCGCTCGCCTCGTCCGAGGCGCAGGCCGACCGTCCGGTTGCGCGACATGTCTCCCGTGCACGTGAGCACGAGGTCGCCGAGGCCGGACAATCCTGCGAGCGTCTGACGCTCTGCACCCAGTCGGACCGCCAGCCTGGTGATTTCCGCCAGCCCGCGGGTAATGAGTGCCGCACGGCTGTTGTTACCAAACCCGAGGCCGTCGCTCACCCCAGCGCCGAGCGCGATCACGTTCTTCACGGCGCCGCCGACTTCCACCCCGATCACGTCCGTCGACGTGTATACACGCAGAGTCGGCCCATTGAAGAGCCTCTGGATCGTCTCCGCGACGCTGGGGTCGTGGGCGGCGGCGGTCACCGCGGTCGGCATCCCGAGGGCAACCTCCCGCGCGAAGCTCGGCCCGGATAACGTGCCCACACGCGCCGCATGCTCCGGCCCCAAGACCTCCTCCAAGATGGCGGTCATCGTTTTCCGTGTTTCCTGCTCTACCCCCTTGACTGCACTCACGACGACGGGCGCCCCGGACAACAACGGACGGACCGACTCGGCCAAGCCACGCACGCCGGTCGAGGGACACACGAAGATCGCGGCGGCGCATCCTTCAAGCGCCTCGGCGAGCCCGGCGGTCGGTCTCAGGTTCTCGGGCAGGCGAACCCCCGGAAGGTAGGCAGCGTTCTCGTTCGACTTCGCGAGCGTCTCGACCAGGGCCGGGTCACGCGCCCACATGCGCACCTCGTGACCGAGGCGCGCCAGGTGCACTGCGAGCGCCGTGCCCCAGCTGCCACCGCCGAGTACCGTGACGGGCGACGCCATAGCCGGAGTGGCTGAAGCTCGCACGATCCCTTCGGACGCACAAGGGAAGTCGATCGGTTTGTCGTCGAACCGGGGGTATTACGAGGCTTCGGGGGTCGGCTCGGACGCCGTGCTCTCATCCTTTCCGTCGCTGTCCTCGTCCCGCTCAGCCAGTCGCGCAACCGAGACCACCCGCTCGCCCTCGTCGAGCCCGATCAGCCGCACACCCTGCGTATTGCGACCGATGACGCGGATCTCGTTGACCCGCAGGCGGATCACCTTGCCGCCGCTGGTGACCAGCATGATCTGATCGTCGTCGGTCACCATGCGCACGCCGATCACCCGCCCGGTCTTGTCGGTGGTCTTCATGGTGATGATGCCCTTCCCGCCTCGCCGCGTCAGGCGATATTCATCCATCTCAGTCCGCTTGCCGTAGCCGTTCTCCGACACCGCCAGGAGCGTCGCCCCCGCCTCCACCATGTCGAGAGCCACGACCTCGTCGGTGTCGTCGAGCTTCATGCCCCACACCCCGTACGTGTCGCGCCCTACGGCGCGGACCTCGGTGTCCTCGAAGCGGATCGCCTGCCCCTCGCGGGTGGAAAGGATCACCTGGCTCGCGCCCTCGGCGAGCCGCACGCCGATCACTTCGTCGCCGTCCTCAAGGGCAATGGCGATGATCCCGGATGGCCGCGGGCTGGCGTACTGCATGAGATCCGTCTTCTTGATCAGGCCCCGCCGGGTCGCGAACAGGACGCAGCGTCCCTCCTGGAACTCACGGACCGGCAGGAAGGCCGAGAGCTTCTCCTCGGGCTGCAGGCTGAGGATGTTGGTGATGCTCCGCCCTCGCGCCGCGCGCCCCGCCTGGGGAATCTCATGCACCTTGAGCCAGTACACTTTGCCAGCATTGGTGAAGAACAGCAGGTACGAGTGCGTCGAGGCGACGAACAAATGCTCGACGAAGTCCTCGTCGCGGGTGGTGGCGCCGATCTTGCCACGCCCGCCGCGGCGCTGGGCACGATAGAGCCCGACCGCGTTCCGCTTGATATAACCCTGGTGGGAAATGGTCACCGCCATGTCCTCTTCGACGATCAAGTCCTCGACCGAGATCGCCGCGGCTTCGTCCACGATCTGCGTGCGGCGTTCGTCGCCATACTTGTCACGCAGCGCCCGCAGCTCCTCGACGATGATCCGCGCCACTTCGCGCTCATCGACCAGAATCTCCCGGAAGCGCTGGATCGCCGCCTCGGTCTCGGCGTACTCGGCAGCGATCTTCTCGCGCTCAAGGCCGGTGAGCCGCTGTAGTCGCATCTCGAGGATGGCCTGCGCTTGAGCTTGCGAGAGGCCGAACGTCGCCATGAGCCCTTCCCGGGCTACACTCGGGTCCTTGGCGCCGCGAATGATCGCGATCGCTTGGTCGAGGTTGTCGATCGCAATCTTGAGACCGGCCAGGATGTGCAGGCGTTCTTCGGCCTTGCGCAGGTCGTAAGCCGTCCGCCGGGTGACCACGCTGCGGCGGTGCTGGAGGAAGACCGTCAAGGCATCCTTCAGGGTCAGGAGGCGCGGCCGCCCGTCGACGATCGCGAGCATGTTCACCCCGAACGACTCCTGCAACGGGGTGTGCTTGTACAGCTGGTTCAGCAGCACCTCGGCGACCGCGCCCCGCTTGAGTTCGATCACCACGCGCATGCCGTCACGGTCGGACTCGTCGCGCAGGTCGGCGATGCCGTCGAGTCTGCGCTCGTTCACGAGTTCCGCCATGCGCTCGATCATGCGCGCCTTGTTCACCTGAAAGGGAATCTCGGTGACGATGATCGCCGAGCGGCCGCTCTTCTCGTCGGTCTCCACCGTGGCCCGCGCACGGACGGTGAGAATCCCCCGGCCTTCGTGGTACGCCTCCCGGATGGGACCCTGGCCGCAAATGAAGCCCGCGGTCGGGAAGTCCGGCCCTGGGATGTAGCGCATGAGCTCGTCGATGGTCAGGTCGGGGTTCTCGACCAGGGCGATCAGGCCGTCGCACACCTCGCGCAGATTGTGGGGTGGAATGTTGGTCGCCATCCCCACGGCGATGCCGGAGCCGCCGTTGACGAGCAGGTTCGGGACTTTGCTGGGGAGGACGACGGGCTCTTGCGTGGACTCGTCGAAGTTGGGGATGAAATCGACGGTGTCCTTGTCGATATCGGCGAGCAGATCCTCGGCAAGCTCCGTCAACCGACACTCGGTGTAGCGGTAGGCTGCCGGCGGGTCCCCGTCGACTGAGCCGAAGTTCCCCTGTCCGTCGATCAACGGGTAGCGGACGCTCCACTCCTGCGCGAGGCGGACCAGTGCGTCGTACACCGCCGAGTCGCCGTGTGGGTGATAGCGTTTGAGCACCTCACCGACGACACCTGCGCACTTCGAGTAGCGCCGATTGTGGAGCAGGCCCTCACGGAACATCGCGTACAGTATCCGGCGATGGACGGGCTTCAGGCCGTCGTAGGCGACCGGAAGCGCGCGTCCGATGATGACCGACATCGCGTAGTCCATGTAGGACTCGCGCATCTGGTCCTCGATGTTCACCGGGATGCGCTGCGACTTTGCTTCCATGCGGGGACCCAGCGACTTAGATGTCGAGGTTACGCACGTTCAGGGCGTTGGCCTCGATGAACTTGCGCCGCGGCTCCACTTCGTCGCCCATCAGCGTGGAGAAGATGTCGTCGGCCTCGTAGGCGTCCTCTACCTTCACCTGCAACAGCGTTCGGGTCTCCGGGTTCATGGTGGTTTCCCAGAGCTGCTCGGGGTTCATCTCGCCCAGCCCCTTGTAGCGTTGGATCTCGAGGCCCTTGCGGGCCTGCGTCATGACGCGCGCGACCGCCTGCTGGGTATTCGCTACCTGATCCGTGGTTCCCCCCACGGTGAGGCTGAATGGAGGCTCCCCGGCGTCTGCGAGCTCCCGCATGAGACGGCGGAGCTCATCGTAATCCGGCCCGAGACAGAGTTCCCGATCGATCACCGTGCGATGCGGCGAACCGTTGGTGCGGACCGCTGCCACGAGCTTCAAACAGGCGTGCTCGCGATCGTCCTCGTAGGAAAAGCTCACGGGCAGGAGGTGTGGCGCGGCGACACCCAGATACGCCTGTGCTCCTGCCACGATATCGTCCAGGCGCGTGCGATCCGAGAGCCCGTCCACATCCATAAGCGGCTGCCGCGCGAGGGCCGCGAGCACGTGACGGTTCCGCCCTTTGCGCTCGAGGACGTCGAGCAGCTTCTCAAGACGGATGGCTCGTTTGACGAACTGTTTGAGCGGGGCGCCGGCCAGCGCTATGACCAGCCGCCCCTTCGCTTGGCCCTGCAAGCTCAGGTCGTCGGCCCCGAGTTCGATCAAATAGTCCTCGAGAGCAGGCTCGTCCTTCAGATATTGCTGCGCGCGCGCGCGCTTGACGCGATACAGCGGCGGCTGGGCGATGAAGAGGTGGCCCGCATCGATGATCTCCTGATAGTGCCGGTAGAAGAAGGTGAGCAGGAGGGTGCGGATGTGGGCGCCGTCGACGTCGGCGTCGCACATGAGAATGATGGTGTGGTAGCGCAGGCGAGTAAGGTCTTTGTCGTCCTTGCCGATACCGGCGCCCAGCGCGGTGATCAGGAGCTTGATCTCCTGCGACGAGAGCATCTTGTCGAAGCGCGCCTTCTCCACGTTCAGTATCTTCCCGCGCAGCGGCAAGATCGCCTGGTTCTTGCGATCCCTCCCCTGCTTCGCGGAGCCACCCGCCGAGTCGCCCTCTACGACGAAGAGCTCAGAGCGCGCCGGGTCGCGTTCCTGGCAGTCGGCGAGCTTGCCAGGAAGGCCACCTCCGTCCAGTGCTCCCTTTCGCCGCGCCAGTTCTTTCGCTTTCCGCGTCGCTTCACGTACGTGGGCCGCTTCGAGGCCCTTTAGGACGATGCGGCGTGCTTCACCCGGGTGTTCTTCGAGGTAGACGGCGAGGCGGTCGTTCACCAGGGTTTCGACGGTTCCCTTGACCTCGCTGTTGCCCAGCTTGGTCTTGGTCTGACCCTCGAACTGCGGCTCGGGGATCTTCACGCTGACAATCGCCGTCAGCCCCTCCCGCACGTCGTCGCCCTGCAGTGCCTCGCTTTCCTTCTTGAGGAGGCTGTTGGCGGTGGCGTAGGCGTTGAGCGTGCGGGTGAGCGCGGACTTGAAGCCGACCAGATGCGTACCACCCTCGATGGTGTTGATGTTGTTGGCAAAGGCATAGACGTTCTCGGCGTAGCCCTCGTTCCACTGCAGGGCAATCTCGACTTCCACACCGTCCCGTGCCCCTGTCAAGTAGATCACGTCGGTATGGATGGGGCTCTTCGCCTTGTTCAAGTGCTGGACGAAGGACACGATACCCCCCTCGTACAGGAACTCGTGCGCCTTCTGGTCGCGTTCGTCCTCGATCGTAATGCGAATGCCGCGGTTCAGAAACGCTAGCTCTCGCAAGCGCTGCGAGAGGATGTCGAAGCTGAACGTGGTGGTCTCGAAGATCAGGCCGTCTGGTTTGAATGTGATGCGCGTCCCGCGCTGTTCTGTGACGCCGGTCTCCCGCACCGGGGCCTCTGGTTCACCACGGTGGTAGCGTTGGAGGTAGACCTTGCCACCCCGCCGGACCTCCATCTCCAAGGTTTCGGAGAGCGCGTTGACAACCGAGACGCCGACACCGTGCAAGCCGCCCGAAACCTTATAGGCGCCCTTGTCGAACTTTCCTCCCGCATGCAGCTTGGTCAGGACGACCTGGGCAGCCGAGACCCCTTCCGACAGGTGCATCTCGACAGGAATGCCGCGCCCGTTGTCCTCGACCGTCACACTTGAGTCGATGTGAATACGCACTGCGATGCGATCGCACTCGCCAGCCAGCGCCTCGTCAATCGAATTATCGACTACCTCGAAGACAAGGTGATGCAGGCCGCGTTCGGCGGTGTCGCCGATGTACATTCCCGGGCGCTTACGGACGGCCTCCAACCCCTCAAGGACTTTGATGTTCTCCGCGCCGTACGAGGCGGCCGTCTCTGGGGTACTCATAGCGTCCGAAAAGGGGTTTGCTGAACCGAGTTATTCTACCCCGGAACGCCCCGTGCCGCCACTGAGTGGAGGATATCGATAAGCGAAATATTCCCGGTATTTTTTGATGTTGAAGACACGATACGAATAAAACACCTGGATGATATCAGGATGACCCGCCTCTGATCAGAATGCGGGTTGCCGCTACAGACGCATCGGCATGACTACGTACGTGTAGTCACCGTCCTGGGAGGCGCGTAGTACGCCAGGTCCCACCTCGTCTGTCAGGCCGATTTCGATTACATCGCCTTCCACGTGCACGTTGAGGACGTCGACGAGGTAGCGCGCGTTGAAGCCCACCGAGATCGCCTGACCGTCGTACGAGACTTCCACGTCCTCCGTCGCCTCACCCTGGTCCGGATTGCTCGCCGAAAGCTCCAAGGCGCCCTTCTTGAGCTGCAGCTTGATCCCTCCGGCCCGCTCGCTCGCCAGGAGGGAGATACGCCGGATCGCCGCTAGAAGGTCATCCCGATTCGCGCGTACCTTCGCACGTGGAGCCCCAGGGATTACTTGGCGATAGTCGGGGAACTCACCCTCGACCAGCCGCATGAAGAACGACACGGTGGCTACGTTGAGTCCCACCTCCTTGGCGGACACCGTCAGCGTGACCTCAGCATCGGGCGTGGCATCGAGCAACTTCCGCGCTTCCTGGAGACCCTTCCGGGGCATGATCACCCCACGATCGAGATTCACCCCGGGAAGCCGGCGATCGACGAGCGCCAGCCGGTGCCCGTCAGTGGCCACCATGCGGAGAGCACCCTCGTCGCCCATGCACATGTACACGCCAGACAGATTGAAGCGCGTCTCGTCCGTCGACACGGCAAAGAGTGTCTTGTCGATCATCTCCCGGAGCGTACCGGCTGCCATGCGCAGCGAGGTCCCCGTCGGAGCCTGCATGCCGAGCGGAAGGATCGGGAAGTCCTTCGCATCGAGGCTGACGATCTTGAACTTCGACCGCCCACCTACCACCTCAACCCATCCC
The DNA here is from genome assembly GCA_964618895.1 of uncultured Binatia bacterium (SeqCode). Classification (GTDB taxonomy): domain Bacteria; phylum Desulfobacterota; class Binatia; order DP-6; family DP-6; genus CAZUDO01. Next base: position 95,354 of record CAZUDO010000031.1, read on the forward strand.
GGCTGGGCGATCCGGAGCATGATCTCCTGAGCGCTAATTTCTCGTGCTATTTCGTAAATCTTACGCGCGTTTACAGTGATGGACCCCTTCTTCTTCACCTGCGCGGAGATGACGCAACGAACCCCCACCTCCATGTCCGTGGCCGTCAGCGCGAGACCGTCCGCCGATGGCTCCAGCAGGACATTGGCAAGAAGCGGTAGCGTCGTTCGCTTCTCCACCACGCCCTGGACGAGATGCAGGCCCCGGACCAGCTCCTCACGCCCGACACTCAGCTCCATGGTAACCTCGCCCACCCGCGAATTATCCCGCTTATCCCACCGGCTATCAGTACTCGGTTCCCCTCCTCATATAGAAGTTCGTCGTAGTCGTAAGGGGTGTGGGTGGTGTTGATCACCATGGGAAACGTCGATTCCCTGTAGTGGACCGGTGCCATCTTGTCCACAGTGAACGCGGAGAATGTTGCCGTTGTCTACTGTCCTCGTATCATTTGTTCCAGGCGCTCCACCGTCGTCTGAAAACCAGGGTCTTCTTTGATGCGTCGCTCGGTCACGTTGGTAGCGTGGATCACCGTGGAGTGATCTCGACTAAAGAGGTTGCCAATGTCCGGGAACGATGCCTTCAGAAGGTGCCGGCACATGTACATGGCGAGCTGACGCGGAACGGCGACGTTCTTGCTGCGACGTTTCGAGCGTAGATCGGTGGGCCGAAGGGAGAAATGGTCGCACACGGCTTCGGTGATGCGTTCGAAGGTGATCTCGGCCCGTTTCCCCTGGATGATCGTTTGAAGAACGTCGCGGGCCAGATCGATGGTTACTGGACGATGGTGGAGTGAGCTGTAGGCGCCGAGCCGTGTCAGCAGTCCCTCCAGCTCACGGACGTTGGACGACGCCTGGCCGGCCAGGAAGAGCGAAACGTCGTTCGGCAGGCCGATACCTTCAACCTCGGCTTTCTTCTCCAGGATGGCAACACGGGTCTCCACGTCCGGGGCCTGAATGTCGGCGATCAGACCCCATTCGAAGCGATTGCGCAGGCGCTCCTCAAGGTCCGCAATGTTCTTTGGCACCTTGTTGGAGGTGAGTACGATCTGGCGGTGCTGATCGTACAGGCTGTTGAACGTATGGAAGAACTCCTCTTGCGTTCGCTCACGCCCCGCCAGAAACTGTACGTCGTCAAGGATCAACACATCCACGCGCCGGAAGCGCTCCTTGAACTCAACCATACGATCCCGGCGCAGGCACGCGATCAGGTCGTTCATGAACGCTTCCGACGATAAATACGCGACACGCGCAGTCGGTCGCCGCTCCAGCACCTCGTGACCGATGGCGTTTGCCAGGTGGGTCTTGCCTAGGCCGACGCCGCCATAGATGAATAGTGGGTTGTAGTGATTGCCTGGCTGCTGCGCGACCGCCTTGCTCGCAGCGTGCGCAAACTGATTAGACGCTCCTACGACGAAGTTCGCAAAGGTGTACTTTTGGTTGAGTGCCGCATTGGGCAGGCGTGTCCCACGCCGATCAGGCCGCCGCGCGTCGGGGAACAACTCGCCCTGTGTCCGGGAGGGGAGATCGATCACGATCTGTCGTGGCCCCATGACGGCTGCCACACTGTCGCGCAGGGCCCCGAAGTAGTTGTCCGTGATGCAGACGAGGGTGATCCGGTTGGGAGCCTCCAGTCGGAGCTGTGATGGAGTGGCTGCCAAGGGCCGCAGCCGCCGCAGAAGTTGGACGATGTCGTCTGCGGGAACGCGCTCGACCACCTGGGCGAGAACCCGCTCCCACGTCCGGTCGAGATCCGAAGCTAGTGAGTTGCGCACAGGGTTATCCACAGGCGTTGAGAACTAAAATCTCCATGGTTCTCAGCAACTTACACTAACAATGCACGATGCTCATGCCAGTGTCTCGGGGGCACTGACAAGCCGGGCAGTCACGAAGCTCAAGGACACAAAGGGAGGATCGGTATCTGACCGTATAGGTGATTCGCGTCTCGGCCCGCAAGCCTCCTCTCACCGGATTAGGTGTACCTGACCTTGACCGGTCGCGGGACGGCTGCCAGGTTCGAGGTGCGCATGCCCAACCTCTCCGACAGCTTGTTCACCGCCGCGAAAGCCGTGATTCCAGGCGGCGTCAACAGTCCTGTCAGGGCCTGGAGTGCTGTCGGGGGCAATCCGCTGTTCCTTCGCCGTGGGCGAGGAGCCCAGGTCGTCGATGTCGACGGGCGTACGTATCTCGACTTCCTCGGCTCGTGGGGCCCATTGATCCTCGGCCATTCCCACCCCGCGGTGGTGGCAGCAGTCAGCGAGCGAGCCCGGGAAGGGACCAGCTTCGGCGCTCCGACCCCAGGGGAGGTCGACCTGGCGTGCCTGCTGGTTGCCGCCGTGCCTTCGGTCGAGGAAGTCCGTCTGGTGAGTTCGGGCACCGAGGCGACAATGAGTGCACTTCGGCTCGCACGGGCGGCAACCGGGCGAGACCTGATCCTCAAGTTCGGGGGATGCTACCACGGGCACGTCGATGCGCTCCTGGTTCGTGCCGGATCCGGTACCCTCACCCTCGGCATTCCGGGGAGTCCTGGCGTGCCCGCGGCGGTTGCTGGATTGACGGTTGTCGGCGTGTACAACGACTTGGCCAGCGTGCGTGGGCTGTTGCGCGAGCACGGGCACGAGATGGCGGCCGTGATCGTGGAGCCAGTCGCCGGGAACATGGGGGTCGTCCCACCCGCCCCCGGGTTCCTCGACGGCCTGCGCGAGGAGACGACCAGATCGGGTGCGTTGCTGATACTCGACGAGGTGATTACGGGGTTCCGTGTCGCATGGGGGGGCGCTCAGGAGCGGTACGGTCTCCGGGCCGACCTGACCTGCCTCGGCAAGATCGTCGGGGGTGGCCTCCCGCTGGCAGCCTTTGGTGGCCGGCGTGATCTGATGGAACAGCTTGCCCCGGTGGGGCCGGTGTACCAGGCCGGGACCCTGTCCGGGAACCCGATCAGTGTGGCCGCAGGCCTGGCCACGCTGGAGACGCTCCGCGACACGCCCGACGCGTACACGCGCCTCGATGCGCTGGGAGCCGCGGCGGAGCGTGTCCTAGGCGACGCCTTGAGGGCCACTGGGGTGCCCGGATGCGTGAACCGCGTCGGCTCAATGCTCACCCTGTTCCTCGGCGTCGAGACAGTAGACAGTCTGGCCTCTGCGCAGTGCGCGGACACGGCGCGCTACGGCCGCTTCTTTCATGGCATGCTGGCGGAGGGCGTATTCCTGCCCCCGTCCCAGTTCGAGGCGATGTTCTTATCGTTGGCCCATGGGGAAGACGACGTGGATCTCCTCGGACGCGCCGCGCGCGCAGCGCTGCCCAGGAGTTGAGTGCCTGCCCAAGGGTCCATCGTCCGCTACGGAAAGTATGGGGCCGTCGCCTTCGAATTTTCGGGCACAATCGCTGCCGGAGCCGTCCTGGGCTGGCTGCTCGACGGCTGGCTGAGTACCGCGCCCTACGGTCTGGTGGTTGCGACGCTCTTGGGTGTGATCGGGGGCTTCGTGCGACTTGTCGAGGTGGTCAGGCGGTTCGAGCAGATGGACCGTGAGCCCGGATCCCGTCCTTAGGCGCCTGCAAGTCCGCCACTGGGTCTTGGTGGGGGTCGCTGCCGGGTTCGCCATGGTGGTAGGGTGGCCTGGGGTCGGTGGGGTCGTCTTGGGGGGATGCGTGATGGGGAGCTCCGTGCTGATCTACGCCACCGGGCTCCGCCTTCTGCTCCACCGGACCCGGCGCCGCCTTGCGATCGGCCTCTTGTTTGCTAAACTTGCGATTCTTCTGGCGCTTGGATGGTTGGCGTTCGCAGCGGGCGCAGGAAGGCATCGTCCAGACCCAATCGGTTTCGCCCTCGGCCTCACCTGCTTTCCGGTGGCAGCCGTATGGGAGGCAACGCGAGGGCAGAGATAGCGAATGGAACATCACTTCACTTGGTTCGGGGCGCTGACGACGTTTCCGGAGACGCTTCTGACCGCGGGGCTGGTCGCCGCGCTCTTGGTCGGATTTGCGATGGTGGTCTCCCGCCGGCTCGCCAACACCGAGGCCGCGCTCAACCCGGATGACGGCGTCAGCGCACGCAACATCTCCGAAGCATTCGTCGAATCGATCGCCGGCCTCGCAGAGGGGGTGATCGGCCACCACTCCGAGCGCTACGTGCCGCTGCTGGCGAGCTTCTTCATCTTCATTCTGGTGGCGAACCTCATTGGCCTCGTGCCGGGATTCTCGCCTCCGACATCGGATTTCAACATCACGCTGGGGTTGGGCATGGTGTCGTTCGTTGCCTATCACTACTTCGGCGCCCGCGAGCATGGGGTGAAGTACATCAAACAGTTCCTGGGGTCGGTGGTGCTGCTGTACCCGCTGATGTTTGTCGTCGAGGTGTTCAGTCATTCCTTCCGACCGGTGTCGCTCGGGATTCGTCTGTTTGCGAACCTGTTCGCCGACCACCAGGTGGTGGCCATCTTCACCGACCTGACGAAGGTGGGCGTTCCGGTGATCTTCTACGTTCTGGGGGCCTTCGTGTGTGTGGTACAGGCGTTTGTCTTTACCATGCTGAGCGCCATCTACATCGCGCTGGCTGTGAGTCACGATCACTGACGAGGTATCACCGCGCCTGAGCGCGGCAGGATGAGGCCACTGTCCCGGTGGGAGTGGAGCGGACAAGAGGAGAGGAAGGGAAAGCTGGTGGCCGGGAAAGGGAATACATGACCATGCAGCGACGGAATGTTGTGCAGGTGGCCTTGGTGGTGCTCGGGATGGTGTGCATCGCACACCCGGCCTGGGCGGCCGAGGCGACAGAGGGGGGTGCGGGTATGTGGTACAAAGGTTTGATCGCGCTCGCCGGGGGACTGGGGCTCGGCCTGGCCGCCTTTGGCGCCGCGCTGGGCCAGGGGCGAGCGACCGCGGCGGCGATGGAGTCGATCGGTCGCAACCCGAATTCCGCCGATCGCATCTTCACCCCGTTGATTGTTGGTCTGGCGCTCATGGAGGCGCTGGCCCTCTACGCGCTCGTGATCGCGTTCCTCTTACAGAACAAGATCTGAACGACGTTGGACGCTGGCGGGCGGAACGCGGTTCTCCCGCCAGTGTCCGTCGGATCGTCCGGTTCGGGCTCGCAACGGTGGGGGTGTCGGTGGGCAGCAGGATGGAGGTGGCCGATGTGGTGGAGCATGCCTGAGGCAGGAGAACAACCGTCGGCGGGCGGCCCGGTGCGGTTGTTGGCGGTCGCCGGCAGCATACAGCGCCGGCAGCGAACGGTTCTCACCCTGGTGGCGACCAAGGACGTTCGCCCCTGTGCCGTGCAGCCGCGGAAGCACTTCGACGAAGAAGGCTTGGCCGAGCTGTCGGAATCGATCAAGACGCATGGCCTGATCCAGCCCGTGGTCGTGCGTCGCGTCGACGAGGGGTTCGAGCTCCTGGCGGGCGAGCGGCGATTCAGAGCGGTGAAGCTCGCTGGCATGACCCACATTCCGGCCTTGGTGCGGCAGGTCGAGGATCCGCTCGAGATCGCGCTGATCGAGAACCTGCAGCGCGAAGACCTGACGCCCCTGGAAGAGGCCGAAGCGTTGGCCCTCCTGATCGAACGGCACGGCTACAGCCACCGCCAGGTCGCCGAGATTCTGGGCAAGAGCCGCCCATACGTATCCAATATGCTGGCGCTCACTCGCCTGCCGGCTGCCATCAAGAGCGAGGTGCATCGTCAAGGCCGCCAGGTCCCGCGCGAGCTCCTGATGGGAGTGGCGCGTGAGGAGGACCCGCAGGCGGCCGAGGCGCTGTGGCGCCGCGTCCAGCTCAACGTGCTATCCGTACGCCGCTTTCGCGAGGAAAAGAAAGACCCTGGGAGCGAACGTACGGCGGTTCGCGAGATCCTCGCGGCCACGAGGCGGTTCAATCGGGTGCTGCGGCGCCTCTCGGCCGCGGATATCCCCGGAGACGAGACCGAGCGCGTCGCGCGCGCCCTTCGGCGTACTGGGCGCCTCGTAGAACGGCGTCTGGCTGGCTTCCGCCACCCGGCGTAACCACAGAACCCTACCCGAGACTGTCGCGCTCTGTTACGCGCCGCAGTCGCATTTTGTTGCTGACGTTTCACGGCGACGGACGAAATGTCCTGATCGCATTGGCTACGCGCTCGATCTCTCAATGGCACGAAAGATGCTCTTTGCTCCCGGCAGGGAATGCCAGGAGGGACAATGGACACGACGTCGGTAGCGATCAAGGTCGACGAACCCAGGGGACCCGCAGTCGGGCTCGAGCCCGAAACGATTCTTCCGTCGCAGTTCTTCGAGCGGGTGCAGATCGATGCCTCGCTCCAGCCCGAGAAACGCCTCATGCTCGCCGTGCTCGAGGACGCTGTGGGGACCTTCCAGAAGTGTGCCGGAGCTACAGGACGACGGGCGAGACGGCTATTCGCCGAGGCCGAGGAATGGTTTGCCTCGGACGATGCAGAGTGGCCCTATGCCTTCGCGAACATCTGCCAGGCGCTCGGTCTCGAGCCGTTGTACGTACGCAAGGGACTGCGGCGCTGGTACGACCAGCACCGGGGTCTCCCTGAGGCCGGAGGCAAGATCGTCCGGTTCCCCTTCCGGCGGGTGAACGGCAGTCGCCACTCGATCACCGGGCGTCCGGTCGGGCTGCGCCGGTCCGCGTAAGCCAAGACAGCGTCCGCCAGCTTTACCCATCCTGCCGTTCCTGCAATAGAGCGGGCACGTTCATGACAGGTCTGACGGAACGGGCAGCAGGCGTACGGTCGGTCGGTCCAGCGCTAGAGGCACTCCTCCGCTACGTGCGCCCGACTTTCTCCAACGCCCCGGACGCCGTGCCGTGCCTCCCGATTGGGTATTTTGCCAACGTGATCCCGGTGACCCCCACGCTCGGGATCGCCATCGCGACGGACGGGGTCGGGACCAAGCTGTTAGTCGCACAGGCCGTAGGGCGGTTCGACACCGTCGGTGTCGACTGTGTTGCGATGAACGTCAATGACGTGCTCTGCGTCGGTGCACGCCCCGTGGCACTGGTCGATTACCTCGCTGTCGAGGAAGCCACGCCGGAGCTGCTCGGGGCGCTGGGAGAGGGACTGGCACGTGGCTGCGAAGAGGCCGGCGTGTCGTGCCCCGGCGGTGAGCTCGCTCAGGTGCGCGAGATGCTCCGTGGGGCTCGCCCGGGGATGGCGGTCGACCTGGTGGGGACAGCGATCGGCGTGGTGGCCTTGGACCGGGTCCTGGCGGGCCAAGCGGTGCAGGCCGGCGATATCCTACTCGGCCTTGAGAGCACGGGCCTGCACGCGAACGGCTACACGCTCGCTCGCCGTGTGCTGCTCGACCGCGCCCAGCTGTCGCTCGACGGCCACGTCGCAGAACTGGGCTGCGTGTTGGCGGAAGAGCTCTTGCGGCCGACCCGCATCTACGTGAAGCCCGTGCTCGACCTGCTCGAGCGCGGCCTAGTGGTGCACGCGCTCGCGCATCACACGGGAGACGGTCTCTTCAACCTCGTCCGTACCGAGAAAGCCGTCGGGTTCGACATCGAACACTGGCCTGCTCCCCCGCCGATCTTCGCACTCCTGCAGCGCCTCGGCGACATTCCCGACGCCGAGATGTTCCGCGCCTTCAACATGGGGATCGGCTTCTCGTTGGTAGTGCCAGCGGAGGGCGCCGGGGCCGTGCGCTCGGTGCTCGAGGGACACGGACTCACCGTGCACACACTCGGTCACGCAACCAGCGATCCGGAGCGCATCTTGCGCTTCAGGCCTCGCAGCCTCGTCGGCCGGGACGGGCGCTTCGCCCCGGCGTAGTCGGGACGGTCGCGCTACCTACGAACCGATGAGCTCGATGCGTACGCGGGCGATCCCGCGCTGCACCATACCGAGGACGCGCGCTGCCCCGTAGGAGAGGTCGATCTCGCGCTGCCCGATGTACGGGCCCCGATCGTTGATGATCACCAGGACGGACCGGCCGTTGTGGAGATTCGTCACCCGGACCCTGCTCCCCAGTGGCAGCGTCTTGTGCGCCCCGGTGAGCAGCCCCGGGTCGAACCGCTCCCCGCTGGCGGTCAGGCGACGATCGAACTCCTGCCCGTACCAGGAGGCCTGGCCCACCTTGGCCCAGGAATCTTGGGCAGGCTCAGCCAGTGCTTGGGTGGCGCCGCCGAGCGTTCCCGCAAGGAAAGCCGCCGCCAGAATCTGTGTGAAGGACCGGGGAATCGATCCCCCAGTCCGTCTGGGCACGGTACGCATTATCCAGCTCCTTGGTCGCCTGCGAAGTTAGCTGACGGGTTCGGGCTCAAAGAGCATGCCCGTCCGGGGTCGAGTGGCCTCCCCGGATTAACCCCCTTGGTCCTGGGTCCTCCGCTCCCCGTATGGGGATTAGGCGCTGTATAACCTCATAAGGGTATTGCCGAAGTCGCATGCGAGGGTCAAGCGCGCATGCGCCATGCGGATCGCCCACCGGCATAACAAAGGGAAATCGCAGCGGCTAATGGTTCTCGTCGCCGGTGTCCCAATTGCCCTTGACCGGAGGGAGGAGGGGCGACTTGTAGTGCGCGACCGGGCTCGCGGCCGGCTTGCGGTACACGAAGATCGTGTCGCATCCGGCACACGCGGCGCGCAGGGAACCCTGCTCCCGCTTCAGACGGACGGTGACCACGTCACCGTTTCCGTGGCGATGTTGAATCGCCGGGTACTCGGCGACGTAGACCGTCCGCATCGGTGGAGCTAGCTAACCCCCACCCGCGAGGCTGTCAATCAAACCGCACAGCGTTGCGCTGCCTCCGGCGCGCTGCCACGATGGTACGGCGTGACCAGCCCCAACCGCCTCGTTCATGAGACGAGCCCGTATCTCCTGCAGCACGCCCACAACCCGGTGGACTGGTATCCGTGGGGCGAGGAGGCCTTCGCGCGGGCACGGAGTGAGAGCAAGCCGATCTTGCTGTCGGTCGGGTACTCGGCGTGCCACTGGTGCCACGTCATGGAGCGCGAGTCGTTCGAGAACCCCGAGATCGCGCGCTTGATGAACCAATGGTTCGTCAACGTCAAAGTGGACCGGGAGGAGCGGCCGGACGTCGACGACGTCTACATGAAGGCGGTGCAGCTCCTGACCGGGCGCGGCGGCTGGCCGATGACGGTGTTCCTGCGGCCGGACGGGACGCCGTTCTATGGCGGCACGTACTTCCCGCCGGTCGATCGGCACGGGCTCCCCGGCTTTCCGCGCGTGCTCGAGGCGATGGCCCGTGCCCATCGGGAGCGGCCGGCCGAGGTCCAACAGTCGGCGGCCCAGATACTGGAGGGCCTCTCGCGCGTGGACACGGGTGCTCCCGGCAGCGGTGCCCTCGACGGCGCCCTGCCGCGGCGCGCCGCCGAGGCGCTACTGCGCCACGTCGATCGCGACCACGGCGGCCTCGGTGGCGCCCCGAAGTTCCCCCACACGCAGGCGTTCCAGCTCCTTCTGCGCCAGGGGTGCCGCGCCGGCGACCGCGCGATGGTGGACGCCGTTCTGGTCACCTGCGAGCGCATGGCGCGCGGCGGGGTGTACGACCAGATCGGCGGCGGCTTCCACCGCTACTCGGTCGACGCACGCTGGCTCGTCCCGCATTTCGAGAAGATGCTGTACGACAACGCGCAACTGCCGCGCCTGTACCTGGAGGCATACCAAGTAACCGCCGATCCGGCCTGGCGTACCGTCGCCGAGGAGACGCTCGATTACCTGCTGCGCGACATGCGCCATCCCCGGGGGGGGTTCTTCTCGGCAACGGACGCCGACAGCGAGGGCGAGGAAGGGAAGTATTTCGTCTGGACCCCGGCGGAGGTCGCCGCCGTCGTCGAGCCAGCCGATCGGGACCTCGTCTGCCGGTACTGGGACATTTCGATGGCCGGGAACTTCGAGGGCAGCAGTATCCCGCACATTACCCTCTCGGTCCTGCAGGTGGCGCAGCTCTTCGGACGGACCCCGGACGATGCGACGACGGCGATCCGGACCGCGCGCACCCGACTCCTCGCGGCCCGCGCCGGACGGTCGGCACCCCTGCGCGACGAGAAGATATTGGTCGCTTGGAACGCGCTCGCGATCGGGACGCTGGCGGAGGCCGGCCGTGTGCTCGGGGCGCCGCGATTCGTGGACGCGGCCCGCCAGGCGATCGAGTTCATCTGGACCCAGGTGCGGGCCGGCGATCAGCTCCTGCATGTCTGGACCGCGGGACGGGCGCGGGGCGGTGCCTACCTGGACGACCACGCGTTCCTCGCCAGCGCGCTGGTCGACGTGTTCGAGGCCACCGGGGAGCGTGCGATGCTGACCCGCGCACAGGCGCTCGTCGCCCAGCTCGAGGCGCGCTTCCGCGACGCCGAGGGCGGGGGGTACTTCTTCACCGCCCACGATCACGAGCGTTTGATCGTGCGCGGGAAAAATGGCTCCGACGGAAGCCTGCCGGCGGGGAACGCGGTGGCCGCGCATGTGCTTCTCCGCCTCTCGCATCTCACCGGTGACCCGGCCTACCGGGTACGGGCAGAGGAGATCCTGCACCTTTACCATGGGGCCGCCGCCGAACACCCCTTCGCCTACGCCACGTACCTCCAGGTGCTCGAGTACTACCACCAGGGACCGACCGAGGTCGTCATCGTCGGCCGCTGCGACGCCCCGGACACCAACGCCCTGTGGCAGGTGGTGGCGAGCACGCTCGTCCCGCACCGGGTCCTGGTGGGGGTGGAGCCCGGGGACCCCGACCCGTTGGCCCCCGCGTGCAACCGACCGGCGGTCGACGGCCGGGCGACGGCCTACGTCTGCCGGAACTCGACGTGCTCTGCGCCGGTAACCGACCCGACCGCGCTGCGAGCGTTGCTCGACCTACGAGAGGGACAACCATGACCGATACGACCCCGCTCGATCCTGCCACCTTCCTCCGCGACCACGTCGCGCCGCGCTCCCGGCGCCGCGTCGAGGACCTCCGCGCTCAGATCAAACGCCTCGAGGCGGAGCTGGCCGACCGGCTCGCCGCCGAGGCCACCATCGAGATCGTGCTCGAAGGCGCAGGGGGCGGCACGTGGTACCTGAACGTGCGCCAGGGCGAGACCGAAGTCGCCACGAGCCCCACCGCCGCGCCGCTGGTTCGGGTCTTCCAGCCGCTGGCCGACTGGGAAGCCCTGGCACGCACCGAGCTGGCTGCAGGTGCCGGGGACGGGGGGGCACTGCCCGCAGGGGGCGATCTGACGCGGGCACGCGTCGACCGCCTGCGCGGCCTGCAAGGCGCGCTCGAGTTCCGGCTCGTCGCCGACGACGGCGAGCGCCGTACGGTGGTGCAGTTCGGGTCCGGGGAGCAGCAGCCACCTCGCTGCACACTCCGCCTGCGAGCCGACGACGCGCGCCGGCTACGCACGGGCGAGGTCAGTCCTCAGGCCGCGTTTCTGCAGGGCCTCGTGAAGCTCGAGGGGGACCTCGCCTTCGCCATGCAGGTGGGCGCCGCCCTGTTCATGTGACCTAGCGCCCGCGGAAAAGGGGCGGGCGGCGCTCCCGTTGTGCTGCCAGTCCTTCCTGCGCGTCCTCGCTGCCCCGCACACGCTCGGCCAGCTCCTCGAGATCGTCACGCCGGAGGGTGTGGTGGTGCTCGACCAGCCGCTGCACGAACGCCTTCATGGCACGCACGGACAGCGGCGCGAGGGCCGCGATCTGTCGCCCCAGATAGTTGGCGGCACGCCCCAGCTCGGGGTCGGCGACGACCCGATTGACCAGGCCGAGGGCGCGTGCGGCCTGCGCGTCGATGGCCTCGCCGGTGAACAAGAGTTCCTTGGTGGCCGCCGCCCCGATGGTATCGACCAGCTTCCAGGTGAGGGTCACGGGGACGCAGATGCCGATGCGCGCGAGCGGCATGGCGAAACGCGCGCTTTCGGCTACCACGCGCAGATCACAGTGCAGCGCCAGCTCGCATCCGCCGGCGACGGCATCCCCCTGTACGGCGGCGATGGTCGGTTGCGGGCACGCTTCCAGGACCTTGAGGGCGTGCTCGAGGGTCTGGGTGTCGACCGCCCCGGCGGCGCGTTGCGCGGCCAGCTCGCGCAGGTCCAGGCCGGCACAGAACGCCGGCCCGTTGCCCGCGAGCACCAATACGCGCACGGCGTCGTCGCCGGCGACGCGCTCGAAGATGGCGCGGAGGTCGGCGATCATCGCGGTTGTCAGCGCGTTGCGCTTGTCGGGGCGGTCGAGGGTGATGGTGCACACATGGTCGGTGGTCGAGACGAGAATGTTGCTCATGGGGGTCAGTAGTGGTCCTTGAGTGTCCGGACGGCGGCAAAGACCGCGACGCGATCGTCCGCGGAAACGTCCGGGACCTGGGTCCGCACCGAAGCCCGGAGCTCTGCACTGTCTATACGCAGGAAGGGATTGGTCGCGCGCTCCTCCGCCATCGTGGTGGGGACGGTGGGACGGCCCGCCCGCCGGAGCCCTTCGACACGCGCGAGCTTCTCCTGCAGCACCCGGTTCCCGGGCTCGAGCGTCAGGGCAAAGCGGAGGTTCTTCTCGGTATATTCGTGCCCGCAGAAGACACGGGTCTCGTCCGGCAGTGCGACGAGGCGCGCCAGCGACGCCATCATCTGGGCCGCGTCGCCCTCGAACAGGCGGCCGCACCCACCGGCGAACAGTGTATCGCCGGTGAACACCACCCGCTCGGCCGGGAAATGGTAGGCTACGTGCCCGCTCGTGTGCGCCGGAATGAGGATGACCGTGCCGGCGACGGTTCCGACTCGCACGGGGTCTCCGTCGCGCAGCTGGTCGGTGAGGCCGGGGATGCGCGGGCCGTCGGCGGCGGAACCATGAACGCGCAGGTCGGGGATGGCGGCGAGCAGATCGAGGTTGCCACCCACGTGGTCGAAGTGGTGGTGCGTCGCCAGAACCGCCACCAGGCGAAGGGATCGCCGGCGAACTTCATCCAGGACGGGCCGCGCCTCGGCGCAGTCGACGACCCCAGCCGCGTTCGAGACGGAATCGATGAGCAGGTAGGCGTAGTTGTCGCTCAGCTGCGGGACGGGAACGACGTCCACAAGCGCCGCGGCCGGCGACCCGCCGGGGCCGCTAGTCCTCCACCGCGGCCGGCGTGCGGGACGGCTCCTTGAAGGAGACCGCCGGTGCGGCGGCCGTACCGGACACCTGCTCGACGCGGAAGAGCCGCTCGCGCAGGGCAGCCGCCTCGACGGCCCGCGACAACTGTTCCTTGGAGAGATCACTCAAGCGGGCTTCGAGCCGGGCGAGGCGATCGCGGAAGCCGGCCGCTTCGCCGGCCCGTGTGATCTGCTCCTTGTGGCTCTCGACGATGCGCCCCTCGAGGCGCGTCAGCCGTTCGCGTAGAGCGCCGAATTCGCCGAGCTTCGTGCCCACCTCACGACCGAGGTCGGTGAGACGCTGGTCGATACGCTCGAGTCGCTTGAAGACATCGTCCGCGTCCAGGGCGTCGCGAGCGGTGCTACGGCTCATCTCTCCGACCCGCCGTTCGAGCTGCTGCACCCGCAGGCTCAACTCCTCGCCCCGGGCGAGCGCCGCAGCCGCCCGATCGCCGGCGCCACTCGCGATTGCTTCGACGGGGGCAACCAGCTCGCGGATGCCTTCTTTCGGGACGTCGGCGAGACGGTTCTCGACGGCGCGCACGCGCTCGCGGACGCGGTCGAGGTCGCGACGGAAGGTGGACGCCAACCCGCTCAGCAACGCGTCGACGCGGTCGGACACCCGATCTTCGAGGGCCCCGATGAGCGTCGTGATCTGCTCCTCGACACCGCGGCTGACATCGAGGATACGCTTCTGCACGCCGGTACGTAGTGAATCAGCCTGGTCGACCAGCGCCTTCCCGCTGCCGACGAGCATGTCCTGCAGCTGAGCCAGCCGCCCGCGCGGCGCCTCCTTGGTGCGTCCCATCACGACCTCCTTCGCGACGACCGGCGCGCTGCCGCAGAGGTGCTCACGGCGTTTCGCTTACGGCGCACCTCCGTGCGCGGGAATCCCGATCGATGCCCACCCGCATGTCCCAGCGGCAACCTCCCACGATCCCTCGGGGAACTCGCGCATCCTTAGAGCAAGTGGGCGGAAGAATTGCAACTCGGGGGCGAAGAATTGTCGTGCAGGTTGTCCAGCCAGACCCGCGGGAATGACACTCGGAACGACCGGCTCATCGTCGCGCCGAGTGCACGCCAGCCGAGTCGGAATCATAGGTCGACGAGTATCGTCGCGGACGGTCCGGTCGCCGGGAGTCCCTTCGCGACAAGTTTGGCGGCGAGCAAGTCGGCCGCTGGAGTCGCATTGCCTGGTGGGTTGGGTGTCGATGCGAATCAGCTCGACTAGCAAACGCCTCTGCGGAGCGATGTCGAGGCCGCGGCCGTCAGCCATAAGGTTCCAAACTGCCCGGGCAGGGAATGGACAGCGGCGGTTGGTGTCCGCCGGCGTGGTGTACGGCCGGGAGCGGCGCACGATTGACGCGAGTTATTCACAGCTTGCAGCATCGGATCTCGGCCTTACCAACGGTCAGGTCTTGGCAGGGGACCTGCGGTGATCGCAGGCACAGCGTATGGGCAGTTATTCTGTAAAATCAAATATATCCACTCACTCGGGCGATCCGTCACCCTACGCTGGAACCTCCTTGGATCCGGCCATCGATCGGAGCTCGGTTACGCACTGCGCTATGAGATATCCACAGGTTACCCACAGTGGCTACTACGGTCGTCCCTCTGCCACGGGTGAGAACCCCAGGCCTACGAGGTACAGCTCCGCGGAGCCCCGCCGCGTAGCCTCGGCACGCGTTGCGTGGCTGGTCGCGAATGCGGCACGCACATCGCGTGCAAGCGCGTGGTAGTCGGCGTTCATGAACGCCTTCATCACGAAGTGGCCGCCGGGCCGAAGCAGGCATGGCAAGGCGTCGAGCGTGGCGCGCGCCAGCTCCGTCGCACGCGTCTCGTCGGTACTCTTCACCCCGGTCAGCTTCGGTGCCAGGTCGGAGAGGACCGCGTCGGCAGATCGTCCGAGCTGGCACGTCACCGCATCCAGGGTGGCGACCTCGCGCACGTCGCCCTGGACGACGACCAGATTCGGCACGTCGAGCGACGCCACGGTGCCCACATCGACGCCGACCACCCTGCCCCCTGCGCCCACCGCTTCGAGCGTCACCTGAAGCCATCCACCGGGCCAGCAGCCCAGGTCGATCACGAAATCGCCGCGTCGCAGCAGGCGATATCGACGGACGAGATCGGCGAGTTTGTACGCGCTCCGGGCGCGGTATCCCGCGGCGCGGGCGCGAGTGTAGTACGCGTCCTTGCGATCGTAGGTCACGCCGTCACGGCGTGGCGCATGCGGCTAGCGCTCGGGCTTGTACGCTTCGTATCCGCCGAACGGGCTCTCGTGCGGACGGTGGCCGAACATCCGCTCGAGCGTCGGCTGCGAGACGAGGAAATGAATCGGGCGCGTCACCAGCCATTCGATTGCGAACCCCACGGGGTGGACGGCGTAGGCGGCGAGCCGGAGCGGGTTGGCCTCCGAGTCGTCGTAGGCGTCGTGCGCCTGCGCCGGCGCCGTGAGCAGCCCGAGGGCGAGAACGAGAGCAAGCGAGAAGCGTTTCACCGGATACCTCCCAGCCCGAAGAGTACCAGCGCGAGATGACCTGCTCAAGGACGGAGCAGCCTCCGTGGCGGGTGCTCGGGCGCCGCGTTGACAGCACAGATCCAGCGTCGCTAGAGTGCCCGACATCCCCGATATGCCGTCGGTTTTCAGGCCGTTGACCCCTCTCCAGGGCTGGCGCCGGGTGGCCGTGCACGCGTGGCGCGCGCCGCAGGACCCGAGCGTGTACGCTGTACTCGAGGTGCCGATGACCGGCGCGCTCGCCTACGTCGAGCGGGTACGGCGCGAAACCGGTGTCCGGGTCACGGTTACACACCTGGTCGCCAAGGCGCTCGCGGTCACCCTGCGCCAGCACCCGCAGCTGAACGGCATCGTCGCGCGGGGGCGTATTCTGCTGCGTGACACCGTCGACATCTTCCTGCAGGTGGCGACCGGCGGCGGGGACGACCTGTCGGGATTCAAGGTGGCGCGGGCCGACGAGAAGAGCGTCGTCGAGATCGCCCGCGAGACCGAGACGCGAGCAGAACGCATCCGACACCGCCGCGACCGGCAGGTGGAACGTACCAAGTCCATGCTCGATCGCATCCCGCTGCCTCTCCTTGGGCCAATGTTGCGCACCATCGCCTACCTGATCTACGACCTCGATCTGAACCTCACTCGCTTCGGGATCGTGAAGGACGAGTTCGGCAGCGCCATGATCACCAACGTGGGCAGCTTTGGACTTACCCAGGCGCACGCGCCGCTCGTGCCCTTCAGCCGGACGCCCGTCGTGTTCCTGCTGGGCGAGGTGCAAGAGCGCCCGGTGGCCGAGGCCGGCCGTGTGGTCGTGCGTCCCATGATGACCATCGGGGTCACGTTCGACCATCGCTTCATGGACGGGTTCCTGGGCGGGAAGATGGCGCGTCTGTTCCGCGCCTACCTGGAAGACCCGGCCCGATTCGAGGACCCGGCCCCGGCGGACGCGCCGGGGCCTATGCCCATCCAACAAAGCTGAGCTGGCGCCCTACCGCACTGCCGTCCCGCCGGTACGAGTGATAGCGGCGGGCGCACGCCGTGCACGGGCCCATGATGGTCACCTCGCCAACACCCGCGGCCAGCAGCAGAAGACGGACGGCGGCGCGGAGGTCGACATGGGGACGCCGGGGCCCCTCGCGCCAGGCGGCGGCGGTGAGGTCTCCGGTGCGGGCACGGAAGGCGACCTCCACCTCCGGACCGACCTCGTAGCAGCATCCCCCGATGGCCGGCCCGACCACCGCCTGCAGGTTGGCGGGGCGCGTCCCGTACGTCTCGCCGAGATGGCCGACGGCCGTTTCCAGCACGCCGTGGGCGGCACCGCGCCAGCCCGCGTGCACCGCGGCTGCGGCCGGGCGGTGTGTATCGACCAGCAGGACGGGCACGCAGTCGGCCGTGACGACGCCGACCACGGGCTTCCCGGGCCCGGTCGCGAGCCCGTCCGCTTCCGCGGGCTCGTCTCCCGGCGCGGGGGAAACGACGCGCGTCCCGTGCACCTGACGCGGGACCGCGACCGCGACGCCTGGGCCGGGCACCGTCCAGCCGTCGGCGCCCGGGGTGACGGTGCGGTCGAGGAAGCCGTGGCGGAGGCCCGCGAGTTTGGTCCACGGCGCGTGCGTCAGCAGGACTCCTCCGGGGGCGTCACGGGACGACGCGTTCGAGCTGGATGTCGCTGTGGCGCATCAGCTCCTCGAGTGTGTGCAACTTGTACTCGCGCTCGTAGAAGACGCGCCGGGTGCCGGTGTTGATGAGCACTTTCAGGCAGTGAATGCAGGGCGTGTGGGTGATGTAGATGTCCGCGTTCTGGATCGACGAGCCGTTCCTCGCCGCCTGGGCGATGGCGTTGATCTCGGCATGGATCGTCCGGAAGCAGTTCTCTTCCGTATCTCCGGCCGGCGTCTGCGAGGTGTAGACCAGGCACCCGATCTCGGTGCAGTGCGGCAGGCCCGCTGGCGACCCGTTATAGCCCGTGGCGATGATGCTCTTGTCGCGCACGATTACGGCGCCCACCTTGGCGCGGGTGCAGGTCGAGCGTTCCGCGACCTGACGCGTGATGGTCATGAAGTATTGATGCCAGCTCGGGCGGTCGCTCATGCGTCTCTCCTTACGGCAGGATCTTGAACGGTTCGGCGACAAACGTCAGTGCCAGCACCACGAGGGTTGCCCAGGCCGCCACCTGCCGCCCGGCACCGAGCGGGTAGGGGTCGTTCTCCGTCGGCGGATGCCCCAGCGAAAGGATCGTCGAAATGATCACCGCCCACACCAGCCAGCCGATCCAACCGCGGAGACCCAACCAGACCAGGAATCCGATCAGCAGCGCCGGTACCACGCGTGTCCGCCCGATGACGGCGTAGAGCACGTGCCCGCCGTCCAGTTGCCCAACCGGCAGGAGGTTGATCGACGTGACGAACAACCCGAACCAGCCCGCGAGGGCGACCGGGTGGAGGATGACGGTGGTGGGGTCGGCGTGGAGGACGACGCGCGTCAGGAATGCGGTCAGGACGGAATCGCCCAGCTCGAGCATGTGTGCGTCCGGTGGGTGCGGCAGGACGGTTGACCGTGCGAGCCCGATCGCGGTGGCGGCCAGCGCCACCACGAAGCCCGCCCACGGACCGGCCGCCCCGATGTCGAACAGCGCGCGCCGATCCGGAAAGCGCGAGCGGATCCGGATGAACGCCCCGAAGGTGCCGAGCGGGAACAGCTGGGGTGGCGCCGGCAGGAAGTAGGGGAGGGACGCCTGCACGCCGTGGCGGAGACACATGACGTAGTGCCCCGCCTCATGGACCAGGAGGATGGCGAGCAGAGTCAACGCAAACGGAAGCCCGTGGGCGAGGAGGCGCGGGTCGACCAGCGGATCGAGCCCCTCCCACAGCGCGCCGGCGATCGTCGTCGTACCCAGCGTCGCGGCAAGGAGCATCACATGAAGCGCCAGGCGCGCCGGGGTGACGCGGCGGGCGGCGACGGCCGGCTCCAGCCACGGGGCGAGCGGTGGCGACGGCGTCATGACCGGACCTCGATGACAACCGCGGCGCCGAGGTCCGCCCCCAATGTCGCGTGCGCAGACCCGTCGCGCACGGCGATCTCGACCAGTCCCCAGCTGTTCACGAGCGCGATGGGCCGACCGGCTGGCACCGCTGCGTACGTGGGCGACAGCCCCGCGATGCGTATGTTCCCGACCACGATCGCGAGCGGCCGTCCGGGCCAGCGACCAAGGCTCTCGGGGCGGATGTTGGTGGCGAGATTCCCGAAATGATCCACGTAGATGACCTCTCCGCGAACCGTCCGCTCGTCGACCCGGACTGGCGGCAGCGCGAGGTGCTCCATGGTCTGCACCTCGCTGCCGAGCGCCAGCGCGGGAGTCCCGGTGGCGAGCGCCGCCGCCACCGGCGCGAACACGTCGCGGCCGTGGAACGTGTGGCTCCGCGGCGGCAAAAATACACGCTCGTCGGTCAGGTGCACGATGCGATGGACGGCATCACCCTCCATGGCGAGAGACAGGAGCCCGTTGTCCGGCCCAACGAGGACCCCGCGCGCCGTCTCGATGCAGAGGGGTCGGCGGGCCCCCCCCACGCCGGGATCGACCACCGCCACATGGATCGTTCCGGGCGGAAAGTAGGGCACCGCCGCCTGCAGGACGAGCGCGCCCGCGAGCACCTGCTGGGGAGGGATGCCATGGGTCACGTCGATCACCGGCACCCCCGGCGCCCGGGTGGCGATCACGCCCTTCATGATCCCCACGAACGGATCGGTGGTGCCGAAGTCGGTCGTGAGCGTGATCAGAGCCATCAGGCGCGACGACGGAGCGTATCCTCGACCGCCGCCCACAGGAGCGGGAACATGATCTCGTGGTGCCCGGTCAGGTGGATGCCGTGCCCGCCGGCCGCCGTCGGGCGGGTGACGACGTTCACGCCCGGGCGATAGTGACGCTGGAAATCCATGTCGATGGTGGTGAAGTCACGCACGCGGTGGCCGACGTTACGCGCCAGGTTGAGCGCCTTCACGAACACCTCGGGGAGCACCACGGCCGAGCCGAGGTTCAGGTAGACGCCGCCGCCGAGCCGCGCCACCACGCCGGCCAACAAGCGGAAATCACGCATGCTGGTGCTCCCGATCGCCGCCCCATCGGCGCCGGGATGCATGTGGATGATGTCGGTGCCGATGGCCACGTGCACCGTGGCCGGCAGGTCGAGACGGGCTGCGGTGGCGAGGATGCTGCCGGCCCGGAACGGCAGGGGCGCGGCCAGGATCGCCTGCCCGACCGCCTGGCCGAGGCCCACGCCGGCAGCCGCGCCAGCCACGATGGCCCGGTTCAGGAACTCGCCCGTCTCGCGCGCCATCCCGAAGAGGCCGCGGTCGAGGCCCGGGCCCACGTCCTCCGAGGTGCGGCCCACCGCCGCCAGCTCGAAATCGTGCACCAGACAGGCGCCGTTCAGGGCGACGGCGGCCAGGCGTTCCCGGCGCAGCAGGTCGACGATGAGGGGACCGAGCCCGACCTTGATCGGGTGCGCACCCATGCCGAGGATGACCGGCTTCCCCCGCCGGACCGCCCGCGCGATGGCGGCGGCCGCGACACGCAGCTCGTGCGCTGCCAGAAGGTCGGGCAAGCCGTCGACGAGCGCCCGCACCGTGAGCCCGGCGCGTACCGGCCGTCCGAGCGAGCGCGCCGCCACCTTGCTGGGCCGGCGGTCGAGCGGCACGGTCCGCACCCGCGAGAGATCGATGCGCACGGGAGGGGCCGGGCGCCGGCCCGGCCGCTTCACGCCGGGGCTCCCGCCAGCCGTCGATCGACCATCTCGCAGAGCACGTGGCCGACCAGGATGTGGGTCTCCTGGATGCGGGCCGAGAGCGCGCTCGCCGACACGCGCAGCGACACGTCGACCATCCCGGCCAGCGGCCCGCCGTCCCCCCCCGTGAGCCCGATCGTATGCAGCCCGGTGGCGCGGCACGTCTCCACGGCGCGCAGGACGTTCGGCGACCGGCCGCTGGTGGAGATAGCGACGGCCACGTCGGCGGGGCTACCGAGGGCCCGGACCTGCCGGGCGAAGACCTCCTCGTAGCCGTAGTCGTTGGCGATGGCAGTCAGGGCCGAGGTGTCGGTGGTGAGCGCGATGGCGGGAAGCGCCCGGCGCTCGCGCTGGAAGCGCCCGACGAACTCGGCCGCGATGTGCTGGGCGTCGGCGGCACTGCCGCCGTTGCCGAACAGCAGCACCTTGCGTCCGGCCTCCAGGGCGCCGGCGACGAGATCGATCGCGCGCTCCAAGGCCGCCCCGTTCTCCGCCAGGAAGGCCTGCTTGGTGCGGACGCTGTCGGCGAACAGCTCCTCGATGGCCGCCCGTACGCCGGCCGGCATCGTCACCCGACCTCGGGTGGCACGGGCAGGACGTGCTCGACGAAGAAGCGGAGCACGTCGAGCGGCGTGATGATGCCGACCAGCCGCCCCCCCCGGACGACCAGCACGTGGTCGACCTGGCGATCGCGCATGAGGCGGATCACCTCGTCGCTGGTCTCGAACTCGTCGACCACGACCGGCTCCCGGGTCATGATGCTCTTGGCGGGGGCGTGGGGGTCCGTGTCCCGGACGAGGGCCGCCACCACGTCGCCCTCGCTGACGAACCCGAGGACGAGTCCGTGCGGGTCCGTGACCGGCACGCCACCGAAGCGCCCCCCGACCAGCGTCCGCGCGATGGCTTCAATGGGGGTGTTGGCGGCGACGGCGGTGACGCGCTCGGTCATGAAGTTGCGCGCGTGCCCCTTCACTGGGGAGGGCTCTACTGGATGGGGGCGGGGCGGTCAATGTGGCGGGCGGCCGTTGCCAGGGTCGCAGGAGTCGGGTAGGGTCCAAAGCCGCCGTACGCGGGCGTAATTCAGTGGTAGAATGCCAGCTTCCCAAGCTGGACGTCGCCGGTTCGACCCCGGTCGCCCGCTCTCGTGGAAACCCTCGATAACGCCGAGGGTTTCTTTCCCTCGGGTGGCTGCGGCCCGACGTGGTGATCCTGGACGAGGCCCTCCGGCTCTTCTCCCGTACGCCGGATGAACATCTCCACGCGCGGCGAGTGGTCGGCACGCTGGAGCGCCGATCGCCCGGCGGGCGTGCGGCGGAGGCGCGCGATTACGGCCTCGACGTGCTTGCATGTGGCCAGGCCGTTGGTGCGGAAGTCCGGACACGAGCAGGAGTTCTCGCACTCCGAGAGCGAGCGCATCTCCACCTCGTAGCAGGCGCCGCTCGGCGACCGGACCGCGAAGGTGGCGAACAGCGGCTCCGACGGCTCGAGGGACTCGACGCGCAGCAGCTCGCTCGCAGCGCGCTCGCGCCGGAGCACGATCTCATCGGCGTCGGTCGTTCGCCAACCCACCGGCCGCGGTGCCAGTGCGCGCAAGGCTCGCGCGCTCGGCCGCCGGGCCACACGCCTGTACATGGACGCCATTCAGCTCACCTCGTCCGCGAGTCGCTTTCAGTGAAGGGAATCGTCGTCATCGTTGAAGTCGTCGTCCGCGTCCTCGCCCGCGGGGCCTTCCGCCATGGCCATCGCCTCATGGACCGCCGCGACGATGTCTTCGTCGTCGGAGTCGGCGAGGTCATCGAGGATCTCTGCGGCTTCGTGCGGGCGGATACTGGCTACGGCGTCGATCGCGGCCAGGAGCAGCGGCTTGTCGGTCTCCCCCGAAGTGACGAAAGCCGCGATGTACGGCCAGGCTGCGTCCATTTTCCAATTGCCTGCCGCCAGGATTGCCTCGCAGTGGAGATCCGCGTTCTTGCTGCCCAGCGCTTCGAGAATCTGCTCATCGAATCCGCGAACGAAACGCATGCAGAAGACGGCGGTGAGCCTCCAGACCTCGTCGTCGCTGGAGTATGCGGCGCGGACCGCATCCTGGTGCCAGTGCTGCGGGGCGCGTGCTGAGGCCTCCAGGATCCGCCGCCGCACTTCCTTGGGAAGGTTGGCGTCCATGTAGAGCCTGTGCAGCGACTCCTGGATCCCGTGGAACGTTCGTTCCGCAATTAAGAGGTCGTCGACATCCTCGAGACCCTCGGTATCTGCATGCTCGAGGACCGGTCCCAGGGAGATCGCTGCCCTGCCGCGCACCTTCTCGGACTTGTCGCCACTGCGGAGGATGGAGAGCAGGGCGTCAACCAACTCGTCGTTGATGACCGTGAAGTCACCTGCAAGCTCAGTGGCCAGAAGGAGATCGGACTCCGAGGGTCGGTCATCCCGAAGGATGTCGAGCAGCATCTTCCCGGTACCTTCAGGCCAGTCCCAAGGTGGCGTGTTCTTCAAGGTCCTCAAGCTCATCTTGATCCCTCGCATACTTCACCGTTGATCGCGGTTTTCTTCCCATGCCTTCCCCGCTCTGACTTCGTCGACCAGGAACCGCACGCCTTGGTTGTCGGACGGGTTGAGCCACAGCATCTTCTCGAAGACGCGCCCGGCTTCGTCGTAGCAGCCCAGCCGCCAGAGGCACAATCCATAGCCGTGCATGCAGCGCAGAAAGGGGCGGTTGTCGATGTGACCCCAGAGCAGCGCACCGTCGAACCCGTTGCCAAGAGACAGCTCCCCGATGCGCAAGCCCACCTCGTAGTGGCGGAGGGCTTCCTTGGGGCTGTGGCCGAAGACGAAGTTGCCGAGATGGGCGTGGGCGTCGAGGCAGCGTAGGTCGGCTTGACAGAGCTCCATCAGGATCTTGTGCGCCTCCACGCGCTGGCCGGCGTCCCTCAGATCGTTGGACTCGGTAATGGGATCTGCGAACGGATCGTCGGGGTCCTGGCCGGGCAGCACCTGCTCCATCTCGAACCCCGGCCGCGGGCCGCGGGCGATGATCGGCTTGGCCCACTCCTCGATCGGTTCGTTCTCCTCGCCCCAGTAATGCTCTTTGGGATCCCACATCCCCGTGTCCTCGAGCCGCAGTGGCACGAGGCCGAGAGCAGGGACATCGAGCCGGGTGGACTCGATGTCGCCGGAAAGGTACGGATGCCCAGCGTAGCTCCACTGCTTGCGTGGCGTGACCGTCACGATTTCGCCGGGCACCATGTCCCAGAGCCCACTCGTACGAAGGGTGATCGCGCGGTCGCTGCCGAGCAGTCCGCAACGCGCGGCGCGCTCCTTGACCGAGAGCACGATCAGCTCGACTGGCCCGCTCAGGTCGAGGTCCTCGGCCGTAACCTTGTGTTGGCGTTTGCGCCGCGTGGTTCCGGAGGTCTCGGGGGGATAGGGATCGAGGCGGAGCCACCTGCGATAAGCGGCGACGTGGCGGGCGCCACTCGAGTCCCGCGGGAACACGACGTCGGATGCCGCCACCACGTGCTCGGAGCCATCCTCGCGGCGACACCTCGCCGTCAGCCCGCGGCGCTCGTTTCCGTCGTAGTCGATCTCGGTCACCGAGACTGGCTCGCCGATGACGAACCCGTCCGCCGGGAGCGTGGCGTCGTCCTCGAAGGCCTGCCGAAGGGCCCAGAGCTCCTCGTCGTCTCCGTGGGCGTCGACGGTGATCTTCCCGAGTAGCTCGTCGAGATCTGCGAGGTTCTCGTCATCACGTCCTGCGCGGCTCATCCGTGTGCCTCCTATCCGTCCCCTGGGTGCCGCGCGCCCCACCGCGCCTTCGCGCGCTCCAGGAACGACGGCTTCTCGCTCGGTCCCGAGCCCGCGACGATTTCCTCGAGCCCGGCCATGAACCCCGTCTTGCGATGGTGCTCGGAACGCACCTTCTCCACGACGCCCTGCCAGTCCGCCGTAAGCCCCGCCTTCTCGAAGCAGCGCCGGGCTCGCTCGAAGTTCGAGAGCGCGGCGCCGTAGTACTTGCTCTTCCTCGCGTTGACGACGCGCATCCCCTGGGCGCACCACAGCCGCGCGGCGAGGTCTGGATGGGCCTTCTCCAGCTTCCTGGCCGCGGGTTCGGTCGTGTAGTGGCTCACGTCCTCGAGTGCATCGTCCGTGCTACGGCGCACCAGCTCCGCGAGGCGTTCCAGCTCCTTTGTCTCGAGCATCAATCCGATCTGCGAAGGCAGGTCGGCCCCCGTCGCTGCCTCGATGGCCTTCTCGTGCCACGCTGCGCGCTCTTCCTTGGGCACGTACTTCATGAGGTCGTCGTAGGAGTACTGGCTTGGATGCTCGCGGTACTCTGCCCAGGCGGCCTCGAGGGCCTCGTTGCCACGTCCCAGCTTGGTGAGGAGGTTGCGCTTCAGCTTGGTGAGATCATGTCCCGCCATTGAGCCATGTGGGGCCTTCTTGGCGAGCTCGACCCCGCGCTCGACCCACGACAGCGCCTCATCGGCCTTTCGCCGAGCGACGAGCAGGGTCGCAAGAGCATGGCAGTCCTCTGCCGTCGGGCCCGTCTCCTCGGCGAGCGCGAGGTATGCCTCCACGTTCTTCTGCTCCAAGTAGAGCGTGCGGAGGGACCCGCCCCACCGCCGGCGCGCGTAGTCGGGATTGCGCCGGGACGATTCGCCTGGAACCGCCCTTGCCGTCGCGGCTGCGTTGAAGCGCTCCCGGATCTGCTTCACGAACGCCGCGCGCCCGGCCTTGTTGAGCACCTTCGCCGCGTCCCTTTCCAGGTGGTAGCAGAAGCCGTAGGGGTCGTGCTCCATCCACCCGAGCAGGCGAGTCGCCGTCTCATCCGGATCGGCGCCGGCTGCCTGCCGGGCCTTGATCCAGCCGCAGTAGAGCTCGTCGACGAACTGGCCGAAGCTGCCGCTCGAGTCGTCGACCTCCTCGGCCTTCTCGTAGCAGCCTGCGAGGAACGTCTCGTAGAGAGCAACGGCTTGGGCGGGAGCTGTCGGGATGAGCTTCGCGAGCTCGTGCTCCGCGGTCCCGAGCTCGCTGACGAAGGAGAAGTTGCCGCCGTCGGAGACGAAACGTCCTGGCGCGAGCGCCGTCTCAAGCAGGCGCTCCATCTGGCTCATCAAGGCGCGAGGATGCCTCTTCATCGCAGGCCTCGCTTCGTCCTCGGGCTCGCCTTCGCGGCGGGCTGCGCATCGTTTTTGAAGGGGATTGCCTTGAAGCCCGAGTCGTCGCCTTGGTGAAAATAGATGTGCCCGGTCAGAGAGCCATCCTTCTGGAGCTTCACCCAGCCCCGGCCGCTCGCGGGATCGCACTCGTCGTTGCCGTCCCAGGTGAAGTCGACGTACGGCCGGCCGTTCCGCTGGCCGTGCCGGCAGTCCATCCACCCGTCGATGGCTATGAAGCGGAACTGGCCTCCATGGCCCTTGAACTCGATGCAGGCGCGCCCGAGGAGATCAATCGCTTCCTGGTCCCAGAGGTCCATCTCGTTGATGCGCCACTTGCCGGACATAATGTTGGTCTTTGCCACGGAGGTCTCTTGGACCAGGCGGTCCTCGGTGTTGACGTCAGGTGATCACGACGCCGCGTCGAGCGCGGCCGCGACGCCGGCCACGGTTCTGAAGGCGTGGTCGAGATCGAACTCCGCGAAAGTCGCGGTCCCGTAGGATCGGCTTCAACTGCGCTGCGACCTGCGGCCTGAGGGCGGCGATCCGTGCCGGTGAGGCGTCGACGGGATCGTTCCCTGGCACGGTGAGTTTTGCTCTGACGAGTGCGAGCAGCTCGGGGTCGTTCACGCGGAACCCCAGCCCTTGAATACCAGCTCTGCCGTGGAAGCCGCCAGGTACTCGAGAACGACCGTTCAGAAGGGGTCCTTCTTGATGAGCTGCGGCACGAACCCGGTCTGCGCCGCCGTGAACCTCACGGCCTCCCGAAAAAGGGCCGGGTCGTCGTCGTGGAGGCGGAGCGGTGCCGGTTCAAGCACGGTCGTTCCAGACGACGCCCCAGCGCCGATCAATCGTCCCGCGCTTCGGTCGCGTGGGAACCCAGGGGATGAGGCCCGAGGACGGCCTGAGCGCCCGCTCGAGCTTGCGCAGGACTGCCGCGTTCGCTCCCTTCCGTTCAAGCGACGCCCCTATCCGCCGGATGGTACCGACGTCGCCGTAGCGCAGCGCAGCGCAGCGCAGCGTGGCGCGGGCTAGCTCGGTCGGGCCGACTCGTCCGGCCGCAAGCTCGGCCCGAATCGACCCGTACGCGCGCGGCAGGCTCCCGAACCGCGCCCAATCGTACACGGCGTCCACGAGCGATGGCGCTCACCCCGTGCCTCCGTGCTACAAGCTCAAGGGATCCTCCACTTCGTCGGTAAACTCCGTCTTTCGGTCGATCCCCTCCCGGACCCCGAAGAGCCCATCCGCACTGAGCTCTTCAGCGCCGAGCGACTCGAGCAGCACGCCGAGAGCCTCGCGGCCGCGCAGCGTGTAACGGAGGATCCGCGCCGCGGGTGGCCCCTACTGCCGCGGCTCGTCGACAATGGCCGCGTCCTCCTCGCGTCCTACCGCGCCATCGCGGAAGCGATCCGCGAGGAGCGCGCGATCACCGCGGCGGCGGAATGGCTGGTCGACAATTTCCACATCGTGGAAGACCAGCTCCGCCAGATCCGTGAGGACCTGCCGCGCGGCTTCTACCGCGAGCTGCCCAAGCTCGCCGCCGGGTTCCTCGAGGGGTACCCGCGGGTCTTTGGCGTTGCCTGGGCGTTCGTGGCGCACACCGACAGCTGCTTCGAGCCCGAGGCGCTGCGGCGCTTCGGGCGAGCCTACCAGCGCGTGCAGCCGCTCACGATCGGCGAGCTGTGGGCGGTCCCGATCACGCTGCGCATCCTCCTGGTCGAGAACCTCCGGCGGCTCGCGGAGCGGATCGTGCGGGACCGGGCGGCCCGTCAAGAGGCCGACGAGTTCGCGGACCGGCTGCTCGGCCTCGGTGGACGGACGCCGGCGGATGCGACTGCGGCGCTGGCGCGTGTCGAGAAGCAGCGGCTGCCCACGGCCTTCGCCGTGCAGCTCGTCCAGCGCCTGCGCGAGCAGGATCCGGACGTCGTGCCCGCGCTGCGCTGGCTCGAGGAGCGGTTCGCGGCCCAGGGTACGACGAGCGAAGAGATCGTGCGCCTCGAGCACCACCGGCAGGGGGCGATGAACGTGACCGTCCGTAACATCATCACGAGCATGCGCCTGATGTCGAGTTTCGACTGGAAGGAGTTCTTCGAGAGCGTCAGCCGGGTCGACGAGGTACTGCGCGCCGACACGGACTTCGCGGCGCTCGACTTCCCGACCCGCGACCGCTACCGCCACGCGATCGAGGATCTGGCGCGGGGCTCCCGCTGCTCGGAGGTCGAGGTGGCCTGCCGGGTCGTGGCGCGTACGAAGGAGGCTGCCGCGGCGAACGATCCCGGGCACGAGCGCCGGCGTGACCCCGGATATCATCTGCTCTCAGAAGGACGCGCGGCGCTCGAGCGTGATCTCGGCTTTCGCGTCCGCCCGGGGCGGTGGTTGACCCGCGCCTACCTCGCCGCGGCCATGCCGGCCTACCTGGGGACGGTCGCGCTGCTGAGCGCGCTCCTCCTCGCCCCGCCCCTGATCCTCGCCGCGCACGCCGGCGTGGGCCCTGCCGGCCTCCTGCTCTTCGCCCTGCTGGCTCTCGTTCCGGCCACCGACCTCGCCATCGCGCTCACGAACCTCGGGGTCGTCGAGCGGATCGGCCCCCGGCCCCTGCCGAAGCTCGAGCTACGCGACGGGGTGCCGGCCGAGCTGCGCACGCTGGTGGTGATGCCTGCGCTGCTCACCAGCGAGGCCCACGTCGAGGAGCTGGTCGCCCAGCTCGAGGTGCACTACCTCGCCAACCCCGACGACGAGCTCCGCTTTGCCCTGCTCTCGGACTGGACCGACGACCCGGCCGAGTCGAGACCAGACGACGAGGGGCTCGTCGCGGCGGCGGCTGAGGCGATCGCGGGCCTGAACACGCGGCATGGCCCCGTATCCGACGACGCGGCGCGCTTCTTTCTCTTCCATCGCGCCCGGCGTTGGAACGAACGCCAGCGAGGGTGGCTCGGGTGGGAGCGCAAGCGCGGGAAGCTGCACGAGCTCAACCGCCTGCTGCGCGGGGCGACGGACACCGGCTTCGTGGTGGTGGGTGGCCAGCCAATGGCCCCGCCGTCCGGAGTCCGCTACGTCATCACGCTCGATGCCGATACCCGGCTCCCCGTGGGTGCCGCGCGGGCGCTGATCGGCACCATGGCGCAGCCCTTGAACCGGGCGCGGTTCGACGCGCGCGCGGGGCGCGTAGTCGAGGGCTACGGGGTGCTTCAGCCGCGCGTGACGCCGACGCTGCCCCCCGACCGGAAGGGCTCGGTGTATCAGTGGATAACCGCCGGCCCGTGCGGGATCGACCCGTATGCCTCGGCGGTGTCGGACGTCTACCAGGATCTCTTCGGCGAGGGGTCCTACACCGGCAAGGGCATCTACGACCTGGATGCCTTCGAGGCGGCGCTCGCCGGCCGTGTGCCGGAGAACGCCATCCTGAGTCATGATCTCTTCGAGGGGGTCTTTGCGCGCGCGGGGCTGGTGACCGACATCGCCTTCTTCGAGGAGTTCCCGACCCACTACCTGGTGGCGTCGCTCCGACAGCACCGCTGGGCGCGCGGCGACTGGCAGCTCCTCCCCTGGGTCGTCGGGCGCCGTGCCGCTGGCGTGCCCTTCCTCGGCCGGTGGAAGATGGTCGACAACCTCCGGCGGACGCTCTCGGCGCCCTCGGCCGTCCTCACCCTTCTCGCGGCGTGGACACTCACCCCACAGGCGGCGATGTGGACGACGTTCATCCTCGCCGTGATCACCCTCCCGGTGCTCGTGCCCGTCCTCACCCGGCTCGTCCCGCGCCGGCGGGGCATCTCGAAGCGGAGCCACGTGGGCGGGATAGGCACCGACCTGGCGATGGGTCTCGCGCAGGTGACGCTCACGGTGACCCTGCTGGCCCATCAGGCGTGTGTGATGGTGGACGCGATCGTCCGCACCCTGGTCCGCCTCTACGGAACGCGCCAGCGGCTTCTCGAGTGGGTGACCGCTGCCCAGGCGAAGTCAGGCCTCGGCCTCGAACTGGCCGGCTTCTACCGCCGCATGGCGGCCGCTGTGGGACTCGCGGTCGGGGCCGCCGCGCTCGTCGCCGTCGTCCGGCCGGCGAACTGGCCGGTGGCGGCGCCGTTTATTGTCCTCTGGGTTCTCTCACCGCTCGGGGCCCAACGTATCAGCCTGCCACCCCGCGCGACGGGGAACGAGCCGCTGTCGCCGCGTCAGGCGCGTCTCCTGCGTCTCACCGCCCGGCGGACGTGGCGCTTCTTCGAGACTTTCGTGGGGCCGCATGACCACGCGTTGCCGCCCGACAACTTTCAGGAAGACCCGAAGCCGGTGGTCGCTCACCGGACCTCGCCCACCAACATCGGCCTCTATCTTCTCTCCACGATCGCCGCCCGTGACTTCGGATGGCTCGGCCTCCTCGACACCGTCGAGCGCCTCGAGGCGACCTTCGAAACCCTCACGAAAATGGACCGGTTTCACGGGCACTATTACAACTGGTACGAGACCCGCACGCTCCGTCCGCTCGAGCCGCCGTACGTGTCGTCCGTCGACAGCGGGAACCTCGCCGGTCACCTGCTCACGCTTGCGCAGGCCTGCCGGGAGCTGAGCGAGCGCCCGCTGCTCGTCCCGAGCGCGCTGGCGGGTGTCGACGACACTCTCGGGCTCGTGCGTGAGTCCGCCGCGGCGCTCCCCGACGATCGGCGCACGCAGACCGTCACCGGCCGGCAGCTCACCGATGCCGTCGAGGCCCTGGCGACCGCGCTCGCCGCGGCGCCGAACACGCCCGCCGCCTGGGCGCGCTTGCTCGGCCAGCTGGATGGCTTGGCCCATACCCTGGTCGACGTGGCGGGAACACTGGACGCCGAGCGCGGCGACGGGGGCGCGGCGGAGCTGCTCGCATGGTGTCGGGCCGTCGCCGCTACCGTGCAGAGTCACGCGCGCGACCTGGACACCCTGCTGCCCTGGGCCCGTCACGGGGGTGCGGACGACGACGACCAGAGCCTGCTCGCCACGGTGCCGGCACCGGCCGAGATGTCGGACCGGTGCGCGGCGGCGCTCGCCGAGCTAGAGGGCCGCGCCGGGGACGTCGTGCTCGGCGAGCGCCTCGAGCGCGCCAGCGATGCCTGCGGCACGCTCGTCCGTCGCCTGCTGGCCCTCGCCCGGGTCGCGCGCGAGCTCTTCGAGGCCATGAAGTTCGGCTTTCTCCTCGATCCCACGCGCAACCTCCTCGTGATCGGCTATCGCGTGCCCGAGGGCGATCCGGACCCGAACTGCTACGACCTTCTCGCCTCCGAGGCGCGACTGGCCAGCTTCGTCGCCATCGCCAAGGGCGACGTCTCGGCCTCCCACTGGTTCCAGCTCGGGCGGGCCATGACGCCCGTCGACCGGGGCTCGGCGCTCGTCTCCTGGTCGGGCTCGATGTTCGAATACCTGATGCCGGCGCTCGTCATGCGGGCACCGCCCGGGAGCCTCCTCGAGCAGACCTATCGCTTCGTCGTCCGCCGCCAGGTGCGCTATGGCGCGAACCGCGGCGTGCCCTGGGGCGTCTCCGAGTCCGCCTTCAACGCGCGCGACCTCGAGCTGACATATCAGTACTCGAACTTCGGCGTTCCGGGCCTGGGGCTCAAGCGCGGCCTCAGCGAGGACCTCGTGATCGCGCCCTACGCGACCGCCCTGGCGGCGATGATCGACCCCGCCGCGGCGGCCGAAAACCTCGACAGGCTCGCCACCCTCGGCGCGCGCGGGGCCTACGGATTCTACGAGGCCCTCGACTATACGACCACCCGTCTTCCGGAAGGCGACGCCGCCGGCCTCGTGCGCGCCTACATGGCACACCACCAGGGCATGTCGGTGGTCGCGATAGCGAACGTGCTGCACGACGGTGCCATGCGGGCGCGCTTTCACGCCGAGCCCATCGTGAAGGCCGCCGACCTGCTGCTCCAGGAACGGGCACCGCGGGACGTCGCGGTCGCCCGGCCGCGGGCCGAGGAGGTGAAAACGGCGGCCCACGTCCGCGACCTCGTCGGGCCGGTGGTGCGGCGCTTCACCTCGCCGCACGATCCGGTGCCGCGGACGCATCTTCTGTCGAACGGCCACTACGCGGTGATGATCACGGCGGCAGGGTCGGGCTACAGCCGCTGGCGCGACCTCGCGATCACGCGCTGGCGCGAGGACGTCACCCGCGACGCGTACGGCCAGTATGTGTTCCTTCGCGACGAGGATAGCGGCGAGATTTGGTCAGCGGGCCATCAACCGAGCGGCGTCGAGGCCGATGCCTACGAGGCCATCTTCTCCGAGGACCGTGCCGAGATCCGACGGCGCGACGGCGCGATCGCGACGACGCTCGAGGTGGTGGTGTCGCCCGAGGACGACGCCGAGGTGCGTCGGGTGACCATCTCGAACCTCGGCAGCCGGACCCGCCAGATCGAGCTCACCTCGTACGCCGAGAGCGTGCTCGCGCCGCCGGCAGCCGACGCGGCCCATCCCGTGTTCTCGAACCTCTTCGTGCAAACGGAAGCCGACCCGGAGCTGAATACCCTGCTGGCGACCCGCCGTCCGCGGTCCCCCGAGGATCCGCCGGTCTGGGCCGCGCACGTCGTGGCGGTCGACGAGCACAGGGTGGGCGGCATCCAGTATGAGACCGATCGAGCCCGGTTCCTCGGCCGCGGGCGCAGCATCCGCACGCCGATGTCGGTGATCGACGGCCGCCCGCTCTCCAACACCGCGGGCCCGGTGCTCGACCCGATCTTCAGCCTGCGGCTGCGCATCCGGATCGCCGCCGGTGCCAGCGCGCGCGTTACATTCTCCACGGTGGTGGCCGCCTCGCGGGAGGCCGTCGTCGACATCGCCGACAAGTACCGCGATCCAGCGACCTTCGAGCGCGTGGTCACGCTCGCCCGCACCCAGGCCCAGGTCCAGCTCCGCCACCTCGGCATCGAGCGCGACGAGAGCCACCTCTTCCAGCGACTCGGCAACCGCATCCTCTACACGGACCCGTCACTGCGGCCCTCGCCCGAGGTGCTGCGACGCGCCAGCGGAGGTCCGTCCGGCCTCTGGCCGCACGGCATCTCTGGCGACCTGCCGATCGTGCTCGTGCGGATCGACCACGCCGAGGACCAGGACATCGTCCGCCAGCTTCTGCGCGCGCACGAGTACTGGGGGTTGAAACGGCTCGCCGTCGACCTCGTGATCGTGAACGAGCAGGGCGCCTCCTATGCCCAGGAGCTCCAAACGGCGCTGGAGGCCCTCGTCCGGGCGAGTCAGTCGAAGCTCGGTAGCGGGGGACATCAGCCGCACGGGGGGGTCTTCATCCTGCGCGGGGACCGGCTCTCGGCTGGCGATCGGATCCTGCTGCAGACCGCGGCGCGCGCAGTGCTCCTCAGCCAGCACGGCACGCTCGTCGAGCAGGTGACCCGCGTGGAGCGCGCGGAGGCGGTGCCGTCGGTGCCTGCCGTGCGGCGCGCTCAAACCCGCCCTGCGCCGGAGGCGCCACCGCCGCGGCCGGACCTCGAGTTCTTCAACGGGCTCGGCGGCTTCGCGGCCGACGGACGGGAGTACGTCACTGTCCTGGGCGAGGGCCAGTGGACACCGGCGCCATGGGTCAACGTGGTGGCGAATCCGAGCTTCGGCTTCCAGGTCTCCGAGTCGGGCGGCGGCTACACCTGGTCGGTCAACAGCCGCGAGAACCAGCTCACGCCGTGGTCGAACGATCCCGTCTGCGATCCTCCGGGCGAGACCTTCTACGTCCGCGACGAGGAGAGCGGCGAGCTGTGGGGCCCGACGGCCCTCCCGATCCGCGAGGAGGCGTGGCCTTACGTCGTCCGCCATGGCCAGGGCTACAGCCGTTTCGAGCACGCCTCGCACGGGATCGCGCTCGACCTGCTCCAGTTCGTTCCCCTCGACGACCCGGTCAAGATCTCGCAGCTGGTGATCGAGAACCGCTCCAGCCGCGCCCGGCGGCTCTCGGTCACGGCGTACGTCGAGTGGGTGCTGGGCGCCTCCCGCAGCGTTTCGTCACCGCACGTGATCACCGAGATCGACGCGGGCAGTGGCACCCTGCTGGCTCGAAACCCGTGGAACGGCGAGTTCACGAGTCGGGTAGCATTCGCCGACCTCGGCGGCCGGCACACGGCCTGGACGGGCGACCGCACCGAGTTTCTCGGCCGCAACGGCACGCTCGATCACCCCGCTGCCCTCGAACACAGCGCCGCGCTCTCCGGCAGGGTCGGGGCCGGGCTCGATCCGTGCGGCGCGCTCCAGAGGACGGTCGAGCTGCGCCCCGGGGGTCGGGCGATCATCGTCTTCCTCCTCGGACAGGCGGCCACCACCGAGCAAGCGCGGGCGCTCGTCACCCGCTACCGAGCGGCCGACCTCGATGCCATCCTGCGCGCCGTCACCATGCGCTGGGACGACATCCTCGGCGCCGTGCAGGTGAAGACCCCCGACCGGTCGATGGACCTGCTCCTCAACCGCTGGCTCCTCTACCAGACGCTCGCCTGCCGGGTCTGGGCGCGCTCGGCGTTCTACCAGGCCGGCGGCGCCTACGGCTTCCGCGATCAGCTCCAGGACATCATGGCGCTCGCGGTCTCGAAGCGCGACGTGGCGCGCGAGCACCTGCTGCTCGCCGCCGGCCGCCAGTTCGTCGAGGGAGACGTGCAGCACTGGTGGCATCCGCCGTCTGGCCGCGGCACACGCACCCGCTTCTCCGACGACCTCGTCTGGCTGCCCTACGCCACCATGCACTACCTCGACGTGACGGACGACCTCGACCTGCTCGACGAGATCGTCCCGTTTCTCGAGGGGCCGGCCCTCGCCGCCGACCAGGGAGAGGCGTACTTCGAGCCCGGCGTGGCACGCGAGCGGGCCACCTTCTTCGAGCATTGCGCCCGGGCGCTCGACCGGAGCCTGCGCGTCGGCAGCCACGGGCTTCCCCTCATGGGCACCGGCGACTGGAACGACGGCATGAACCGCGTTGGGCACAAGGGCGCGGGCGAGAGCGTCTGGCTCGGCTGGTTCCTGTACGCCACCCTTCGGGAGTTCGCCCGGCTGGCCGAGCTGCGCGGCGAGCACCAGCGCGCCGAGGTCTGGCAGCGGCACGTGGCCGCCCTCCAGGGGGCGCTCGAGCGTGAGGCCTGGGACGGCGACTGGTACCGCCGCGCCTACTTCGATGATGGCACCCCGCTCGGCTCGGTCACCAACGACGAGTGCCGCATCGACTCGATCGCGCAATCGTGGGGGGTGATCTCCGGCGCCGCCGACCCCGCCCGCGCGGCTCGGGCCATGGCGGCGGTGGAGGAGTACCTGGTGCGGCGTGGCGACGGCCTGGTCCTCCTCTTCACGCCGCCCTTCGACCACCCCGTGCGCGATCCAGGCTACGTGCAGGGCTACCTCCCGGGCGTGCGCGAGAACGGGGGCCAATACACGCACGCGGCACTCTGGGCCGTGCTCGCGTTCGCCGCACTCGGCGAGGGCGACAAGGCGAGCGAGCTGTTCGCGATCCTGAACCCCATCAACCACACCAGTACGCGCGCCGGCGTCCACCGCTACAAGGTGGAACCCTACGTGGTGGCGGCCGACGTCTACGCCGAGCCCCCGCACGTGGGCCGCGGCGGCTGGACCTGGTACACGGGCTCCGCGGGCTGGATGCATCGCGCCGGCATCGAGTGGATCCTGGGCTGCCGCGTCCGCGGCGGCACGCTTCACCTCGACCCGTGCATCCCGCGCGCCTGGCCTGGCTTCGAGATCCGCTTCCGCTACCACTCGGCGCGCTACGAGATCACGGTCGAGAATCCCCGCAGTGTGACGCGCGGAGTATCATGCGTCGAGGTCGACGGCGCGCCACTCGCGGGCGGCGCGCCGATCGCGCTCGCCGACGACGGTGCCACGCACCGGGTGCACGTCGTGCTCGGCTGACCAACCCGCTCATGCGGGGGCACGCATCACGTCGAGCTCCTCCCGCAGGCCGCCGGCGTCGAGATCGAGCGCGTCGCAGAGGTTCTCGAAGCTGAAGGGCCACCCCCGATCTCTGCTCGCCACGTAGGCGATCGCGTTGCGGACGGCGCGCGCATCGACCGCCCCTTTGCCCGCCGAGAGCCGGTAGACGGAGCCACCTCGACAGTCATCGACGACCGCCTGCAGTACGGCCGCCATCAACCGCTTCTGCGGCTCGGCGAGGCGCACGCCGGCACGGCTCAAGTACTGCGTCGGGAGCATGATGTGGATCATCGCGGCCTCGAGCGACCACGGTTGGCCCAGACGGTCCGCAGTCGCACCAGGGGCAGCGGACTAGCCGTAGACCTGATGACCCTGACGTGCTGGAACGGCACGAGGTCATCGCCGCGGTCTGTGATCATGGCACGCTTCTCCTTCCGGAGTCCGCGCCGAGCACACGTCGGGAAGGAGCGGGGGCCCCTGCACAGTCGCGCTGCGGGGCTCTGAACGGCCTCGGACACAACATGTACAGGACTCGCGATGACGGCACAACGCGCGAGTGAATAGGCGCGTGAAGCACGATCCGAGTCCAGGGGGGCTTCGAATGGCGGGAGGCATATTCTGATGCAAGGGCGCCTACCTCGAGAGTCCGTGACGACACAAGGAACGTTTCGCGGCGAAGTTCCCGGCTCCGCCCGCGGAGGTATCATCGGGGTCGCCACGTTGGGTGCGCTCTCGTAGCGCCCGCGTCGCGGGGCGGGAGTGATCGAAGGTGATCGACGGCGATCGCGCACTTCCCGCCACGCAGCGCGCAGGCCGCAGGCGGGGATTCGGCGACTATCGCCGCGTAGAACGACCGAAACGTGATTCACACGAAAGAGAAAAGGAGACCCTAATGACCCTTCACGAACACATCCACGACGGCCACGCGTTCCCACTCGCACCGCCCATGCCGCCCACCCCCGCCGACCTCCGCGGCAATGCCGAGCGCCTGCTGGCACGGGGCGCCGACGCCATCGAGCGCGCGCTGTCGCAGGACAACGCCGCCTTCCTGGCCGCGAGCCGACAGGAGGGGGGCGAGTAGGCGATGGCCGACCGCCTCTTCGGGATCGAGACCGAGTACGCCGTCTGCGCCACCAACGCGCGCGGCACACGTCTGCCCCGCAGCCAGGTGCTCGACGGGCTGATGCGGAGCGCGCGGCGCCAGCTGCCGCATCTGCCCGACGAGCTGCACCACGGCCTCTTCCTGGCGAACGGCGCTCGCTTCTACGTCGACTGCGGCGGGCATCCCGAGCTCACCACGCCGGAGTGCAGCAACCCGTGGGACGTGGTGCGCTACATCCGGGCCGGCGAGGCGATTCTGCTCCGCCTCGCCGCCGGCGACGGCGGCCGGCGGCCGGCGGCGCGGACGACGTTCTTTCGCACCAACGTCGACTACTCCGGCTCGCAGTCCACCTGGGGCTGTCACGAGTCCTACATGCACCGCCAAAACAGTGCGGACCTCCTGCCGAAGCAGATCATCCCGCACCTGGTCTCGCGCCTCGTCTACACCGGCGCGGGCGGCTTCAAGAACACCTCCCCGGGCGTCGAGTTCTCGATCTCGCCGCGCACGGCCCACATCTCGACGGCGGTGTCCCACGACTCCACCGCCAATCGCGGTATCTTCCACACCAAGGGCGAGGATCTGTGCGGCAACGGCTACCACCGCCTCCACATCCTCTGTGGCGAGAGCCTGTGCTCCGAGCTGGCGACCTGGCTCCGGGTCGGGACCACGGCCCTGGTGGTCGCCATGTGTGACGCCGGCCTGAGCCCGGGAGACGCCGTCGCGCTCCGCGCGCCGGTCGCGGCCATGCATCTCTTCGCCGGCGACCCCACGTGCACCGCAACGGCCGAGACCGTGAGCGGCCAGCGACTGACGGCGGTCGCCATCCAGCGTCACTACCTCGAGCAGGTCGAGGCGCACCTCGGCGCCGCCGTCATGCCGCCATGGGCGGGCGAGGTGTGCCGGCGCTGGCGTGCCGTTCTGGATGGCCTCGAGCGCGGCTGGGAGTCGGCGGCGACGACGCTAGACTGGGCGATCAAGCTCGGGCTGTACCAGGACCAGGTCCGCCGTCGGGGACTGGCGTGGGAGTCGCTTGCGTCGTGGACGCAGGTGCTGACGCGGCTGTCCCCGGCCTTGGCCCGCGTCAAGCAGCCCGATCGCCTCCTCCGGGCGGAGATGGTGCTCGGGCGGACCAGCTCGATCGCTGCCGACGTCGAGCGGCTGACGCCGTTTCTCCGGGGGATGGGGCTCGACTGGGACGGCTTGCAGCCGTTCCTGGAGACGCGCGACGCGCTGTTCGAGATCGACACCCGCTTCGGCCAGCTGGGCGAGCAGGGCATCTTCACCTCGCTGGCCGCCGCCGGGGTGCTGACCCATCGCGTCGACGGCGTCGGCGACGTCGCGCACGCGATCGACCATCCGCCCGACGTGGCGCGCGCCCGGCTCCGCGGCCAGCTGGTGCGGGAGCTGGCCGGCAACGACGGCCGCTACTGCTGCAGTTGGGACGGCGTGTGGGACTGCGAAGACGGGAAGTGCATCGACCTCAGCGACCCCTTCGTGGCCGTGCACGAGTGGAAGGACTGGTCCAGGGAGGGCAGTCCCGAGCCGCCGTTCAGGTTCCTCGTCGGCATGGACGAGGACGGCGCCGGTGGTCGCCGCCGGCGCCAGGCAGCCGCCATGCGCTCGTCCGACCCGATCGCGCTCAACCAGGCTGCCCTCGAGCATCGCAAGCACGACGAGCTGGACGACGCGGAGCGTCTCCTCCGGCGCGCGATCGAGATCGAGGACACGCGCGTCGCGGCCGACTCCCCGAAGCGCCCGCACCGGCGGAACAACCTCGCCATCGTCCTGATGCGCACCGGGAACCTCGCCGAGGCGTGTCGGTGGAACGCCGAGGCCTGGAGTCTCAAGACCGGACAGCACGACCTCACCAGCGGTCGCATCCTCTTCGCCCGCATCGCGCTCCGCCTGCTGCTGGGCGACGGCGACGTGGGTCTCTACCTGGGGCAGCTGAAGACGTTGCTGCGCCGGGAGGCGCTCGAGTGCCTGGGCGACATCGCGCCCACCTGGGATATCCCCGACGTGCTCGGCATGCTCTGCGACAAGCTGGACGAGCCCGACGCCGAGCTGCTCGCCAACGCGACCGACGCCCTCAACGACCGCGCGTACGTCCCGTCGCTCGACAGGTTCGACTTGTGGAACAGTGCCGCCACGGTCGCGCTCGAAGCGCCCTGGCCGGCCGACTGAGGAGCATACGGTGGATCATCGCGGCTTCGAGCTGCGCGCTTCGGCCTCACGCTGTCCCTCGCGGAACTCGGCCCAGAAGCGGCGCCGCGCCCCGGCCCGGCTGCCGCCCTCCTCGTGCTCCGCTTCCACGACGATGGGCGCGAATCGTCTCCACAACGATGTCCACAGACGTCCGAGCGCCTCCCGCACGCGGGTCTGCATCCTAGTTCACCGACACGAAGGCGGGAGGCCGCCATCCGGCGGCGTGGCACGCGGCGCACGTCGGGAAGACCGTCTTCTGCCTGGCGCGGTAACCGACGAGCCCCCAGGTTTCACGCCGGATGCCCTCGTCGAGCGGATGCGCGTGCCCGATCTCGGTCGGGATGGACCGGCCACAGCTGGCGCAGATGGTCCGCAGCGTCGGATTCCCCTCGGCGCGGCATGCGCTGCCCTTACTTGGCATGGGACCCGCCCTCGTCGCTGCGCACGAGGTGCAGCTGCGCGGGGAGACCCGACGGCAAGGCGGCTGGCGCCAGCGACGTGATCGCTGCGCCGGGGAGGTCGAAGAGCTGGCGATCGTGCGCAACCCAGCGCCGCACGAACAGCTTGCCGCGATCGCCGGTGCACCAGAGTTTGCCGCTGATGTGCCCGCGCGGAAGCCAGACGCTCCTTCCGCTGATGAGGCAGAGCAGGGCTGGAGCCGTTGCCCTGAGGACCCTGACATCCTGGAACGCCACGAGGTCGTCGGCGTCGTCCGTGGTCATGACGCGAGTCTCCTTCCGGAGTCCGCGCCGAGCACACGTGGGGAGGGAGCGGGGGGCCCCTGCACAGTCGCGCTGCGGGGCTCTGAACGGGCTCGAAGGTAACGTATCGGACTGGCGATGACGGCGCAACGGGCGGAGCGTGACCAGCACGCGCGGTGCGTCCGCGGTTTGACACGCAGAAGGGGTGAGCCTAGGGTGATCACTCGTCGTCTCGGTCGATGTTGGTCCGAGATCGCCTCGCGCCCGAAAGGCCTCCGCGCGGTTGGCGCCTGCTCAGGCCGCTACCAGGAGGTTCACATCGCGTTTCCTCGGCGCCCGTTCTACGCGCCACCTGTCCGAATCCCCGTTGCCGTCTTCGCCGTCGGTCGGCGGGTATATGTGGCGGGCGCGGGAGACCGATCGGCCCGCGTGACGCTGATGGACGATGCCGGCAAGCGGCCGCTGGCGAGCCTGGGCGATGGCACCGAGGTCGCGATTCTCGCCTGGCGTCCGGGCTGGGCGGGCGCCACGAGATACAGCGTCCGCGCGACGGACTCCGGCATCGAAGGCTGGCTCCCGGCCAGCAATCTCCGCGGCACCGAGGCCCCCCCGTTGTCGGTACCGACCGGGCCGCCTCCGCCGGCCGGCCATCCCGCGCCGCGTCCAGTCGAAGAGTCCGGGCGCCGGTTTGGCGAGCGGAGGTAGCGACGACATGGCGTCGGCCGAGCGGACAGGGGTCTTGATCGGATGAGGTACTTCATGGCGGCCACGGACGAGAAGCGGATGAGCGAGCGCGAGCAAGCGGAAGAGAAGGTCAGGGTCATCGTCGAGGATCTCGATCGTCCGACTATGGCCCTGCTCTACCGGACGCTCCACGACGCGCTCGGGTTTCGCATCGAAAGTGTCGACATCGCGATCGGAAAGTTGGGCCGGTGATCCGATGGCGTACGAAACCTCGACCGGCTCCGCGACCTGCCCCGGCGAGTCCGGGCACGTCGAGCAGGTTCGATATCCCGAGCAGGTTCGAGGGCGTAGAAGCGCACGTTCGGCGGATCGTCGCCGAGCGTCTTGGGGTGGGGCTCGAGGACCTCGTCTCAGACGTTTCTCTGCGTGACGATCTGGCTGCGGATTCGCTGGATCTCATCGAGTTGACGCAGGCGCTCGAGGGCGCGTTCGCGATCGTGGTCCCGGAGCGCATCCTCGACGGAGTGCGGACCTACGGCGATCTCGTCCAGACCATCGGCCTCCTGATCCGCGCGCACCGCGAAGCCGTGGCGCACGGAGCGGAAGCCGGCGCATCAGTCGATCAGCCAGTAGTGTGACCCCAGGGCCATAAACGCCCCGGCGCTGGCGACGGCCAGGTAGAAATGCGGCGCTCGTCGGACGGAGGGCGGCGGATGAAATGGCGTTGGTACCGGCGATCCGGGCCTTCTGCTCGTCGCTCCCGTAGCGGACCAGCACCTCCGCGTTGCCCGTGTCCGGGGCGCTGCAGTTGAAGACCTCGGACGCGATGAAGCTCCGGCCGGTCAGCTCGGCGATG
Source organism: uncultured Binatia bacterium (SeqCode) (assembly GCA_964618895.1). Taxonomy (GTDB): domain Bacteria; phylum Desulfobacterota; class Binatia; order DP-6; family DP-6; genus CAZUDO01. Next base: position 136,313 of record CAZUDO010000031.1, read on the forward strand.
GGCGCGTAGTCGCGGTTGTCGAGGCCGGCGCCGTGCTCGCTGTCGGGGAGGAAGAGGTTCCACAGGCCGGCGGCCTTCGCCTCGGCCTTCAGCTCTTCCATCACCGGTGGGATGCGCCACCGACGCCAGTCGAGGGTGTGCGCGAGCTGGTCGACGTAGGTGTGCTCGTTCTCGAGGATGCGCTCGCGCAGGAAGCGCTCTACTTGGGCGATGTAGTGCTGGGCGCGCTCGGAGTGGTCGGAGTCCTTTGCTGGGTCAACAACACTGGGCGTCGCGGCAGCACGACGACACGAATCCGCGCAGGCGCTCGACGAACTGGCGGCAGCGTTTGGCGTCGAGACGGTAGAGGCGCTCGCGCCCCTGGCGCTCCCGCACCAGCAGGCCGGCGTCGGTCAGCACCTTGAGATGATGCGAGATGGCCGGCCGCGAGAGCTGGAAGCGCTCCGACAGGTCGCCCACGTTCAAGCGGGCGCGCGACAGCAGCAGCACGATCTGCTGGCGGGTCGGGTCGCCGAGCGCCGTCAGGAACCGGCCGAGATCGGCCAGCTGGCTCACTTCCGGAAGGTCGGCGGCGGCTTCCATCGGTCAAAACGATTAAACCGGTTGTGTCCGTGTGTCAAGGCAGGGCCGATTCGACGCACCGCGCTTCGTCCCCGTTGACTGAGCTGGCGGCGGGAGGAATACGCGACCCGGCACGTTCATGTCGACCGACCCCGCCTGGTACTTCGCCTACGGCAGCAACCTCGACGCGGACACTTTCACGGGCCGCCGCGGCATGCGCCCGCTGGCGACGCGCATCGCCCGTCTCGACGGCCATCGGCTGTGCTTCGACATCCCGATCGGCCCCGGCGAGCGCGGCGTCGCCAACCTGGCACACGCGCCCGGCGCGCACACCTGGGGCGTCCTCTACCTGCTCACGCCCGACGACTTCGCCCACCTGGACCGCACCGAGGGCGTGCCGAACGGCATCTACCAGCGCATGACCGTCGAGGTGGTGACCGCCGCCGGCGACCGTCTGCGCGCCGCGACCTATCAGTCGCCGCTCGGCGGACGCAGCCGGAAGCCGTCCGCGCGCTACATGCGTCTGCTGCTCGAGGGCGCGCGCACGCATGGGCTGCCGCGCGACTGGATCTGCCGGCTCGAACGCTTCGAACTCGCCTGGGACGAACGCCCCGACCGCAACCCCGACCCCCGCCGAAAGGAGCCCACGATGGCACGCCGAACCGTCCGCTTCTACTACGCCTACAACAGCCCGTTCGCCTTCCTGGCCAACACCCGCCTCGAGCGGGAGCTGGCCCCCCACGACGTGGCGGTCGAGTACCGCCCGGTGTACGCGCCGCGCACGGGCGGAGGCCTCGACCCCAACTCGCCCCGCATCCGCTACATTTTCGAGGACGTGCGCCGCTTCGCCGACGCCTACGGCATCACCCTCAACCCGGGGCCGTTCGCCGACACCAAGAAGGCGTGCCTGGGGTTCTTCTTTGCGGACGCGCACGGCCGCGGGCGGGCGTACCACGACGGCGTCTACCGCGCGCGCTGGCTCGACGCGGGCGACATCGGCAGCGACGACACGCTGGCGGCGGTCGCGACCGACGCAGGGCTCGACCCGCGCGCGTTCCGCGACACGCTGGCCGCCGGCGCGCACGAGGCGGCGCTCGAGCAGAGCAACCTCGACGCCCAGAACGACGGCGTGTTCGGCTTTCCGTTCTTCGTCTATGATGGCCAGCACTTCTGGGGCAACGATCGCATCGAGTGGCTCGTGCGCGAGCTGCAACGCAGCAGCTGAGAAGGAGACCCGACTCTATCGCATACGGAGGCCGGCGCGCTCCACGAGGACGAGCGATGCCGGCAGGACGAGCAGGTCGCACACCACGCCGGTGATCATGGTGAGCCCGGTCAGGAGCGAGAAGTACCCCTGCGCGGTCGTGACCGCGCACAGGGTGGCCGGCACGGCGATGGTGCGCACCGCCGCCAGCAAGGAGGTGATGGCGTTCAACGCATGTCCGCTCCAGGCGTACACGCCCATCGTCCAGACGACCGTCAGACCGGCGACGCCGAGGGGGACCAGTACGCCGGCCACATGGCGAAAGAAGCCGGCCAGCGTGACCCCGAGGACCACCACCGCGAGCGGCAGCAGCACACGCTGGTCGCGATCGACGTAGAACGACACGTCGTGCTTCTGCACCGGCATGCCGGTCAGGTAGAGGGTGACGCCGTTTCCGGCGTGCGCGGCCATCAGACGGCGGAGATCGTCGATCAGACGCGTGCGGTAGACGGGGTCGTCGGGCCGATCCGCAATCTGGATCAGGAAGGCCCCTGTGCGCCGATCGCCGGAGACGAGCCAGCCGGTCACGTCGGGGTTGCGGTCGAGGGCGGCACGCGTACGCGCCTCCACGCCGGGTGTGTCCAACGGCGGGAGAACCAGGGGCCGCGGCTCCGCCCCCGACTCGCCGCCGACCAGCTCCTCGACCGTGGTGAGGCTCCACACCGCCCGCACACCCTCCCAGCCTTGGATCGTGCGTGTGATGGCATCCACCAGCTGCAGGCCGTCACCTGACAGCAGGCGCGGGTGGGTGAGCCGCGGCCGCCGCGCTGGCGAGCGCCTCCTGATACCGGATCATGTCGCCATGCCCGGCCGCATCGGCGGGCCAGTTGGCGTCCTCTTTCTTCCGGATCTCCGCCACCACGCGCGCCAGCACCTTGGTCCGGAGGAGCGTCTGCACCACCGCGGCGTCGCCGCGGGCGATCAGTTGCACCTCGCCCACCTTGCGGGTGGCGTCCGGAACCGGCGTGCGCGCGACGACACGGTCCGCCGATGCATCGAGCAGCGCCGCCGGCAGGGCCGCTGGCTCGCTCGCGGCGAGTGCACGCAGTGCGCACGACAGCAGGGCGGGGAGCACCAGCACGAGTCGCATGCGGGCGGCAGGCCGCCGTGGTCCGCGTCGCATGAGCGCCTCGCCGTCTACGCGACGGGGGAGAGTGGCGCAAGCCGCCGACCTTGCACCCAAACGGCCGTTTGGGTAGGCCTCGGGGCCATGCAGATCGCCCTCACCACCGAACAGGAACGCCTCCGCCTGGAGCTGCGCGAGTACTTCGCGGGCCTGGTCACGCCCGCCTACCAGGCCGAGCTCGCGGTCTCGGAGGGCGGCGGCCCCATGTACCACCAGGTGCTCCGCAAGATGGGGCGCGACGGCTGGCTCGGCATCGGCTGGCCGGTCGAGTACGGCGGCCAGGGGCGCACGTCGATCGAGCAGTTCCTGTTCTTCGACGAGGCCATGTACGCCGGCATCATGGTCCCGACGCTCACCTTGAACGCGGTCGCACCCACGCTCATGCAGCACGGCAACGAGGAGCAGAAGAAGACCATCCTGCCGCGCATCCTGCGCGGCGAGTGCCACTTCGCGATCGGCTACACCGAGCCGTCGGCCGGCACCGACCTGGCGTCGCTGCGCACCAAGGCGGTGCGCGACGGCGACAGCTGGGTGATCAACGGCAACAAGATCTACACCAGCCAGGCCGAGTACGCCGACTACATCTGGCTGGCCGCGCGCACTAACCCGAACGCGCCCAAGAAGCACGACGGTCTTTCCATGTTCATGGTGCCGACCGATGCCGCCGGCTACCGCCATACGCCCATCACCACCATGGGCGGCTTCCGCACCAACTCGACCTACTACGAGGACGTGCGCGTGCCGGCCGACCACCTGATCGGGCCGCAGGACGGGGGCTGGTGGCTGATCGTCACCCAGCTGAACCACGAGCGCGTGTCGCTCATGACCGTCGGCATGGTGCAGAAGCTGTGGGAGGACGTGGTGGCGTGGGCGAAGGCCACGACCCTCGCGTCCGGCACGCGGGTGATCGAGCAGGGCTGGGTGCAGGCCAACCTGGCGCGAGTCAAGGCCGGGCTCGAAGTCCTGCGCGTGGTCAACTGGAAGCAGGCATGGGCGCTCGCGCAGGGGTCGCTCAACTACGCCGACGCCTCGGTGGTGAAGGTCTTCGGCAGCGAGTTCTACGTCACGGCCTACAAGCTGCTGCTGGAAGTGCTGGGCGACGCCGGGGCCATCCGCGACGGCAGCCCGGACGCCGTGCTACGCGGCCGTTGCGAGCGTCTCTACCGCGGCCACGCCCCCATCCTCACCTTCGGTGGCGGGACCAACGAAGTGCAGCGCGAGATCATCGCCATGGCCGGGCTCGGCATGCCCCGCGCCCGCTGAGGAGCAGAACATGGACTTCACCTTCACGGCCGACCAGGAAGCGCTGCGCGAGCTGGCGCGGAAGATCCTGACCGATCACTCGACCGACGATCGCCTGAAGCAGCTGAAGGCCGCCGGCGAATGGTTCGACGCCGCGACCTGGAACACGCTCGCGCAGGCGAGCCTGCTCGGCGTGGCAGTGCCGGAGGAGTTCGGCGGCTCGGGCCTCGGGCTCGTCGAGCTGGCGCTCCTGTGCGAGGAGGTCGGCCGGACGGTGGCGCAGGTGCCGGTGCTCGCATCGCTCGTGCTGGGTGCGTTGCCGTTGGCCGAGTTCGGCAGCGCGGCGCAGAAGAAGACCTGGCTGCCGGGCGTGGCGGCGGGCACGACCATCCTGACCGCCGGGCTGGTGGAGGTGGCCAACGACGACCCGTGCCGTCCGACCACTGCCGCGCGCAAGGACGGCGCCGGCTGGCGTCTGGAAGGCGCCAAGATCTGCGTACCCGCCGGCGACCGTGCGACGCGCGTCCTGGTGCCGGCACGCACCGGTGCCGGCACCGTGGGCGTGTTCCTGGTCGATCCGAAGTCGGCGGGCGTCACCGTCGAGACGCAGGTGCTGACCAACTGGGAGCCGCACGCCAAGCTCACCTTCGCCGGCGCAAAGGCGGACGACGTGCTCGGCGACCCGGCACGCGGCGAGCCGATCGTGCGCTGGCTCACGGAGCGTGCCCTGGCCGCCTACTGCGCCACCCAGGTAGGCGTGTGCGACCAGGCCCTTCGCATGACCGCCACCTACACCACCGAGCGGAAGCAGTTCGACCGCGCCATCGCCACCTTCCAGGCCGTGCAGCAGCGCGCCGCCGACGCGTTCATCGACCTCGAGGTCATCCGCATGTCCACCTGGGAGGCGGTCTGCCGGCTTACCGCGGGAGAGCCCGCCGCCAGCCACGTCCGCATCGCGAAGTACTGGGCCGCCGCCGGCGGCCAGCGCATCGCGGTCGCGACCCAGCATCTGCACGGCGGCATCGGGGTCGATGTCGACTACGCGCTGCACCGGTACTTCTGCTGGGCCAAGCACCTCGAGCTGGTGCTCGGGGCGGCGTCGGCGCAGCTGGCGAAGATCGGCGCGGAGATCGCGGCGTGACCCGCGCGCGTACGAACCGCCGTGCCGCCGGGGTCCTCGTGGCCTGTCTCTCCGGGCTCGCCGGGTGCAGCACGACGCACCCGGCCGCCCCCGCGGCCACGCCGAGCGCGCGCGACCACGCACTCGAGCGCGCCCGGGTGGTCGAGATCACGGCGACCGTCGACGCCGTCGACCCGCAGGCGCGGCGGATCACGTTCCGCGTCCCGAAGGGCGAGCCGGTCACGCTCGCGGTCGACGAGAGCGTGCGCACCCTGGGCCGGGTACGGCGGGGCGACCGGGTGAAGGTGCGCTACCGCCAGTCGGTCGCGGTGCAGATCCGGAAACCCGGCGCGCCCGGGACGGCTCGCGCACCGTCCGGGCAGGCGCCCGCAGGCGCCGGGACGCGGTCCCTCACGGTGACGACCAAGCTGTCGGCTGTCGACCGGAAGCACGAGACCGTCACCTTCACCGGCGCCGACGGCAAGCCCACGACGGTCGGGGTTCCCGACCCGGCCGAGCTCGACACCATCGCGGCCGGGGACCTGGTCGAGATCACCTACGTCGAGGCGGTGGTACTCACCGTGACCAAGGTACGCCGGAAGTGACCGCCGCCGCCCGGCGCGCCGACCCGTAGTCGTCGTCGGCCTGCCCGCAGGCGGCGCGCGCCGCCGCCCGGGCGCGCAGCAGGCGCTCGGTCAGGAGGTCCCGCAGGCGATCGATCTCCGCCTCGTCGGCGTCACCCGGCACCAGGATTGGCTCCTCGAACGCGAACACCATGCGGCTGAACGGCAGGGGTACGATGGTGCGGTCCCAGGAGCCGAACTCGATGCACCGTGTGGCCCACCAATTCCCCGGGACGACGGGAAGCCCGGTGGCGCGCGCGAGCAGGAGGGCGCCCGCCTTCGCTACCCCCGCGGGGCCGAGCGGGCCGTCGACGATCACCCCCGCGCTGCACCGATGCCGGTTCACCTCGGCGCTCATCGCCTCCAGGGCCTCCCGGCCGCCGTGCCGGGTCGAGCCGCGGGCGGCGCGCAGACCGAAGAGCGCCATCGTGTGCGCGATCAGGTCGCCGTCCCGGCTGGCGCTCACCATGACGACGCCGTCGCGGTCGCGGAAGTGGTACGGCAGGTACAGCATCCCCTGGTGGAAGCCGGCGAAGCAGATCGGCAGCCCACGGCGCAGGAACTGGTCCTCGTGCTCCTTGTGCAGGAAGCGGATGCGACAGGAGCGGAAGAGCAGGTACGACAGGGCGAAGAAGGCCTTCGGGACGATCCAGAGCAGGAACGCGGTCCGTCGCGGGCGGTCTTGGCGGAGCGTGGCCATGGGATCGGCGGCGCGCCCGGATAGCGCGCGGACCGCGGCGCCGTCAACGAAACGACGTGCGACTGGAGATCCGCTGCCGACTTCGCTAGGCAGCACCGACATGAATCATCCCGGTCACGCCATCCGAGGTCGGCGGTGGTCGTCGGCGGCGGTCGCGCTCCTCCTGGTCGCGCTCGACGCGACGGGTGTGGGGGCCGTCGCGCCCGAGCGCCTGATCGCGCGGGCGATCGAGCGCGACGGTGTCACGGTCCCGTTCCCGGCCGTCACCTATCAGCCGCCCAGCGACGGCGCCGGCCCGGTGGCCGTCGTGTGCGCGCGTGCGGCGGCGGCGGCGCTCGGCACGACGGTCGATCCCGTCCGCGACCTGCTCGCCGAGACCATCCACCGCGTCGTGCTGCGCGATCCGACCGACCCGAAGGGCCAGCTGCTCAAGATGTACCGCCCGGATCACTACAGCCCGGACCGGATCGCCAAGCTGATCCAGCGCGACCTCGGGCTGGAGGACTTCCTGCGCGGCCTCGGCCTCCGGCTGGCGGCCATCGACCGCACGCCGCGCCTGCTCGAGCGCGGCGTTCTTCGCCAGCAGCGCATCGACGGCACATCGCTCGCCGATCTCTACCCGAACGGCTATGCGCGCGGCGACAACCCGGCCGTCGACCGGATGCTGGCGCGCATCGCCCCCGTCGACCGGCCGCTGCTCGGCATCGTGTCGCGGCAGTCCGGGTACCTCATGAGCAACACCGTCGACTGCAAGAACGACACGCCGCTCGGGGTCGATGTCGGGCACTGCCTCGGCAACATCTTCCTCGAGCGCGGCAGCGGCGACCCGGTGCTGATCGACTGGTGACGCGGCCGCGTCAGTCGACCCAGTGCAGCACGTCGCGCACCACCGACCAGCGCGGCGGCCGCGGGCGGTCGTCGAGGCCGTGGATCCAGTACCGTCGCAGGCGCTCGATGGTGCGGTCCTCGCGCTTCAGCAGGAGCCACGTATCGAGGAACTTGCCGAACTCGTTGTCGCCACGCGCGAGCGCATAGGCGATCGGCGCCTCCAGCCGATCGGGATGCGGCGTCACGACCGTGTACGCCGGGTAGAGCAGCGTCCACGCCGCGCCGATCTCGGCCGGCAGGACGAGGGCGTCCAGGCCGAGGCCGCCGCCCTCGAAGAACTCCTTGGCGGCCCCGAGGCGGACAATCTCGGCCGTCGGCACGTAGGCGCGCAGCTTGGCCTCGTAGTAGCCGTCGAGCACGATGCCGAGGCGGAGGCCGCGTTGCGCCCGGAGCGCCTCGCGGCTGCTGAACCGGGTCCGCCGGGCGTCCTCCACCACCAGGCCGAGGGTCAGGTTCAGGTACGGGGTCGTGAGGCCGACGTGGCGTGACAGCTCGGTCGTGATCTCGAGCGCGCCGACGGCGAGGTCGAACTCCCCGGCCGCCAGTTGCTCGGCGAGGCGATCGCGACGAAGCGGGACGAACACCAGGCGCGCGTGCAGCTCGGCGGCCAGGCGATGGACCATGTCGATGTCGAAGCCGACCAGCTGGTCGCCCTCGTTGAAGTAGGAGAACGGGAGGCGGGCGGGCAGGTACCCGACGCGCAGCTCGCCGGTGTCCGCCACCCGCTCGAGTGCGGAGGCCGTGCCGGGGCGCGCTGGGCCGTCGGCGCGCAGGACCGTGGCCGGCACCGGGTCGACCAGCAGGGTACGGGCGCGGACGAGCGAGGCGTCGGGCCCCGTGCCGGTCACGGTGCGCGCGAGGAGCGTCCGGACGCCCAGCAGCGTCCCGGCGGTGAGCGCGATCCCGACCAGCGCCGCGCGGAGGATGGCGGGCCAGCGCACGGCGAGGCTTCCGCGCACGGCGCAGGTGCCGAGCACGGTCAGCACCAGGGTGTGCATGGCGCCGACCAGCGTCTGGAAGCGGAAGCCGATGACGCTCATGGTGAGGAAGAGCTGGAACAGGTCGGCGGGCAGCCGGAAGGTGTCGAGCAGGAACGGCAGCGCGGCGTTCATGCTGCCGAAGGTCGCCAGCAGGCCGACCAGAGCGAAGCGGGGCAGATCGGCGATCCCGAGCGGGCGCCCGGCGAACCAGGCCGCGAACACCACGAAGCCGAGGGTCAGCACCTTGCCGCCGTGCGGAAAATTGAACGAGATGGGCACCAGCACGTCGATCGTCGAGCGGGTCTCGTCGTCGTCGGGGGCGGCACGCGCGGCCAGCTCGCGCGCGGCGTGGGTGAGGGACGGCAGGACGAGCAGGAGGCTGCCGGTCGAGACCGCCGCCACCAGCGTCTCCCGGCTGGCGCGCAGCACGGCCCGCACCGGCACCCCCGTGAGCGCCGTCAGCAGGCTCGGCAGCAGCCACACGGAGGCGAGGACCGCGAGGGCGACGTAGGTCACCAGGTAGACCTGGATGCGGCCGATCTCCTCGAAGCCGAGCCGGCCGGCCGCGGTCGCGGCGATAGCGAACACGCCGAACGGCATGATGCGCGACACGAAGCCGTTGACGCGGTCGAGCGCCCGGGTGAGCACGTCGAGCTGCGCGATGAAGGGCTCACGCCCCGCCACGCCCGTCAGGGCCACCCCGACGGCGAGACAGAACAGCACCACGGACGGGACGACGTTGTCGCTCAGCGAGCGGAAGGGGTTGTCGGGGATGTACAGGCGGACGAGGTCGAAGTCGGCCTGTGGCTCGAGGAGGGTGGTGCTGAAGAAATTGCCGTGCGGCCGGGAGGGGAAGGCGAGCGGCATCGCCACCACCAGGAGGAGCGTGATCGCCCACAGGACGACCATCAAGGCGCCGCCGCGGCGGGCGAGAAAGCCCACATCGCGCGGTTTCAACCGGCCCACCGCCGCCGTGAGCGAGACGACGATGTACGGTAGCACCGCCATCTGCAGGAGCCGGATGAAGCCGTCCGACACCGTCTCCAGGATGCGCGTGCCCTCGCCGAAGAAGAGGCCGCAGGCGATGCCGGCGAACAGGCCGGTCAGGACCGGGTCGCGTCGCCGCGGCGAGGCGGCGGGCGAGGGCGGCGTGCTCGAGTCCGTCACTCGCCGTCGTTCCAGGTCCACACCATGACCGGCAGCCGGGCGGAGTCCGTGGGCACCGACTCGGGCCTGAACGGCGGGGTCCACACGTTGAGCGTGAGGCAGTCCTCGCTGCCGCCGACATCTCCCGGCCGCACGCCTGGAACGCCGCCGAGCCGGCTGCCGAACTGCATGCACGCCGGTCCGAAGGTGAGGGCCTCACGCGCTCCCTGCCAGCGCGGCATCGGCTTCGGGGCGCGCCAGCGGAGCGTGCCCACAGGCGGTTGCGCGTACGGGACGCCGAGCCAGGCCTGCGCACCGTAACCGCCGCCGCCGCCTACCACCCGACCCGCCGGAGGATCGCGCCTGGTGGCGGGGTCGGCGCCGTCGAGACCCCACGGCACACGTGCCCGACCACACCCGACGGCGAGCACGCACAGCGCGGCCGTGGCGAGGCAGCTCCGCGGACCGATCGACATGGAGGGGCAGAATAGGGGGCGTCGAGGCCCGGGACAACTGCCGCTCGACGCGCTCCAAAGCATGGAACGCGGCCCCGGGAAAATGGGACCAGCGTGCGTGTGAAACGCAGCGCGGCCCCGGATGCTGCACCCGGGGCCGCGCTGGAAACGAGCTCGGGACCTAGAACAGGGACGAAGTCGGGGCGAGGAACGCGCCGCTCGGAGACCCGCTCGCGCACGCGTCGGAGCAGCTGCTGGTCGCTCCCACCGTGCCGCCGAGGCGCAGGCAGAGCGACTCGGTGCGGATGATGCAGCGCGTGCCGGCCGCCCCGGACCGACAGCAGGTGACGAAGTTCGGCTTGCCACAGGTGGAGTGCACCGCCGCCCGGCGCAGCGAGCGCCGGCACGAGCGCGGCAGCGTGCCGTCGCGCAGCGACTGCACCAGCCAACGCGCGGTGCAGCTGACGTGCTGACCGTGGTTGACGGCGGTGTCGCAGGGGCAGGCCTCGGCGAGGGCGAGCTGGGCGGTGGCGAGCGTCGCCAGGTCGCACGGCACCTTGGTGGGCTTGGCCGAGAGCGCGCTCGCGAGGCCGAGAACGAGCGCGAGGGCGGCGAGGGCGGAGAACGTGGATCGCATTGGGGGTATGCCTTTCCGTCGTCTGGCGTTCTGGTGCCGACGAGCTGTCTGTGATGAAGAAGACGCTTCGCAAGGAGCATGCCCGGTCACAACGGTGAGTTTCGGCGCCCGTGGTCATGTGCGCCCGTCGCGCCGATGACGAGTCGACGACCCGGTGACGACTGACCGTGCTGGCGGCTGAGGGCATGGCCTATGCGGTCGTCTGTGGCGTTGCCGCGGTGGTGGCGGCGCTGACGCTGTTCTCCGGCTTCGGCCTGGGCACATTGCTCGTCGGCTTGGCGCTGGCGCTCGCGGCCGGCCTGGTATGAGCTTGCGTGGCGCGGGCGGGGGGCATATGCGAGCCCACGACGGAGGACTCCCATGGGAAGACGAAAGGGAACCATCATCGCCACTGCCGCCGCCGGCCTCATCCTGGCCGGGGCAGTCGCGGCGCGCGCCGACCAGGACAAAAAGGGCGACGACAAGGTCAACTGTGCCGGCGTCAACGCGTGCAAAGGGAAGGGCATCTGCGCCGGGCCCGACAGCGCCTGCGCCGGCATGAACGCCTGCAAGGGCAAGGGCGTGATCGCGACCAGCCCGGAGGAGTGCAAGCAGAAGGGCGGCAAGGTGGTCGAGAAGCAGATGTAGCCGCATGGCGTTCCGCTACGACGACTGGAGCGCGCTCCTGGCCGAGGTGGTCACCCCGGACGGCCGGGTCGATTACGGCCGACTCGCCGATCGGTGCGATCGGATGGACACCTTCATGGCTGCGCTCGGCGCCCGGAGCCCCGACAGTCACCCCGAGGCCTTCCCCACCGACGACGACCGCCTGGCGTATTGGCTGAACGCCTACAACGCCTTCACGTTGCACGCGATCGTCGCCGAGTACCCGATCACGTCGGTGTGGAAGACGCGGGACGGGCAGTTCTTCCAGCGCCGCCGCCACCTGGCCGGCGGCCGGGCCGTCAGCCTGGACGACGTCGAGCACGAGGTCCTGCGCGGCAAGTTCGGCGAGCCGCGCATCCACTTCGCCATCAACTGCGGCACCAACGGCTGTCCGCCGCTGCGGCCGGCGGCGTTCGAGGCCACCGGCCTGCGCGCGACCCTGCAGCAGGCCACCGAGCGCTTCCTCGCCAACGAGTGGAACTGCCGTGTCGACCACGCCGCCCGGCGCATCTTCGTGTCGCGCCTCTTCAAGATGTACGCTGAGGATTTTGCCGGGCAGACCGGCACCACCGAAGAGTACCGCGCCGGCGTCCTGCGCTTCGTGGCCCAGCACACGGGCCTGCCGCTGGCCGACATCGGCGACTACGAGGTGGTCTACAACACCTACGACTGGGGCCTGAACGACGCCGGGCGCGCGCCGCACCTGGGCCCCATCCTGTTCCACGAGCCGGTCGAGCATTTCGCCGAGGGCGACCGCGAGCTGCGCGAGCTGCACCTCTACGAAGGCAGCTTCTGCAACCGCACGTGCAGCTGGTGCACCATCAACGGCTCGCCCGACGGGTGGTACCAGCCCTACACGCCGGCGGTGCTGGACCAGGCGCTCGCCTCGTTGGCCGGCGACGGCAACCTGAAGTTCTACGGCGGCGAGCCGACGCTGCACGCGCGCGAGATCCAGGAGGCCATGCGCTACGTGCGCGAACGCGGCTTCCGCGGCCTGATCACGATCTTCTCGAACGGCGTCAAGGCCGACCGCCTGCTCGACCTCCTGGAGAGCGATCCGCGGAGCGAGGCCGTCCTCAACTATTCCATCTACCACGGGCGCGATGCCGAGCCGCTGCCGGCGCACGCCAAGGCGCGGCTCGAGGACTGGGCGCGCATGCATCCGGGGCGCATCTTCCAGGGCTACAAGGTGCTCTTCCACGCCGGCGCGGGCGCCGATCTCCGCTACGACCGCGACCGCGAGGCCGACTTTCACGGCCTCGGTACGGGCTGCGTGCGCTGCTTCCCGGTGCTCACGACCAAGGGCCGCTTCCACGCCTGTCCGTTCGCCGCCGAGATCGAGGCGCCGCACTTCGACCTGGGGCGCGTCGGCAGCGCGCCGGAGACCGTGTTCGCCAACTACCGCACCTTCCTCGGCTGGGTGGACGAGGTGCTGGATCCGGCTGCACGCGCGCGGGGCGTGTCGAGCTGCGCCATGTGCCACCGCCACCTGGACGAGCTGCCGCCGGCGACGTTCAGGTAGCGCGCATCCGGCGCCGGCGTCACACGAGCCCGTGCACCTTCGCAAACGGGTCCCAGCTGGCGTCGCGGTGCCACTCGTACTCGGTGGCGACGGCCAACGCCTCGCTGGTCTCCGGCCCGCTCAGGCGCGCGATGACGGCGAGGGCCATGTCGATGCCGGCCGACACGCCCGACGAGGTGACGAACTTGCCGTCCTCGACCCAGCGCGCCTCTTTCACCCACGCGACCTTCGGCCAGCCGGTGGCGGGCCAGCTGAAGAACATCTTGTTGGTGGTGGCGCGGTGGCCGTCGAGCCGGCCGGTCTCGGCCAGGAGCGCCGTGCCGGTGCACACCGTCATCACGGTCTCGGCGTGATCGACCTGTCGCCCGAGCCACGCGACCAGGGCGGCGTTCTCCACCTGTGCCCGCGTGCCGATGCCGCCGGGGATGAGGATCAGATCGAGGGGCGGGCAGTCGGTGAAGCCGTGGTCGGCGTGTACCTGCGGGCCCTGCGCGCTGCGCACCAGGCCACGCGTCTCGGCCACCATGCGCACGTCGATCACGCCCGGCATGTTGCCGAACATCTCGACCGGGCCGAATACGTCCAGGAGCTCGAAGTCGGGGTAGAGCAGTACGCCGAGGGTCTTGGCCATCATGTCCTCCTGGGGGCGGATCGTAGGGTGCCGGGGTCGCGTCCGCAATGACAACGTGGCCACGGATCCTGCCAGCAGGTGGGTCGTTCCCGCTTCCCTGCGCCCGTTGCGCCTGTGGCGCGGCGCGGCTACACCGCCGGCATGGAACGGGTGACGGTCTACCACAACCCTGGGTGAGGGAAGTCGCGCGGCGCGCTGGACATCCTGCGCGAGCGCGGCGTCGCGTGCGACGTCATCGAGTACCTCGCGTCCCCGCCCGATCGGGCCACGTTGGAGCGCTTCCTCACGCTGCTCGGGGGGCCGCCGGGCGATCTCGTCCGCAAGGACAAACGCTTCCAGGCGCTCGGGCTCGACGCCAAGGACTGTGTCACGCGCGAGCAGGTGATCGCGGTCCTGCTCGCGCACCCCGAGCTGATGGAGCGGCCGGTGGTGATCCGCGGCGACCGCGCGGTGATCGCGCGGCCGTCGGAGCGGGTACTGGAGCTGTTCTCATGAGAGATTGGCTTGCGCGGTTGCCGGATCAACGCATCACGTACACAGACGCGGTGTGCTTCGCCGTGACAGCCGCCGAACGTTGCGGGACTGGGAGGCCTTGACGCCATCGTCGGCCGGGGCCATGGTCGGCAGCCCGATGACCCAACTCGAAGCGGCCCGGAACGGCCTCGTCACCCTAGAGATGCAGCGCGTCGCCCGGCGCGAATGCGTGACCGCCGAGTTCATCCGCAGCGAAGTCGCACGCGGTGCGCTCGTGATCCCGGCCAATATTCGCCACCTGGCCGGCAGCGGCGGCCAGGTGCCGGCGCCGGCCAACGGCCATGCGCACACGTATCCCGGCGATGCGGTCGGGCACCCCGGAGCACGCGAAGGCGAGCACCTCTGGGTCAATCAGACGGTGGCACAACGCTGGGCTGCCATCCGCGACCCGCACGCCCTGCGGGGCGAATCCGCGCCCCGGCGCCTCGACCCGATGGGCATCGGGCGGTGCATCTCCACCAAGGTGAACGCCAACATCGGCGCCTCGCCGGTGCAGAGCACGACCGCGCTCGAGGTCGAGAAGCTCGAGTGGGCGCAGAAGTACGGCGCCGACACCCTCATGGACCTCTCCACCGGGGGCGATCTCGCCGCCTGCCGCCAAGCCATCATCGACCACGCGACCATCCCGATCGGCACCGTGCCGATCTACGGCATGATCATCGGCCGCCGCATCGAAGATCTCACCTACGACGTGATCCTGCGCGAGATCGAGCGTCAGGCGCAGCAGGGGGTCGACTACTTCACCATCCACGCCGGCGTGCTGCGCGAACACCTGCCACTGGTCGGCCCGCGCGTGTGCGGTATCGTGTCGCGCGGCGGGTCGCTGCTGGCCAAGTGGATGCTCCAGCACGGCAAGCAGAACCCCATGTTCGAGCTGTTCGACGAGATCAGCGCCATCATGCGCCAGTACGACGTGACGTACTCGCTTGGCGACGGCCTCCGCCCCGGCTGCCTGGCCGACGCCAGTGACGAAGCACAGCTGGCGGAGCTGGCCACTCTGGGCGAGCTGGTGCAGCGCGCCCGCGCCGCCGGCGTGCAGGCGATGGTCGAAGGGCCCGGCCACGTGCCGCTCGACCAGATCGCGTGGAACATGAAGCGCGAGCAGGAGCTGTGCGACGACGCCCCGTTCTACGTCCTCGGCCCGCTCGTGACCGACGCCTTCCCCGGCTACGACCACATCACCAGCGCCATCGGCGCTACCGAGGCCGCGCGCGCCGGCGCCGCCATGCTCTGCTACGTGACGCCCAAGGAGCACGTCGGCCTCCCCCGTGCCGAGGACGTGAAGGCCGGCTGCATCGCCTACAAGATCGCCGCCCACGCCGGCGACGTGGCGCGCGGCATCGCCGGCGCGCGGTCGTGGGACGACGACCTCTCGCGCGCCCGCGCCGCCCTCAACTGGCCGCGTCAGTTCGAGATCGCCTTCGACGGCGAGACCGCCCGCGCCCTCCACGACGAAGACCTGGAGGTCGACACCGACTTCTGCGCCATGTGCGGCCACGACTGGTGCAGTATGCGTATCTCGAAGGAGATCCAGGCCTTTGCGAGCGGCAAGGACCCGGCCTACCAGACCGAGCGCCGCGCCACCCGGAGTCCGGGGGTGGGGGCCGAGGGCCAGGCGCTGCTCCGCCAGCGGGCGGACGCGCTGCCCATCGTCGAGGGCAAGCACGCCTGCCACTCGGACCACCTGCCGGATGCCGACCGGGCGCGTGTGGTGCAGGCCGACCTCGTCGCCAAGGCGTGACGCGGTCCTGACCTGGCACATGGGACAGCGAGCCGGCCCGGGCCGGTGTTGGACTTCCACGCGCGGGTAGGCCAACAATCAGGGAGAGGGACAATCGATGCGAAGCACCGTGGTGAAGACCGACGTTCCGGGTGAGCAGCTGCCGTGGAGGAAGATCGGCTGGTGTGCGGCCAGCGGCGCGGCACTCGGCCTGATCGCCGTCGGGACGACCGCCGGCGTCAGCAACTGGGCGATCGGCGTTGCCAGCTACGTCGACGTGACGGCCGGCATGGCCATCATGGGCGGCCTGTGGGCCGCGACCTTCTTCTCGCCCGACCATTAGGCGCCCCGAGACCCTGTCTCGGGGCGGGGGCGAGCGTGGGGCGTCTTGTGTGTGGTGCGGGGGTCGCGGCACGCCGCTGGCCTTCTCCCTCGGGCGGAACTCTCGCCGCCCGACCCGAGACGAAGTCTCGGGTCGCGTCAGTGTGTCGCCGGCGCCGCCGCGTCGGGGGTCATCTTGCTGCGGATGCGCGTGCTGTGGGTCAGGTCGGGCATCAACATGAAGACCAGGAACGCGCACAGAATGGCGGGCGTGAGCGCGATCAGGAGCAGCGTCCGTTTCTCGTGCGACAGGTGCATGTAGCGCAGCGCCACCATGGACGCCTTCCAGCTGGCCAGCCCGACCAGCAGGAAGCCGATCAGCACCTTCGACTGGGGCAGGTACGTCACGGCGATCTCCGCGGCCGTGAGGATGCCGAGCCACAGGAAGGTCTTCATGTACACGCGCCGATCGGCCGCGATCTGCTCCGGGGTGTGGACCGCCATGACCGTGCTTCCTCCTCAGACGAGATAGATGAACGTGAACACCAGGATCCAGACCAGATCGACGAAGTGCCAGTACAGGCCGACGATCTCGACTTCCTCGTTCTGGTGCGCGGAATACTTGCCGAGCGTCGCACGGATCAGGATGACCGACAGGTACACCACGCCCGAGAACACGTGCATGCCGTGGAAGCCCGTCAGCACGAAGAAGGTGGCCCCGAAGTTGTCCTTGCGGATCGACTGGCCGTGCTCGATCAGGTGGGTCCACTCGTAGGCCTGGAGACCGAGAAAGATGAGCCCGCCGAGGATGGTCAGCGCCAGGAAGCGCTGGCACCGTGCCTTGTTGCCACCCCGGATAGCGGCCAGCGACTCGACCATCGTGACGCTGCTGACGATCAGCAGGAAGGTCATGAAGGCGGTCAGCTGGATGCCCAGGATCGACGACGGCACCGGCCAGGTCGGGTCGCCGGCGCGGAGCGCGCCGTAGCCGGCGAGCAGGACGCCGAACGTCATGGCGTCCGCCGCCAGGAAGCTCCACATGCCGAGCTTGCCCCAGCTCTCCGGGGTCAACGGGGATTCGGCCGGCTCCAGCGCCTCATGATGGGTGTCGACTGCTGCGGTGCTCACGTGCGGATCTCCTCCATTCTAACGAAACGGGACGACGCGGCCGGTCGGCGGCTCGCGCCGCGCGCGTCGATAGCTGGTGTACAGCCACAAACCGACGACGGTGAGGATGGCGTACGGGACCGCCATCATGAACAGGATGCTCACCCGGAAGGCGTTCACGGACGGATCGTTCTGGCCGAAGGACGATCCACACATCGCGCAGCCCTGTGCCGCCACGTGCGCGGCGGCCGCGAGCGACCACGCCACGGTCAGGACGAACGCGATCAAGGTCCGGCAGGCCACCATCAATAGAGGTACGCCAACGGGAAGAGCCCGGCCCAGAGCAGGCACACGAAGTACCAGAAGATGGCACAGGCCTCGAAGGTGTCGTGCCGCGCCGCCGTGAAGCGTCCCTGCACCGTTCCCACGCATACGACCACCAGCCACAGCACGGCCGCGAAGACGTGCAGGGCGTGACAGCCGATCAGCAGGTAGAAGGCGCCGCCATACGAGCCGGTCTGGAGCGTGAGCCCGTGCACGACCAGCCGGGACCACTCGAACCCCTGGATGAGGAGGAACACGACGCCGAGGCTCGCCGCCACGACGATCGCGCGCGCGCCGCGTGCCTGGTCACCGGTGCGGATCGCGCGCAGGGCGAGGTGCATGGGGGCCATGCTGCCGAGGAGCAGCAGCGTGTTGAACGCGGTCAAGCCGATCGGCAGCGTCGGCAGGTCCGGCGGCGGCCAGGTGGCCGGCGTCAGCCGGATCACCAGGTACGCGCCCACCAGGGCGGTGAACAGCATCACCTCCGCGACGATGAGCGCCGCGACCGCCAAGCGGGCGTTGCTGATCGGCGACCCGACCCGACCGGGCGGCGGATCGTGTCGGCGGGTGGTGGGCACGGCCGCGACGGTGACGCTCATGCGAGGCTCAGTGCGCTCCCGCCGCGCGCGGCTCGAGCCGCTTGGCCTGCGGCAGGTAGTCCTCCACCATGCCCGGCACCGAGTACTCGTACGGCCCGCGGTACACGGTCGGCACCGGCCCGGGGAAGTTCCCGTGCGGGGGCGGCGACGGTGCTTCCCACTCGAGCGTGGTGGCGTGCCACGGGTTCTTGCCGGCCTTCTTCCCGCGGAACATGCTGGTGAGGAAATTGTAGAAGAACACGATCTGGACGAAGCCGAGGGTGATCGCGCCGTAGGTCATGATGACGTTCCAGTGCTGCAGCGGCTGCAGGAACTCGTACTGCGTCGGGTTGTAGATGCGCCGCATGTGGCCGCCCACGCCGATGATATGCATCGGGAAGAAGGTCACGTTGAAGGCGATGATGGTGAGCCAGAAGTGCAGCTTCCCCAGAGTCTCGTTCATCATCCGGCCGAACATCTTGGGGAACCAGAAGTACAGGCCGGCGAAGATGCCGAGGATGCTGCCGCCGAAGACGACGTAATGGATGTGGCCGACGATGAAGTAGGTGTCGTGGCTGAAGATGTCGACCGGCGTGTTGGCCATGTAGATGCCCGACAGCCCGCCGATCACGAACATTGACACGAACCCGACCGCGAACAGCATGGGCGTCGTCAAGGTGATGCTGCCGCCCCAGAGCGTGCCGAGCCAGTTGAACGTCTTGATGGCGGAGGGCACCGCGATGACCATGGTGGAGGTCATGAACGCCGTCCCGAGCGCGGGATGCATACCGCTCTGGAACATGTGGTGCCCCCACACCACCCACGACAGGAAGGCGATGCCGATGATCGAGAACGCCATCGCCTTGTAGCCGAAGATGGGCTTCCGGGCGAAGACGGGTAGCACCTCGGAGGTGATGCCCATGGCGGGCAGGATGAGGATGTAGACCTCCGGGTGGCCGAAGAACCAGAAGATGTGCTGCCAGAGGAGCGGTTCGCCGCCGCCCATGGGCGAGAAGAAGTGCGTGCCGGCCATGCGGTCGAAGAGCAACATGCCGAGACCCGCGGTCAGCACGGGCAGGGCGAGCAGCAGCAGGATGGCGGTGACGAACAGCGCCCAGATGGTGAGCGGCAGGCGGAACCAGGTGAGCCCCGGCGCGCGCATGTTGATGACGGTGGTGATGTAGTTCACCGCCCCCATGAGCGACGACGCGCCCAGGATGATCAGGCTGATGCACCACAGGTTCTGGCCCATCAGCACGCCGCTCCAGGAGGCACCGCTGGCGGCGTCGATCGAGCTGAGCGGCGGATAGGACGTCCACCCGGCGGCGGCGGGACCGGCTTGCACGAAGAAGCTCGCGATCATGATGATGCCCGCCGGCACCGACACCCAGAACGACAGCATGTTGAGCAGCGGGAACGCCATGTCGCGCGCGCCGATCATGAGCGGGATCAGGAAGTTGCCGAAGCACCCGATCAGGATGGGCATGACCGCGAAGAAGATCATGATGGTGGCGTGCATGGTGAAGAAGGCGTTGTAGGTGTCGGGCGGGATGATGCCGCCGAACATCATCGGCTCGGGCACCCAGCCGAACCCGGGAACCGGCTGCTCGGGCCAGGCGAGCTCCCAACGTACCAGGAGGGCGAGCAGGCCGCCGATGAGCAGCATGAACAG
This sequence comes from uncultured Binatia bacterium (SeqCode), assembly GCA_964618895.1. GTDB lineage: Bacteria > Desulfobacterota > Binatia > DP-6 > DP-6 > CAZUDO01. Next base: position 156,109 of record CAZUDO010000031.1, read on the forward strand.
CCCCATGGCGAGAAACTGCTTGGCGATGACCTTGTGGTCGCGCGAGAAGACGTAGGTTTCCAGGAACCCGATCTCGTGGTGCCCGGCGGGTGCGTGCTCGGCGTGCGCGGCTGCCTGACTCATGATCGCGGTCTCCTTAGAGCAAGTTGTGCTCGCGCGCCCAGGCGGCGTACTGCTCGGGGGTATCGACGTGCAACCAGCCGCGCATGCCGGAGTGGCCGAAGCCGCACAGCTCCGCACACGGGACCTCGTACCGTCCCGGCTCGGTGGCCTCGAACCAGGCGAGGATCTCATGCCCGGGAACGGTGTCCTGCTTGAAGCGCAGGTTCGGGATGAAGAAGCTGTGGATCACGTCCTTCGACTTGAGGATCAACCGGACCTTCTTGTGCACTGGCACGTGGAAGTCGTTATCCTGCGTGAAGTCGTCCGCGGTGTCGAACTTGGCGTCCGGGCCGGGGTAGGTGATTTCCCAGTTGAACTGCTTGGCGGTCACCCGCACCACGAAGTCGGTGGGCGGGACGTTCTGCTTGATCTCCGCCCAGCTGGCGCGGCTGATCAACGCCAGCACGACCAGGATGAGCGAGGGCACGATCGTCCAGACGATTTCGAGTCCCAGGTTGCCGTGGGTGTACACCGCGCGGCGCCCCGGCCGGGCCCGATACTTGATCAGGAACCAGAGCAGCGCGCCCTGGACGACGAAGAAGGTGATGTTGGTCAGGTAGTAGACGACGTAGAACAGCCAGTCGATGTCGGCCCCGTAGGTCGACGCGTTCTTCGGCAGCCACCAGTCGAGCATAACGTCAGCGTCCTCGCCCGTGCGCGGGCAGCAGGGGAAAGCGAACCTCTATTGTCCCGAAACTTCGGGGCTCTTAGCGCGAAGCAGGGGGCGGGTGCAATCCGATGGATCACCTCCCCGGTGCCGTATATCTTGCCCGTCATGGCGACCACGACGGGGGACAGTTTCGGGGCCCGCGGCACGCTCCGGGTGGGGGGCAGCGAGTTCGTCGTGTACCGGCTGACGGCGCTCGGCGACCGGGCGGCCCGGCTGCCGTTCTCGCTGCGCGTGCTGCTGGAAAACCTGCTCCGCCGGGAGGACGGCCGGCAGGTCACCCGGGACCACATCGAGGCGCTGCTGGCCTGGGATCCGCGCCGGGTCTCCGAGCGCGAGATCCCCTTCATGCCGGCCCGCGTGATCCTGCAGGACTTCACCGGCGTCCCCGCCGTTGCCGATCTGGCCGCGATGCGGGACGCCATGCGTCGCATGGGCGGCGACCCGACCCGCATCAACCCCCTCCAGCCCGCCGACCTGGTCATCGACCACTCCGTGCAGGTGGACGCCTTCGCCTCCCCGGACGCCTTCCGCCTGAACGTCGAGAAGGAATTCGAGCGCAACCGCGAACGCTACGCCTTCCTCCGCTGGGGCCAGCAGGCGTTCCGCAACTTCCGCGTCGTGCCACCCGGGACCGGCATCGTCCACCAGGTGAACCTGGAGTACCTGGCGCCGGTGGTCTTCCGCGCCGCCGGCAACGGTGCGCAGGTGGCGTACCCGGACACCGTGCTCGGCACCGACTCGCACACCACCATGATCAACGGCCTGGGCGTGGTCGGCTGGGGCGTCGGCGGCATCGAGGCCGAGGCGGCGATGCTGGGGCAGCCGACGGTCATGCTCATCCCGGAGGTCGTCGGCGTGCGCCTCGACGGCCGGCTCACCCCCGGCGCGACCGCCACCGACGCCGTACTGACCGTTACGCAGATGCTCCGGAAGCGCGGCGTGGTGGGCAAGTTCGTCGAGTTCTTCGGCCCCGGCGTGGGCAGCCTGGCGCTCGCCGACCGCGCCACCATCGCCAACATGGCGCCCGAGTACGGCGCCACCATCGGCTTCTTCCCCATCGACGAGGAGACGCTGGCATACCTGCGCCTCTCCGGGCGCGACCCGGCGTTGATCGCGCTGGTCGAGGCGTACGCGCGCGCGCAGGGCCTCTTCCGGGTGAGCGGCACGCCCGACCCCGAGTTCAGTGACCGTCTGGAGCTGGACCTGGGCACCGTCGAGCCCAGCCTGGCCGGCCCGCGCCGCCCGCAGGACCGGATCGCGCTCAAGAACGCGAAGGCCGCCTGGCAGCAGGCGCTCGCCGACTACCAGGTGAAGGATCCTGCCAAGACCTTCCCGGTCGAGATGGGCGGCCAGCGCGGCACGATCGGCCACGGCACGGTCGCCATCGCGGCCATCACCAGCTGCACCAACACGTCGAACCCGTCGGTGATGCTGGCCGCCGGCGTGCTGGCGCGGAAGGCCGTGGCGCGCGGGTTGCGGGTGCGGCCATGGATCAAGACGAGCCTCGCGCCCGGGTCGAAGGTGGTGACGCGCTACCTGACCGCGGCCGGCGTCATGGAGGATCTGCGCACGCTCGGTTTTGACCTGGTCGGCTACGGCTGCACCACCTGTATCGGCAACAGCGGCCCGCTGCCGGATGCGGTGGCGGCCGCGGTGCGTCAGGGCGATCTCACGGTGGCGGGCGTGCTGTCCGGCAACCGCAACTTCGAGGGTCGCATCAACCCGCTGGTGCGCGCCAACTATCTCGCCTCGCCGCCGCTGGTGGTGGCGTACGCTCTCGCCGGCCGGATGGACTTCGACCCCGAACACGAGCCGCTCGGCACGGGCACCGACGGCACGCCCGTCTTCCTGCGCGACGTGTGGCCGACGCCGGCCGAGATGTCGGCGGTGCTCGGCGCCGTGCAGGCGGATATGTTCCGCGAGGAGTACGCCAAGGTGACCGACGGCACGCCCCTCTGGCAGTCCATGCCGGTCCCGAAGGGGGAGCTGTACGCCTGGGATGCGGCGTCGACGTACATCAAGCCGCCGCCCTTCTTCGACGGCATGACCGCCACGCCGGCGGCGCCCACCGACATCCGTGGCGCGCGCGCGCTCGCCGTGGTCGGTGACAGCGTGACGACGGACCATATCTCGCCCGCGGGATCGATCCCGGCCGACAGCCCGGCCGGCACGTATCTGATCGCCGAAGGGGTGAAGCCCGCCGACTTCAACTCCTACGGCGCCCGGCGCGGCAACCACGAGGTCATGCTGCGCGGCACGTTCGCCAACATCCGCTTGAAGAACCTGCTCGTGCCGGGGGTCGAGGGCGGCGTCACGGTGCACCTCCCCGACGGCGCGCAGACCACCATATATGAGGCGGCGGTCCGCTACCGGGCCGACGGCGTGCCGCTGGTCGTGCTGGCGGGCAAGGAGTACGGCACCGGCTCGTCGCGCGACTGGGCCGCCAAGGGCACGCTGCTGCTCGGCATCCGCGCCGTCATCGCCGAGAGCTACGAGCGCATCCACCGCAGCAACCTGGTCGGTATGGGCGTGCTGCCGCTCGAGTTCCTGCCCGGCGAGACACGCCAGTCCCTCGGACTCACCGGCCGGGAGGTGTTCGACATCGGCGGCATCGCCGAGGGGCTCACGCCCGGGAAGCGGCTCCGCGTGCGGGCGGTCGGGGAGGGCGGCAAGGTGACGGAGTTCACCGCGGTGGCGCGCGTCGACACGCCGGACGACGTGGAATACTACCGCCACGGCGGGCTGTTGCCGTACGTGCTGCGCGGCATGCTGCGCGTGTGATCGACCCCTGGCTGGCCGGGAGCGGCTTTCTCGTCGGGGTCCTGCGCCCTCATGACGCCGCTTCTGATCCTGCTCTTCGGCGTGCGCCCGACGCTCGCCGTCGGCAGCGATCTCGCCTACGCCACCCTCACCACATCCGTCGCGGCCAGGTGAATTTCCCCTACGTGCGCTGGCTCATCGTCGGGTCGGTGCCGGCGTCGATCCTGGCGGTGTCGGTGCTGTCGCCGTGGCTCGGCACGCTCGGAGTCGATGTGGAGGGGATGACCGCCCGTACGCTCGGTCGGCGCGATGCCTTGCGGCAGGCATGGAACGAACTCGGGCAGGGGACGCTGATCCGGCCCGTGTGTGTCGCCGGTGCCCCGACTGTCGAGGCGCTTCGGGACACCCTCCGTCGCTACTCGCGGTGCGGCGCGCTGTAGCGGTCGTCGCGGCCTTGCCTTCGGAAGCCGATCGCTTCATAGTGACCATAATTCTGGTCACGTAGAGATGCCGCGTCGACCTTCCTACCGTCTGGTCTACGATCCAGAAGTCGTCGGGCATCTACGGGCCATCGACCGGAGACACCACTCCACGATCAAGCGGGCAATCGAGACCATGTTGTCCCACGCGCCTCGGGAGGAGGCACTTAACCGGAAGCCACTCTCGCGCCCATCCCCACTCTCGCCCGCGTGGGAGCTGCGCTGCGGACCGGACAATCGATTTCGAGTCTTCTACCGTGTGGACGACGACGCTCGGGCCGTGCAGGTTCTGGCAATTGGCGTCAAGCTACGAAGTCGCCTGCACGTCGGTGGAAAGGAGTTCCCGCTGTGAAAATCGCCCCCCTCGCCGAGGTGAAGGCTCGGTTCAGCAGCTACGTCGAAGCGTGCGCGGACGGACCCGTGATCGTGACCAAGAACGGCAGGCCGGCCGCCGTGCTGGTCGCCGTCCCGGAGGACGAAGGTGAGCTGGAGCGGTTCGTCCTCGCGAACACCCCACGGTTCCGCCGGCTCCTGGAGTCGGCAACCCGTCGAGTTTCGCGCCGCGGCGGCCTGACGCATGAGGACTTCTGGCGGAAGGTCTCGAAGACCTGACGTCGTCGTACGTCTGGGCGCCCCCGCTCACGACACGGAGTAACGTGCGTGCGGCCAGCCCCGCCACGTCTTTTCGAGGGTCGCCGGGTGTCGTCCCGCCGTACTCCGGCAGCAGGGATTGCGAGCGCGGAGGGGGCGGGAGTACGATTGCGGGCAGTGACCGCCCTCGCTGCAACGGCCTCTCCCCTGGTGCGACGGTACACGCTCGAGGAGTTCTTCGCCCTCGAGCCGCCGCCGGGTGGGGGGCACTACGAGCTGATCGCGGGGGTGCTCTACATGGTTCCGCCACCGACGTTTCCGCACGACCTGGCCGCGTCGCGGCTGGTCACGACGTTCGCCACCTACGCGGCCGCCCATCCGGAGCGCTGCATGGTGTTCGTGTCGCGCGCTGCCGTGTGGACGCTGGCGGACACCTACCTCGAGCCCGACCTGTTCCTGGTCACGCCCGAGCGCGTGCGGGATGCGGTGGAGGAACGGCTCGAGACCGCCGACCTGGTGGTGGAGATCCTGTCGCCCGGGTCGGCGGTGTACGACCGGACGGCGAAGGCGGACACCTACGCGGCGCTGGGCGTGCGGGAGCTGTGGTTGGTGGATCTGGAGAAGCGGGCGATCGAGCAGCGGGTGCTGGACGGCGGCGCGTGGCGGACGGTGGGGACGTGGTCGGGGGAGCAGGCGGTGGTGGCGGAGGTGTTTCCGGGCTTGCGGGTGGTGCCGGGCGAGGTGTTCGCGGCGGCGTGAGGACGACATGACCAAGAGGGCTCAGACGCTCGTAGAACTTCCGACCCCACTCGTCGAGCGGGCGACGACCTTCGCGAAGAGTCGACGGCGAACGGTTTCGACCGTCATTGCTTCAGCTCTGGAGCGCTACCTCGACGAGCTGCCACGGGGAAAGAAGCCCGCAACCAAGGGCCGTGCGAAGAAGCCGGCGGGCAACCTATCCGACCTCTTCGCACTGGTGCGCGGTTCGCTTCGCGACGTCCCCGCGACCGAGTGGAAGAAGCTTCCGCGCAACGGCGCGCGCAATCACGACCGGCAGATCTACGGCCGACCGTGACACGCGAAATCTTCGTCGACACAAGCTACCTCGTCGCAAGTGTCAACCCGCACGACGCTCTTCATGCCGCAGTTCGGCGCCTCAACCGCTCCGTCCGAAGCGTGCGCCTTGTCACCACCGACGCGGTCCTGATCGAGCTGCTCTCGTACTACGCTGCCATGACGCCGTTCTTTCGTGCTGCGGCGGCCCGGATCGTCGAACAGCTTCGCCGTGATCCCATCTATGAGATACTCGAGTTCAGCCGCGCCGGTTTCGATGCGGCCTTCGCGGTCTACCAAGCCCGCCACGACAAGGGTTACAGTCTCGTCGACTGCCACTCGATGATCATCATGAAAGAGCGTGGCATCGAGGAGGTGCTCAGTTCCGACGATCATTTCCGGCAGGCGGGTTTCACGTGCCTGCTGCCGACGGGCAGGACAACTCGATAGACTGGCACAATGCGCTCCACCGCCTACACCCCTCAACGTATGGCGTAACGCGCGTGCAGCCACCCGCGCCATCGCTCTTCCAAGGCCGCCACCGAGAGGCCGAAGTGCCGCGGCGCCAGCGGGCGCATGTCGACGTTGGTACCCTGCTGCATGGCGCGTAGCAGGCCCGGCATCTGGCTGCGACGGAGGGGATCCGAGAGCAGCCACTCGACCACGAGTGCTGCCGGCAGGTAGCCGTGCGCGGGGGTTGGGCTGCCGCTCAGGATCTCCGCGAGCGGGGGAATCTCCCGGGGCGAGCGGTGCGCTTCCGGTCCCTCGTCCAATCCGGCCGCGCTGCGGGCGTACCGCTCCGCGAGCCCCTCGAACAGCCACGACCGCCCGCCGGCGAGGCCGAGCATCTGGGTGGTGAGCGCGTGCACGGCTTCGTGCACGCAGACGTGCAGCATCGACCGGGGATCGCCGCCATACCACGTCGCCCCGACGCCCATGGTCGCCGCGCCACGCTCGTTGGCGAGGGAGAGGCGCTGTCCGAAGCGCTGCGGGAAGCGCGGCCAGAAGCCGCGATACTCGTCCTCGTTCGCGAACACGAGCAGTACGACGCGGCGGCTCGGCGGGAGCAGCGACGGGAAATCCTGGCGCACGCGGGCGTACGTCAGTTCGAGGGCGCGGAGCAGCGCCCGCCCGTCCAGCTCTGGCGCGTCGGTCAGGATCACCCACGGCAGGTTGCCTTCGAACCGACGTACCGCAGCGGTGCCGCCCCGTCCCGCGAAGGCAATGGCTTCGATCTCCCCCGGCGTCAGGTACGCCGCGCGGGGAACCCGTCCCGGGAGCAGCTCGATGCGATCGACGAGCAGCGTGCCACCGCCGGTGGCCGCCAGCAGAAGCCGATCGACGTCCTCCCAGACGGGCACCGCCGGGTGGTTCCAGCGGAAGAAGCGGAGCGGCAGGTCGATCGTCTGCCAGTCGCCGGCGGCGACCGTCTCGCGCTGCCAGAAGGTGCCCGGGCGCTCCATGTTCGGGAAGGCGACCCGCAGGGTGGCATCGGCCCGTTCTGCGCGCACGACGAGCCGGAGCGTCTCCGCGTCGACCACGGCCGGGCCGAGGGCGAGCGGGATGGCGACATCCTCGCCCGCGACGCGCAACGCGTGCCCGGTCCCGCCCGCGGCCGCCGTGTACGAAACCACCTCCGCCGCTCGGGTCAGCCATGGGGTTGCGGCGCCACCGTCGAAGTCCTCCCGGAAGAGCACGCTCGGCGACGGCGCGTGGGTGGCCGACGGGCCGGTGAGCTTCGGCGTGGGCAGGTACGGGCGGAGGGTGGACAGCAGCGCCGGCGTAGCGGGAGGGTCCACCCGCTCCCGTCGTCGTACGATGCGCCGGCGCATGCGCTCCCACCGCTCGGTGGCGCCCTGCTGATCGTGCAGGAACCAGTCGTCGCCGTGGCGGTCGAGCAGCAGGTCGACGCGGACCTCCAGCTCCATGGGGCCGGTGTCCGCCGGCGCGAGGGCGTCGTGCCGCCACGCCGAGACGAGCGCGTGCTCGCCGTCGACGAGCGCCTCGACGTCGGAGAACCGCACCCGGAGCGATTGTGCATAGGCCAGGTAGCGCTCGGTTGCGGTCCGTTGCGCGTCACTCATGTGCGGCTGGAGCGCCGCCAGCTCGGCGACGGCTCCATCGGCAAGCACGTCGGCGTACTCGTCGAGAAAGGCGAGGATCGCCGGCGGCACGCCCGCGCTCTTCGACGGTGTCGGCGCGCTGTCGGTCGCGTGGCGCCCGGACCCCGTCCGGTGCAGGGTGAGGTCGATCACGGACCCGGCGAGGCTCTCGCGAAGCAGGCGGTAGGCCGAAGCGTTCCCGCGCGACAGTGGGGCACCCCGTGACGCGGGGACGACCTCCAGACGGAGGCCGCGCTGTACCACCGACAGGAGTCGCTCGGCGACGGTCTCGTCGCGATCGCGCGACTCGGTGACGCGGTCTTTGAACAGGAGACTGCCGGTCGGAGCGAAGCCCGCCACCTCGAGCTCCACGACGTAGCTCCCCTCCAGGGGACGGACGGGCGTGACGACGATGCGGTACGGTGGCCGCCCGTCGCTCAGCAGCGTCAGGCAGCGGGTCGTGGACGCGCCGTCGCAGAGTGCCTGCCGTGGCGGCGCGATCTCCAGGTGGTCGGGGGCGCTCGCCGCGAGACGCGCCAGGCCGTCGCGCAGCGTGGCAGCCGCGTTCCGCGCCGCCGTCTGCAGCGCAGGATCGTCGACCGGCGCGCCGCGGGTCACTTCCACGCGCGGCGGTCCGCCGGGGCGGACGGCGCGCCACGCGATGGCGGCGAGAAGCACGATGGCCACGGCCATGGCGGTCCCTGCCGTCCGCCGCCGGACCGGCGGCAGAGGGAACCTGAGCGCCACGCGGATGCGCGGCGCGCGTACGGGGGCGCGCGCGGGCAGGGGTGGACGCGAGCACGGATGCCCGTGCAGCACGAAGGACAACCAGGCCGGCGAGCGCCGGGCCGCGGCGCGGCACTCGGCACGGGCGGCGCGCAGCGCGGCGCCCAGGGTGGCTCCCTCGGCGAGGTGGTCGTAGAAGTGCCCGAGCAGCTCCGCGCCATGCCGGTCGCCAACCGGGGCGATGGCGCCCACCACCCCGAGCGCGCCCTCCGAGAGCCATGCGCGGGCCAGGGTCTCCAGCCGCTCGTCCCACGTGCGCTCGCCGGGTGTAGCCACCCCGCGCTCGGCGGAACACACGTCCAGGACGACGAGAGGGTTGCCGCGGATGGCGCGACTCAACAGCGCGAGACCGAGGCGCTTGTCGTCGGCGAGCTGCAGCTCCAGGTCGGACGCGCCGGCGTGCGCCGCGCCGCAGACGTGGACGATGTCGTAGCGCTCGCCCATCAGGCTGCGAATCGAGGCCTGCGTGACCGCCCTCCCGCTCAAGCGCGTCACGGCGCCGCGCGGCGCGAACAGCCGGGCCAGCCGCTCCATCTCCTCGTCGACGAAGGGCAGCTTGCCGGAAGGGTCTGAGCCCAAGAGGAGCACACGCAGATCGCCCGCGGCGCGCTGCCCGCCAAGAACCGGAGCCTGCCCGCCGATGACGCGCCCGATCGCGTGACTGACCGCCCAGAAGTCGTGGCCGTCGTGGAGGAGCTCCCACGGCAGGACGAGGCCGTCGCTCCGCACGGCCAGCGGGCCGTGGGTTACCGAGAGTCGCTCGCGTACCGCTTCGGGAAGGAGCGCCCGGTACAGGAGCTGCCCGACGGCGCGGGCCTGGTCCACGAGATTGTCGCGCGCGCCGCTCCGCAGCAGATCCTCGGCCCGCTGGCGCAGCGTGCCGGTGGCGTCGTCGTCGAGGTAGCGCCGCTCGCCGATGCCGGCGTGCGGGTCGCCGGCGCCGTTCGGGTGGTAGTGGATCGAGGGGGGGGAGGTGGTGGTGTCGACGTGCAGGAGGG
>CAZUDO010000032.1:0-11161 GCA_964618895.1 uncultured Binatia bacterium (SeqCode)
CACCGCGACGTCCTCACCGTTCACGGGAAGGAGCAGGCGGCCGCGTGTCTCGCGCATCATCGTGCCGCAGCCCGGACAGGCGTCGTTCGCCAGAACCCGCCCGTTTGGTCGGCCCCTAGGTATCGTTGGTCGACCCGTCACCGTCTTCTTCTTCATGGAACGAAACCACGACGCATTCGAGCCGCAGGACGATCTTGATGTAGAGGACGACGCCACCGACCCGCGGCTTGAAGACGTACATCCACTCGCCCGTACGGTTCGAGGCGACGCGGGCGGCCAGGTCCGCCACGCGCAGGCCGGCGATCACGTGGCGGGCATCGTCTTCGTCGAGCGGGAGTTCGAGGGTTCCCAGTTCGCGGAACGCCTTGGCCGTGAATCGCAGCCTGCCGTGCGTTGCGAGATTCCGGATGCGGGCCACGATCCGGGCAAGTGTGCGAGGCATGTGCAAACGTCCGGTTCACGCTTTGGTGAAAGTACTCATATGGTGAGCCCGGATCAACCGGGGCATCGAAGACAAGGCTGTGCCGCATCGTGCCGGCTCTGCCAATCGCTGCGACCGGAATAGCGGAGACCAATGATCCCGGTGGGCTCACAAGCACAGGACGTCGGCGCCCGCCTGCCCCGCCGCCACGGCCTGGTACTTGCGCAGGAAGGCCTCGTCGATGGCCCGGAGCGTGCGGGGTACCCGGGGCAGCCGGTAGCGGCGGTACGCGGCGGGGCCGCCGTTGTACGCCGAGTAGCTGGCGCGCGCGGCGTTCTCGAGCCGCTCGCCGGCTTCGCGCGCGCCGTAGCGGGTGAGCAGCTGGGCCAGGATCTCGGCGCCCGCGCCGCTGTTGTAGACGATGTCCCAGCGCAGCTTCTCCACGTCGAAGAAGCCCCGCCAGACGCGCCGGTTCACCTGCATGATGCCGATGTCGCCGGTGCCGGACGTGATGGAGGTCACGCGGCCGTCGCGCAGAATGAACTGGCGCCAGCAGCTCTCCTGCCAGGCGACGGCCGGCACCAGATGCCCGTAGAGGGTGGCGAAACGCGGCGTCACGTCCCGTCCCTCGCGTGCGATCACCAGCTCAAGAAGCCGGCCGACGAGCGTCCGGTACGTGTCGAGCTGGTCGGGTGGTGGTACCCAGCGATCGAGGCGCCGCCCCACGGTGACGAGCTCGTCATCGGCCGGCACGGCGGCGTAGGCACTCCGGGGCCCGGGCCAGAACCACGTCCCGGGCTCGGGCGGCGGGGACTGCTCGGGGGCGGGCGGCAGGCTCTCGGGCTCGTGGAACCGGAACAGCTTCTGCAGCGCCGGGTCGGGCGCATCGGAGTAGACGAGCGGATCGGCGGTCGCGTCGGGCGCAATGATGCGTGCCATGCGCCGGAGGCCGTCGGCAGAGATCTCGATGCCGAGGCCCGGCCCGGCGGCGTCGAGCGCCGCCAGTGCGTCGCCGGCGGCGAGAAAGGTGACGTAGCGGAGTGCGTGGTCGCGGAGCGCACCCGAGCGGGCGGCGCGCCGGACGATGGTTCGCAGCTGCTCCCAGGCGTCGAGGAACAGCTGACGCACCGGGTCCACGCCCGGCACCGGGCCGGCGGCGATGGTGCGCAGCAGCTCGTGGCGGTTGGTGAGCACGAGCGCCAGCAGGTCGTCCCGCGCGGTCGGATCGGCATCCAGCGTACCGAGATCCTTGGTGACGAAGATGAGGAACGCATCCCAGTGCTCGAGGCGCCCATGGAACGCCTGCAGCTCGGCGGGATCGAGCACGGGTTCGGGCGCCGGTGGTGGGGGCGCGTCGGGAACCTCCATGGCCGCCTCCACCCGGACCCCGTCGTCGTCCACCGTCGCTCGCACCGGACGCAGGCTGTCGAGCGCCGTCAGCACGGGTGTCGCGCGCGCCGGCGGCACTGAGACGCGTACCAGGGCCTTCGCCTCCTGCACTGGCGGCCCGAGATCGAAGGCGAACGCGGCCAGACGCGTCTCGACCTGGTCGCGTACCAGGTCCCATACCCGCCGCGACACCGTGGTCGTCCGGCCGCTCCGGTCGAGTAGCGCGGTCGTGATGTCATCCAGACGGAGCTGCCAGGCGGAGGTGATCTCCGGCCGGCCTCGCGCATCGACGGTGCCCTCCCAGTGGATTGGAAAGAGGCAGAAGCCGAGGAACGACAGGCCCACCTTGGCGTGCCCGTGGAGTGCCAGGCGCACGCGCTCTTCGGCGCGCTCCGCCCGTACGTCGTCGAGCACGAGGGAGTGGCAGCCGCCGGCGGTGCCCCACAGGACCGCCTCGTCGCCCGCGAAGCCGAGCGCCGTGCGCGCGGTCGCCGCCAGCAGCTCGTAGTCGACCCCCAGGGGGAAGGTGACCGTGCGCTCCGCCCTGGCCGACCCGACCAGGAGCGCCACCAGCACGACCGCGGTCCGGGCGACGGCGCGCATCCGCCGCCCTTATAGCGAGGGGGGCGGATGCTTGACACTCGACCGATCGGTCGGTTAGGTGGGACCGACCGGACGGGCGAGTATGCAGCCAGCCACCGCCAAGCAGGCCCCACGCGACAAGATCCTCGACTGCGCCGAGCACCTGTTCGCGCGCCGGGGCTTTGCGGGCATCGGCCTGGCGGAGGTGGCCGAGAGCGTCGGCCTCGGCAAGTCGTCGCTCTTCCATCATTTCCACAGCAAGGCGCAGCTCTATGCCGCGGTCATGGCGCGCATTCTGGCCCGCCTGGAACAGCCGCTCATCCGTGCGCTGGCCGCCGGTGGCATGCCGGCCGAGCGGCTCGACCGCTGGCTCGACGCGCTCATCGACGAGCTGGCCCGGCATCCCACCTATGCCCGCCTCCTGCTGCGCTCGCTGTTCGAGGACGACGAGCTGGCGGGCGACCTGCCCGAAGAGCAGGAAGCCAACCTGATCATCCGCCGTCTGGCCAGCGCGGTGAGCGGGCTCCTGCGCGAGGGCATGGCGGCCGGCGCGTTCCGGCCCGCCAGCGTGCCGCACATGCTGCAGACCCTGATCGGCATCACCGTCTACCATTTTGCGTCCGGAGACTTCGGCAACGAGATGCTCGGGCGGCCCCTCTTCTCACCCAGCGAGGTGCGCCGTCGCAAGAACGAGGTGAAAGCGCTCGTCCGGGGCGGCCTGCTGGCCGTGCCCGACGGGAAGCGCCTGCGGAGGATCGACTGATGGACACCATCCTGGCCGACCACCGTCGCCGTGTCGGCGACTTCGAAGTCGTCGAGTTCGTCGACGAGGGCGAGATCGCGGCCCTGCGCGCCAAGATCGACGTCGACGTGCCGCTCGACCTGCACTGGACGTGGGAGTACGGCAGCGAGGTCGAAGAGCTACGCGCGCTCTACGAGCGCGGCAAGAAGGGCCAGTGGAACGCCGAAGACGACCTGGATTGGTCCATTCCGCTGCCGCGCGACGAGTGGTTCATGCCGCAGATCGGCGCCACCCTCATGTCGAGCGTGCTGACCGAGATGGGGGCCGACGAGGCCACCTGTCGGGACGCCTCCTGGGACGAGTTCAACCACCTGATCTCGCAGCTCCTGCACGGCGAGCAGGCGGCGCTCCAGCTGTGCGGGCAGCTGGTCAACTGCTGCCCCAGCATGGACGCCAAGTGGTACGCCGGCTCGCAGGTGATCGACGAAGTGCGCCACGTGGAGGTGTTCTCCAAGTTCCTGCAGCGCAAGATGGGGGTCATCCACCCCATCGACCCGACGCTCAAGGTCCTGCTCGACATGCTGCTCGAAGCCCCCACGTGGAAGCTCAAGGTGCTCGGCATGCAGACGCTGTTCGAGGGCATGGCGGTGGGCATCATGGACCTGGTCCAGCGCGCCAACCGGAACCCGCTCATCAAGGACATCATCACCCGCGTGCACCAGGACGAAGCCCGCCACGCGGCCTTTGGCATCCTGTCCATGCGCCGGCTGGTGAAGGAGGCGACGCCCGACGAGCTGGACCAGATGGAGGACTTCGCGTTCGGCATCCTGGAGACGCTCAACGCCAACCAGCAGCTCGACATGCTGCGCCTGTTCGGCGCCAAGTACGAGCTCGACGGCGATGCGGTGGTGCAGACCATGCACCGGATGGAGGCCTGGCCGATGATCAACAGCGAGGTCTTCATGCACACCGTGATGCCGAACCTCATGCGGCTCGGCCTCATCACGGAGCGTACGGAAGACAAGTACCGCGCCCGCGGCATGCTGATCGGCGACCGGCTGGTCCCGAAGCAGGAGCTGCCGATCGTCTGATCAGTGCGGGCCGAGCAGCCGGCGCAGCCGGAGCGCCGGCACGAAGGCGCACGCGGCCACCACGGCCTCGAACGCGAACAAGCCGGAGCTGCCGAGGCGTTCGATGAGCGCCCCGGCGGTCCACAGGCCCAGGCTGCCGCCGAGGCCGAAGCCCACCATGCCGTAGAGCGCCTGGCCGCTGGTGCTGGTCTCGCGTGGCACGAGGCGCGCCAGCAGCAACAGCGACGCCAGGTGGAAGATCGAGAACGTGAAGGCGTGGCCCACCTGCAGCGCCACCACGAAGACCTCGGCGTGGGCCACCGCGGTGAGCGCCCAGCGCACCACCGTGACCGCGAGGACCACCAGGATGAGCGTCGCCGGTCGCACGCGTGCGACCAGGCCCCGTCCCCAGAAGAAGAGGCCGATCTCGGCCACCACTGCGAGCCCCCAGGTGATTCCCGGGATGGCGTCGGAGAAGCCGAGCTGCGCCGTGTGCACGGCGAAGAAGCCCTGCCACGCGCCGCAGCTCATCTGGAGGAGGAAGGCGACGTTCAGGAAGGCCGCCAGCGGCGGCGTGAGGAGCGTCCACGGGGCGCGAAACCCGTGCGCCTCGCCCACCTGGTCGCGGGGCAGGGCGCGGAGCGCGGGCGCCAGGGTCAGCGCCGGCAGGAGCAGCAGCAACGGCACGACCTGGGGGGAGAACGCGGTCACCAGCGGCGCGCTGCCGACCGCGCCCACGATGAACGAGATCGAGCCCCACAGGCGGAGCCGCCCGTAGTCGCCGCCGAGCGCGCCCAGGTGGTCCATCACGGTGGCGTCGATCATGGGGATCAGCGTGCCGTGCAGGAGCCCGATGGCCGCGAGCACGACCAGCATCTCGCCGAAGTCACGCACCGCCAGGAGCGGAAAGAAGCACAGCGCCCCGGCGAGCGCGGTCCCCACCAGCACCTGGTGCCGGACGCGCCAGCGGTCGGCGACGAACGCCCAGCCGATGGCGCTGGCCCAGCGCAGCGCCGGCTGCATCCCCATCACCACGCCGATCTGCCACCCGGGGAATCCCAGGTGCGCCAGATAGAGCGGAAAGTAGGGCAGGAACACGCCGGCGCCCAAGAAGGTCAGGAAGTAGGCGACGGCGACGGGTCGGCGTGCGTGTCGGATTGGAGCGTGTCGCAGGAAGCGAGGCGGGGCGCAAGGCAACTCCCGATGTGTCGATTGGAGGCGCGGGTGCGTCCGGCGCGCGGACCTGATAGCGGACGCTCCGCCGTGGCGACCACCACCGACGTGACCTTTCCCTCCTCCACCGGGCGGCCCATGCGCGCTGCGCTGGCGCTCCCGGCCGGCGCCGGGAAGCGGCCGGCCGTGATCGTGATCCACGAGGTCTTCGGTCTGAACGGCGACATTCGCCGCATCGCGGGCCGGTTCGCGGATATCGGCTACGTGGCGCTCGCCCCCGACCTGTTCGACACCGGCGCGCCGCGCGCGCTCTGTGTGCTGCGCGCGTTCCTCGCCATCCGCCGGCGGGAAGGGCCGGCGTTTGCCGACCTCGAGGCGGCGCGCGCGTGGCTGGCGGCGCGTCCCGACGTCGACCCGACGCGTATGGGCGTCGCCGGGTTCTGTCTCGGCGGCGGCTTCGCACTGCTCTATGCCCAGCGGGCCCCGCTCGGGGCGGCGGCGGTGTTCTACGGCGAGGTGCCCTCGCGCGCGGACGACTTGCACGGGGTGTGCCCGGTGGTGGCAGGCTACGGCGGGCGCGATCGCATCTTCGCCCCGCAGGGCCGCCGCCTGGCGGAGCATCTGGCGGCGCTCGGGGTCGACCACGATGTGCAGGTCTATCCCGACGCGGGGCACAGCTACATGAGCCAGCACACCGGCGTGATGGCGACGCTGTCCGCGTGGGGGCCGATGGCGGTCGGCTACGATGCGACCGCGGAGCAGGACAGCTGGCGCCGGGTGGAGACGTTCTTCCGGGCGCGTCTGGGGTGAGGTCGAACTACTCCCCGGTCTCGGAAGATGCCGACGCCTGCAGCGCCTGTGACGCGCGGTTCGCCAACCGCCATCACCGCTAGACCGCCGATCACCAAAAACCGGACGCGACGACTGCTGAGACAGTCCGGCTCCGAAGGCACTCGATTCTGGTCCGCGCCGCGTCGACGACCGTGCCCAGCGCTGCTCGGCATCCGACCGAGATGCGCCGCGCCTTCGCCTTCCTTCCGGCCCCGCGAAGATGCTGCAATGCCCGCTTGAGGAACCGCTCCCCCTGCGCCGGGCTCGTCGCCGCCCGGGTGACGGACGTGGTGGCCTTGCCGAAAAGCGTGCCGACCACGCGCGGGACCTTCTCGGTCGCACAGGGATGCACCTGCAGGGTGCCGAGGAAGTCCGCATTCACGTCGGCGAACGTGACCGGCTGGCTCGAACATCCCTGGACCGCGCTGCAGGCATCCTGCGTGCACGCGTTCCCGTCGTCGCAATCCCCGTCCGCGCTGCAGCCTCCCCCGTTGCCGATGCCGATCGAGAGGTCGGCACAGTGGTAGTAGAAGCACGGCGCCGCATGGTTCGACATGAACTCGAGCACCTGGAGCGTGCAGCGACTGCAGATCACGCTCGATGGCAACGTCACCTGGATGGATTGGGTTCCAGACAAGGGAGCCTCGTGTAGAAGGACTCCATCGGCGAGGACCGGAAAGACGGGGGGAGTCATGACCGGAGCGGTCCCGCAGGCGGTTGCGCCGGGAGCGACCGCGGGCGCCGCGGGAAGCTCGCTGCGATCGTTCACCGCGAGCGCGATCCGGTAGTGCCCCGGATGGTAGACGGTCTCGTCGAGTGCGATCGTGATCGTCTCGCCCGGTGAGAACGGCGTCACCGTTCCCGTGGTGGTGGCGGCGCCTTCGTTGCCGCACGGCCCCGCCTTCTGCGGATTGCCGAGCGTATCCTGGGCGCGCCAGGACGCGGGCGAGCGCAGGAAGAAATGCGACGTTGCCACTCGCGGAGTGCACAAGGAGGCGGAAAGCGCGAACACCAGGACAGCAGGACGCCTTCGGCGGAGGCTCAGCATGGCCGCTCCTACCTCGCCGATCCCGGCCTGACGTGCAACCACGTCCGCGCCACCTGGCTGCGGATGGACAGACCGAGGAGCATCCGATGGCGTCGAGCGTACGAAGAGGCGGATGGGTTGAGGCGCTGACGGTTGCACTCGGACCGCCAACGGCGGTACGCCATGATCATGCGAACGCTCGTCGCCGTCGCGCTGGCCGTCACCTTCGCGACCCCGGTTTTCGCCCGCGACATCGTCGTCACCGAAGCCGACTTCACGTGCATGCGCGCCTGGCCCAAGATCGAAGGCCGGAAGGCGCGCGTCTTCCACACGAAGAAGCGCCTGCTCAAGAAGGCCACCAAGGTGCTCGTGCGCGGCAGGCCGGGGAAGCGCTTCCCGCCCGGGACGATCATCGAGCTGATCCCACCCATCAGCGCCGGCGGCCGCCACGTGCTCTTCGGCGAGGCGATGGTGAAGCACAAGAAGGGCTACAACCCCGAGGGCGGCGACTGGGAGTTCTTCGTGCTCGACTGGCGCGATGCCGACGGCAGCACGCGTATCGTGAAGCAGGGGAAGCTCGAGGTCGCGAACATCGGCACCTCGTGTCAGGGGTGTCACGCGGCCGCCAAGCAGTTCGACTTCGTGTGCGACAACGGCCGCGGGCGAGGCGGGGACTGCCTGCCGATCAGCTTCGATGCCGTGGTGGTGGCGGGCCTGCAGGAGAGCGACCCGCGCTGTCCGGCGGGTCCGTGATTACGGGGCCGGGGGTCACGCCGGCGTGAATCTTGCCGGCCGGTTCAGCTCGCGAGGTCGGTCAGCACCTGGGCGACGTGGTCGCGCGCGGAGACCTGCGGGTAGTAGCGCAGCACGCGCCCCTGCTCGTCGATCAGGCACGAGACGCGTTTCGCCATGGCTGCGCCGGGCGCGTCGGCCGCACCGTACTTGACGGCCAGGCTCCGGTCGGTGTCGCACAGGAGCGGGAAGGGGAAGCCGTACTTGGCGACGAACGCCGCGTTCTCTTCGACAGTGTCGACGCTGGCGCCGAGGATGGTGACGTTCAGCTGCTCGAAGTCCCGGATTCGATCACGGAATCCGCTGCCTTCGATGGTTCACCCGGGGGTGTCGGCCTTGGGGTAGAACCAGAGCAGTACCTTCCGGCCGCGCAGATCGCCGAGCGTGATCGTGCGGCCGTCGTGCGCGGTGGCGGTGAAGTCCGGGGCGGGATCGCCGATGGTCAGCATGGCGCTGGCATCGCACAGCGCGCGCCGCGCGGCAAGCACGCCCCGCCGGCGCTCATCGGCCCTGGTAGCGCACCACCCCGTGCTCCTCACCGCGGAGCGCGCGGCCTTCGCGCCGGAGCAGCTCGAGATGGGCGAGCGTCTCCCACGTCGCCGCCATGACCTGAAACCGGTTCTCGGGATCGATGGCGAAGGCGGCGAGCGCGACCTCGTAGCCCGTGCACGGGCGCTTGCGGATCACGTCCAGCATGGTGAGCTTGCGCACGCGGTGGAAGTCGATCAGCTGCCGCGCCCGCCGGCGATGATCTTCGTACACCGGCCCGTGCGCGGGACAGACGAGGCGCGCCGCGACGCGCTGGATCTTCTCGTGCGAGGCCAGGAAGTCGCCGAGCGGGTTCTCCGGCCCGTTCGGCCACAGGCCCACGTGCGGGGTGATTTTGGGCAGCAGGTGATCGCCGACGAACAGGATGCCGTCGGGCTTGAGCAGCAGGCAGCAGTGGCCGGGCGTATGCCCCGGGGTCCAGATGACTTCCAGCGAGCGGCCGTCGCCGAGCGGGATGTCGTCCTCGTCGCCGAGGAGATGATCCGGCGGGGTCGGGCGATAGAAGGTGCCGAAGAACGTGCTGGGCGAGGGGAGGCGTTTGTCGTCGGGCACGTCCGGCACACCGTGCTTCCGCATGTACTCGATCGGCTCGCCGCCTACGTGGCCCATGGCGGTGGCGCGCTCGGCCTCGAGCGGGTGCAGGTACACTTCTGCGTGCGTCATCTCCCGGTACGGGCCGGAGGTGCCGTAGTGGTCGACGTGGTGGTGCGTGCCGATCAGGCGCGTGATCGCGTCCGGCCGGATGCCGATCTCGTCCAAGGCGCCGCGGAACGCCTTCACGCTGGCGTCGGTGTGCATGCCGGTGTCGATCAGCGTCCAGGCGCCCCCCGCGCGCACGAGGTAGACGTTCACGATCGAGGGGCGCATCGGCAGCGGCAGGAAGACCTGCACCACGCCGTCGATCACCTCGCGCGTCTTGGTGGTCGGGGCCGGCATGCTACTCGTGCAGGCGCTCCTGGACGGCGAACGTGACCCGCAGGCGGACCTTCCAGGCGCTGACCGTGCCATCCTCGACCACGGCGGTGATGCCGGCGATGTCGGCTTGGCGGATGCCTTCGATGGTGGAGGCGGCGCGAGTGACGGCGAGGCCGACGGCGTCCTCGATGGAGCTGGTGGACATGCCGGTGAGCGTGATCGTCTTCTCGACCATGGCGGATTTCCTTCCCGCGGCGGAGTGCGCCGCCGCGCGCTCATAAGCCCTGGATCGGACAATTGATGCAAGCTATGGATGAGTGCGTGCGGCTCGCGCCGGTGGTCCTGCTTCTGCTCGCGACGGCGCTCCCGGCGCGGGCGGCGCGGCTCGACCCGAACCGCACCGGCCGCTACGCCGTCGGATCGACCACGCTCCGCATCGTCGATGCGCCGCGCGCGCGCACGCTGGTCACCGAGGTCTGGTATCCCGCCCGCCGTGCCGGTCGCGACGCGCCGCCCCGGGCCGGACGCTTCCCCCTCGTCCTCATGGCCCACGGTTTCGGCGGCTCGCGGCTCAACTACACCTACCTGACCAGCCACCTGGCCAGCTGGGGCTTCGTCGTCGCCGCGCCGTCGTTCCCGGGCGTCAACCGCGACGAGCCGGGCGCGCCGCTGGGGAACCCGGTGACCGATCTGCCGCGCGATCTCTCCGTGCTGCGCGAGGTGTTCCATGATGCCGCACCGCCCGTGTCCCCGAGTGTCGCCCACGTGCGCCGTCGCGCGGGGGTCGGCCTGGTCGGCCACTCGCTCGGCACCTTCGCCGCGCTGTCGGCCGCCCGCACCGATGCCGCGTTCACCGCCGTGGTCGCGCTGGCGCCGACGGGGCAGGCGTTCCAGCCAGGCGACTTCGTCGCCGGCGGCCCGGCCGTCCTGGTGATGGGCGGCACGGCGGACACGACCACGCCATTCGACACCCAGACGGCGTACCTGTTCGCGCTCCTCCCGCCGCCGTCGGCGCTGGTGAAGATCCTGGACGGCACGCACGGCGGCTTCGCCGGCGACGCGCGCGGGCGCGCGGGACAGCAGGCCGCGACGCAACGCTATGCGCTCGCGTTTCTCAAGCGCTTCGTGGCGCGGGACCCGCGCTTCGGGCGGTTCCTCACGGCGGCCGATGCGCAGCGGTTCTCGCCCGAGGTGGAGCTGACGCCCCGTCTGCGCTGACGCAGCCCCCATATACAGTACGGGGCATCCTGGCGCCGTGCCGACGAGCGAGGTGCGTACTCAGATATATCTGCCCCGGAAGGTGCACGGCGCGCTCCGCCGTGCCGCGCGCGCCCGGGGGGTGTCGATGGCACAGATCATCCGCGAGGCCGCCGAGGAAACGCTCCGGCGCGAGGACACGCGAGAGCAGGACCCGCTCTCCGGTCTCATCGGCGTCATGAAAAACGCCCCGGCCGATCTGTCCGTCAACCACGACCACTACCTCTACGGTTCTCCGCGCAAGCGGCGGTGACGGTCCTGGTCGACACCTCCGCCGTTGTCGCGCTGCTGTCCAGGACGGACGCCAACCACGGGGATGCCGTGGCGGTGTGGAAGACCCTCCTCGCCCGACGCGCGCGCCTCCTCACAACGGATCTGGTGATCGCGGAAACCGTGATCGTCGTGCGCGCGCG
>CAZUDO010000033.1:0-2896 GCA_964618895.1 uncultured Binatia bacterium (SeqCode)
ATCCGACTGCGACGAGGAGCCGCGTTCGTGTACATCGACGGCCGCAGGCTCGAAGAGCCCTACATCGAGCACGACCGGCGTGACATCGGGCCGGAGGAGAAGTTCAAGGTCCCGCTCGGCAACTACTTCGTGATGGGCGACAATCGCTCGCAATCGTGCGACTCGCGGGTCTGGGGATCCGTGCCCGAGCAGAACCTCATCGGCAACGTCTTCATGACCTACTGGCCGCCGCAGCGCATCGCCTTTCGCTAAGGGATAGACGCGCGGCAGAACTCTCCGCCACCGCATCCTTCACCCGGCGGTACGCTCCAGGAGACACAACCCACGTCTGGGAGGTCGATGAAGGCGATCCTCCGAGTTCTGCTGCGGCCGGGAACGGCCATGCCACGGCGGTGCACGCTGCGCCTCCGCGACCCGCTCGGCGAGTCCGGCGTGCGGGTCGGCCTGGCTACTCTCGTCGCCGCCTTCGTCTCGCTGATCGCGGCCGCCTGCGGGTCGGGCTCGACATCCGGCCAGCTCGAGTGTGAGGAGAAGGGTTATCCCTGCTCCCTGGCCGAGGTGCCCGTCGAGATCCTGGAGCGGAGCAACGAGCTCGGCGACAAGGCCGTCGCGATGCTCGAGGAGGGCGCGTCGACGGGCGACGTCGAGGCGTGGCTCGCCGAACAGGCCGAAATGGCCGAGTTGGGAGCAGACGACCTCGTCGTCCGGTTCCGACTGGAGGGCGGTCGGGAGCATTGGATCTTCACCAGGGATGCTCTAGCAACCCGCAGTACCAGATTCGCAGCTGCTGCTCCAGCCACCGACGCAGCGCGAGCACGCCGGTTGGCGTACGTGGTGGGAGACGACAGCGAGCAGAAGAGGGCTCTCGTGCTCTCACCCTTCCAGTGGGATCTGAAGGACGCCGGCGATGAGGTGGCCGACGTCCTGTCCGGCACCAGGGGGTACGAAGGAGGGGTCACGTACCTGACGAACGACTCGGAGGGCGCAAGGAACGTCGACGTCGGCAGTTTCCAAGGCTGGGGGAGCTATCAGGTGATCCACGTCGAGTCGCACGGCGGGGTCCTCTGTGACCCTTCTCCCTGTACGGCGGGGATCGCGGCCCGAGCCCTCTCGGACGCGGAGTCCAAGGCTGCCAAGCTCGGGAAGTTGACGGTCGAGGGCGGGTCGGTAGGTGTGTCACCGCTCGGAAGGTTCCTGATTCTCACCGCCGACTTCTTCCGATTCCAGTACCAGGGAGGGTTGGACGACACCCTGGTCCTCTTCAACAGCTGTAAGAACTACAGCAGTGCGGCCACCGACCTGGCCGACGCGCTGCGCGGGAGCACGAGCGTCTTCCTCGGCTGGGACGGGACGATCAGCGGACAGTACGCCGATCCCGTCGTTGCCGCGCTCTACCGGGAGCTCTCCGAGGGCTACACGGCCGAGCGCGCTTACTCGAAGTCAGGTGGCTCGAGCTCTACTGCTGACGGCTCGCGACTCGTCCTCGGGAAGCGGCAAGCGGGAGGCGATCTCCGCATTCGGGACGTCGTGTACCTGCTCGACCCCGAGTCCGGGCAGGTCCTCACACCGGCGGACCAGGTCGCGATCGAGGGAGAGCCACGCGACGGCAAGCCCGACGCTGCGCCGTACCTGGTTCAGGTCGACGGCATGCCCGCGGAGTCCGCCCCGGATGCGCTGGTGCACGTCTCCGTCGACGGAGTCGAGGCCGAGCCCCGTCCCGTCTCGAGTGGCGCGCCGAAGGGCAAGGACACAGGCCAGTGGCTGCTCCGTGGCGCGATCCCCCTGCCCGACGACCTCGAGGAGGACAGGAGGGCGATCTTCCGCGCCTGGGTCGAGCTGCCGAGCGGTGGCGAGAGCGACCACCAGGTCGAGGCGATGCTCACCGGCGTCGAGGGGATGGGCCTCGTGTGGCGCGGGGAGGCGAGACACGTCAAGGAGACGGTAGGCGGAACCGAGACGACGGTCGCCACCTTGACCTTCGAGCGGAAACCCAGCCAGGACCCGAAACCCAAATCGGCGGCGTACGTCCTGACGGAAGCGACCATCACGTGGTCGCTCGGAGGCCGTCACTACCTGTGTGAGTTCGCGGGATCCAGCACGCGCACGTGGCGGATTCCCCCCGAGCAGCTCGACTCCACGATCGGCCTTGCCGTAAACGGCTCGTCGATCCGGAACGGCCACCTCGTCTTCGACCTGACGAAGGATCCGGTCCAATACACCGGCTACGTCCGGTTCGACGCGCCGGGCTCGATCCGGGTCGCTCTCACCGGGTGTGGCCCGGCCATCAATGACCACGTGAGACCCTATTCGCCAGACCCCATCTTTCTCTCCGCTGGCTGGCCCGGCCCTCGAGAGCGGTACACGACGCCCGACCGGAAGACCGTCTCCGACAGGCACGCGCCGACCCACACAGGAGTCATTCTCTCCTGGGAGTGGAGGCTAACGCGCGTGAAGTGATCGATGGCGCCGATGGTGCCGAGCTGCCCGCACCGCATCCCTGCCGGATGCGTTCCGCTACGATGCATCGGCCTTCCGGCCGCTTCCTTTTCCGATGAACACAACGATCGAGAGCCTCGAGCAGCGCCACATGCGCACGGACCTGCCTCAGTTCAAGGCGGGCGATACGCTCCGCGTGCACTTCAAGGTCATCGAGGGCAGCCGGCAGCGGATTCAGGTCTTCGAGGGCATCTGCATCAAGCGCCAGGGCCCGGGCTTCCGGGAGACCTTCACCGTCCGCAAGCAGTCCTTCGGCGTTGGCGTCGAGCGCACGTTCCCGCTCCACACACCGAAGATCGAGAAGCTCGAGGTCATGGCGATCGGCGACGTTCGCCGCGCAAAGCTCTACTACTTGCGCAATAGAGTGGGGAAAAAGGCGCGCGTCCGCGAGCTCCGGCAG
>CAZUDO010000034.1:0-14082 GCA_964618895.1 uncultured Binatia bacterium (SeqCode)
GATGACCTTGATCCCCGTCTCGAAGGTCTCGATCTTCGGGGAGAGATCGCGGAAAGCGGGCGGGTCGCGGTGGATCGGCCAGCGCTCAACATCATCGGGGGCGGGGCCCTGCTCGTCGATCGGCTCGCCGATGACGTTCCAAAGGCGGCCGAGGGTCGGCTCGCCGACAGGGACCGAGATCGGGCCCTCGGTGTCGACGCACACCGCCCCGCGCGGAAGGCCGTCGGTCGAGTCCATCGCCACAGCGCGTACACGATCGTCGCCGAGGTGCTGCTGCACCTCCGCGATCAGCGTCCGCGTGCTGCCATCCTGCTCGGCGATCTCGATCTCGAGAGCGGTATAGATCTCGGGCAACTGGTCAGAGAAGACGGCGTCGATGACCACGCCCTTGATCTCGATGATCCGGCCCGTGTTCGTGCGGTCTGATCCGTTCTCGGACATGGTTCTCCTGAGGCGAGGGGCAGAGTGGCCGAGGGCGGCCGACCGGCCGCTGAGTCTATCGAAGGAGGCTAGGCGCCTGTGCGCTCCAGCCTATGGCCGTGTCAGTGGCGTTGGATCAGGCTGACCGCGATGCCCTTGTCCTTGAGGTCGGCGAGAGCGCGATTGGCAGCATCCCAGCTATCAAAGCTCAAACCCGCGGCGCCCGTGACCAAGTCCTCGAACCCCGGTTGCCGAATCTGGTCGGCCGTGCTCTGAAGATCGACCGCGAGTTGGTCGAGAGAATCCACCAGCTGCGTTGCTTCCTTCGAATAGTCAGCAGGGGCGCCAACCTCCGAGAGGTCGCCCGCCGCATCGTCGATCGTGTCAGCTGCCTCGTCCATACGGTTGAGGAACTCCTCCTTCGACTGCGCCTGTGTGATGCGGGCGAGCGAAAAGTCGACGCGGTCGCGGGTCGTGATGACCGATTGCTCGAATTTCTCGCGGGACGGAGTATCCGAACCCCCACAACTCGACGCGATGACGGCCGACAGGGCGAGCAGGGAGAGGAGAAGCAGGCGCGACATCAGATGAGAGCTACGCAGGAAGGACTACAGGGCCAGACCACCGGCCGGAAGCGGCGCTCGCTCGGGCAGCCGTTCGAGGATCGCGAGCTCTCGGTCGAGCTGGCTTTGCGTCGGGTACTTCGTCATCGGGCGAAGCGTCGCAAACGACGAACCCTCGGGCTCGGACGACGCCAGCTGGCTGCCCACACCGAGCGCAGCGACGGCTACCGCCGCAGCAGTAGCGATCTGGAGTCGGGCAGTCGTGAGCCGGCGGCGGCGTGGAATCTCGATCGGACGCGGAGCTAGCTCGAGTGGCGCTGTGCGAAGCTCGTTTGTGAAGGCCGTAACGTCAGCCGCGAACACGCGGCAATCTTCGCATCGTCCCAGGTGTGACTCAACGATCCTCCGCTCCAATTCGGACGATCCGTCGTCGAGTTGGAGCGACACCTGTGCTCGGACGCGCTCACATGTCAGTGACGATCGGACGGTTCTCACATTCCTTGTGACGAACGGAAAACGTGAGAGTTAGAGAGCGTCAACCGGCGGCCTTTGATGCAGGTGCCTCGGCCGCAAGGTGCAGTGGCCGCATCACCTCGGCGAAGTGACATGCAACGGGCTGCTCGCCGCCCGGGCGCGGAACGAGAGCCGGCTCCTCCTGGGCACAGATCTCCTGCGCCTTCCAGCAGCGGGTGCGGAAACGACACCCGGAAGGCGGATTTGCGGGGCTCGGTACGTCGCCCTCCAGAATGATCCGCGCCCGCGTGCCTCGCTGTCTCGGTGACTCGATTGGAACCGCCGAGAGCAGCGCCTGGGTGTAGGGATGCATGGGCGCCTCGTAGATTTGCATCCGCGTCCCGACCTCGACGAGCTTGCCGAGATACATAACGGCGACGCGGTCGGAGACGTGACGCACCACGGAGAGGTCATGCGCGATGAAGAGGTACGTGAGCCCGAAGTCCTTCTGGAGCTGCTCCAGGAGGTTTACGACCTGTGCCTGAATCGAAACGTCGAGCGCCGAGACGGGCTCGTCGAGAACCATCATCTTCGGGTTCAGGGCGAGCGCACGGGCGACGCCGATCCGTTGGCGCTGGCCACCCGAGAACTCATGTGGGAACCGGTTCCCGTGCTCGGGACTCAGCCCGACGGTCCGCAGGAGCTCCTCTACCCGTCGACGCCCTTCGGCGCCACGGTAGAGCTTGTGGATCCGGAGGGGCTCGGCCACGATCTCGCGAACCGTCATCCTGGGATTCAACGAGGCATACGGATCCTGGAAGACGATCTGGATGTCACGCCTGATGGGGCGCATCGCCCGCCGCTTGAGCGAGGTGATGTCCTTCCCTTCGAAGATGATCGTGCCGGCGGTCGGCTCCAGCAGTTTGATGATCGTGCGCCCGAGCGTGGTCTTCCCACATCCGGACTCGCCCACGACACCTAGCGTCTCTCCGGTCCGGACGGTGAGGTCGACGCCGTCCACCGCACGTACCTGGCCGACGGTGTGCTTGAAGACGCCGGCCTTGATCGGGAAATGCTTGACGAGCCCCTCGACGCGAAGAAGCTCCTCACCCGCGTCCGACGTAGGTGCCGTTTCCTCGGCAGAGAGTGCGTCGCTCACCTTTCCTCCGCGACGATGCCGACCACGTCATGCGCGGCGAGCTCCTCGGCGAAGTGACACGCCGAACCGTGCTGGCTACCCTCACCGAACTCGCGCAGCCGCGGAACGTCCGTCCGGCAGACCAGCCGCCCCTGCGAGTGGGTGCAGCGTGGATGGAAGGCACACCCGGGCGGGGGGGTGATCATGCTCGGAGGCTGACCCGGGATCGGCTCGAGCCTGTCTTGGTCGGTGTCCACCCGCGCCAGGCTGTTCATCAAGCCCACGGTGTACGGATGACGCGGCGACTCGAAGATCGTGTACACGTCTCCGAGCTCGACGACCCGACCCGCGTACATCACCACCACGCGATCCGCGAGCTCGGCGATGAGCCCGAGGTCGTGGGTGATCAGGACGATCGCGGCGTGAGTCTCCCGCTGCGCGGTCTTTAGCACTTCGACGATCTGCGCCTGGATCGTTACGTCGAGCGCGGTCGTCGGCTCGTCGGCGACGAGGACAGAAGGGTCGTTGGCGATCGCCATCGCGATCATTGCCCGCTGGCGCATACCACCCGAGAACTCGTGCGGGTACTGCGCGACACGCCGTTCCGCAAACGGAACGCCGACGAGATTCAACAGCTCGATCGTACGCGCCGTGGCCGCTGCGTTGCTGGTGCCGGGGTGGTGCGTCGTGACCGCTTCCGAGATCTGGTCGCCGATGGTGAGCACCGGATTCAGGGAGGTCATCGGATCCTGGAAGATCATCGCCACCTCGCCGCCGCGCAGCTCTCGAAGGTCGCGCTTGGGCATCTCGAACAGGTTCTTCCCCTTGTACCGCGCCTCGCCGGTGACGATTCGTCCGGGCGGCATCGGGATGAGGCCGAGGATCGCGAGCATCGACACGCTCTTTCCGGAGCCGGATTCGCCGACGATGCCGAGCACCTCGCCCGGGTGAAGGTCGTAGCTGACACCGGTAACGGCGTGGACGACGCCGTCTTCTGTGTCGAACTCGACAGTCAGGTCCTCGATCTCCAGGATTGGGTCAGCCACTATCCCTGCGCCTCTAGTTACGCGTTCGTCGCTGCGTGGGATCGAGCGCGTCCCGCATGCCGTCCCCGACGAAGTTGACGCAGAGCGCGATGACGACGATCACGAGACCGGGGAAGGTAACGAGCCACCACAGCTGGAACCCCTCCCCCTGACCATCGGCGATGAGCTTGCCGAGCGCCGCATTGGGCGGCTGGATGCCGAAGCCGAGAAACGACAGCGCGGCCTCGACCAGGATCGCGCCGGCGATGACGAGCGTCGCATTGACAATGATCGGGCCCATGCAGTTCGGGAGCATGTGCCGCACGATGATTCGAAGGTCGCCTGCGCCGGCAGCCTTCGCCGCCTCGACGAACTCCTTTTCGCGAAGCGAGAGGAAGACCCCGCGGACTATTCGCGCTACAAAAGTCCAGAAGAGGAAAGCGAGGATCAAGCCGATCTTCAACGGCTGCGGCAGCGTGATCGCAACTGGGCCGATGTTCACGACCGTGTCGTCCTGGCCGAAGAAGACCGCCGCGGTAAGCAGGACTGCCAGACCCGGCAGGGTGAGAATGAGGTCGGTGAAACGCATGAGAAGGTTGTCGACATGGCGACCGTAGTAGCCTGCGAGTGCGCCGATCGCCGTGCCGAACGCCGTCGACAGGAGCGCGACGAAGACCGCCACCCAGAGCGACGTCCTGATCCCGAAGATGACCCGGCTCAGGTAGTCGCGTCCGAGCTGGTCCGTGCCGAACAGGTGCCAGTTCTCGAGAGTCGGGGCCTGAGTTGTGTTCTCGAGGTCAAGCTCGTCGAAGCCGTGAGGTGCGATCTGCGGCGCGAAGACACCGACGAGCGTAATGAGGATCACGACGACGAGGCTGACGACGGCGAGCCGGTGCCGGAAGAACCGCATGCGTGCGTAGGCCCATTGGCTCCGCGCCTCGACTTCGACACCGGACTCGTAGGAGAGCGAGAGATCCGCCGTACCGACCGCCAGCGGCTCCGGTTCTCCGGCCACCGCGACCTGATACGGGAGGCTGCCCGCAGCCGGAGACGGCGGCTGTCCCGAGACCATGTCGGCGCTTCGGCGAGCTTCAGTCATATCGCACCCGCGGGTCGAGGTATCCGTAGGCGATGTCGGCTATGAGATTGAAGACGATGATCAACGTCGCCGTGATCATCAGCCACGCCATCACCGGGTACGGATCGTTCGTGAGGAGCGCGTTGGTGAAATACAGTCCCATGCCATCGAGCGAGAAGACCGTCTCGGTGACGATGACGCCTCCAAGGAGGGCGCCGAAGTTGAGGGCGACGAGCGTGACGAGGGGAATGAGCGCATTCCGGAAGGCGTGCTTCATGGTCACCTGCTTCTCGGGCAGGCCCTTCGCTCGCGCCGTTCGCACGTAGTCCGAGTTGACGACCTCGAGCATCGAGGCGCGCATGTAGCGCGAGTACGTGGCGATGCTGGCGACCATGAGGACGATGACGGGCAACGCAAGGTGGTGCGCTCGATCGATCCAGAACTGGATCCCGCTCCCCGGGTCGACCGAGTTCAAGCTGGCGATGGGGAAGATCCTCTTGCCGGTCCACTCGTAGACGTTCACCACCGCCACCTGGAGCATGAGCGCAAGCCAGAAGACGGGCGTCGCCAAACCCAGGAAGCTGAACGTCGTGGACGTATAGTCGAAGGTGGAGTACTGCCGTAACGCCGAGAACACTCCGATTCCCACAGCAATCAGGATCGCGAACATCTCGGCGATGAAGACGAGTTGAAGAGTGTTCTTCATGACCCGCCAGAGGTCCGGCAGAATCGGGCGGTCGCCGAGGAGCGTCGTCCCAAACTGGTTCGTGACTGCGTCTCGGGCCCAGTACGCGTACCGCACGGGGATCGGATCGTTGAGGTGTTTGCGCTCCTGAATCCTCTCGATCGTGTTCGGATCGTAGTTCGGGGTCACCCGAAGCGCCGCGAGGGGGTCACCCGAGATCGACACGAACGTGAAGACGAGGAAGCTCGCCGCTACGAGCACGACGATGCTGTAGAGAAGTCTGCGAATGACGTAGCTCAGCATGCCGTAACCCCTAGATCTTAGTAGGTAGTCCCGCCCCCGCCGAGAGGCGGGGGCGGGACTCCGGTTACCAGGCAGTCGCCGACGTGGCGACGTCCTCCTTCTTTATGACGTCCAGGTAGAGACGTTCCAAGGCATGCCCTCGCTCGTCGGATTGACGCCGGGGCCCTTCACCTTGGTCGAGCGCAACACGAATGCCGGTCGTGCGAAGATCGGAATCGACGGAACCGCCTTGACGATGTACTGCGCCTCGGCCTGGTTCATCATCTGCGTCCGCGTTGCCGAGTTGAACTCCGTCGCGATCTTGTTCAGCAGCGCCGTGGCCTTGGCGTTGCACCACTGGCCGTAGTTCTGGTCACCTCCGTTGTTCGGGCACGCGTAGAGCGAGTTCGACGTGATCTTCGAGGTGGGGGTCTGGCCATACGTGAACATGATCAGGTCCCAGTCGCTCGAGGGAAGCGTCGTTCCGAACAGTACGCCGCCCGTCTGGAAGCGCGCGACGAGCTCGATGCCGACGCTCTTGAGCTGCTTCTGCATGATCTCGAACGCGAGTGCACGGAGCTGGTTTCCGGTCGTCGTGAAGAACCGGAAAGACAGCTTGCCGACGCCCGGGCACGAGAAGATGTCGCTGTTGCCCGCGCTAGGCGCGTCCGGGCCACCGGTGCAGCCTTTGCCCTTAAGGGTGCTGATGACCTTCTTCTGGTTGAAGGGATACGTCTTGCCCCAGTGGTTCGTGTATCCGTTCTCGAACGGCTTGAGGATGAGGCTCTGCAGTGCGGGCAGGCCGGGGCTGATCGTCCTGTAGAGCACGCTCGCGATCTGCTGCCGGTTGATGCCGGTTGCAAGCGCCTGCCGGACATATGGCAGCTTCAGCGCCGCATGGCCCTGCGGCCCGAACTGGATGTCCAGGTGCTCGAACGCGTACTCAGGCCTCGTGTCGACCACGAAGTTCTTGTCGGTCAGGAAGTCGGCGATCTGGAGCTGCGGCTGAGACTGCATCGCCTGCCCCTCGCCGGCCTTGAGTGCCTGGAAGCGAGCGTTCGTGTCCAGGATGTAGCGCCAGACGATCCGATCGAGCTTCATCGCGGGACCCGCCTTGAACAGCGGGTTCTTGACGACAGTGATCTGGACGCCCTTCTGCCAGCTCTGGAACTTCCACGGTCCACTCGAGACCGGGATCGAGTTGTTGAACGTCTGGTTCATGTCCTGCCCGGCGATGACGTGTGCCGGATAGACGCCGGTGGAAACGTACGTCTCCCAGTCGGCAAAGGCGCTCTTGAAGACCACGGTGCCGCTCTTGCCCTTGCACTTGACGGAGCCGATGTCCTCGAAGCCCTCCCGGCTGACGACGTTGTTCACCGGGTTGATGAACACCTGCCACGTCGCGCGGTAGTCGGCACAGGTGACAGGCTTGCCGTCGCTCCAGACTGCCTCTTTCTTGTACGTGAACGTTACGGTCTGCGGCTTCGACTTCACGAGCTTGGGCGCGGCGGTCAACAGCGCCGGAACGAACGTCGCCTTGTCGTTGTAGATCTGGCCGCCGAGGAAGATGTTGTTGGTGACCAGAGCAGTCGCCAGGAGGTTGTTGTCCTCCCAACTTCCTCTGAGGGTCGGCGGCTCCTGGTCGTGAATGACCACGACTGTTCCCGCCGACGCCCGCTCCGACCCAGCCGTAGCGGCAGGGCCGACGACGAGCGTCGCGAGCATCGCGAGCGCTGCGCCGACGAGCAACATCGAGCGTTTACGCATGTAGTACCTCCATCCGAGTGGTGTCCTGCGGACGCTTGTGACGACGCTGGTTCGCCCGGGTGGACGACCGAACGGGGCGGGCGGAGCCCGGTTTGAAAGGGGTCGACCCGTATGCCTCCAGCGCTGTGATCAAGTGCAGGATCATAATGTGTGACGTACCCGATCGAATTTCGTTAGGAGCGGTGATGCAGATCCCTGGAAGTGGCGGAACAGGGCGGGGTAGCAGGAACTTCGTCGCAGCGGAAGATGCCGGCCGCCTTGCCGACGAGGCGGTCCCGCTCGTCGATCGAGCGATCGGTGTCGCGTGGTACGAGCGGCCGGGGGACGTCGATCGAGCCGCTCTCACCCTCTGTCGGCTTCGCCGTGCGCGAGCCGGCGAGCTGGGAGGGCCGTGGCACGGGGACGAGGCCGTCAGGGCCGTGCTCGGGGAGGTTAGCCCTCCCGCGCTCGTCTGGCTTGCAAGCCGTGCGATCTCGTACATGGACGAGAGCGGCTACGCCGAAGCGGTCGAAGCGTGGTTTCCCGACGAGGTCGACTAGCGACACGCTAGCGATCGCGGCGCCAGAGCAAGAACGCGAGCGGCGCGAGAACCGCGGCCGCCAGGTACGGCGCGAGGCGCACACGCCCGCCCTGCTCTCCCCGGACAGTCGTCGGCCCGCGCCCGAGGAGCTCTCGCACCTTCTGGCGGGCCGCACTGACGTCCCCTTCGTCGTACACGCTTCCCGCCACCGACTCGGCGACGCCGTCGAGAAGTGCGCGGGCTGACGGGTCCGGACGGTACTGAGGCTCGGGCGCGCCGCCCGTGTAGACGCGCTCGTCCTCGTCCCAGAACTGCACGAAGACCGTATCGATGACGGGCCGCGACCGGAAGAGCGACCTCAGGCGTGCGCGGGCCACGGGTTGCGTCTCCCCGTCGGTCAGAACGACGACGAGCCGTTTGCGGGCAGCTCGGGCGAAGAAGCGCTGTGTTCGGATCGCCGAGAGAGCGTCGAGCTTCGTCGCGCTCGTCGCGAGGCTCGACCGGGGCGGTGGCTGCTCGATGCCGAGCGAGCGGTCAAGGGTCGCTGCGAAGACCCTTTCGTCGACGCTTGGAAAGAGGTGTGGGAGCACGCGATCGGTAAGCGATGCGACGCCGACGGGCACCTCCGGCAACGCCGACCGCAGCTCCTTGGCAGCTGTCCGGGCGCGTTCGAGGCGCGTCGGCGAGCCGGTACCCCGCTGGGCAAGCATCGATCGTGAGACGTCGAGCACGATGAATACCTGGGCGTCGGTTCGCGTTCGCAGCGTCTTCGTTCGCTCGATCACCGGCTGTGCCGCGGCGAACCCGAGGCACGCTCCCGCTGCGAGCACCGCTCCCAGGAGGATCACGAGCCGACGCGAAGGCGGCTCGGCGAGGCCGAGCATGCCCCTCAAGCGACCTGCACGCCGGCGCACGAGGAGGAGCGCGACGAGAGGAAGAACGACGCCGAACGTGAGCAGTGCGCCGATCGGCGTCAGGAAGACGAGACTGGTCGCCACTCAGTACCCGCTGCCGGGATCGCCCGCGCCGGCGCCCTTGGCTCCGGCTCCTCCGGGGGTCGGATTCGCCCCGCCTGACCCCTCCAGGAGCTGAAGTCCGCGCCCGCGCTGCAACGCCAGCTCGAGGTTGTACTTCGCCTCATCGTTCCCGGGATCGAGCGAGATGGCGAGCTGGAGGCTCGCGACGGTGCTCGACAGGAGCGCGCCGCGATCCTGTGACTCCGACGCCAGCCGAGCGAGGCCGAGCACGCCGAGGAGACCGGCCGCCCGAGAGCGGCGTGACTGGTCACGGTCGCCGCTCACCACGGCCTCGAGCCGGGCCTGCGCTGCGTTTTGCGCTAAGGCGAGCTCCGGATCGGACACCGTAGCCTCGTCGAGGCGAGCCAGGCGAATTGCGCGCATGGCCTCCCGGAACGCGATGTCGTCACGTAGGGCGAGCAGGCCTCTCGCCAACCCGGTCGGCACGAGCTCGTCGGCTTGCCAGAGCCCGGGGTCGTCGGCGGCGACACGATAACGTACGTCGTCGGTAGCCATAGTGTCGCCCCAGCGCGCGACGTCGACCGCGAGCAGCGCGAAACCGAAGGCGAGAGCGATGCAGAGCAACGCACCTCCAGTCAGCGCAACCTTCGTCGCGATCTCTCGACGGCTCATGCAGGCCTCCGAACGCCGCGCGTGAGAGCGAGTCGCGCTCCGAAGCGCTCGTGCGCGGCCAGCGCGACGAAGAAGAGCGCCCCCAGGACGAGGAGCGTGACGGGAGCACGGCTCGTCGCCTCGCTCGTCGGCTCCGGGTCGACTCCGGTGGGGGCCGGAGCATCGAACACGCGGTCCTCGAGGAAGCCTTCGAACAGCAGTCGAGCGTCGCTCGACGGCGCGAGTCCGACGACTCGGAGCTCGATCGAGCTCCGGCGCAGGTTGTCCACGGTTCTGACCACTGCAGGCACGTCGTCCGGCGCCGTCTCGAGGTCGCTCACGAGCAGAATCGAGCCGGAGGACACCCCATCCCGCTCGAGCATCGACTTGGCCAGCGCGAGAGCCGCGGAAACTCGGGTCCCTCCCCGAAACGTCTGCGTCCAGGGATTCACCGGTGGCCCGAGCCTCGGTGGAATGAGGAGCCTCAGCATCGGCCGAAGCTCCGATGCCGGCGTTCCCGGTGGAAGCAGCTCGTAGGGAACGTCCGAGAACACAACCAGCCCGATGCGCGCGTCCTCGGCGATCAGTTGCCGAAACGCCCGTCGGACCGCGTTGTAGTCCTCGTCCGCGATCGAAAGCGAAAGGTCGATGACGACGACGCCGATGGTCTCGTCCGGCAGCAAACCTTGCTCCCTCGCGTCGAGATTGCGGGCCGACGCAGCGGCTGCCACCGCGAGCGCGACTGCCGCTGCGGCCAGCACGACCCGGAGGATCCGGGCTCGCAGCGCCGCGGCGGCGAACGCGTCGACGTCGGGCGTGTCGACTGCGAAGCTCCGGCGCGCAAACGGGCGGCTGAGCCGTCTATACCACATTCCCGTCCCCGTTCTCGCAATCCTCGTAGATCTCCGGAAGAGCCGAGCGAACGCGGGCGGCGAGGTCGCTCGAGTCGTCGACCGACGGTATCTCCTCCGACCATGCCAGCACCCTCGCGGTGCGGGCCAGGTCGGGGTCGCCCCACTCGGCGAGCTCGAGCTCCTCCGCGACTAGCTCCAGCGCTCGGCGCTGATCAGCGCCGCCGTCGACCCGCATCGGCTCCTCGAGCAGGGCGAGGGCCTGCTCCAGCGCCGAGAGTGCCGGCTCCGGAGGAAGCTCTGGCTCCGGTTCGGGAAGCTCCCCAGGGGCACGGCGCGGCCAGGCGAGATAGACGAGCGCGGCGGCTCCGAGCGCGGCGAGGGCGGCGCCGAGGACGAGCAACGCAGCGAGGGTGCCCGGTGACAGGCGATACGACGTCGCCGGCAGCGCGAGGAGATCCGCGCGCCACGGAGCCGTGACCACGTCTCGATCCTCGAGGTTGGCGGCAGCAAACCTCGAGTACACGAGCAGCACCGGCCACCGTGCTCTGATCGAGCTCTGACGGAGCGACGGGTCGCCCGCGTCGACGTACGAGATACGAGCGCGGTCGAACTCGAGTGGCGCCGACTGGCCCGAGGGCACGCAGGCGCCGCTCACGCAGCGCAGGACGAACGTCGTTCGAACGTACGCGGTCTTGCTGGCATCGCGTCGCTCGCGCACCGACGTGCCGATCACCTCCCAGGGTGAGAAATTCCCCGCGACGCGTACCGAGTCCGGGTCGACGCGGGTCTTGTCGAGCAGGACCTCGACCTGTGCGCGAACCGTGTCCCCGAAAAGGGCGACGGGCGGCGAGAGCGTGGCCCGTGCCTCGATTCCGGAAGGGGTCGTTGGCGAGGTCGCGCCCCGTCTCCTCTCCTCACTCTGGCCCAAGGTGAAAACGACAACAGCGAGAGCAGCCACTGCCGCGGCTGCCCCGACCCCGAGGGCCGTCAGGATCCCCCTCCGGGGCATTAGCTCACGCGCCGAGAACACGCCTCGTCCGCCGAAGATCGGCCCACTGGAGGAACGGCGCAAGGGCTTCCGCTCGCTCGCTCGAGGACACGAGGATCGGGTCGACGTCGAGCATGCGGAACGTCTCGAGGAGCGCCTGCAGACGCGCCTCGTTCGCGGCCTTCCGCACTGCCGCTTCCTTCCGCGTGAGCCGCACGGGCACGACCCGCCCCGTCCGTGGATCCCGAAGCGCGACCACGATCCCGGTGACCTCGGGAAAGCTCTGCTCCCAGACGAGATCCTGAATGAGGACGGGAACGATGTCCCAGCGGTGCTCGGCGGCAGTTAGCCACACTTCTTTGGACGCCGACGGGATGAAGTCGGAGAGCACGAAGACGAACGTGCCCGGGGTGACCGCCCGCGGATGGTCAGCAAGGTGGGCGATCGAACGCCCGAGCCAGTCCGACGGCCCGTCGTACTCCGAAGACCACAGTCGCTCGTCTCGGACCTCGATCATCTTTCGCTCGCCTTTCGGCTGCCGCCAATGCGGGTTGCCGCCGCCATAGTCGAGGTAGCCGACGAAACCGCCTGCCGATCCCGCGCTCGCGAGAATCAGCTCAACGACTTGACGCATCGCTTGCGGCTTGTCGAGCCACGGCAAGGGGGACGAGAAGTAGGCCATCTGCGGCCGCCGGTCACAGACGATCACGACCTTCGGCGCTTCCTCAGCGAAGCGCTCCCGAACGATGAACTCGTCGCTTCCCGTGGCTGTGGAGAGGCGGGCCGAGGCGGCCCAGTCGACCGCGTCCATCTTGTCGCCGGGCCGGTAGGGGCGCGAGCCGGCGATGTCGGTTCCCGCACCTCGGTGCAGGCTCCGCATCGTCCCGAACGAGAGGCCGATCACTCGCCGCCGGGGAACGAGCGGAAAGGTGAGCCGGGCGTTCTGCACGCGAGTCCCGGCTACGCGGGCCGGGGGCGCTCGAAGAACGGATCCCCTTCGGAGCCGGGGCGCGGCGCGAGCTCGAGGCAGCTCGCGCGGAACTCGTCGATCGCCTGCTCCCACGACGCCGCACGCGCCCGCGCCACGTAGCTCGGGGTGAAGACGACCCGATGCGCCAGCACCGGGATGAACAGGCGCTCGATGTCCTCCGGCACGACGTAGCTCCGGCCGTTGACGAGCGCCCACGCGCGCGCCGCGCGCTCGAGAGCAAGGCTCCCGCGGACGGAGCTTCCGATCACGAGAGCTTCGTGGCTTCGCGTCGTCCGCACGAGCTCGACCACCCAGCGGTGGAGAACGTAGTCCACGTATACGTGCTGTGCGGCGGCGCGCAGCTCGTGCATCTCCTCGAGGCTGACGACGGGCCGCAGCCCGTCGAGGGGGTGCGAATAGCGCTGATCGACAAGGATTCGGAGCTCGTCCTCGAGGCCCGGATAGCCGAGCGCGGCCCGCAGGAAGAAGCGGTCGAGCTGTGCCTCCGGAAGCGGGAACGTCCCTTCGTACTCGATCGGGTTCTCCGTCGCTAGGACTATGAACGGGTACGGGAGCTCTCGCGTGACCCCGTCGACCGTCACCTGCCGTTCGGCCATCGCCTCGAGCAACGCCGACTGCGTCTTCGGCGTGGCGCGGTTGATCTCGTCGACGAGGACCACGTTCGCAAAGATCGGACCAGGCCGGAACTCGAAGTCCCTCGACCTCTGGTCGAAGACCGAGAGCCCGGTCACGTCCGTCGGCTGGAGGTCAGGCGTGCACTGGATACGCTGGGGGATCGCGCCCTCGATGCTGCCGGCGATCGCGCGTGCAAGCACGGTCTTCGCGGTCCCCGGCACGTCTTCGAGCAGGACGTGCCCGTCACACGCGAGCGCGGTCAGGACGAGCTTGATCTCGTCCCGTTTCCCGTAGACGACCGTCTCGATGTTGTCGACGAGTCGATCCGAGATGGCGCCTGCTCTCTCGAACCGCTCGGGCTCGGACGCTGGGGCGAGGACCGGTTTCACCGGCGCGATGGTATCTGCGGGCGTGTTCGGGATCGGGCTCGTCATGCCGCCACTCGAGTACTTCTACGCCTTCGGCGCCTCGTTGTTAGCGAAGCTCGAGGGGTCTGGCTGAAGCCAGACCCCAAGACAGGATGAGGCGACCGCGCGCGGGGTCTGGCTTAAGCCAGACCCCCGGCCTACATCAACGCCTCGGCGCCGGCTACGACCTCGAGGATCTCCTGCGTGATCTCAGCCTGCCGCGCCCGGTTCATGCCGAGCGTCAGCGAGTCGATGAGATCGCCTGCGTTCTTCGAGGCGTTGCGCATCGCGGTCATCCGGGCACCCTGCTCGGACGCCGTCGACTCGAGCAGCGCCCGATACACCTGGGTCTCGAGGTAGACCGGGAGCAGCCGCTGCATGATCTCCTCGGGCTCAGGCTCGAAGATGAAGTCGCCGCGAAGCGCATCCGCGGCGCGTTCCTCCTCGTCCGTCTCCAGGATGTCGTCAGAGATCGGGAGGATGTCTTGCTCGGTCACGCGCTGCGTGAGCGCCGAGATGAAGGTGTTGTAGACGAGCGTGACGCGATCGACCTCACCGGAGGTGAACAGCTCGGCGCACCGGTGAGCAACCGCCTGCGCATCCTCGTAGGCAGGCCGGTCCGTGAAGCCGATGTACGAGCCGGCCAGCTCGCGGCGCCGGAACAGGAG
>CAZUDO010000035.1:0-18181 GCA_964618895.1 uncultured Binatia bacterium (SeqCode)
GAGGTCGCTGCCTGGGAGACGGCGCGAAACGGGGCGAAGAGCAAGGTCCGCTGGCACTTCACGACGGCGGACGCGCGCATCAAACTCCAGCGCCTCTACCCTGTGATCGAACCGGTTGGCTCTGCCCGGGCGAAGCACTAGCTAGCCGGTGGGATCCAGGAACGCCCCGCTGGGCGATCCGGGCGGACAGGGCCAATCGGCCCCCCCGTTGCCACGCAGCTGGAGACAGAGAAGCTCGTCGACGATGGTGTCGGCACTTGCGTCCACGCAGTCGATCAGCTCCTGCAGCGTCGTGACTGGCGCCCCCGGGCACGTGTTGCTCTCCGGGCAGTTATCCCACCATGTGACCTTCTTGTTCCCGCCGACGGGGTCACACGTGTTGTTGCCGGTGTTGCAGGTCTTGCCCTCCTGGACCTGGCAGCCGACCGCGCTCTCGCAGTCCGCGCGCGTCAGGCCGGCATTGCACGCGTTCCCACCGCCGCACTGACAGCAGAAGAGCGGGTTGGGCACCGGATCGCGGTTGCCACACTTGGCCTGGATGGTAGCGACCTTCTTCGCCTCCGCCTCGGCGAGCGCCGCCTGCATGACGACGAGGCAGTCGGCGCGGGTCGTGCCGAGCCCGGCCAGAAAACACTTCTCGAGGAACTTCTGGCGCCGGATCAGGTAGGTGATGCCCGCCTTGGCGATCGCCTTCTGGCAGTCGAACTCCGCCTGCTCACCGAGCAGATGCTGCTCGGGGAGCGGGGTCGTGCAGTCGAGGTCGGAGCACAGCGGCGAGGTCTCGTCCAAGGCACCGCCACAGACATCGAGCGCCTGCGAGGGGTAGAGGAGCGCCAGGAACTCTTTGAGCTCCGCCTCCTTCCAGCACTGCAGGCACACGGAGAACTCGCCGGGAGTGGTGACCGGGAGGGCGGCGCAGCCGGCTTCTACGCCCGCCGTCGCGGTCTCGTACACGCAGTCGGTCGGGAAGCCCAGGGCCGCCAGGTCGGCCATCGTGCAGGTGACGGCGATCTTGTCCGTCACCTTCTGGCGCACGGTGTCGATCTTGAGCGTGGTGAGCGTATCCGGGCAGCTCGCCACGTCGCCGAGGTTGCGCAGGTCGCGGCACTTCTCGTGTTTCTTGAGCACCACGCGCTGGAACGCGAACAGCTTGCCGAGCATCGCCTTCCGGCACGCCACCGGCTCGGCGCGCGCCGGGGAGGCAGCCATCATGTCGAGGGCAACGAACACGCACGCGACGCGAGCAAGAATCCGTCTCCGATCCATGGCTCGGCTCCTCTCCACCGGGAACGCAATGCGCGGCGCGCGGCCTCCCGAAGGGCCGCGCGCCGGCGCTCAATTCACGGCGCGCAGTTCGCGCAGCAGGTTGCGCTCGTGCCGACCGTACCGCCAGCCGCCGTGCAGCCCTCGGCCGTCGACTTGATCTTGCAGCGCGAGGTCGTGCACTGCGCGTCGGTCGTGCAGGCCACCGTCGCGTTGCCGACACAGGTGAAGGTGGTCAGATCGCAGGTGCCCGGCACCGGAATCGAGCAGGTGACGAAGCCCGCCTTGCCGCAGGTGGACCGTGCGGCGCAGCGCTTCACCTTGCCCTTGCAGTTGATCGGAATCGTGCCGTCGATCGACAGCTGTTTCACCACGTGCGCGACGCAGCTCACATACCGGCCGTGGTTGGTGGCCGTGGTGCAGTCACAGGCCGCGTTGATGGCCGCCTGCACCGCACACCGTGCCGGTTCGCAGTCGGTCTGGGCCAGCGCGTTCGCGCTCGCGAGCGCAAGTCCGATCGCCAAGAAGCTCGCTCCGATCAATCGCATGAGGACCTCCTCAGATGTTCGAGAACGTGTTTTAGGTGAACCGCTGCAGCGCAGACTACTGCGACGATCCCCATCCGTCAACGGAAAATCTCAGCTTGCCCCGAAGACCGCGCAGTGCGTCGGCCGCCCAAGGCGCTTGCCCCCGCCAGAGGACGCATTTTGCATTGACGGCCCCCCCATCGGCTGGGGTAGAATCTCGACCGGTCCGCGCGGGCCCACTGGGGAGGTTTCGCTGATGCCACACGCACGCTCGTTCCGTTTCGCCGTCCTCGCCGTCCTGCTGGCTTCCGGAGGCGCGCTCGCGCATAGAGAGCGGCCCTTCCCCGACTTCGGCCCACGCTTTGGGTCGGTCCCTGACCTGAACCGCCGCAACGGGACGACCTTGGTCGTCTGCAAACCCTCGTCCAAGCCCACGCGCGCCGAGCATCTGGATATCCACTCGCGCCTGCCCGCGTCGGAGGCCGAAGACGCCGCCTGGCATCGCAACGCCAAGCTCTACCGCAAGTGCCGCTTCGAGCACATCCAGGCCGCCGTCAACGCCGCCGACCACGGCACCACCATCCTGGTCATGCCGGGCGTCTACCGCGAAGAGCCCAGCCGCGCCGTCCCCACGACCAGCACCGGCGACAACCCGGACGGCACGTACTCCTACGCGTACCACCTCGCCAACCCGAACGACGCCAACCTGATCGGCATCATCGGCAAGCGCAACCTCATCCTCGAGGGCACGGGTATCCAGCCGCGCGACGTGCTGATCGACGTGGGCTTCGTGAAGGACGTGGGCATCCGCGCCGATCGCGCCGACGGCATCATCATCCGCAACCTCTGGGCACGCGACGCCAACGAGCACGGCATCTACGTGGTCGAGACGTCGGGCTACGCCTTCGACCGCACGGTGGGCAGCTACAGCAAGGATTACGAGCTGTTCTCGTTCGTTTCCGACCACGGGCTGTACACCGACTGCGAAGCCGAGGGCGGCAGCGATTCGGGCATCTACATCGGCGGCGCGCCCGACACGCACGGCCAGAACCGGTTCTCGGCCACCGTCCAGCGCTGCAAGATGCACGACAACGCCCTCGGGTTCTCCGGCACCCAGGGCAACTCCGTGCACATGATCGACAACGACGTCTACGACAACGCCATCGGCCTGTCGTTCGACAGCGAGGTCGACCATCCGAACTTCCCGATGCGCTACAGCGTGATCGAGGACAATCGCATCTACGACAACAACCTCGACGTCTACGCCGCCGGGGTCGGCACGCCGGCCGGTGGCCCGGCGTACAGCTTCTTCCGCTATCCAGTCGGCACCGGCATGTGGATCATCGGCGGCGAGCACAACATCATCCGCAACAACTACTTCTACAACAACGGGCGTTTCGGCATCATCTTCTTCTTCAACCCGTTCGAGAACCACCCGGTGGCGGGCATCGCCACGCCGCGCTTCAACGAGATCACACAGAACTTCTTCGGGGTCGACCCGCTGAACAATCCCGCGCCGAACCTGACCGCCTACCCTCCCGGCGG
Organism: uncultured Binatia bacterium (SeqCode); assembly: GCA_964618895.1. GTDB lineage: Bacteria > Desulfobacterota > Binatia > DP-6 > DP-6 > CAZUDO01. The sequence goes on from CAZUDO010000035.1 coordinate 3,336, forward strand.
GATATACACCCCCGGCGGCAGCGACATCTTTTGGGACGAGAACGGCCAGGGCAACTGCGTCGACGGGCAGGCCGCCGGCTCGGGAACGGTGACCATCGACCCGCCCGGATATCCCGCCTGTCCGAACTCGGCCCCCGGTCCGGGGATCCCCCTCGCCAAGCTCAGCCTGCTGTTGGCCTGCACCCTCGACGAGGTGCCGCCCGGGTCGGGCACCTTCGTCACCCACGACAAGGATCTCTTCGATGCCCCCTATCCCTGCCCGTTCGGACACGAGAACTTCTCCGGCTACCAGAACCGCGACGAGCTCGAATGCGGCAACACCACCGTCGACCTGGGCGAGGACTGCGACGGCGGCTACGGCGGCGGCGCGGCGGGCGAGACCTGCCAGAGCCTCGGCCTGGGTCCCGACGCCGGCGGGCCGCTCGCCTGCGCGGCCGACTGCACCTATGACACCAGCGCCTGCACGGCCCCGGGTTGCGGGCGGATCCGCAACGCCTCGATGTCGATACGCGATCAGGCCGGGACCGGAGACGACCGGATCGCCGTCACGCTCGAGGGACTCGACGGGGCGGGACGCACGTTCGACCCCGCGACCGAGGGCATCGAGGTGACCCTGCGCGACGACACGCGGCTCATCCACACCAGCGTCAGCACCTCGCAGCTGCTGTATCAGGGCGATGTGGCGTCGGGCCCGCCCTGGACCTCCAGCCCCAACCGGTACTTCTACCTGAACCGTGACGGCAACGCGGACGGCGTCACCAAGGTCGACCTGACGGCCACCACGGGCTTCGGCGGCATCTTCAGCGCCATCGTCCGCATTCGCAACATCGACCTGCCCGCCGGCCTCCTCGGCCGGCGGACCGGCACGGTGGTGGTGCGCATCGGCGACGACTGCTGGACCACGACCGCGCCGTGCAACACCAAGGCGAGCGCCATGGGTTGCCGGAAGAAAGCGCCGCTCCCATGAGCGCCCGCGCGATCGTCGGCACGGTCGCGCTGGCACTGGCCCTCGGCCCGCCCGGGCCGATGATGTGCGGGACTCCGGGCGACACGCGCCCGCCATGAGCACCCACACCGCAGGCGCGCCGCATTCTCCTGGCGGTGCGACGCGGAGCTGACGCGCGGCCCGCACAGCGCGGGGCAAATTCCCTCGCGCACATCGATGCGGGGCGGTGGCACCCCGGTTGCTTTTCCCGGCGATGCGCACAATGGGCAAGGACCGGCGCGCGCGGAGCCGAGGCCACAGCTTCATGGAAGTCCTCACCGCGATGACGATCTTCGGGACGGTCATGGCCATCGGCCTCCCGAACATGGTGAACCTGCGTAAGCCCTACAAGGTGATGGGCGCGGCCCGTCAGCTGGCCGCCGACATGCAGGTCGCCCGCCAGCGCGCCATCGCCCGCAACGCCCGCTACCGGGTCGCCTTCGACACGGCGGCGGGGACGTGGACGCTCGAGCGCGAGACCTCGCCCAACAGCAACAGTTGGACGGCCGACGGTAGCCCGCAGGCCCTGCCCACGGGCGCGTCGTTCGGCACCATCGCCGGCGGCAATCCGCTCTTCAACACGAGCGGCGTCCTCGCATCCGCAGTCTCGGTGCCGGTCACCATGAGCGGCGCCCACACTCGAACGGTGGTAGTCAATGTACTTGGCAAGACATCGGTCAGCTGAGGCGCGCGACCCGCGCCGGCCCACCCGCGGCATGTCGGCCGTCGAGGCCCTGGCCGCGATCGCGTTCCTGGGCATCGGGCTGGGCGCGCTCGCCGTCAACTCGGTCGCCGGCACCCGTCGGGCGAAGAACACGGACATGACGGCCGCCGCGCACGGACTCGCCCAGCAGAAACTCGAGCAGATGCGCAGCATGCCGCTCGGATCGAGCCAACACACCGCCGGGCAGTACTACGATCCCGCCAACAACCTGAAGGCGGACGGAACGGGTGGTGGGCAGTACAACCGCAGCTGGCAAGTCTCGACCAAGGACACGCCACGTTTCGGCGTCCGCACCGTCACGGTCACAGTGTCCTGGACCGAAACCTCGACGACGCACACCACCAAGATGGCGGCCTACGTCCGCTGCCCGACCATTCCGTGCACGGGGGCATGATGACGACTCACCAGTTGCACCGGGGCCGGTCACACACGGCCGGATTCACGACCGCCGACGTGTTGGTCGGGATGGGGCTCTCGGTTATCGCGCTCTTCGCCATCTACGCCTTCAGCACGTCGCAGATGCAGGCGCTCGCGGCGCAGAGCGTCTACAATGAGAGCCAGAACGTCACGCGCTCGGTGATCGATCTGGTCACGCGCGAGCTGCGGATGGCGACCTACGACTCGGGGATCGCCCTCACCACATCCCCCGGACCGAGCTGTCCGGGAGTGAAGCAGGGCCTCACCCTGGCCACACCGAGCAGCATCCGCTTCAAGCAGGACCTCGACCTCAACGGCGTCATCGGCATCAGCGGCGGTGAGGATGTCACCTACGATGTGCTCGGCAGCAGCCTGCGGCGCACGGACGGCACCGCACTCCCCGAAGAGCTCGTGAGCGGACTCACCGGCAACGGATTCGTGCTGCAGTACTTCAATGGCAGCAACCCGCCGGTGGAGCTCATCCCGAGCGGCAGTCCCCCGGCGCTCACCGCCAGCCAGCGCGACTGCGTCGCCAAGGTGCGCGTGACCGTCCGGGCCAAGATCACGGACACGAGCACCGCGGGCGCGTACGGCCTCACCTCGCTCGCCGAGTCCGAGATCGCGATCCGGAACCGTTCGCTCAGCAACTTCTAGGAGACCCACGATGTCGACGGCCAACAGCCTCCCGCACCTCCCGGCGCGCCGGCGCGGCCAGAAGGGCATCGCTCTTCCGGTCGCCCTGTTCACCATGTCGGCGCTGCTCGCGGTCGCCGCCTCGTCGTTGATCGTCGGCAGTGCCGGCATCCGCGCCACGCGCAGCTACCGCGGCGCGGCACAGGTTCATCTGGCGGCCGAGTCGGGGCTGTCCGAGGCGCTCCAGGTCATCAACGGCCCCGGCGTGATCAACTTCCAGAACGACGTGGTCAACCAGTGGGGGACGATCTACGGCACGCAGGTGCGGAGCTTTGCGCCCCTCAGCGGCTTCACCTACTTCGTCCAGCAGCCGCAGCCGGGCGCGAACCCCACCAACAGCGGGCGCTTGATCGCCACGGCCTGGGGTCCCGAAGGCGTGAAGAACGTCGTGGTCGCGAACCTCACCCGTTCGAGCATCCCCACCACCGCGCCGGGCGCGATCTACCTCGCCAGCGACGCGACGACCAACTCGGACTTCCAGGGGAACACGTTCGCGGTGGACGGCACCGACCACAACTACACCGGCGGCGCCGGCCCGGGCAGCCCCGTCCCGGGGCTCTCGACCCGCAACCAGACCAACACCCTCGAGGCCATCGCCAGCCTGAGCGGCGGCCAGATCGACAACATCCTCGGCCTCGGCTTCCTCGCCGGGCCGCCGATGGTCCCGAGCGTCATGACCTCGCCCGCCGCGCCCAGCGTGGCACAGATCGACCAGATGGCGATCGACCTGCTCTTGCTGGCGCACGTCACCAACAACAACGACAACATCAACGGCAACGCCACCTTCGGCACCACGGCGGCGCCGCAGATCACCCACTTCCCCCAGAGCACCGAGATCAGCGGCAACGGCAACGCCACCGGCGCCGGCATTCTGATCGTCGACGGCGACCTCATCATCAACGGCAACTTCAACTTCAAGGGTCTCGTCCTTGTGCGCGGTCGCACGCAGGTTGGCACGACCGGCATCACCGGCAACGCCACCGTGTACGGCACCCTCTGGACCAACGACGTGAACCTGAGCGTCGGCGGGAGCGCCATCTGCTACTACAGCACGCAGGCGCTGGCGCTGGCCAACCAGGTCGGCGGTGGCGGCGCGCTGCCGTCACCGATGCTGCTCACCTCGTTGGTCGACTGCGCCGCGGTGGCATCGGGCACCGGCGGCTGTCCGTAACGATTCTGGGGGCCCGTCCGCTGCTCGCGCGCTCCGCGCGCTGCGCTGCTCCGATGCCCCCAGACCCCGCGCCGACCGCGGCACAGCCGCGGTCGGCTGTGCCCGTTCTGGAACTGGCTCCGCCGCTGCGCGGCGTTCGCCTTCGAGCGCGGGCTACTGGTTTTCGAGGGCGCGGATCACGTCCTGGCGCCGCCCCTGGGTGCGCTGGAACTCCCTCTGCAGGCGGCGCTGAGCGGCCTCGTCATCACCGCGGGCTTCCGCCTCGAAGCGCTCCTGCTGGACGCGCAGCAGGTGCTGCTCGATCGTCGCTTGGCGGGCCTCCAGCTCCTCGCGGGAGAGCTTGGGGTCGGCATCCGAGGGAGCGGGCTCGGGGGTACGCGCCGGGCGCGCCTCCTCGTACGGGTCGTCCGCCTGTCGCAGGCTGCGCACCCGGCTCCGCAGCACGTTCAGGTCGACCCCGTCGCGCATCAGGTGGATGCGGTCCCCGTCTTCCCAGTAGCTGTCGACGGTCATGCGATCGCCGCCGTCGAGGTCGACCACATAGGCGGCAGATGCCGTGCCGGCGGCAGCCACGAGGGCTCCAGCCACGATGAGAAAGCGCATGCGGTCGCAAGCAGCAAGCCGCGTGCCCGTCGCCGGTGTCGGCGCATGGTCGCCACGCCGGCTACGCCAACGTGGCAGGTGGTCAGTCGTGTGGCACGGTGTCGGGAATCCGCCACCCGCCGGCCCGCGTCCCGAGCACCGGCGCAGCCCCGCCCGCGGCACGGCGGTTGCTCCGTTCCCCCACCAGGAACGGTTGTCGAGGGGCGGAGGGAGTCGCGTGATGTTCCGGACCGGTGATTACGTCATCCCCGTGGATCTCCCACGGTCGGTACTGTGTCGCGTCGCACAGGCGGAGAGCGCGCACACGAGTACGGGCGCCTTCCAGATCCTGACCCTCGAGCCGCTGCAGGGCCCCTGGCGGGAGGAGCACCCCCGGGACCCCGTCATCCGGTTCGACCAGGACGTCCGCCGCGCCGGCACACGCGAGCTGTGGCAGACGCGTGTCGACGACGCAGCCGCCTGACGCCGGCTGCAAAAGAAAGATTGACACACGTACTCTACGCGCAAAAACCCGCACTTTTTGCGGGTTTTTGCGCGATTGACTCCGGAGCCGCCGCGCGGTTATGTTCCGGCGCTCGATGGTCCCCACCCCCCGTCACCGACGCTACAGCGAGCGACACAGCCCATGCGCATGATCATCCCCGGCGTGCGCGAACGGCGCACCATCGACCACCTCCTGACCGCGTTCTTCCGTGATCACCGCACCGGCGCCTTCCGCCGCGCCACGGGCTTCCTGGCCCGCTTCTACGGGCTCCCCTGCCCCCGCTTCGAGTGGTTCGAGTACCTCGACTGGGGCAAGACCGCCGGCCGGACCTACGAGGACGGCAAGATCCACCTGGTCCACCCCGAGAACTGGAAGCGCGGCCGCAAGTACAACTCGGAGCGGCGCTGGATCCATACCGTCTACCACGAGATGGGGCACTACGTGCTGTGGGCCGACGCCGAGCGCAAGGCCGACGGCTTCGCCTACCAGTTCGTGCGCGGGGTGTCGGGCCAGGGCCGCCCGGGGAGCGAGCGTGTCTACACCCCCGCCCGGGCCAGTCGCGCCCAGCGCAAACGCCCCGGCCGGGCTAGGCGACCACGTCCTCGGCGCCGTCTACGCCGATCACGTTCCCGCTGATCCAGCGCGTCCCGGGGAGGGCCAGGGCGACGATGGCGCCCGCCACGTCCTCGGGGCGGGTGAGCCGGCCGCCGGGGTTTCGCTGGCGCGCCTGCTCGAACATGATCTCGGCGACCGGGATCTTGCGCGCGGCCGGGGTGTCCGTGACCCCGGCACAGAGCGCGTTCACCGCCACCCCGGCCGCGCCGAGCTCGACCGCGAGCTGGCGGACGTGCGCTTCGAGCGCCGCCTTGGCCGCCGACACCGCACCATAGAACGGCAGGACCCGGTGCCCTCCGGCGCTGGTCATGGCGAAGATGTGGCTCCCCTCGCCGAGGAGCATGCGGGCGCGCAGGTCCTGCACCCAGTAGACGAGGCTGTGCGCCATCACGTCGAGGGTCATCTCGAGCTGCGCCTTCGTCGTCTGTTGCCCGGCGACATCGCTCACCAGTGGCTTGAGGGTCCCGAAGGCGAGGGAGTGCATGAGGACCCGGAACGGCTTCCCGGCCAGCAGCTCGTGCGCGCGCACACACACCTGCGCCCGCTTGTCGTCGTCGGCGGCGTTCAAATTGAAGAAGTGCGCCGGCACGCCGGCGGCGCGGACATCCGCCGCCACCGCCTCGGCCTCGGGCAGGGTCGCCTTGCGGTCGAGATGGACGCCCAGAATTCCCATCCCGTGGCGCGCAAGCGCCCGCGCCGTGGCGGCGCCGAACCCGCTCGACGCCCCCAGGATGAGCCCCCACTCGCCCTCGAACGGCCGCCACCCACTCACGATCGGCGACGATAGCCGAAAGCTTGTCGGCCCGGCAACGCTCCGCTACGCTCCGCGGCGATGGGTGGCAAGGGCGACCGGCCGACGGTCGAGAACCGCTGGTGGGTCGATCAGGGCAAGGACGCCAAGGGCAACCCCATCCCCCGGCCGCCCGCCACCTTCGGCGGGCGCTTCTTCCGCACCGGCGAGGGGTACGACCAGGACCGCGCGCGGCTCCGTCTGACCGATCTGAACCTCAAGTGGTTCGAGGAGGCCAATCCCGCCCCGGGGCAGTGGGCGATCGTCCACCTGCTGCCGCGTGAACGCTTCGCCCCGCACAAGCTCGAGCGGGCCAAGGCCGCGCTGCCCGTCCCTCGTGGCGGCCGCGGCGTGCTCATCGACTCCGGCCACTCGTCGCTGCGTGCCGTCGTCACCGGCGAACCGTTCGGCGCGCGCCTGGTCGAGGTCCGCTTGGGGGGCGACTGCTCGTTCGACGCCTGGGTGCGCGGAGAATGGGTCCGCGAGGCGTTCTTCCGGGGCTTCGATGACGCCCTCCGGCGGGCGCCCCGCCTGGTGCGGGAGTACCTGACCACCGATCGCGGCGGCCTGTTCCTGTAGGCGGGGGCCCTTTACGGCTTCCGCGCAGGTGCGCTATGCACCGCCGCAATCCGAACCGAGGGGAGAGCCGATGGCCCAGTCCGACGACGAGCTAGCAAAAAAGCAGGTCCAGGAAGCCATATGGGAGTGGGCCGGCCGCATCCTCGTGTTGGGGGTCACGTTCGGGTTCGGCTTCTTCGCGGCCTGGGTGCTGTGGGGGGCCGGCACCGAGGGGGCGACGGTGCTGCGCGAGAAAGTCGTGCAGATGGACTCGCAGATCCTGGACCTGAAGAACAAGCGCGTCGACTCGGACGGCAAGGTCACCGTCCTCGAGGGGCGCGTGACCGAGTGCAACAAGAACCTGGCCAAGTGCGTGGAGTCGAAGGCCGCCGCCGGCCAGTGAGCGTCAGATCACCTCGGCCGCGCGCAGGCGCGCGAGGTCATCGGCGCTGAGACCCAGCATCCCCTGATAGACCTCGACGTTGTGCTGGCCCAGCGCGGGCCCCAGATGGCGGACGCTGCCCGGGGTGGCCGACAGCTTGACCGGCACGCCCGGAACCACCACGTCGCCCAACGTCGCGTGCGGTAGGCGCTGCACCATCGCGCGCGCGAGCAACTGCGGATGCGCGAGCAGCTGGTCGACCCCGTACACCGGGGAACAGGGCACGCCCGCCCCGTCCGGCCCGAGGGCGGCGCTCACCTCGTCGACGGAACGTGCCGCCACCCATTCGCCGACGATGCCGTTGATCTCGTCACTGTGGGCCAGGCGCCCGCGTACACCGCGGAAACGCACGTCCTCGCCCAGCTCCGGCCGCCCGATCGCCGCCGCCAGCATGCGGAACAGCTTGTTGCTGGCGACCGCGATGACGACGAAGCCGTCCCTCGCCCGGAAACAGTCGTACGGCGCCGTGGCCAGGTGACGATTGCCCACCCGGTCCGGCATCCGCCCGGTGGCCGCGAACACCGTCGGCCAGTTGTCGAGCAACATGAACATGCTGTCCTGTCCGGACACGTCCACCGCCTGGCCGCGGCCAGTGCGCGCCCGCGCTGCAATCGCCGCCAGCACGCCGATGGCCCCGAACAGCCCCTGCACGTAGTCACCGAGCGACCCGCCGCCGCGCGTCGGGGGCTCGGCCGGGAAGCCGGTGAGCGACATGAAGCCGCTCGCTGCCTGGGTGATGATGTCGTACGACGGCCGGCGGCTCCACGGGCCGGTCTGCCCGAAGCCCGACAAGCTCGCCACGATGAGGCGCGGATGCTGGGCGCACAGCGCCTCCGGCGCGAGGCCCCAGGACGCGAGCGTACCGCCGGCGAAGTTCTCGACCAGCACGTCGCACTGCGCCAGCAGCTGCTCGAAGAGCAGCCGCCCTTCCGGCTTGCGCAGGTCGAGCGTGATGCCCCGCTTGTTGCGATTGAGCGCCAGGAAGAAGATCGGCACCCCGTCCACGTCGGGATAGCCGTAACGGCCCTCGTCGCCCCCGCGCGGCGCCTCCACCTTGATCACTTCGGCGCCCAGGTCGGCGAGGAGCGCCGTGCAGAACGGCCCGGCGAGGAATCGCGTCAGGTCGAGGACACGGACGCCGGCGAGCGCGCTCACAGGCAGGGGACGAAGGTCTTCAGCGCCGAGAGCAGGGCTTCCAGGTCGGCGTAGTCGGCGAGCTCACTGTAGAGGTGCGCGTAGGTACCGCGAATGCGCCCCTCGTCCTGCTCGTCCACGGGTCGGGCGAGTTCGTGCTCGAGCTGCTTCAGGAGCGGTTGGGTGTCGAGCTTGACGGTGACCGGGATATCGTCCGAGACCGCGAGCAGGAGACGGCTGCGCTCGATCAGGCGGCCGATGATGTACTCGTCGCTACGCTCGACCACGGCGTCACTCGGCCTTCTGCTCCTTGGCTTCCTGGAGCTGGCGCTTCCAGTCGAGCATGCGGGCCTTGGCGCCCTCGGCCTCGGCTTCGGGCACCATGCCGGCCGCCTGGTAGAAACGTGACAGGCTGGTGTGGGCGAGCACGTCGTCTGGCGTCAGCTCGACCAGGCGGTTCCCGGCGGCGATCGCGTCCGCATGGCGGCCCAGGTCGTTGTAGACGATGGCGAGGGCGTTCCAGGCGTCCGCGTAGGCCGGGTCGATGGCGATCGCCTGCTGGTAGCAGGCGATGGCGTCTTCGAGCTTGCCGTCGGCGAACAGGTCGATGCCCTCGTCGTACAGCTCCTCCTTGGTCGCCATGGGCGACCCGTATCCCATTCTCCGCGCCGCCGGCAAGCACGCCCGTCGCGTTGACAGCCCCGGACGGCGCCTCTAGCCTCGCGCGCCGTGACCGCCCCCGACAGGCTGCTGGACGAGCTCACGGACGTCCTCGCCGCGGTGCATCGCGACGGCGCCGGACTCGACTTCAACGCCTGGGCGCTGCGCGTGTTCGCGTACCAGCTCGAGCACAACCCCGCCTATGGCAACTTCTGCCGGCGGCGCGGCATGACCCGGGTCGCGTCCTGGCAGGACGTCCCCGCCGTCCCGACGGCGGCGTTCCGGCGCACGATGCTGTCCTGTGGCCCGCCCGAGGCCACCTTCCGGACCTCCGGGACCACCGGGGGAGCCGCGGCGCGCGGGCAGCATCTGGTGCCCTCGCTCGCGCTCTACCGCACCAGCGCTCTCGCCAGTTTCGAGCGCTTCGTCCTTCCCGACGGCGCCCGCCTGCCGAGTCTCTTCCTCCTTCCATCGCCGACCGTACGTCCCGACTCGTCGCTCGTCCACATGTGCGCGTGGGTGGGCGAGGCCTTCGCGCCGGGTGTCGACTGGCTCGTCGGTCCGGGAGGGCTCGATCTCGAGCGCCTGCTCGCACACCTCGACACCTACGAGCGGGACGGCGCGGCGGTGCTGATCGCCGGCGTGACCGCAGCCTTCGCCACCCTGTTCGCGGCCTGTCGTGCGCGCAGCAGGGCGTTCCGCCTCGGCCCGGGGAGCCGCATCATGGACACCGGCGGGCAGAAGGGCCTCGATCGCCCCCTCTCGCGCGCCGCCTTCCTGCACCAGTGCTGGACGCTCCTCGGCGTCCAGGGCTACTACTGCGTCAACGAGTACGGCATGACCGAGCTCTGCTCGCAGCGCTACGACAGCGTGCTGGCCGACCGCTTCCACGGGCGCAGCCTCGCGCCGCGCCGGCTTCTCGGCCCCCCCTGGCTCCGCACGCGCGTCCTCGACCCCGACACCCTCGCCCCGGTTCCGGACGGCACGATCGGCCTCCTCTGCCATCACGATCTCGCCAACGCGGGGTCGGTGGCGGTGGTGCTCACCGAGGATCTCGGCCGGCGCGTCGGGAACGACGGCATCGCAGTCCTCGGGCGCGTGGCCGGCGCACCTCCGCGCGGCTGCGGACTGCTCTTGTCCGCACTGGACCCGGCGTGACGCCCGAGCCCCTCGACGCGCTGCTTGCCCGCATCGACGCGGCCGTCCGCGCGCGCGAGCGGCTGCGGGCCCGCCCGCTCGGCATGACGATCGCCGCGCTGGTCGCAGCGGCCGCGCGCTGGCGGGCGGACGAGACGCTGATCTGGGCGCTGCCGGGCGCGGCGCGGCTCTCCCCGCCCATGGTGGCGGCGTACGTGCCGGTCGCCGCTGGCGCCCTGGAGGCGGGGGCCATGACCGAGCTCGTCGAGCGCGCGTGGGGCGTGGATGCGGCGACACGCCCGGCCGGTCCCGGGCCCACGGTCGTCGCCCACGTGCTCGCGAGCAACGTCCCCGCGCTGGCCTTGCCGGCCATCGCTCTCTCCTGCCTCGCGGGGGCGGTGGTGGTGGTCAAGTCGGGGCGCCATGACTCCGTATCGGCCCCCGCCCTGCATCGTGCCCTCGCCCAGGTCGATCCCGACCTCGCCGCGACCATCGTCACCACATACTGGTCGGGGGGCGATCGCGCGCGCGAGGACGCCGTGCTCCGTCGCGCCGACGTGGTGGTGGCGACCGGCGGCAACCCCGCCCTCGGCGCGATCGAAGCACGTACGCGCGGCCGGCTGATCGCGCACGGCCCGCGCTGGAGCATCGCGCTCGTCGGGTGCAACGCCAGCCGCGATCTCCAGGCGGTCGCCACCGCCGCGGCGCGGGACGTGGCGGCCTACGATCAGCGGGGCTGTCTCTCCGCGCATGCGCTGTACGTGGAAGGCGACGCGAGCACTGCGCGCGCCCTGGCCGAGCGCCTCGCCGCGGCCCTCGAGGAGCAGGGACAGCGCCTTCCCCCGGGGCCGGCGACGGTTCCCGAGCGCGCCGCCGCACGCGTGGCCCGCGCCGAGACGGAATGGGCGCCTGGCGGGATGGCCTTCGGCGGCCCGCTCGGCACCGTGCTGCATCATGCCGCCCCGGCGATCTTCGCCCCGACCTGTGGGCAGCGTACGGTCCGCGTCTACCCCCTGCCGGCGCTGGCAGCTCTCCCGGAGCTGTTGCCACCCGGCATGATCGAATGCGTCGGCGTGGCTGCGCTCGATCCGACTCGCCTGGTAGCGGCGCTGCGCGCGCGCGGCGTGGCCCGCCTGTGTCCCCTCGGTCGCATGCAGTCCCCTGCTCTCACCTGGCCCCGCGGCCAGCAGCCACCCTTGGGCGCGCTCCTGCGGGACGGCAGCCCCCCGGAGATCGCGGTCGACGCATGAGCGGCAGCCTTCCGAGAATCGCGGTCGACGCATGAGCGGCAACGCATGAGTGACGATCTGACCACGCTCTTTCTCCGCCACGTCTGCCAGACCTCCCCCGCGCCGCTCGGGCTGTGCGTAGCGCGCGCCGCCGGCGCAACGGTGTGGGACGCTGGTGGCCGGGCCTATCTGGACCTGCTGGCCGGCATGGGCGTCGCCAATGTCGGGCACGCCCACCCGGAGGTTGTTGCCGCCATCCACGCACAGGCGGCGCGCTACCTGCACGTGATGGTGTACGGCGAGTACGTCCAGGAGGCCCAGGTCCGCCTGGCTGCACGCCTCGCCGATGCCCTCCCCGACCCGCTCGAGGTCGTCTACTTCACGTCGAGCGGTGCGGAGGCCATCGAGGGCGCGCTCAAGACCGCCCGCAAGCACACCCGGCGATCGGGTTTGGTGGCCTTCGAGGGGGCCTTCCATGGCGACACGTTCGGGGCACTGTCCGTAGGCGGGAATCCCGTGTACCGGACCCCCTTCGAACCGCTCCTCCCCGACGTCACCTTCTTGCCGTTCGACGACCCTACGGCCCTCGGCCGCATCGACACGCATACCGCCGCCGTCGTGATAGAGCCGGTCCAGACGGAGGCTGGGGTACGCATCCCCGGTCCGGACTTCCTCCCGGCCCTTCGCCGTCGCTGTGACGAGACCGGCGCCCTCCTCGTGCTCGACGAGGTCGTGACCGGCTTCGGAAGAACCGGGCGCCTGTTCGCGCACGCGCACTGGGGAATCGTCCCGGACATCCTGGTCCTGGCGAAGGCGCTCGGAGGAGGCCTGCCGCTGGGGGCTTTCGTCGGCAGCTCCGGGGTAATGGCGACCCTCGCCCGCGACCCTCCCCTGGCCCATGTGACCACCTTCGGAGGGCACCCGCTCTCCTGTGCGGCCGGGCTGGCCGCGTTCGAGGTGCTTCTGCGCCAGGACCTCGCCGGGCGGGCCGCCACCCTGGGGGCTGCCCTTGCCGGAGGCCTGCAGGCATCGGTCGGACGCGGCGGGCTGGTCGAGGTGCGGCACCTGGGGCTCCTCCTGGGACTCGAGTTCGCCGATGCCGCCGCCTGTGCCCGCTTCGCCGGCCGCGCCTTCGCGGGCGGCCTCATTCTCAACTGGACCCTCCATCGTGACACCGTCGTCCGCCTGGCCCCTCCCCTCGTGCTGAGCGACGCCGAGGCGGACCAGGCGCTGGCCGGCATCGGCAAAGCCCTGGGCTGACCCTCCCCCCCCCCAAATACCCCTGGACAGCGGAGGACCTGTGCGAATATGCAGGGGGAGTCCGGGAACGAGGGACAAGACGTCTCACGCGAGGAGGGCTCCGAGATGACGAGGTTCTGGGGGATCGTGTTGCTCACGGGGGCGTTGGTGGTGCCGCGGCCGGCCACGGCGGTGAACACCTGCAATTCGCTCCTGACCATCGACTACGTCAGCGGGCCCTTGTTCACCGGACCCGGCGACACCGTGCGCGTGAAGCTCACTCTGGGTACGGGCAGCATCCAGGGTGGCACGATGGTCGACATCCACCGGGTGCGCTTCAGCCTCGACTGCAACAGCACCTTCCCCCTCGGCAGCCCGTGCACCAACGAGGGCGCCATCATCGAGTACCGCGGCGACGCCACCGTCACGACCGACTGCGGCGTCGGCTGGAGCACCGGGCACGCGATCAGTGCGGCGCCGAACGAAGTCGTGTTCACGCCGTCGACCACCATCTCCATTCCGCCCAACCAGGCCATCCCGCCGGGCTTCTGCTCGCTCGAGTTCGACGTGAAGGTGTTGGCGCAGAGCATCGATACCACCCCCAACCTGATCGAGCAGGTCGCCGGGTTCTCCGTCGTCAGCATGGACGCCGAATGCGACAACGGGCTCCCGTCGGCGGGCTCGCAGGCCAGCTCCATCCCGCTCTGCCCCAGCTGCGACGACGGCAACGAGTGCACCACCGAAACCTGCAACCAGATGACGGGCAGCTGCGTCGGCGCCTTCGTCCCCGACAGCACCCCCTGCACCGACACCGACAACGACACCTGCACCCAGGCCGGCTGCCAGGCGGGCGTGTGCGACCAGCTCCACGTCGAGTGCACCGGGCTCCCGCCGCACCACTACCAGTGCTACGAGGTCCGGAAGGCCGCCTTCGCGGGGCCGACCGTCAGCCTGGTCGACCAGTTCGGGTCGACCAACATCCTGGTCCAGCGACCCGACCGGCTGTGTGCGCCGGCCGACAAGAACGACGAGGATCCCACGGCCCCGGCCGACCCGGTCCACCTGGCCGGCTACCGCATCCGGGGGCCGTTCACCCGGGTCGTGGCGCAGCGGGTCGTGAACCAGTTCCACGATCTCTTTCTCGACGTGACCAAGCGCGATCGGCTCATGGTCCCGACCAGCAAGAGCTTCAACGGGGCCGCGCCCGCGCCGCAGCCGCCCACTGTCGACCACTTCCAGTGCTACAAGGTCCGCCTCACGCCGGGCTCGCCCGCTTTCCCGAAGCGGTTCGGCGTCAACGTGGGCGACCAGTTCGGGTCGATCTCGGTGGATCTCTTGAAGCCGTTGCGACTGTGCGCACCGGCGAACAAGAACAACGAGGACCCGACCGCGCCGACGCACCCGGATCACCTGCTCTGCTACCGAGCCAAGGTGAACGTCCCCTTCGCGAACGCGTTCGTATTCCTGAACAACCAGTTCGGGCCACAGAACAACCTCGAGCTGATCCGGCGCCAGGAGTTCTGCATCCCGTCACTCAAGAACCCGTCGGCCTCCACCAGCACGACCACGACCGTCCCGACGACCACCGTCCCCACCACAACCAGCACCGCCGCACCCACGACGACCACGACCGTCACGACCACGACCGTCACCACCACGTCAACGACGTCGACCACCGTTCCGACGACCACCACCACCGTCACCACGACCACGACCGTCACGACGACGACCACAGTCACCGTGACCACGACGGTCACCACGACCACGACGGTCACCACGACCACGACGGTCACCACGACCACCTCCACCACGACCGCGCCCGCCACCAGCACCACGACCACGGTCGCCACCACCAGCACGACCAGCACGACGGTCGGTGGCTGCGGGGCCACGCAACTCCGCTTCACGAGCGCCGTCGGGTCGTCCCAGTGCGGCGGCGGCATCTTCACCCCCTTCAGCCCGCTA
>CAZUDO010000036.1:0-31910 GCA_964618895.1 uncultured Binatia bacterium (SeqCode)
CCGGTGGGACGGCGGGGCTGTTCTCCGCCATCATCGGCGGCTGGGTGTCCGGCGCCATCGGCAGCGAACCCGTCACCAGGGAGATCCGCTCATGACCCAACCGCACACCTATCTCGATCCGAGCGGCGAGCGAACGCCGGCCGCCCGGCCCCGCGCCGCGCGCGTCGCCACTCTCCGCGGGATGACCGTCGGCCTGCTCGACATCGGCAAGCCGCGCGGCGACGTGTTCCTCGATCGCCTGGCCGATCGCCTGGGAACCCTCGGCGCCACGGTGGCCCGCTTCCGCAAACCCACGTTCACCAAGCCCGCGCCTGTCGACCTGCGCCAGGAGATCGGCACCCGCTGCCAGGCGGTCATCGAAGCGCTCGCCGATTGAGGGTCGTGCGTGTCGTGCAGTGTGCACGACATCACCGACCTCGAAGGCCGCGGCGTGCCGGGCGTGATCGTGGCTTCGACGGAGTTCGTCGACGCGGCGGCGGCCCAGGGACGGTCGCTCGGCGCGGACCCCGCATGCGTGTTCGTGCCGCATCCCATCCAGGACCGCACCGACGACGAGATGCGGGCCCTGGCGGACGCTGCGGTCGACCGGGTGGTCGCGGCGCTCTGCCAATCGTAGTACACGGCCGCGATGCGCTTCGGCATCCATGCCGGTCCCCAGGACTGCACCATCGCCGACCTCCGCCGCCTGTGGCGCATCGCCGACGAGCAGGGCTTCCACTGGTGCTCGGTGTGGGACCATCTGTACTCGGTCTCGGACGTGAGCAACCCGGCGAAGCCCGCGTTCGAGGGCCTCACCACCATGGCCGCCCTGGCGTCGGAGACGCGCCGCGTGCGCGTCGGCTGCCTGGTCTTCTGCGTCGGCTACCGGAACCCCGGCGTCCTCTTGAAGGGCGCGGTCACCATCGACCACCTGAGCGGCGGGCGCTGCGAGCTCGGCCTCGGCGCGGGCTGGAACCAGGCCGAGTTCGACGCCTTCGGCATGCCGTTCCTGCCCATCCGCGACCGCCTGGATCTGCTCGAAGAGACCGCCACCGTCCTGCGGCGCCTCTTCGACGGCGAGCGCGTCACCTTCCACGGCAAGCAGGTGCACTTGACCGCCGCGCTCTGCGACCCGCGCCCGGTGCAGCCGCGTCTGCGCCTCTGGATCGGCGGCCAGGGCGAGAAGCGGCTGCTCCGCATCGTCGCCCGGCACGCCGACGGCTGGAACGTTCCTTTCCTGGCCCCCGAAGTGTTCGCGGCCCGGAACGCCACCCTCGACGGCTGGTGCGAGCGCGAGCGCCGCGACCCGCGCGCCATCACGCGCACGGTGAACCTGGGGCTCGCCATCGGCCCGGACGAGGCGGCCGTGCGGCGACAGGAAGACAACCTGCGCCTCATGTTCGGGCCGATGACGGACTGGGTGCGTCCCGGCATCCTGGTCGGCACGCCACCGCAGGTGATCGATCGCCTCGGCGAATATGCACAGGCCGGCGCCGAGTGGGTGATCCTGGCGCTGCGCGCACCCTTCGACTGGGACGGTCTCGAGCAGTTCGTACGCGACGTGATGCCGATCGCGACCCGAGACATGGTCTCGGGTCGATCTACTTGACTGCGCCCAGCAGGGCCGGCAGCTCGTTCGCAAACTCGCCCTTGGCCAGCACGCGGGCGCAGCCACGGGTGCGCGCCTCGGCCATCACGTCGGTGCGTTCGTGGTCGATGAAGCCGACCGACGGAACGCGGGCGGCATCGGGATCGCTGGCCAGGCGGTCGAGTGCTTCCAGGGCCACCGGCAGGCGGAGGTCGATGATGACCAGGCGCGCCTGTTTCGCCGCCAGGACGAGCGCCTCGGGGCTGCGCGCGCTGATCACCTCCACGCCCAGATGCTGCGCCGCCTCGCGGATCTTGGACGTGAAGAGCAGATCCTGCACCAGATACGCCACCTCCGCCATCAACCCTCCGCCCCGATGCGCGGGGCTGCCTCGGCCAGCGGGTCCACCGCGCGGCACCATAGCCGATGCGGGCGACTCGTGCATCTGCTAAGAGGCGCGGATGCTCCATCAACTGTCACACGACGGTGCGATCGACGCCGACGGCCACGTCCTCGAGCCTCCCGACCTGTGGGACCGCTACCTGGAGGAGCGCTACCGGAGTCGTCCCATGGGCGTGCGGCGCGACGCCGAAGGGCTGGAGTATCTCGAGATCGACGGCCGCCCGTCCAAGATGGTGCGGCGCGGCCTCCCCGCCGGCCTCGGCGCCATGGACATGATCGGTGGCATCCCGCGCCCGGCGACGCGCCCCGCGACCGGCTTCGGTTACCTCGACAACGCCGGCCTCGGGGCGTGGGATCCGGCCGAGCGCCTGCAGCGCCTCGACCAGGAGCACCTGGACGCCGCCATCCTCTACCCCACCCTCGGCGTCCTGTGGGAGGCCGAGTGCGAAGACCTGGAGCTGGCGCAGGCCTACACCCGCGCCTACAACCGCTGGATCGTCGACTTCTGCGCCGGCAGCGGCGGTCGCCTGCTGCCGATCGCGCACCTCTCGATCGGCCTGCCCGACCAGGCCGAACGCGAGCTCGCCCGCGCCGCGAAGGACGGGGTGCGGGGCGTTTTCATCGCCCCCTTCGTCATGACCCGGAAAGCCCCCGGGCATCCGGACCATCACCGGGTGTTCCGATTGGCGGAGGAGCTCGGCCTGCCGGTCGGCATCCACCCCAGCTTCGAGCCGTTCTGGGCCGGGCCGGGACGCTTCGGCCAGATGACCGACGCGTCGCTGCGCTTCCTCATCAACGTGACCGCCCCGGACGCGGTCCGGCACGCCTTCACGTCACTCTTCCAGTTCGGCGTCTTCGATCACTTCCCGAAGCTCAAGATCGTGATCCTCGAATCGGGCGCCGGTTGGATCGGCTACTGGCTGGAGCGCATGGACGCCGTGTACGCGTCGCCCCTCGGCCAGGGGGTGCCGCTGCGCGAGAAGCCGAGCGCCTACTTCCAGCGCCAGTGCTGGATCTCGTGCGATCCGGACGAGCGCTCGCTGGCCGGCATCGTTCCCATCGTGGGCGAGGACCGCTTCTTCTGGGCCTCCGACTTCCCGCACCCGGATCATCCCCCGGTCTACATCCGCGAGCTCGCCGAGCTGGTGCAGCTGCTGCCCGCGTCGGCCCGCCCGAAGCTCCTGGGCGGGAATGTCCGGCACGCGTACGGCCTGCCCGGCCCGGCTGCCAACTGACGCCGCGGCTAGCCGTCCGGTCTGCTAGATCCACGTAGCACCTGCCCACCCGGGGTGGCGTACTTCCGGCACCCGCGCGGTGGCACTCGCCTTGCTCTTCCTCCACGCAGAGGAGGGCACGACGATGTTCATGTTCCCCAACGCGATGGCAACGGCGACGATCCCGGTTCCCACGATCATCCATCTGGAGCTCAGCTCCCTGGCCGCCCTGGGTGGCGCCATGGTGGTCGCGCTCCTGGCGGGCGCGCTCGTCCGGGTGATCCAGCGTCGGCGGCACCCGGTCGACATCCAGGTAACCGCTCCGGCACGTATGCGGAGGGCAGCATGACCCTCCATCTCGACCTGCGGACGGTGTGCGCGCTCACCGGCGGCGGGCTCATCGCCGGCGGCATCGCGGTGGCACTGGGCGCCCTGGTCACGCAGCTGGCCTGGGCACTCCCCGCCGCCGAGCTGCTCGGCCGCCCGGGCACGACGACGGCCCTGCTGCTCGTCGGGCCCGGCCTCATCCTGCTGCGTCTGGCACACACCCGTCGTCCGGAGCGTCACGCTCTGGTGCCGGCTCCGGCCCAGCCCATCCGCCGGGCGGCCTGAACGTCCTCCCGGCTTGACAGCGCGCGGCGGCGGCGTCGACAAGAGCCATCGGGGACGCCGCCACGTACACTCTCGACAGCGTGCGTATCGGCGCAGCGGATCTCGACGACGCAACCCGTGCCTACACGCTCCTGCTCCGCGTCACGGCGCAGGTGACCGCCGACGGCAGCCGGCGGTTCCAGCTGGGCCGCGGCGCCGTCGAGATCGCGGCCGGCACTCCTGGCCTGCACGCCATCTGCTTCACGCCCAACGCACCCGATGCGCCCCCGTTGCCGGCATCATTGTCCGGCGTTCCGCTGCGCCTGTGCCCCGCCCGTGCGCCGTCGGCGGAGCTGCCGGGGGCCATTGCCCGGGCGATCGACCACGTCGTCGTGCAGACGCTCGCGCCCGAGCGCGTCATCGCCTTCTGGCGTGACCGTGCCGGGCTCCGCCTCGCGCTCGATCGCCGCTTTCCCGAGCGCGGGCTCCGCCTCCTCTTCTTCCGCAGCGGCAGCATCACGCTCGAGTACGCCAGCCCCGACCCGCCGGCGCTCGGCCCCGACGACGCCGTCGACCGCTTCCACGGGCTCTCGTACCGGGTCACCGACCTGCCGGCGCACCGCGACCGCCTGGCCGCCGCCGGTGTCGACGTGAGCGCGCTCCGACCCGGCATGCGCCCCGGCACGCGCGTCGTCACGGTGCGCTCGGGCACGGCCGGCGTGCCGACCCTGTTGCTCGACGTCGCATAGGCCGGCGCGTCAGTGCGCCAGCAACGCCGGCACGGCCAGGCCGGCCGCGATCACCAGGGCCCCGAGCAGCACCGGGTCCCACCGCCACCGGAAGCCGAGCCAGTCCGCGAGCGGCACCACGGCGAGCGCCGCCATCGGCCCGATCACCGGCCCGGCCTGCAGTTCCAGCCCGGGAACTCCGAGCGTCACGGCCAGGACCGCCCATGCGATCGCTACCGCCACCCGGTGCAGGAGGATCCCGTGTCGCCGCAACCGGAGCGGCCACGCACACACCATCCCGATCAGCATCCCCACGCCCACGTCGAGCACGGCGCCATGCAGCTCGGCCATGCCCGGCGCGGCGTGGAGGCGCAGCAGCTCCCCGGCCCGCAGCCAGGTCTCGACGCCCCCCACCGCGAGTCCGAAGCCCCCGCCATGCACGGCACCACGCCCGAGCGTGTACACGGGGCGT
Organism: uncultured Binatia bacterium (SeqCode); assembly: GCA_964618895.1. GTDB lineage: Bacteria > Desulfobacterota > Binatia > DP-6 > DP-6 > CAZUDO01. The sequence goes on from CAZUDO010000036.1 coordinate 4,975, forward strand.
CCTCCTATGTGGCCGCGGACGATGCGGTCAAGCCGCTCCCGCCGGGGAGCGACCTCCCGCAGCGCCTTGCCCGTGACGGCTCGTACGACCAGGGGCGTAGATGCGCAGCGTACAACCCGACTGTCAAGGGAAATGGCTGCGGTCTTGCGAGCGGGAGCGGCGGCGTCACGGATGATGCGGCGCTCGTTGAGCCCAGCCCGCCAGTGGGATAGCGAACGCTGCGCGGGGGGAGGACCGCGATGATGCCCGAGGCCCGCGTACGCGTCTGGATGCTCCTGGCCCTCCTCGCCGCCGCGCGGCGCACGGAGGCGAACTGCAACATCATCCCGTCGGCCGCGCCGGCCTTCCGGGCGTCCCTCGCCACGACCGACCGCCCGTTCGCCCGTCCCGGCGACTGGGTCAAGCTCACGCTCGATCCCGCCTGCCATGGCAGCTCGCCGGGGTTTCCGGTCGAGGACGCGCCGGTGGTCACGATCGTCTTCACCCCGTCGGGCGGGCCGCGCCACGTGGTCGTCCTCTCGCGCGCCTGTGGCCGCGTCGATCTGGCGGCCTGTCGCGCGGAACCGGACGTCGCGGACGCCGTCTGCCTCGCGACGGAGGAGGCCGGCCGCCCCGATGCCCTCCAGGTGATCGACCGCCGCACGCTCCGGTTCCGTTTTCCCGACACCGACGCGCTCCTCCCTGCCACTCGCGGCGTATGCCCCGGGCTCGGCGAAGGGACTCCGGCGCATCTCGGTCAGGCGGGGCCCGGGCCGGATCGACTTCCGGGTGCGGGCGCTCGTCGAGCTCGCGGACGTCCCGGTCGGCCCGTTTCGGGGCACGATCGTGCTCGGGTCGGACGCCGGAGCGGGCCCCGCATGCGGCGTGCGTGACCTCGAGACCTGCCGCACGCGCCAGCGGCCGAGACGAACGACCTGCGGCAAGCGCGCGGGAGAACCGCCTACGCCGTGAATACTACGCCTCGGTACAACACGTGAGCTGGTCGCGGGGCCGCTGGGCCGTCGCATCCTGCCCGTTCACGTTCACGGGCGTGCAGAGCGTTGCGACGCTCTGATCAGCCCTGCCGCGCTCTCCGCGGCGGCGCCACGCGCCCGGCGTGGCAGGCCTCGTCGGGATCGAAGGCCTGCTCTAGCGCCAGCAGCTCCGCGGCGATGCGGTCGCGGAGACTCGCCCGGTCCGCGAAGTCCCGCGGGTCGATGGGCGGCCTGAACCGGCCCGTGAGCGTCGAGAACGGGCGCGGGAGCTGCGTCCGGTCCCACGTCCGTTCGAGGATGAAGCGGCGCGTGGGCAGGAATACGCCGGCTACCACGACGCACGCGTCGGTCTCGCGCGCCAGGTCGACGACGCCCCAGTGGACGCCGCTCCGCGGCCCCTTCGGGCCGTCGACGGCGAGAAGCGCGGGCAGGCCGCTCCGGACCCCGTCGGCCAGCGTGGCGAGCGCCGCGCGCCCACCCTTGGCCTGGCCGGTGGAGCCCCGGACCGGCACGATGCGGCGTACGCGACAGAGCGGGACCAGCCAGTCGCCATCCGCGGACGCGGACACCATCGCGAGGATCGGCACGTCGTCGCTGAGCAGGATGAAGCTCAGCTGCTGGGCGTGGAGGATCGCGTAGACGTAGCGACGGCCGGCGGCGCGGAGCGCGGGGCGTGGATCGCCCTCCACGCGGATGCGCAGCGTGGCACGCCAGCACGCGAGTACCCCGGCCCCGAGGACGGCGAGCAGGCGAAGCTGCAGACGACGCATGGCGGACGAACCGGCGGAGCCGGGCTCGTGCTCAGCCCCCACCCAGCCTGGCGATCGTCTCGGGGTGCGCCCGCACGCGGAACACGGCGGCTACGACCTTGGCGCGCTCCTCGGTGAGTGTGCTCTTGTAGACCTCGCTGCCGGTGAACGCGTGCATCAGCGTCGACGTGCCGGCGTTGGTGTAGCCGACCAGGGCGACGGGGGCCAGGTTCTACCGCCGCGCCCGCTGCGTCCGCCACTCATCAGGGTAATCAGAGCACGATCTGGAGCGAGAAGCCCTCTGCCGTGGCAGCCTCCGCCAGCCTCCGATCGCAACAGATGACCTCCGGAAGGGTGTCGGGGTCGCCGCCGGGGCCCAGGCTCACGGCGCAGCCGAGCTGCAACGCATCGAGGGATCGCAGGGGATGGCGGCCCAGCAGTGCGATGGCATGTGCCTCGACCTCGGCCGAGAAGGCCACGATGTCGAACGCGGCGAGGAGCTTGTCGAGCCGCGTCCCTGACCGTCGGCGTGTGCCAGAGTCGAGGGCTCCCTCGCGCGCGAGCCGCTCGATCGCCGACCGGCACTCGACGCGCGCCAGAAAAGCGATCGCCCGCGGCACATTCCGGCGGAAGGCGTGGCGACAGGCCTCCGAGAACCTGGGCTGCCGCACCACCAGCGGCAGGAGCGCGGAGCTGTCCCAGAACTGCATCCGGCTCAGCGCGCGTCGCGGTCGGCCCGGAGGGCGGCGAGGACATCGCCCCGGCAGCGCACCGGCGGGCCCAGCTCGTCGAGCGACAGAGACGGTCGAGGCGCTGCGACGAGCACGCCACGCCGGATGAGGTCCTCCCGGCAGGCTGCCGCCGCCCGCGGGCCGGTCGTGATCGGACCGAGCTCTGCGATGGGGGTGTCCCGATCCATGACGATCACCCGGGTCCCGCCGCGGACGACGCGCAGGTATCGAGACAGGTGGTTCTTCAGCTCGCCGATTCGAACCACCCTCATGATGGCCAACTTAGCCACATTGGGCTGCCCGTCGCAAGCTACGGGCCTGGCGGCCGCTCAGACCGGCACCGTTCTCACCAGAGCGACCCCGCTACGATCGGTGGTCTCGGTGTCATCCCTGGAGCATGCGATCCAGGAGGACGTCCTCGAGGTGTCGCCGGCCGGCGACGACCGCGTGGATCTCCACCACGGCCAAGACCGCCCGGGCACTGGTCCGCACCTCTTCCGTAGTGATCGACTCGGCCGCCATGCGCACGAGGGCGACATGGCGCCTGGCCCTGTCGCGTGCTTGCATGCGCAGAGCATGCATGTGATGCTTTTCGCATGCACAAGATGCTTCAGGTGAGGAACGTCCCCGAGCCCGTGCACCGCGTCCTCCGTGAGCGTGCCGCCCGCAGAGGGAAATCGCTCTCGGCCTACGTACTCGACGAGCTGGAGCACCTGGCACGACAAGAGCCGATCGACGAATGGCTCGACGAGGTCCATCGACATCCTCCGGTGCGCCTGCGCTCGACGGCTGCCCGCCTGGTCCGCCACGAACGCGACGCGCGATGATCGTCCTCGACGCCTCGTGCCTCATCGATGTCCTGCTGCAAACACCCGACGTGGCTCCGGTCGAGGCGCGGATACGCGCAGGCGACGGCCTGCACGCGCCCGAGTTGATCGACCTGGAAGTGCTCCAGGTCCTTCGTCGGCTGGTCACGGGGCGCACGGTCTCCGCAGACCGAGCCCACCTGGCGGTGGGTGCCCTCGGCCGCCTCGCGCTTCGGCGCTGGCCGCATGGCGCACTCCGGCGACGCATCTGGGAGCTACGCGGAAACCTGACGGCGTACGATGCGTCCTACGTCGCTCTTGCAGAACGTCTCGCGTGCCCCATGGTGACCCGGGACGCGAGACTCGCCCGCGCGGCGGGCCACCGCGCACGCATCGATCTGCTGTAGGGGACATTCCGCAACTCGGCTTCCGCATCTCCAGCGTCCGTCTGCGTAACCTCCTCACGATGCTGGCGCATTCACAGGGCGCGATCTGCAACCTGAGTGAGATCGGCGGGTCGCTCGGGGGTCAACTATCATTCCGTAGCCCACATTCTCGATATCTTCGAGGGGGTGTTCCTGGTCCGCCGCCTCGCGCCGTACGCGGCGAACATCGGCAAGCGCCTCGTTGCTGGCGCACCCCAAGGCCGGTGCCAGCTTCGAGTCGTTCTGCGTCGAGCAGATCCTGCTGCACGCGCACCTTCACGATCCGGCGGCGCAGGGCGCCTTGCCCACGATCCCCGGCGTGCGCTACGACCCCGGCACGATGGCGACGCTCACCGAAGGCAAGGCCGCCCACCCGGAGCAGGTGCTGGAGGCGCGGCGGGCCGGGCGGCGATGACCGCCCCGCGCTCCTGACCACATGCACTGCGTCCTGGTCTCGCACTTCCACTGGGACCGCGAGTGGTATCGCCCCTTCGAGACCTACCGCGCCCGCCTGGCGGACGCCGTCGACCGCGTGCTGGCACTCCTCGCCGCCGACCCCGGGTACCGATTTCTGCTCGACGGGCAGGCCATCGTGCTCGAAGATTACCTGGCCGTACGACCCGCGCAGCACGATGCCCTGGCGGCGGCGATCCGCAGCGGCCGCGTCGCGGTGGGGCCGTGGTACGTCCAGCCCGACATGCTGCTGCCCTCGGGCGAGGCGCACGTCCGCAACCTGCTGCTCGGGCGGCACGTCACCGAGCCGTTCGGCGCGGTGTCACGCGTCGGCTACGTCCCCGACGCCTTCGGCCACCCGGCGCAGCTCCCCCAGGTGCTGGCCGGCTTCGGCATCGGCACCTTCGTCTACTGGCGCGGCAACGGCGACGAGATCGATGCCCTCGGCCCGGTGTACCGCTGGGAGGCGCCGGACGGCAGCGCGGTCGAGGCCACCCTGCTGCGCGAGGGCTACTTCAACGCCGCCAGCCTGCCCGCCGACCCCGACGAGGCGGCACACCACCTGGCCGACACCGTCCGCCGTCTCACCGCCGGGCACGACGGGCCTGTTCTCCTGCTGAACGGGTTCGACCACATGCTGCCCGACGCGCACACGGCCGCGGTCGCGGACGCGCTCGCACGGACGACGGGCGCCCCCGTCACGCGCGGCCTGCTCGAAGACGCCGTCGGCCACGGCCGTACGCGCGGCACGTTCCGGGGCGAGCTGTGCGGCGGGCGGGTAGCGAACCTGCTCGCCGGCACGTGGTCGACGCGGATGCTGCTCAAGCTCCGGAACCGCCGCTGCGAGACCTTGCTCGAGGGCTGGGCCGAGCCCTGGGCGGCGCTCGGCCGGCTGCTCGGCGCGCCCGACGAGCGCCCCGCCCTCCGCCTCGCCTGGCAGACCCTGCTGCAGAACCAGGCGCACGACTCGCTCTGTGGCTGCGCCCTCGACACCGTCGCGACCCGCGTGCAGGCACGCTTCGACGACGTCGAGGGACTGGCTACGGCCACCGTGGCACGGCTCCTGGAACGGATCGCTGGGCTCGGGGTCGAGCGCCGCGTCCCGTGGACGGTCGCGCAGGAGATCGCCGTCTTCAACCCGTCGCCCCATGTACGCACCGACGTGGTGCGCATCGCGCTCGATCCCTACCCCGCCCTGGCCCTGCCGCTCGGCCTGCCCGCGTTCGCACCCCTGGCCCTGGCAGCGGGAGACCTCCCGGGCTTCGCCATCGACGGACGGCCGGTCCGGGTCGTGCCCACCGACGACCCGGAACGCACGCGCTGGCTCCCTGGGCAGACGCCCTTCGACCTGGAGCTGGTCGCCACCGACGTGCCCGCGTTCGGCTACCGCCGCTACCGCGTGACCCCCACGGCGCCGGTCGCCGACGACGTCGACGACGGCCGGGTGATCGAGGCCGCCGGGGTGCGCGTCTCCATCGCTGACGACGGGACGCTGGCCGTGGCCTGGGGCGCGCGCGAGTACCACGGGCTCCTGGCGGTCGAGGACCGCGGCGATCGCGGCGACACCTACGACTTCGACCCGGTGGCTGACGATGCGGGCGCCACGCTGACCGGCGTGTCCTGGCGCCGCCTGCGCCACCCGTCGGGCCTCATGCGGCTGATCGTCCGGCGCGTGTTCTCCGTGCCCGCGGCGCTCGCCGACGACCGCGCGCGGCGGACCACGGAGCCGGTGGCGCTGACGGTGACGGTCGACGCGCGCGTGGCCCCGGCGATCCCCCGCGTCGACCTCGTGGTCCGCGTCGACAACCCCGCCCGTGACCACCGCCTGCGCCTCTTCTTCCCGACCGGACGCCCCGCCGCCACCTGTCACGCGGCCACTACCTTCGACGTGGTCGAGCGCACGACGGCTCCGCGCGACGGGTTCCGCTGGCAGCATCCGGCGCCGGCGACGTTCCCCATCCAGGGGTGGGTGAGCGCCAACGGCCTCACGGTGGTGGCACCCGGCCTGCCGGAGGCGGAGGTGACGCCGTCGGGCACGATCGCGCTCACGCTGCTGCGCGCGGTCGGGTGGCTGGCACGCTACGACCTCGCCAGCCGCCCCATTCCGGCCGGTCCAGCGATGGCGGTGGACGGCGCACAGATGCAGGGCCCGCTCGAGGCACGGCTCGCGCTGCTGCCGGGGCGCGATCCCGCCGCTGCCCGCGACGCCGAGGTTGGGCTCCGGGGGGTGATCGCCGGCGACGCGCCGCTGCTGGCGGCGGAGACGGCGCTCCTCACCCTCGACCCGCCGGCCCTCCTCCTGTCGGCGGTGAAGCCCGCCGAGCGGAGTACCGGCCTGGTCGTTCGCGTGCTCAACCCCACCGACGCGCCCCAGACGGCCGTCCTCCGCGCCGGCTTCCATGTCACGGGTGCCCGAGCGGTGCGTCTCGACGAGGAGACCGGCGACGCTCCGGTCACCGTCGACGGCGCGCACGTCCGCTTCCTCGTCCCGCCGCGCGCGCTGCGCACCGTCCTGCTCAGTACCGGTAGGTGAGCTCCAGGTAGCCGTAGTTGGCATCGGTGCCGGCGAACGTCTGGCCGACAACGCCCTGGCCGAAGACGTGCCCGTAGTAGACGTACGCCGACATCTGCTTCATGAGCGACACGGTCACGGCCAGGTCGAGCAGCTCGGCCAGGTTGCGGTGGTCGTTGGCCGGCGCGCCGGCGAAGCCGAAGACGTTGTTAATTGGTGCGCGCGTTTGAGCCAGAGCCCTTGCACGCCGGGCAGGTCGCGCAAGGTCACGTACCCCTCCTTCAAGAACACGGCGCCCTGGTTGGTGTTGTCGCGGTCGAGGTGGGGGGAGTTGAAGAAGTAGAGCGCACCAGGGCCCAGGTTGCCGAATGGCGTCCCCACGCTGGCGTCGTCGGGGAGGTTCACGAGCTGCGTGTACTGGCCGACCACCACCACGTCGACGTGCGGGACGGTGACCTTGGCACCGAAGCGCAGCTGGCTGCCGAAGAAGTTGTAGCGGTTGGCGCCCGCCGGCGCCGCCCCCGCCGGCGGCCGGAACCAGTCGACGAACTCGCTGCGTACCCGCTCGCTCGAGATCGGCGTCACGTGGTCTCGCCACGACCACCCGCCACCACGTCATTTCCCTACCTCCGGCCCCAGGCATGCTCGGGCCGCGCCAGGATGCCGTCGATCACCGCCTCCACCGCCGCCGCCTCGCGGGCCTTGCCGTCCGCGGCCGCCCGGTGCGTGAGCTCGCGCGCCTGCGGGATCAGCTTCATGTAGAACGCGTCCGCCACCTCGAACATGCCGTGCCAGTGCGTATAGTCGGGCGCCATCATCGCCGCCCCGTGGCGCGCGCGCCGGCCCTGGTGGTGCCAGAGGTAGTACCAGGACCACTCGATCTCCTCGTCGAACTGGGTCGTGGTGAGGAGCCCCTGCTCGAGGAGCGCGGTCATGATCGCCTGGCCGGGGCGGGCGAACTTCTCGTTGTAGAGGATCACCAGCTCGTCGTACTGGGTGTAGAAGTTGTTCACCCAGTCGTCGGCGTGGCAGGTGGAGCACACTTCCTTCATGCGCGTACGCTTGGCGTCGGCGGTGTCGACGACCAGGGCCGCCCGCTTGGCCGGGTCGGCTTCGGTCACCACCTTGTGGTTGGCGTCGGTGTCCATCACCTGGCTGAGCGGCGGACGGTTGGTCCACGAGATGCGCTCGCCCGGGTCGTGCGTGATGCGGCCGCCGTTCCGGATGTTGCCCGACATGTGGCAGGTGGCGCAGGTGGGCGCCGCCGAGTAGTCCTTGCCGAGGACCCACGACTCGGCATCGAGATTCATCTGGTCCTTCAGGTCGCGGTAGGCGACACCGTGTTTCGACTCGTCGTAGATCTCCTTCTGCGGGTGATCGGGTCCCAGGTGACATTTGCCGCAGTTCTCCGGCTGGCGGGCACGGCGGGCGGAGAAGTCGTGCCGGCTGTGGCACGCCGAGCACGAGCCGAGCGAGCCGTCCAGGTTGATGCGGCCGATGCCGGTGTTGGGCCACGTCGTCGGACTGAGGCGCGGCCGCCCGTTCTGGTCCCGCGCGATGGCGCGCACGGCGGCGGCGTTGGTCGGCTTGCCGTCGGGGCCGGGCTTGAGATCGTCCACCGTGAGCACGCCGCCCGTCGTGCTGACCAACCCCACCTTGCTGCCGTGACACTGCTGGCAGCCGGCGATCGCACTCGCCATGCCGTTCACCTGCGTCACCGTGCGTCCGGGCGTCACCCCATGCGGCTCGAACGGGACGCGCGCTCCCTCGACCACCTCGGCCAGGTAGTTGTCGAGCGAGGCCAGGATGTTGCCCGCCTTGGCGTGATGGCTGGCGGTGAACTCGGCCCCCACCTGCGGATGGCAGCGCGCGCAGTCGCGCGGCGTCACCACCGACGCCATGGTTTCTCCGTAGTGCACGAACGCGTCGGGCTCATCACGCTCGGCCTGGTGGCAGTCGACGCAGCCGACGCCCTTCTGGGCGTGCATGCTGCCCTTCCAGTGATCGATGATGCCGGCGCTCGCCTTGCCGTGGCAGTCGACACATTCCTTGGACGCGGCAGGCACGACCACGTGCGCAGGCACGAGACCCGCCTCTTCGCGCTGGCGGACCACCTCCCGCTGCTGCACGAACAGGAGCGAGACCAGGAAGGTCGCGCCCAGGATGGCAATGATGATGCGCTTGGTGTCGAGCGTCATGGGTTCCCCTTCAGTGCACGACGACAGCTTCCCACACCGTGAGCGCGATGATCGACAGCACGCCGCCGATACCGATCCAGACGCTCACGTCCTCGTAGCGCGTGACCCGCCGGAGCCACGCATCGCAAAACGGCCAGGCGTACATCACGAACACGATGCACCCCATGCTGAGGACCGCGACCGTGCCCGAGAACAGCTTGAGCCACCGGAACGCGACGTAGAAGTACCACTCGGGCTTGATGACCTCCGGCGTGATCAGCGGGTCGGCCTTCGGCCCCAGCGCCGCCGGCAGGACGGTGGCCAGGGCGGAGAGGACGATCATCAGGACGAGGCCCAGGATCAGCTCGGTGTACAAGTGATCGGGGAAGAACCGATAGTGCGCCGGCGCGTTGGCGCGCTCGTCCCGGAAGTGGAACTCGGTCACCCCCTGCAGGCGCACGATGGCGATGTGCACCGCCACCAGCACCAGGAGCGTGCCGGGCAGCACCGCCGCGTGCAGCACGAAGAAGCGCGACAGGGTGCGTGCGTTGTACGCCTCGCCGCCCAGCAGCAGCGCCTTGCCGATGCCGCCCACGAGCGGCACGCTGTCGGCGATGTTGGCGCCCACGGTGGCGCCCCAGAACGACAGCTGTTCGTACACCAGGCTGTAGCCGGTGAAGCCGGTGAGGAGCGTGGTGATGAGCAGCGTCATGCCCACCATCCAGTTGATCTCGCGCGGGGTCCGGAACGCCCCGGTGAAGAAGACGCGCATCTGGTGCAGCACCACGGCCGCGATCATGAGCGTCGCGCCCCACTTGTGGAGGCTCCGCAGGTACCAGCCGAACGCCGCCTCCTCCGTGATGTAGCGCACCGACTCGTAGGCCGTCGCCGGCGCGGGCTGGTAGTAGACGGCGAGCAGGATGCCGGTCACGAGCTGGATGACGAACAGGTAGGCGGGCGTGCCGCCGAGACAGAACCACCAGCGCTTCAGGTGGTTCGGGACGGGCTCGTTGGTGAGGGTGCGGAGGTCCTCGCCGGAGATCGGCAGGCGGGCCTGAAGCCAGGCGGCGAGACGGGACACTAGGCGCGTCGCTCCGGGGCGTCCGGGGGAGTGGCCGATGTGGTCAGGCCTTCGACCGGGACTTCGATGAACAGGAGTCCGTTCTCGACCTTGAGCGGGTAGCGCGGGAGCGACTGGCCGGCTTCGGCGGGGGGGCCGGCGATGGCCTTGCCGGTGGGGTCGAAGGCGCCGTTGTGGCACGGGCAGAAGAAGCGGGCCTTGGCGGCCTCCCAGTGGACCGAGCAGCCGAGGTGCGGGCAGGTGCTGGAGAGGGCGACGAAGGCGCTGGCGTCGGTGCCGGCACCGCGGCGGGCAATCGCAGCGGCGGCGCCGGATGGGGTGCGGAAGACGAGCGACTGACCGACCGCGAAGCGGTCGATCGGGGTGACGAACAGCCAGCGCGTCTCGTCGGGACGGGCCGGATAGAGATAGCGGCCCGCGATGGCCGCGAATCCCCCGTAGCCCGCCGCCAGACCGCCCGCCATCGCGAGCGAGGCGCCGCGCGAGAGCAGCGTCCGGCGGCTCACGCCGTCCGTGGCATCGTCCTCGTTTCCCATCGCACCTCCCGTGCCAGTCGCCGGGTCCCGCTAGCACGCGATCGGGCAGGCGTGAAGCCACCCCCCTGGCCCGCCACCTGAGGTCGCTGCGATTTGACCGCCGGCGCCTCGCGGGATACCTGCGCCGGGAATTGTCCCGGATGGTGTTCCCCGCGATCGTGGTCCTCGCGCTGCTGCTCACCGCGCCCGTGCCGGCGTGCGCGACACCGCCGCCCGGGGGCCCGGCCATCGTGCCCGCCGCCGACGTGGCCGCGCAGCTCGATCAGCTCCAAGGCGTGCTCCAGAAGCTCGACCCCGGTACCGCGCCGAGCGACGTGGAGAGCGCGATCCGCACCCGACTCGGGGCCGAACGGGTGGTCATCGATCGCCTCGAAGCCACCAGCCGAACGACCCTCGACGGGTTGCCCGCCCTCGGCACCCTGCAGGACCTGGGGCGGCAGTGCGCGGAGCGAACCAAGGTGCTCGCCGAGTGGTCGCGCACGCTGACCGATCGGGCGCAGGCCCTGCAGCGCGACGCCGAGCGGACGCGCAGCCTGCGGGCCGACTGGCGCGTCATCGCCATCGGGATGAAGGCGCAGGCCCCCCCCGCCGCGCTCATGCAGCGCGTGCGCGCGACGTTGGGGCAGCTCGCCACCATCGAGCAACGCACCGACCAGCGGCTCGCCGCCGTGCTCGAGCTGCAGAGTCTGGTCGCCACCGAAGCCAGCCGGGTGGACGCCGTCGCGCGCGAGCTCCGCCACGCGTACGAGCACATTCTGAGCCGACTGTTCGTGCGCGACAGCCCGACGTTCGTGGGGGCCTGGGCGGGTAACGTGGGCCTCGAGACATTGGGGGAACGCGTCGCCGCGTCCTGGCGCGCCGAACTCGCGTCCATCGAGGCCTACCTGCGCCGGCGCGCCGGGTTGCTCCCGACCTGGGCCGCGCTGCTCGTCGCCAGCGTGATCGCGGCGCGCCATCTGCGGCGCCGGAGCCGGCGCTGGGAGATTCCCGCCACCGTCGGCGGGTCCGCGCGCGAGCTGCTCGAGCATCCTCTCGCGCTGGCGCTCGTCGGGTGGCTGTTCGTGACGCCGCTGCCGTATGGCGGTGCGCCGCCGGCGCTCGTTCGCCTGGTCATGCTCGCCTACTTCCTGCCGGTGCTGCGCATCGTCGGCACGGTCGCCGTGCCGGCCTTCGGGCCGATCCTTTGGGGGTTGCTGGGCCTCGCCCTGCTCGACGAGGTCCGCCAGCTATTGGCGTCGACCCCAGCGCTCGAGCGGAGCCTGCTCGTGTTCGAGTGCGCGTTGGGCACGGGGGCATTGCTCTGGCTCCCGCGTCACCTGTCCACGTCGAGCCCTGCCCCGGCGCCGCACGTGCTCCGGGGCATCGAAACCGGGCGCCGGCTCGCGCTCGCCACCCTCGTCATCGCCCTGCTCGCCAACGGGCTGGGATACGTCCGTCTGGCCAAGCTGCTCTTCGAGGGAACGATCCGCACGGCGGGCGCCACCATCCTCGCGGTCGCGGTGGCGAGCGTGCTGGAAGGCTTCACGCAGCTCGCGCTCAGCACCGGCGCCGCAGAACGCTTCCGCCTGATCGTCCGCCACCGGCCGGTCATCGCGGAAGGCGCGCGCCGCCTGATCCGCGTCGTGGTGGGCGTGCTCTGGGTCGGGTGGACGCTGCGGGCGTTTTCGCTGACCGATGCCGCGCTCGGCGCGGTGCGCACGACGCTCGGCGCGCGGCTCCCGCTCGGCGAGATCACCTTCTCGCTGGGCGACCTGGTCGCCTTCGCGATCGCGGTCTGGCTCTCCTTCATGATCTCCCGCCTGCTGCGCGTCGTGCTCGAGGACGAGGTGTTTCCGCGCATGCACCTCGGCCGCGGCGTACCGTACGCGGTCGCCACCTTCACCAGCTACCTGGTCCTGCTGATCGGGTTCTTTGTCGCGCTCGCGGCCGCCGGCTTCGACTTCGATCGCCTGGCGGTGGTGGCGGGCGCGCTCGGCGTCGGCATCGGCTTCGGCCTGCAGAACATCGTCAACAACTTCGTCTCTGGCCTGATCCTGCTCGTCGAACGCCCGGTCCAGGTCGGCGACCTGGTGCAACTGGGCGACGTGATCGGCGAGGTGCGGCGCATCGGCCTGCGCTCGAGCGTGATCCACACCAACGAAGGCTCCGAGATGATCGTCCCGAACGCCCACCTGATCACCGAACGCGTGGTCAACTGGACGCTCTCGGACCGCAAGCGCCGCCTCGACCTGCCGGTCGGCGTCGCCTACGGCACCGACCCGGAGGAGGTACTGCGGCTCCTCCTGGACGTGGCCCGTCGCCACGGGCAGGTCCTGAGCGACCCCGCGCCGCAGGCGTTCTTCACCGGCTTCGGCGACAGCGCCCTCACCTTCGAGCTGCGCGCCTGGACGACCAACCTCGAGGGCCGCTTCGAGGTGCGCAGCGACCTCGCCATCGGCGTCAACCGCGCGCTCGCCGATGCCGGTATCCGGATCCCGTTTCCGCAGCGCGACCTGCACGTGCACGCGGCCGACGTGGACGAGCGTCGCGGGTAGGACTCTACACATGCGCGGGGGGACGCGGGGGCCCTCTCCCGCGTCCCCCCTGGCGGGTCAGGAGCTACGCGCGGCGTCGAGTGGGAGCACGCGGGCGGTCGGGCGTGCGGGGAGGGCTTCGGGGAGGAACCAGCGGAACCAGAGGCGGCCGGTGGGGTGGTCGGCGGTCGAGATCCAGTTGGGGGTGCCCGGGTCGCGGGCGGCGATGACGATGCGCCAAGAACCGTCGTGCTGGTAGCGGACCTGCGTGCCGTTCAGCGTGACGCGCTCGTAGCGGTAGTCGTAGGTCTGCATGAACGGGTTCCAGAGGCACAGGTTCCAGAAGGCGCAGGCGGGCGAGCGGCCTTCCAGCACGAGCGCCTGGTCGGGCGCCAGATTGAAGCTGCCCATGGCGTAGGCGGCGTCGGCGGCGGCCCAGCCGTAGGTCTGCTGTGGCACCGGATAGGGCTCGTCGACGGTGTTCACCGTCGTCGGGTCGAGGGGCAGCGGGGTGATCATGAGCAGCTCGCGCATGAAATTGGCCGTGGCCCGGAAGCGGCGCGCCAGGTCGTCGTCGGTCAGGCGCGGCGGCGGCACCGACCCGGCGGTGGTGATGGTCCAGGTAGCCGGGTGGCCGCGCCCCGGATCGGCCAGGTAGTCGCGCGTGACCAGCGCGACCGCGTCGGCATCGAGCGGCAGCCAGTTCGTCGCCTGCGCCGGGCCGCCGATGGTCACCGCGAACGCCCCGTCGGGGGCGAACGTGATGGCGCGGTCGTTGAGCGTCCCGACGATGCGATTCGACCAGTGCCCGTCGCTCGGCCCGCCGTAGATCGTGATCGACAGGTAGACCGCGTCGCCGCGCCGGCCGCCCAGACGGTAGGTCCGCTCCGGCCGCACCGGAGCGAAGTGGTAGAGCGCGTCGGCGTTGTCGCCGCCGAACTTCCGCGTCGGGCCGACGATGGGGACGATGGTCGGACGGTCGGCGTCGGCCCACAGATAGCAGTCGAGCGCGACCGAGAGCACTTCGGTCAGATAGCGATATCCCTCCAGCACGGAGAGGTCGTCGACGGCCCGCGGCCCGGTCAGAAACTGCGCGTCGGCGCCACGGATCAGGTCGATCAGCTCACCGAACGCCGCCGAGGTCGCGAACCGGCGCTCGCTCACAGCTTCGCCAGCACGGCCTCGCAGCTCGACACGTTGAGTCCCCCGCCCGGCTCGACGTGCAGCTGCTCGACCTTGCCGTCGCGGATCACCATGGCGTAGCGCTGTGAGCGCGCTCCCATACCGAACCCGCGCGCGTCCAGCTCGAGGCCGAGGGCCCGCGTCAGCTCGCCGTTGCCGTCGGCCAGCATGCGCACTTTGCCAGCGGCGCCCTGTGCCTTGCCCCAGGCATCCATGACGAATACGTCGTTCACGGACACGCAGGCGACCTCGTCGACGCCCTTGCCGGCCAGGCTCTGTGCCCCGGCGACGAAGCCGGGCAGGTGCTTCATCGAGCACGTCGGCGTGAACGCGCCCGGGACCGCGAACACCACCACCCGCTTGCCGCGGCAGAGATCGCCCACGGTCACGTCGCGCGGACCGGCGTCGCTCATCTCTTTCAGCTTCGTGTCGAGGGGCAGCATGTCGCCCACCTGGATCGCCATCGGGGAGTCCTCCTGGCGGCCTCTCTAGCCCCGGGACGCTCGCGATCGCAACCCGGGGCCGGTCCCCGCCGGCCACTTGCCGCCCCGGCCGCCGACGTCTATTTCCTGTGGCCGTGCCGCACTGCGGAGCGATCGCTCGCCACCCTGACGGGACGGGCTTCACTTGAAGACCGCCCGCCGATCGCGTGTCGATTCGTTAGTCCGTAGCCCACGCCACCCGCTCACCCGCCCGCGGCGCCCGCGCCGCCGGCCATGAGCCAACCGTGAGGAGATTGCATGCACACCACGTCCGTCCGCACGTTCATCGCACTCGGCGCCGTGCTCGCCGGCTGCGGCGCCACCCCCACCGACATCGAGGAGCTGAAGAAGGGCCAGCGCGACATCCTCGCCAAGCTCGACGGCCTCGACAAAGCCGTGCAGCAGGTGCGAGCCGCGCCGGCCGCACGCCCAGGCGCGCCCGACCCGAACAAGGTCTACACCATCCCGGTCGGGGCCTCGGCCATCCGTGGCCCGAAGGACGCCAAGGTCACGATCGTCGAGTTCGCCGACTTCCAGTGCCCGTTCTGCGCCCAGGCCACCCCCCTCGTCGAGCAGGTGCTGGAGGCCTACCCGAAGGAGGTGAACTAGGTCTTCAAGCAGTTCCCTTTGACCCAGATCCATCCCAACGCGATGCCCGCCTCCAAGGCGGCGCTGGTCGCCGGCAAGCAGGGCAAGTACTGGGAGATGCACGACCTGCTGTTCAAGAACTATCGCGAGCTCGCCGCCGACAAGTTGAAGGAGTACGCCGCCCAGGTGGGCCTCGATGTGGCGCGCTGGGAGAAGGACATGGCGTCCCCCGAGATCCAGCAGCAGGTCGACCGCGACATGGCCGACGGGCGCTCGGCGGACGTGCAGGGCACACCGAGCTTCTTCGTCGCCGGCAAGCGCGTCCAGACCCGCACCCTGGACGGCTTCAAGCAGCTGATCGACGAGGCGACGAAGAAAGGCTAGCGCGCGCCGAGACGAAGTCTCGGCGCCCACGGGACGTGGCCGCAGCGTCTGGACCAGCGCCATGTCCAGGGTCGGCCATTGCGTCTGGTTGGTGAATCATACATGATTCACAAGATGCCGACGGCTTCGGTGCGCGATCTCCGGACACGATTTCCCCGCATCAAGGCCCTGGTGGACCAGGAGGGCGAAGTCATCGTGACGGACCATGGCCGTCCGGTATGCGTCCTTCGAGCCTACGCGCCCCCGGCGCGGTCCCGTAGCCGGGCGGTCGACTACTGGCGGCGGCTCAGCCGCCGCCAGCCTCGGCCCCTTCCCGCTGCCGCTCGCCGTGCTCTGGACGATCACGACCGTGGCGAACGCTGAGCGCACGTACGTCGATCCCAGCGCGCTGCGCTGCCTCTACCTGCACGACGACCGCTCGCGGAGGTTCTGCGCCTGGCGCGGACGGCTCCGCGGCGCGCTGCCGATCACCAGGTACGGCTACGCCGAGCTGGTGAATGCGCTCGCCCTCGCCGCGTTTCGCGGCGATGTGACGCGTGAGATCGCGGAAGGCGCGACGGTAGACCTGGACGCCGACGTCAACGCCGGACGTTTACGCCTGATCGATCTCGCGTGGCGGCGGGCACTCGACGCCGCGGCCCAGCTGAGCCGGCGACACACGCCCGCACTCGGGACGCGCAGCCTGGACGTGCTCCATGTGGCGTGTGCGCTCACCCTCGGGATGAGCGTCTTCGTCACCTACGACGCCCGGCAGGCGAAGCTGGCGACGGCGGCCGGCCTCCGGGCACTCCGGCCGTGATCCCCGCACGTCCTTGGCCCGACGGGCGCGATTCGCTACGGTCCGTCATCCCGGAGGACCGCGCATGACCTTCGAGCACATCCTGTACGCCAAGGACGGCCGCGTCGCGACCGTCACCCTGAACCGACCCGCCAAGCTGAACGCCTACTCCGAGCAGATGGTGCACGAGTTGCTGGCCGCGTTCGGCGACGCGCGCGACGACGACGGCATCCGCGTCGTCATCCTGACCGGCGCCGGGCGCGGCTTCTGCTCGGGGGGCGACGTCTCCCCCGACTTCCAGTACCCGGCGCGCTACCGTGGCCATCGCCTCGAGTCGATGCTCGAGATGCGCGAGAACATGCACCAGGTGGTCACCTTCCTCCGCCGCTTCGACAAGCCGGTCATCGCCGCCATCAACGGCCCCGCGGTCGCCGGCGGGCTCACGCTGGCACTGTGCTGCGATTTCCGTCTCGCCGCCGCCAGCGCGCGCCTCGGTGACACCAGCCTCAAGTTCGCACTCATCCCCGACGAGGGCGGGGCCTATCTCTTCCCGCGTTTCATGGGGCTCGAGAACGCGCTCCGCATGTCGCTCTTCTCCGAAGTCTATCCGGCGGCACGCGCCAGGGAGCTGGGCCTCGTCACCGAGGTGGTTCCCGACGACCAGCTCCTGTCGACCGCACGCGCGTGGGCCGAGCGCCTGGCCGACGGCCCGCCGATCGCCATCCGGATCACCAAGCGCATGATGTACAAACAGGAGACCATGGACCTCCCCAACGCGCTCGAAGATGCGGCGCTGGCGACCCTGGTCACCAACTACACCGACGACGTACGGGAGGGCGTGGCCGCCTTCCATCAGAAACGTCCCCCGAAGTTCCAGGGGCGATGAGCGGAGCCGACATGCCCTACCAGCAGATCCTCTACGCGGTCGCGGACGGGGTCGCGACCATCACCCTCAACCGTCCCGAGAAGCTGAACGCCTGGACGCTCCGCCTCGGCGCCGAGGTCCGCCATGCCGCCTTCCGCGCCGAGCGCGATCCCGAGGTGCGCGCCATCCTCATCACCGGCGCCGGCAAGGGCTACTGTGCCGGAGCCGACATGGACATGCTGCAGGGGTTCCAGCGCGGCGAGGGCATCGCGGCCGCCGACGACGACCTGCACGTCGAAATCGACCCCTCCGCGCCCGCCCTCTTCCGCGGCGAGTACAGCTATCCGCTCGGCCTCTCCAAGCCGGTGATCGCGGCCGTGAACGGCGTGGCGGCCGGGCTGGGCGTGTCGTACATGCTGTACTACGACGTGCGCATCGCCTCCGACCGCGCCCGCTTCGGCTTCATGTTCCCGCGCCGGGGCCTGGTCGCCGAGCACGGCAGCTCCTGGATCCTCCCCCGCCTGGTCGGCATGGCCCACGCCAGCGACCTGCTGTTCTCCGGCCGCCTGATCGACGCGGAGGAAGCCGCCCGCATCGGCCTCGTGAATCGCGTGGTCCCGCACGACACGCTCCTCGCCCATGTCCACGACTACGCCACCGAGCTGGCCACGCGCTGCTCGCCGCGCTCGATCCGCATCATGAAGCGCCAGCTCTACACCGACCAGTTCGTCGACCTGGAGGCGTCCCTGCGCGTGGCCGACACCGAGATGGTGGCGAGCTTCGGCACCGAGGACTTCCGCGAAGGGGTGGCATCGTTCGTCGAGCGCCGAGCGCCACGGTTCACGGGGCGCTGAGCCCAGGCATCCGGCAAGAAATGTATTGACAGGCGGAGCCGTACGGCGCATCCTGCCGGGGTCGCGCAGCGGGGAACGAGGCGCGCCCCCGAGGAGGAGCCCGATGGCCACAGCGGCATGGATGCTGGCGTCCGCGATGTTCCTGCTCGCCGGCCGATCGGCCCGTGCGACGGAGGTAGTCCCCGTCGGCCCCGAGTTCCGGATCAGCCGCGACGGCGACACCTACAACTACCAGGGCGACAGCTACGCGCGCGACCAGGCCATCGTCCGCAAGGCCAACGGCGATTTCCTGGTCATCTGGGAGGGCTACACGGAGAACACCAACGAAGAATCGTCCGCCATCCATGCCCGCACGCTCGACGCACAGGGTCATCCGCTGGGAGGCGAGTTCCCCCTCGTGCCGATCCCCGGCTCTCCGCGCTGGATCTGGACCAACTACACCCGCCCGTCCCTGGCGGCCGATCCGAACGGCGGGGTGATCCTGGCGTGGGGCGAGGACGAGGTCTGGGTGCAGCGCTTCGACGACGACGGGCAGCCCCGCGGCGCACGCGTGCAGGTGAACCAGACGCCGGCCGACGTGAACACCCAGGCGCGGAACGAGATCGCCGCCGATCCCCAGGGCGGGTTTCTGGTGGTCTGGGAGAACCTGAGCAACAACGTGATGGGACGCCGCTACGATCCTGGCGACACGCCGCAGGGGCCGGAGTTCCAGGTGAACACCGTCGCGTCCGGCGCACGGGCCTATCCGTCGATCGCGGCCGACGGCCTCGGGCGCTTCGTGGTGGAGTGGGAGTCGGTCGAGGGCATCTCGGGCCAGCGCCTCGACAGCACCGGTGCGGCGCTGGGCGGGGCCTTCCAGATCAGCCCTTTCGGCAGCAGCGAGCTGCCCACCAAGATCGCCGCCGGACCGCTCGGCACCTTCATGGGCATCAACTCGTACTACAACCGCGCGCACGTCTACGACGCCAACGGCGTGCCGTTCGGTCCCGAGTTCGATCTCGATCCGGAGAACGGCTGGGGATACACGGGGGTGACCACCGACGACGAGGGCAACTTCGTCGTCGCGTGGAAGAGCGACTACAATACGTTCGCGGGACGGAGGTACGATCCCACGGGCCAGCCGCTCGGGGCGGTGTTTCAGATCAACGAGAGTACCTCCGCCTACGAAAACCGGGTGGCCTTCAACCATCCGGCCCTCGCCACCGACGCGGCGGGCGACTTCGTCGTCGTGTGGGCCACCTACGACTACAGCACCACCCAGTCCCGCTACATCTACGGCATCTTCGGCCGCCGGTTCTCGGTGTGCGGCGACGGCCGGCGCGGGCCGCTGGCCTGCGACGACGGCGACAGCAGCGCCCTCGATGGCTGCAGCGCGCACTGCGCGGTCGAAACCTGCCACACCTGTAGCGGCGAGCCGTCGACGTGTGCGCAGATCCCGGGCTGTACGGCGGTGTGCAGCGACGCGGCCACGGTCGACGACAAGGCGATCCTCACCATCAAGAAGATTCTCCCGCCGGCGGGCGACGAGACCATCACGTTGCGCGGCGCCATCGTGAAGCCGCCGGTCGCGGCCGGGACCTACGACCCCAGCGTCGACGGCGCGGAGGTCGTGATCACGGGCGGGGACCTGATCTATGCGCGCGCCACTCCCACGGCCATCCCCCCGGATTGCTCGGCAGTGGCTGTGGCCCGCTCGACGGCTGGAAGGTCAGCGGCCGGGCGCCGAACTTCTCCTACACGTACAAGAACTTGACCAACGCCCTGCCGCCCGGGTGTCTACCGGGCTCGGCGAACGGCCTCCGCATCGCCAAATTCAAGGACAAGATCGCCAAGGACGGCACGCTGCAATTCCAGGTCAGCGTGAAGAACGCGAGCCTCCCCCCGGTCCCGGGGGCGCCGGTCACGGCGACCATCGTGCTCGGACAGAGCCCCGCTGCCGGCGCCGCCGGGAAGTGCGGCCGCATGGTCTTCACGCAGGGACTCCTGGTCGGCTCGACGGCGCGCTTCTACCCGTGACCCGCCGGTCCGCTGTCGCCCCTGCGGGATGACGGCCAGCCCTGGGGGATATCCCGCAGCACCGTGGCGAGAACGCAGAACAATCTCGTGCAAACTCATGACTGCGGCGCGGGAACGAAATTTGCTGTCATCACGCGCATGACCCCAGCAAACAGCAGGATGCTCGTCGTGACCGGCCTGGTCGGTATCGCCGCCCTGGCTACGGTCGACCTGGGAACCCCCGCCCACGCCAGCCGCGGGTCGGGAAAGGTCTCGCAGGAGCTCATCGCCACCGCCGTCGCACCGGCCTTCGCCCGCGGGCGCGCCGTGGTGGTGGTCAAGAACAGCGACGGCCGCCTGGTTGTGGTGGCCAAGAAGCTGCTGCGCGACACCACCTATGACCTGATCCTGGAAGGCGTGAGCATCGGCTCGCTCACCACCACCGGCGGCGGCAACGGCAAGGCTCGCCTCCGCTCGCAGCCGCGGGGCCGCGACCAGTTCCTCGGCACTGATCCGCGCGGCAAGACGCTCATCCTGCGCAGCAGCGGCGGGAACGACGTGCTGGTGGCCGACATCCCGCTGCCGACCGACCCCACCCCGGACGACTCCAGCGACAACGACATCCGCTGCTGCCTGCCCGACGACGGCGGCACCGAGTGCGAGGATCGCACCACCGCCCAGTGCGCCGCGCAGGGCGGCGTCACCATGGGGCCCGGCTCGTGCCTGCCGAATCCGTGCGGCGGCTCCGCCGGCGGCGCGCTCGACATCATCTGCTGCGAGCCAGACGACGAGGGCACGGAGTGCGAGGACCGGACCGAGGCCGAGTGCGCGGCGCGCGGCGGCATCCACGTGAGCGCCACCAGCTGCACGCCCGATCCGTGCACGCCATTCCCGCCCGCCAACCCCGACATCCAGTGCTGCCTGCCCGACGACGGCGGCTTCGAGTGCGAGGACCGCACCCCGGAGACGTGCGCGGCGCAAGGTGGCATCAACATGGGCCCGGGCACCTGCTCGCCGAACCCCTGCCCGACCGGCCCGGCACCGGGCGGCGACATCCAGTGCTGCGAGCCTGATGACGGCGGCTTCGAGTGCGAGGACCGCACGCCGGCCGAGTGCGCCGCCCGCGGCGGCACGAACATGGGGCCCGGCACCTGCTCCCCCGATCCGTGCGGCGCCTTGGGCGGCAGCGGCTCGGGGAGCGGCAGCGGCTCCGGCAACTCCGGCCCGGGGTAGCCGACCGCCGTCTCAGCGCCCGCGTTGCCGGTCGACGAACTCGAGCGGCGGCACGGGCGATTGCACGGTCCAGCCTCCGTCCACCATCAACGTCTCGCCGGTCACGTACGGGTTATCCACCAGCGCGAGCAACGCGCGCGCGATGTCCTGCGGGCGGGCGGCGCGCCCCGCCGGCGACACCGCCCCCCAGTGCGCGTCGTAGTCCGGATCGTCGGCCAGGTTGCGCGCGTTCACGGTCGGGCCGATGCCGAGCGCGTTCACGCTGATGCGGTGCGGGCCGAGCTCGACGGCGAGGCAACGCGCCAGATGCCGGAGGCCCGCCTTCGAAACGCCGTAGGCGGCCAGAGACGGCAGCACGCTCACCCCGGCGATCGACGACGAGAACACGATCGCGCCCGGGGATTGCTGGCGGATCATCTGCCGCGCCGCCGCCTGGGCGGTGAAGAAGGAGCCCTTCAGGTTCAAGTCGGTGACCGTGTTCCAGGCCTCCTCGGTGTAGTCGAGGAACGGCCCCCACACGGTGACACCAGCGTTGGCGACGCAGATGTCGAGGCGGCCGAAGGCCTCGACGGCGCGCGCCACCATGGCCCGCACCGCGGCCACCTCCGTGCCGTCGCACTCGTGGGCGAGCGCCTGCCCGCCGGCGGCACGGATGCGGGCGACGGTGGTATCGGCCAGGTCCGCCTCTCGGTAGTGTGCGACCAGCACGGCGATGCCGCGTGCGGCCAGCGCGGCGGCCATAGCCGCCCCGATCTCACGGCTGGCCGCGGTCACCAGCGCCACCCGCCCGGCGAGCCCGTCCTGTTCCGTCATGCGGCCCCCGTACGCCGGCGCCTGGTTGCTGTCCAGCACGCCGACACCCGGGAGATTTCCTACGCCCTCACCGGTGGCACGATCAGCGTGCTCCAAGTCCCTGACCGTCGCGGCCGTTCCCTCACGCGCCCGCCCCGTGTATGGGAAGGTCATGATCGACGTCGACGCCCACGCCGCGCGCATCGCCCGCGACGGGTACACGATCCTCGCGGACGCGATCGAGCCCGAGCGCTGCCACGTGCTCCTCGCCGAGCTGGAACGACTCGAGCACGTCTCTCGGATCGAGCCCGCGAAGAACGCGTTCGAAGGCCATCACACCGTCCGCATCTACAACCTCCTGGTGCACGGCACGCGCTTCGAGGAGGTCCCCGTCCACCCGAACGTCCTGCCGCTGGTCGAGCAGGTCCTCGATCCCGGCTGCCTGGTGTCGTCCCTGTCGTCGATCGCGATCGATCCCGGCGAGCGCGCCCAACCGATCCACGCCGACGACCAGCTGATCCCCATCCCGAAGCCGCACGTGCCGACGGTGTGCAACACCATGTGGGCGCTCACCAACTTCACCGAGGAGAACGGCGCCACCCGCATCATCCCCGGCTCGCACCTGCGCGACCACTCGCCGATCTACCTGCAGCACTACGACAGCATCGCGGCCGAGATGCCGGCCGGCAGCGTGCTGGTCTGGCACGGCAGCCTGTGGCACGGCGGCGGCGCCAATCGCTCGTCGCAGCGCCGCGTCGGCGTCGCCATGAACTACTGCGCCGGCTACGTCCGCCAGCAGGAGAACCAGCAGCTCGGCATCCCGCGCCAGATCGCGCGCGGCTTCTCGCCCCGCCTCCGCCAGCTGGTCGGCTACGGGGTCTACAACGGACTCATCGGCCACATCGACAAGCAGAGCCCCGAGCGGCTGCTCGACGCGCAGGCCGCGGACGCGGGGCTGGTGTGGGAACAGTGAGGAGAGGGACTTTGACCACCCGCTCGCGTCAGCGGAGGGAACGCGTCTCGGGCAGCTGCTCGTAGATCGTCCGGCGGTGGCCGATGGCCACGATCTGTAGCAGTCGACGCTGTCCAGATCCATGAAGCTCGCACCCGCGGCCTTCCCGCCGCACCTCGGCTGGACGTACTACCTCGTGCTGCTGCGGGTCATGAACCCGACGGCGCGCGCGTTCTACGAGATCGAGGCGGTCCGCGAGACCTGGTCGAGCCGCGAGCTCGAGCGGCACATCGCCTCGCTGCTGTTCGAGCGCCTCGCCAAGAGCCGCGACAAGGACAAGGTCCTGGCGCTCGCCCGAAGTGGGCACCAGCTCGATGGGCCCTCCGATGTGCTCAAGGACCCGTTCGTGCTCCAGTTCCTCGGCCTCGGTGAAACATCCGCGTGGCGCGAGCGTGACCTCGAACAGACGATCATCGACCGCATCGAGGAGTTCCTACTGGAGCTCGGCAAGGGGTTCTGCTTCGTCGCGCGGCAGAAGCGGATGACGCTGGAGGGCGATCACTTCTACGTCGACCTCGTCTTCTACAACCGGCTGCTCCGCTGCTTCGTCCTGCTCGACCTCGAGCTCGGCAAGCTGACGCATTAGGACCTCGGCCAGATGCAGATGTACGTGAACTTCTTCGACCGCTTCCAGCGCGCCATAACTGGAAGTGGGCAAATCTCCAAAGGCGGAGCTGTGGATAGCACCTACACCTCCACGAGGCCGAGGCTCACGAGGAGGGCTTGATCCACGCGCCCAAGAGTCTCTGCGTGGAGCACACCGACCCGACGAACGAGCCGGGCCCGGTCGATCGTGCGAATCTGGTCGAGAAGGACGGCCGAGCGCTTCCCGAGGCCACCGTCCCCAGCGGTTATGAGTACCTCGAAGGGGTAGAGCGGCTCCGTCACCTGGGACGTGACGGCCGCCACGATCGTCGTACTGGCCGCGCGATTGCCGACGTCGTTTTGGATAACGACCGCGGGGCGCGTCTTTCGGATCTCGGCGCCGATGGTCGGGTCGAACCGCACGAGCCAGACTTCTCCCCGACGCGGGAAGACTACTTTCGGCGTCGGGTTTCGGCGCGTTCCCATGTGTCCTCATCTACCGCGAACCACTCCTCGACCATGGTGAGATCGCGCGCGGCGCGGGCGGTGTACCCCGCTTCGAGCTGCTTGCGCAGCCGAGCACGTTCAAGAGAGGCGACGCGCTCACGGATCGCGTCGTCGATGAACCGGCTCCGCGTTCCTTTGCTCGTAACGCGCGAAAGCAGCCCCACCGTATCGCGGCGGAGCGTGATGTTCACGCGCTCGTAAGTGGTGGTTGCAACCTTCTGACCCATGCGTATCAGGATACACACTCTCGTGTGTATCGTCAACGACCGGAGCGTGTTCGGTCACTCGAGGCTGTCGATCGCGTCGGCGAGGCTCTCGGCGTTCGGCTTCACGTATCGCCAGATGTAGCGGTCGCCGCGGTGGCCGGAGGCCTTCGCGTAGTGTACGCCTTTCTCCTCGCCGAGCTTCCTCGGGGCTGCCAACCCCTATGCCGCGACCACCGCATTCGCGCATCAGACGCTGCGCAGGCCTGGCGCGGCGCGTGCTTCGTGCCCCACATGATCCGATCCCGACTGGTCCGATCCCGCCCCACGGCCATCGCGCTCCTCGTCGGAGGAATCGTCACCGGGTGCAGTCGCGGACGCCAGGTGAGTCCCGTGGGGAGGATGCTGTTTCAGCGCAACTGCGCCTCCTGCCACGGCATCGAGGGGCGAGGCGACGGGCCCGCAGCCGCCGCACTCGATCCGCGACCGAGCGATCTCACGCGCAGCACGCTCGGCCTCGAGGAGCTCGAGGCACGCATCGACGGACGCCGCCCCGTTCCCGCCCACGGAATCAGCGCCATGCCGGTCTGGGGCGAGATCTTCGCCCAGGCGCTGGTCGGCGAGCCGGAGGCACGGCAGATCGCCGCCCTTCGCCTGCGCGCCCTCGCCGAGCATGTGCGCAGCCTGCGCGCCGTCCCCGGGTAGCCGGCGCGGCCACCGACCGGCGCCGGCGCATCGCCTCCTGGGGCAGCGCCGCCGCGCACTCCGCACGCCTGACGCTGTGCCACCGGGCACGGCGTTCGCCGTGCGAACTGTCTACCCGTTTCTCGCAGCTTACGGTGAAGCGAGTGCCGTGTTACCGCCCACCCGTGGCGCACGTCGCCCGCTCTGCGGCCCGCATCGCACTCGTCCTGAGCATGGTCGCTTTCTGCCGGAGCGCGCGGAGCGCCCTCGCGAGACACACGCGGATTTCGATCACGTGCATCTCCGCGTCGCTCAAGCCGAGTAATTCCCGAACGGTGCCGACTCTGAACCCCGCGGCGTCCAACGCCTGTTTCCTCTGAGAGGTCATGGCTTCCTTCCCGCGGCGTCGAACACGTCCACGATGAGAAGTTCGTGCGCGTCCACTCGGTACAGTATCCGCCACTCCGCTCGTGGCAGCGAGCCCCGATGCTCGACATCGGACGCGATAGCGGCATCGAGCTGCCACCCTCCGGCCCACTACTCTCCGGAGGCCGGACTACCCTACCGAACCCCTGAGCCCCGGGTACGGGTGCCGGAGAAAAAAGGCCGTAGAGGAGCGCGAGCGAGCTGAAGAACCAGGTCTGCACCATGAGGAACCCCTGCGCGAGCTTCAGGTCGCGACGTAATCCCGGATGTCCACCTGCACGCCGCTTTCCGCCACCCGATCGGCCGTCTTCAGAACCTCGACGGTCGTGCGCTCATCCACGTACTCCTCGCCACAGTTGTCACAGACGCGTGCCGGAACACCCCGGAACACCACCGTTGCGCCACCCCGCTCCAGCGTCACCGTCACCTTTCCGGGCCGCGTGGCCCCCTGTCGGCAGATGACGCACTTCATGGGTTCTGCCTCCTCGTGAACCCGTCCGCCCAGCGGGCGGGATCGGGTTCGTAGACCGTGATGACGATCGTCTCTCCGGTGCTCGCGTCGTCGGCCGCGACGACGTGGAGCGGCCGGCTCCGGCACCACCCGAGCACGAGGCGGCTCGGGTACGGGTCAGCGTCAGGGTACTCCTCGATGGCCTGTCCGTGCTCGATCACGTCTCGAACCTCCTCGGCGCTGACACCCCGCTCGAACATACGCCGGATGGCGTGAACGCGGAAGACCAGTCGGACGCCGCTCGCCACCAACATCACGGTACGGGGCGATAGGCCCCCATGTCAACGAACGCGAGTCCGGGGGGATTTGCTATGCTCCGCGTGGAAGGGCAGCGGAGGTAGGATGATGTCGTCGAGCTCGCAGATGACCATCGCACAGGGCCCGTCGGCCGGTGTAGCGGGACGCTGGGCACGTGCCGTGCTTGTCCTGGGGTTCTGTAGCGCAACGCGAGTCTTCGGGACTGACCCCGCCGCGCTCTGCCAGGCGAATAAGTTCAAGGCGGCAGGGACAGCGGCGAAGATTCCGTTCTGGCGAGCGTCGCGTTCACGAACTGATCCTCATGTGGACGCGCATCGCAACCGTCGCGGCGGCAGTTGCAACAGTCGCGATGCCGCCCGGACCTGCGCGCGCTGAGCCGTTCACGGGCATCACCGCGGCGCAGAGGAGATAGGGGGAGATAGGCACCCGCGGTCCCCCGCGCGCCCCCCATTACCAGCCCACCGGAGCGCCGCTTTGTCGCGCCGACCTGCTCTCGAAGCTGGTCAGAGTCAGAATTGACCATATTCATGTCACATCGTAATATGGTCAGCACCATGGAACGTCGATACCTGGCATCGTCCATCGCGGCCACCGCGTTCGCGTCCCACAAGATGGCCTTCGTGTCCGGCCCCCGCCAGGC
>CAZUDO010000037.1:0-35726 GCA_964618895.1 uncultured Binatia bacterium (SeqCode)
ACCGAGTGAGGCCGCAACCGAACATGCGAGGGCGCCGACCATAGCGCCCATGCACAACCGAGTCGAGACTCGCCCGCAGCTCCTACACGCGGATGTGCTTCCACCGCCCCGACCGGAACCGCCACCACTTCGCCGCCGACCGCGCCACGTAGTCGCCGATGATCGCGACCCATAGCCATGTGACCGCGGCGTCGAGCACGAACGTGACGACGTACGCGAACCCGAGCCGGCACACGTAGATCCCGAGCAGCGCCGTCAGCAGCGGGAGTGTCCCCTGCCCCTCGCAGCGCGCCGCCCAGCGTGAAATCGAGTGCCATGAGCGGCTGCGCAGCCGCCAGGACGTGGATGAACGAGACCGCCGCCTCGATCACCTCCGGATCCTCGACGAAGAGCCGCGCGATCGGCCGGGTAGCGACGAAGATCACGACGCCCGCCGCCGACATCATGTAGAGCGCCAGCTCGACGGCCGCCCACCCGCTGCGCTCGGCATCTGCCGGACGGCCGGCGCCCAGGCCCTGCCCCACCATCGTTCCCGCGGCAGCGGCGAAGCCGAAGCCGGGCAGGAACGACAGCGCCAGGATGCGCACGCCAATGAAGTACGCGGCCACCGGCGCCGTGCCGTAGTGGGCGGCGAAGAAGACGTAGACGAGGAAGCCGAGCTGGATGAGCAGGTGCTCGAGCGCAGCTGGATAGCCGCCGTGCAGCACGCGCCGGATGAGGTCCCACCGCACGACGAGCGGTCGCCAGTGCGCGCGTAGCACGAGCTTCCCGCGCGCGAGCAGCCAGAGGCCGAGGGCGGCGCCCGTCGTGAACCCGAGCACCGTCGCCACCGCGGCGCCCTCCACCCCGAGTGCGGGCAGGCCGCCACTCGGGCAGCACCGCCTGCAGCGGCTGCCCGACGGGCGGATCGCCGTGGTCCTGCAGCGACCGTGGGCGGACGGGACGACCCATCTGGTGTTCACGCCCGCGGAGCTGCTGGCGCGCCTCGTCCCGTTGGTGCCGCCAGCCGGGGGGGTGGGGGGAGCAAGGGCCGGGACGTCCGACTTGGGACGTCAACTTCCCAGGGTTGTCCTGCCTACGGGCTCCGGGCGGCGTTGCGGTCTGGGCTTCGCGTCGGCCTGCTGGCAAGGCAGCAGCACTCGGCACACGTCGATCGGCACCTCGATGTTCTTGAGACGACCTCCCACCCTTCCGCTATCGAGAGTTGTGCCACCGCCGACGCGAAGCGCGGATCGCCTCCTGGTTGGCACAGCGGCCGAGCGCGAGATCGGAGCACCTCGCGTCCCACGGAGTCAGGTCCCGCAGAACGTCTTGTACTCGGCCGTCACCTCGGGCGGGGCGGGCTCCGCGTACCGCTCGATGCCGGGACGCTCGTCGAATGGTCGGGTGATCGCCTCGAGCAGGCGATCGAACGGCGCGAGATCCGACTGGTCGGAGGCAGCGCTCAGCGCTTCTTCGACGCGATGATTGCGAGGGATGTAGAGCGGATTGACGCGGTTCATCGCGGCTCGCCGATCGGCTCCAGCGCGACCGTCCCGTTCCGCCCGCTGGCGCCATCGGTCCAGCCATTGCCCGAACGCCGCCGTGTCCCCGAAGAACGATCGTAGCGGTCGCACCTCCCCATCGGCTGCATCGCCGAGTCGCCGCCAGGCCAGCGTGAAATCGACGCGTTGCGCGTCGAGCAACGCCAGCCACGCCGTGGCGAGCGCGGCGTCTCGCTCATCGGCATCGGACAACCCGAGCTTCGCGCGTGCTCCGTCCATCCAGAACGATTCGTAGGACCCGACGAACCCATTGAGTACGTCCGTCACCAGCTCGATCGCACGATCCGTCGACGTCGGGTCGACGAGCGGCAGCAGGGTTTCGGCAAACCGCGCCAGGTTCCACCGCGCGATCGCCGGCTGGTTGCCGTACGCGTACCGTCCGTGGGTGTCGATGGAGCTGAACACCGCGTGCGGATCGTACGCCTCCATGAAGGCGCAGGGACCATAGTCGATGGTTTCGCCCGACACCGCCACGTTGTCGGTGTTCATGACTCCGTGGATGAAGCCCACGAGCATCCACCGAGCGATGAGCGCTGCTTGCCGCTCCGCGACCCGCCGAAGCAAGCGGAGGTAGCGATCGGGCTCCGCGACCAGATCCGGATCGTGGCGGGCGATCACGTAGTCGGCCAACGCGCGCACCCTCTCGTGGTCGCGCCGTGCCGCGAAGAACTGGAACGTTCCCACCCGCACGTGGCTCGCAGCCACGCGCGTCAACACCGCCCCGGGGAGCGGAACCTCGCGCATCACGAGCTCGCCGGTCCGCACGGCTGCGAGCGCCCGCGTCGTCGGAATGCCGAGCGCGTGCATTGCTTCACCGATCACGTACTCGCGCAGCACCGGCCCGACCGCAGCCTTCCCGTCACCGCCGCGAGAAAACGGTGTCCGGCCGGAGCCCTTGAGCACGATGTCGCGACGGCGACCGTCGCGGCCGACGACTTCCCCGAGGAGAAGCGCACGCCCGTCACCGAGCTGCGGGTTGAATCCCCCGAACTGGTGGCCGGCGTACGCCTGGGCGATCGGCGCGGCACCGACGGGAACCGAGTTCCCGGAGAACAGGGCGGCGCGGCGGGCCGGGTCCAGTCCCGAGATGTCGACCCCGAGCTCCTCCGCGAGCGCTTCGTTGAGGCGAAGAACCTCGGGCGCAGGCACGGTCGCGGGCGTCACGGCGGCGTAAAAGCCGTCCAGCTCGCGCGCATAGGTGTTGTCGAAGCGGAAGAGATCGGCGACGGCGGGTTGGTGCATGAAGACGGCTCGCGACGAGACCGACGATTTCACGAGCCAGGTGGCGCTTCAACTCTCCGCCCGACGTCCAGAGCCGCGACCTCATCCGACGCCAAGAACTCTGTATCCCCTCTCGCAGAACCAACCGCCGACGACCACGACCACGTCGACCACCACGACCACGAGCCCGCCGACGCCGATCAAGGAGCTGGGCGGGGTTGCGTTGATGACCGAAGCGCGCCGCGGGATTTCGACTGCGTCCCGCAGATTGGCGGCGGCCCGCGCCCGTACAACTCCCTCGCGTTCGCCCTCGGGATCACCGACCTATGGGCGCAACCCGTGGCAGCGGGAGGCCCCCACACGGCAGCGACCGTCGCTGTACAATCCGAAGGCAGGCCGTAGGAACGATGAACTTGGGCGGTGCAGGCCGCCTGCCGCCTGTCAGTCCTGGATCAGGACGAGGGTTCCCAGAGGGACCAGGCTGGCCAGGTCCTCGACCTCCGGGTTGCCGATGGAGACGCAGCCGAACGTCCAGTCCACCCCACGTTGGTTCAAGCCGGGTTTGTCGGTGCCATGGATGCCGACCGCTCCGCCGGGGCCGGCGTGTCGCTTGCCCCGGCGGGGGATCTCCCCGGCTTCGAGCGCGGCCCAGTAGCGCTGCAGGTCCTGGGTGTTCGGGTAGTCGATGAGCAGGAAGTGCCGCCAGCGAGTGTGCCGGCGCTTGTCGACAATCGAATACAGGCCGGTCGGGGTGCGGTGGTCGCCTTCGTAGAGCTTGCTGCCCGCGGCGGACATTCCGAACACGGCCGGGTAGCTGCGGATGCGATAGCCCTGGCGGTACACGTCGAGCGTGCGGCAGGACTTGCGCACCACCACGACGTAGGGCTCGCTCTCGGCCCAGACGAGGTGGTCGTCGTCGTCGACGGCGACCGCCGGCACGGGCGGGGGCGTCGTCGATCCGCCGAGCCCGCAGCCGGCCAGCATGACGAGCACTCCCCACGTGGCCACCCGCAGCACCATTCCCTGCTGATTGTGGGGAATTCGCCGGCGGGTCGCAAGAAATGGGCGACATGTGATAGGCCGGCCCACCGTGGGTGGTGCTCGTCCGTTGGGGGCAGTGGTGCTGGCGGCGGGGCTCGGGACGCGTATGCGCTCGGAGCGGGCCAAGGTGCTGCACGAGATCGGCGGTCGGCCGCTGGTCACCTACCCCCTGCACGCGCTCGCCGCGCTCGACCCCGCCCGGGTCGCGGTCGTGATCGGCCATCAGGCCGACCTGGTGCGGGACGCGGTGGCGCGGGCGGACGGGTGCGGCCTCCGCGACGTGCGCTTCGTGGTCCAGCCGGTCCAGCAGGGAACGGGGCATGCCGTCCGCTGCGCCGCCGAGGCCTTCGCCGGGTTCGAGGGCGATGTGCTGATCCTCTACGGCGACGCCCCGCTCGTGCGCGCCGGGACGCTGCGCCAGCTGCTCGACGCCCACCACGCCGCCGACGCCGACCTGTCGCTGCTCACGCTGTCCTTTGCCGACCCGACCGGGTATGGCAGAATTCTCCGCGATGCCGCCGGGGCGGTGGTGGGGATCGTCGAGGAGCGGGACGCGGCCGGTGCCGAACGCGCGATCACGGAGGTCAACCCTGGGTTCTACGCCGTGCGGGCCGGGCTCCTGTTCCCGCTGCTCGACCAGCTCCGCCCGAACAACGACCAGAACGAGCTCTATCTCACGGACCTGGTCGGCCTGGCGGCGCGCGCCGGCCGGCGCGTGTGCGGTGTACGCGCCGAGCGACCGGAGGAGCTTGCCGGCATCAACACCCGGGCGGAGCTGGCACGCATGGAGGCCACGTTGAGGCACGACCTGATCGCGCGCTGGATGGACGCGGGGGTGACGTTCGAAGACCCCGCCACGGCGTACCTCGGTCCGGACATAGTGATCGGGCGCGACACCGTGATCGGCCCCAACGTCCAGCTCCGCGGCCGCACGATCATCGGCCAGGGCTGCCGCCTGGACGGAACGGCGTACCTGGTCGACGCGACCGTCGAGGATGGCGCCCACCTGCTGTTCGGGTGCGTGGTCGAAGACGCCGTCATCGGCCGCGAGGCCCGTGTCGGGCCGTTCGCCCGCCTGCGCCCGGGCACGCGCCTGGCGGAGCATGTCCACATCGGCAACTTCGTGGAGGCCAAGAAGGCCGTGCTCGGCAAGGGGGCCAAGGCCAACCACCTCACCTACCTGGGCGACTGCGAGATCGGTCCAGAGACCAACGTCGGTGCGGGCACCATCACCTGCAACTACGACGGCTTCGGGAAGCACCGCACCATCGTCGGGGCGCGCGTACAGATCGGCAGCGACACCCAGCTGGTGGCCCCGGTGTCGGTGGGTGACGATGCGTACGTGGGGGCCGGGACGACGGTCACGCGCGACGTGCCGGCCGGGGCGCTGGTCGTCAGTCGGGTCCCGCAGCGCGTCGTCCCGGGCTGGACGGCCCGTTTCCGGGCCCGGAAGAGCGGAGCGTCCAGCAACGGCACAGGGGCGAAGGCGGCCGCCGCGAAACCCCGTCGTCGCGTGGTGGCCAAGTCGCGTCCCCGCCCGGCCGCGGGGCGGGCGCGCGCGCGTCGGAGGCGCTGACATATGTGTGGCATCGTTGGCTACGTCGGGCCGCGTGAGGCGAGCCCGATTCTCATCGGCGGACTGCGCAAGCTCGAGTACCGGGGCTACGACTCGGCCGGGCTGGCCACCTGTGTGAATTCCCACGTCGAGGTGCGACGCGCGGTCGGCAAGCTCGACAACCTGGTGCGCGCGCTGCGCGAGCAGCCGCTGCCCGGCACGCCCGGCATCGGCCACACGCGCTGGGCGACGCACGGCCGGCCGTCGGAGCAGAACGCCCACCCGCACCGCGCCGGCAAGGTCGTCCTCATCCACAACGGCATCATCGAGAACTACCTGACGCTGCGCGCCGCGCTGGAAAAGCGCGGTCGCAAGATGGCCTCCGAGACCGACACCGAGGTCATCTCGCACCTGATCGACGAAGAGGTGCAGCGCGGTGCCAATCTCTTCGACGCCACGCGCACGGTGGTGAAGCAGCTCGAAGGGTCGTACGCCATCGTCGTCCTCTCCGAGCGCGAGCCCGACCGCATGGTCGCCGCCAAGAGCGCCACGCCCATCGTCATCGGGCTCGGCGAGGGCGAGAACTTCGTCGCCTCGGACATCCCGGCGCTCCTCGAGCACACGCGGCGGGTGCTCTTCCTGGAGGACGGCGAGGTCGCCGAGATCACGCCCGAGCATGTGACCATCACCACCTTCGACGGCGTGGTCGTGCAGCGCGAGCCCAAGGTGGTGGCGTGGGATCCCGTCACCGCGCAGAAGGGCGGCTACAAGCACTTCCTCCTGAAGGAGATCCACGAGCAGCCGCAGGCCATCATCGACACCATGCGCGGGCGCATCCTGCAGGACTCGGGCGACGCTCAGCTCGACCTCGACCTCGGTGCGGGCTGGGCGGAGCGCATCCAGCGCATCGTGCTGGTGGCGTGCGGTACGGCGTGGCACGCGTGCCTGGTGGGCAAGTTCTTCCTGGAGCGCCTGGCCGGCATCCCGTGCGAGGTCGACTACGGGAGCGAGTTCCGCACCCGCGACCCGATCCTGGACGGGCGCTCGCTCCTCATCGTGGTGTCGCAGTCGGGTGAGACGGCGGACACGCTAGCGGCGGTCGAAACGGGCCGGGAGCGCGGCGCGCCGGTGCTGGCGGTGTGCAACGTGGTCGATTCGTCCATCGCCCGCAAGGCGTCGGCGGTGCTCTACACCCACGCCGGGCCCGAGATCAGCGTCGCCAGCACGAAGGCGTTCACCACCCAGCTGACGGCGCTCTATCTCCTGGCGCTGCACCTCGGGCGCACGCGCGGTGTCGTCGACGCCGCGCGTGGCCAGCGCCTGCTCGCGGACCTGGTGGCCCTGCCGCACGGCGTGCGCGAGGTGCTCGGCAAGGAGCGCGCGATCGAGAAGATCGCCAAGAAGTATGGCAACGCGTCCGACTTCCTGTACCTCGGCCGGGGTCTCAACTACCCGGTGGCCCTCGAGGGCGCGCTCAAGCTGAAGGAGATCTCCTACATCCATGCCGAGGGGTATCCGGCGGGCGAGATGAAGCACGGCCCGATCGCGCTCATCAACGAAGAGATGCCGGTCGTCGTCCTCATCCCGCACGATTCGGTCTTCCAGAAGAGCCTCTCCAACCTGAAAGAGGTCGAGTCGCGCGGCGGCCGCATCATCGTAGTCACCGACTCGGCGTCGGCCGATCTGGAGGACGTGGCGTGGGAGGTGCTCACCGTGCCGGTGACGGGCGAGCTACTCACGCCGCTCCTGCTCACCATCCCGCTCCAGCTCCTGGCCTACTACGTCGCGGTCTATCGCGGGACCGACGTCGACCAGCCGCGCAACCTCGCCAAGAGCGTCACCGTCGAGTGACGGCGGCCGACCGCCCGGCGGCACTGGTGGGCCCTCGTGCCGGGCCCCGCGAAGCGGTCCTGACCCCCGGGAATCGGCCGACTGGCGTCGTCCCGGAGGGGTGACTATCATCCCGTGCCGGGATGCCCTCCGCCCGGCGCCAGAGCCCGTACGTAGTCGACATCGACACGGCGCTCGCCGAACTGCGCGCCGGGCGCATGGTCATCCTCATGGACGACGAGGATCGCGAGAACGAAGGCGATCTGTGCGTCGCGGCCGAACGGGTCACCGCCGAGCACGTCAACTTCATGGCCACCTACGGGCGTGGGCTGATCTGCCTCTCGCTCACCGAGGCCCGCTGCCAGCAACTCGGCCTCGCCATGATGGTGAACGAGAATCGCGCCCCCCTCGGCACCGCGTTCACGGTCTCGATCGACGCGCGCGACGGCATCGGCCGCGGCATCTCGGCCGTCGACCGCGCCACCACCATCCGTACCGCCATCCGCCGCGATGCCGGTCCGGCGGACATCGTGGTCCCGGGCCACGTGTTTCCGCTCCGAGCACGCCGGGGCGGGGTGCTGGTGCGTGCCGGCCAGACCGAGGGCGCGGTCGACCTCGCCCGTCTGGCGGGCTTCGCGCCCGCCGGCGTCATCTGCGAAATCATGAACGAAGACGGCAGCATGGCCCGGCTGGCGGATCTCGAGCGCTTCGCGGCCAAGCATGGCCTCAAGATCGCCACCATCGCGTCCCTGATCGAGTACCGCAGCCGTCACGAGCGGCTCGTCCACCGTACCGCCGAGGCCCGGCTGAGC
Source organism: uncultured Binatia bacterium (SeqCode) (assembly GCA_964618895.1). Lineage (GTDB taxonomy): Bacteria > Desulfobacterota > Binatia > DP-6 > DP-6 > CAZUDO01. The sequence continues at coordinate 8,004 of CAZUDO010000037.1, forward strand.
ACGCGCCATGGCGGCGACTTCCGCGCCCTGGTCTACACCACCGACGTCGACGACAGCGAGCACCTGGTGCTGGTGAAGGGCGCCATCACGCCGCAGGAGCCGACGCTCGTGCGGCCGCACCTCGAATATACGCCCGGCGACGTGTTCGGCTATCGCGACCGCGACACCCGGAGCCTGCTGCACCGCGCCATGGAGCGCATCGCCCAGGAGGGCAAGGGCGTGATCCTCTATCTCCGCCGCGGCGGGCGGGCCGTGGACCTGTTCGCCACCGCCCAGGGCGACAGCGTGCGCGCGCCCTCCACCGGCCTCGGTCCGTCGTGGTCGTGGCTCAGCAACTTTCGCGATTTCGGCATCGGGGCGCAGATCCTGCGCGACGTAGGTGTCGGGAAGATCCGCTGGCTCACCAACCGCCCGCTCCGCCTGGTCAGCCTGCCGGGCTACGGCCTCGAGATCGTCGAGACGGTACCGCTGACGCTCGACGAGGGCGGCAAGGATGCCGGCGCGAGTCCGGCGCCGGCCACGGCGGCACCGCGCCGCTGACCCGTCCCGCGATGCGTCGTTGCCGGATCGTGGCCGCCGTCGGGGCCGTGCTCGCGCTGTTCGTCTCCGGTCCGTCGCTCGCGGCCGAGGAGATCGTGCGGGCGACGCTCCGGGTCGGCTCCGGCGAGGCCGTCGTCGAGGCGACCATCGCCCGCGGCTGGCACGTGAACGCCCACCAGCCGCGCGACAAGTTCCTCATCCCGACCACGGTGGAATTCACGCCGCCGGTGGGTACGGTGCGCTACCCCACCCCGGTGGAGCGCAAGCTGGCCTTCTCGGGTGACGAGACGCTCCTCCTGTACGAAGGCACGGTGCGCATCGTCGCGACACGCAGCGGGGTGCCCGCCGGCCCGCTCCGGGCGAAGCTGCGCTACCAGGCGTGCGACGACACCCGCTGCCTGCCGCCGCGCACGATCGAGTTGACGGCGACCGATGTGCCGCCGGCCCCGGCCAGCGCCGCCGATGGCGGCAACGCGATCGCCGGCCTGGTCGAGCGGTGGGGATATCCACTCACGTTCGTATGGGTGGCCGTGCTCGGGCTCGCGTTGAACCTGACGCCGTGCGTGTACCCGCTCATTTCGGTCACGATCGCGTTCTTCGGCGGGCGCAGTGCCGCCGCCGGCGGGCGCGTCGTGGGGCGCGCGCTCCTCTACGTGCTCGGCATCTGCCTCACGTTCTCGGCCCTGGGCGTGGCGGCGGCGCTCACCGGGGCGCTCTTCGGCGCGGCCCTGCAGCAGCCGGTCGTGCTCGGCACGATCGCGCTCCTCATGGCGGCGCTCGCCTGCGGCAACTTCGGGCTCTACCAGATCCGCATGCCGAGCGGCGTGATGCAGTTCGCGGGCCGGGGCGGTGAGGGGGCTTTCGGGGCGCTCTTCATGGGGCTCACCATGGGCATCGTCGCCGCGCCGTGCATCGGGCCGATCGTCGCGGCGCTGCTGCTCTTCGTGGGGGCGCAGCAGTCGGTGCCGCTCGGGTTCGGGCTCTTCTTCGCGCTCGCCGTGGGCATGGGCGCGCCGTACGTCGGCCTGGCGGTGGTCGCCGGGCGACTCCGCCGCCTGCCGCGCAGCGGGGCGTGGCTGGTGTGGATGGAGTGGCTGTTCGGCTTCCTGCTGCTCGGTCTGGCGCTCCACTTCGCCACCCCGCTCCTGCCCGCGCTCTGGACTCGCGTCGCATGGGCCGTGCTGCTCGGGAGCGCCGGCGTGATGCTGGGCTTTCGCGGTCCCGTGGCGCGGCCCGTGGTGCGCTGGGCGCGGGCGGTGGCCGGGGTGGTGGTGCTGGTGCTCGGCGTGAGCGGGCTGTTCGTGGCCGAGGGCGAGAGCCCGATCGCATGGACACCGTACTCCGACGACGCGCTGCACCATGCCGCGGCCGAGAGCCGGCCGGTGTTCATCGATTTCCAGGCCGAGTGGTGCATCCCGTGCCGGGAGATGGACCACACCACCTTCCGCGATCCGGCGGTGGTGCGCGCGTCCGGGGCGTTCACCATGCTGCGTGCCGACGTGACCGCGCAGGACGAGCAGGCGACCACGCTCATGGAGCGCTTCCGCGTCGCCGGCGTGCCGACCTACGTGCTCCTCGGCCCCGACGGCGCGGAGCGCTGGCGGCAGGTAGGGTACGTGCCGGCCGCCGACCTGCTGCGCGCGCTCGGCACGCTCACGACCCCGGACGCCAGTCGTGGCTGACCGCCTGGCGCGTGCCATCACCGACGACGGCGCGGTGCGGGGCCTCGCCGTTGTGACGACCTCGTTGGTCGAGGAGGCACGCGTCCGGCACGGGACGCTGCCGACGGCCACCGCCGCACTCGGGCGCGCGCTCACGGCGGCCCTGCTGATGGGCGGCATGCTCAAGGACGGCGAGAGGATCTCGCTCGAGTTCAGTGGCGACGGGCCGCTCGGCCGCATGCTCGTCGACGCCACGCCCGACGGCGCCGTCCGCGGCTTCGTTGCCCGCCCGGCCACGCATCTGCCGCCGCGCGCCGGCAAGCTCGACGTGGGTGGCGCGGTGGGGCGGGGCAGCCTGTGCGTCATGCGGACGCGGGTGGCGACGGCGCAGTTCTATCGCAGCCTCGTGCCGCTGGTGTCGGGCGAGATCGGGGCCGACGTGGCGAGCTACCTCCTCACGTCGGAGCAGACGCCCTCGGTGGTGGCGGTGGGGGTGTACGTCGAGCCCGATGGCCGGGTCGGCGCCGCCGGTGGGTACCTCCTGCAGGCCATGCCGGGTGCCGACGCCGGCACGATCGACCGTCTGGAGGCGAACGTCGGCCAGGACGGCCGCCCGAGCGAACTCGTGCGCGCCGGCCTCGACGCCGCGGGGATGCTCGAGCGCATGCTCGCGGGCATCGCCATGCGGGTGCTTGCCGAGCAGCCGGTCGGGTTTCGTTGTCGTTGCAGCCACGAACGCGTGGCGGCGGCGATGGTCGCGATGGGGCGGGCGGAGCTGCAGGACGTGCTCGCCAGTGAGCGCCGCGCCGAGGTGGTGTGCGAGTTCTGCGCCACGCGCTACGTGGTGGAGGAGGCGGAGCTGCGCGCGTGCCTGGCGGGGATGTAGGGCGAGGCGGGTTGGGATGTCGCGCAGCGGATGTGTCAGGAGTGACCCGTCATCATGGGGGCAACGGCTCGTTGTGCCGGCGGACGGGGCGCGGCGAGCATTTGCTCTCGGGTGTCGTCAGGCGGCGGGCGGCGCCTCGTCGTCTCGCGGGAGGGTCGGCGCGAGCTTGGCCTCGATCGTCTCGAGCAAGGTGCGCTCGTCCGCCGACACCCTCGGTCCGATCCCGAGGACGCCTCGAGACGCTCCCGCGATCTCGTAACAGCAGACGAGGAGGTTGCGCCTGGCGACCTCACGTTCGGGGGTCGGTAGCGCATCGAGGAGGCGTCGGAGCACCTGCAGCGTTCGGCCGAAGAACTCAGCCGGCGGTGCGGAGTCGAGCCACTGCACGAGCTGCCGGTGGCCGGCGGAACCGACCTCGATCCCCCGGCCACGCGCGGCAGCCTCGATACGGTCACGCTCCCGGGCCGTCAGGCGGCCCTCGGCCCACGCCACGTGCACGAGCGGCACGACGTACACGAGTGGGACGGTCTCGGGGGTGTACCCCAGCTCCTGGAGTGCCCGTGCGAGGTCGTCGTCTTCGACCCCGGCTGCCTGCCGGATGTTCTGTCGTTCCGCCTCGAGCGCGGCCGAGCGGTGCATCTTCTCGAGCAGAGAGAGCTCCTGCCGACGGAAGAACTCCTCCTCCTGCGTGCGGCGTCGTTCTTCGAAGAGTGCCTTCTCCATGATCGATCCTCCTTTGCAGTATCGCCACCGTAGGGTTGCCGTGCCATGGTCATTCCTCCTGGACGAGCATTCCGCCGACCGGCCCGCCGGCCCCCCCCGTATCACGGCGGACGCTCACGCCGACCCCGCGGCGCTCGAGCCAGGCGAGCTCGCCCCGGATCGCGGCGAGGTCCCCGTCCTCGGCGCTCGTCGAGACGGTGAGGTCGAGGTGCCCGCCGCGGCCCGCATGGGCTGCGTCCTCCCCGATGATCTGGAGGGCGTACGGTGTCAGCACGTCTGCGCGCTCGGGGCTGCCGGATGCTCCCGCGCCTGCGGGGACGACGCGCGACCTGGCGGTGAGGGGATGCGACCGCATCAGCTCACCCCGCTGACGGCCATCGAGGGACATCAGAACGGTGTCCACGAGGTCCCGGTACGTCCGGATCTCATTGATCCGACGCTCCGGCACGGCGATGGCGAATTCCGACTCGATGACGAGGGTGAGCTCCAGCAGGTCGAGAGAGTCCGCAGCGAGCTCGTCCGTGAGCGACACCTCGGGCACCAGCTCCTCGACATCGACACCGAGTTGGTCGGCGACGAGCCGCCGCATGCGTGGCTCCACAGCCGCTTGTAGTCCTTCCTGGCTCGCACCGGAGCGTCCGCGAGCGCTGCCGTCCAGCCAACCTAGTGGCGGGATGGCAACCTCGTACTCCAATGCTTCGTCCACACGCGACGGCGGCGCGTTGGGCTCCCGAGTAGCCACGAGCCTGGACGTGGCCCGGGGGACGAGCGGGCGGTTCGGGCCCGGCCCGGCTCCGTGCCGTGCGCGCGCTGGAACCACCATGGTTGCCAGCACACCGATCGTGATGAGCACCGATCCCAGCATTGTCCGCATCGTTGCTCCCATCGTCTTGCCCCCTCAGAAGAGTCCCGCCGGCTGCGAGCGCCGATCCGCGCCGAACGGCTCGGCGCAGGCACGGGGGTGTCGCGCTGCATGACCCTCACCACGTGCCGGCCGCCCAAGCTGGGTGTCCCTTCCTCGGTGTCATCGTCGCCCCATCGCGCAGCCGTTCGATCTCCCGCTGCACCGAGCGCCCGATGCGGTCCGCCGCGCCGTCGATCGCGGCATACAGGTCGGGATGCGTATCCTCGACCACGATCTCGCCCATGGGCCGCACCCGCACGGCGATGCGGCACCGCTTGTCGACGCCGCCCCGCGGACCGTTCACGTCCGCCACCCGTACGCTCACGCGGGTGACGCGGCCGTCGAAACGCCCGACGGCGAACTGCACGCGCCGCTCCACGCGCTCCAGCAGGGCGGGTGTGAGCGTGATGTTCTGACCGCGAATGTCGAGGTGCATCAGGAGCCTCCTTCGTCTCAACCGTTTGCGCCCTCCACAGATAGGGGCACCTCGGCCGCGAAACAAATGGATAATATCGGCGTGACGCTATGGAAAAATCGATGTAGGCTCCCGCCCCATGGAGTGGCTCAACTATCACCACCTGCTTTACTTCTGGACGGTGGCCCGCGAGGGCAGCGTCACGCGCGCCGCGGCGCAGCTACGACTCGGGCAACCGACCGTCAGCACGCAGATCCGAACGCTGGAGGAGGCACTCGGCGAGAAGCTCTTCACGCGTGTGGGCCGCACCCTCGCGCTGACCGAGGTTGGTCGCGTCGTGTTCCGCTATGCAGACGAGATATTCTCCCTCGGTCGCGACCTGCTCGACACGCTCAAGAACCGACCCACGGGTCGGCCGATCCGCTTCGTCGTCGGGATCGCCGACGTCATCCCCAAGCTGATCGCCTACCGCCTCCTCCAGCCGGCAGTCGAGCTTGGTGAGCCCGTGCGCCTCGTGTGCCGCGAAGACAAGGGCGATCGCCTGCTGGCGGAGCTCGCGGTCCACGGGCTCGACCTGGTGCTGACCGATGCGCCCCTCGGGCCAACGCACAAGATCCGGGCGTTCAACCACCTGCTCGGCGAGTGCGGCGTGACGTTCTTCGGCACGGCGCGGCTCGCGCGGACCTACCGGCGCGGCTTCCCGCGCTCGCTCAACGGTGCGCCGGTGCTGCTCCCCACGGACAACACGGCCGTCCGCCGATCGTTCGAGCAGTGGTTCGACGCCGAGGGCATCCGGCCGGTCATCGTCAGCGAATTCGAGGACAGTAGCTTGCTGAAAGCGTTTGGGAGCGCCGGCGTGGGGCTCTTCCCCGCGCCGTCAGCCATCGAAAAGGAGATCCGGCGGCAGTACGGCGTGGAGATCATCGGCCGGGTCGACCGCGTGCGGGAGCGCTTCTACGCGATCTCCGTCGAGCGCAGGCTGAAGCACCCGGCGGTCGTTGCGGTCGTCGAGGCGGCGCGCGGGACGGTGTTCGTCGCGGAGAAGGCGGCGCGGGGTTGAGAGAGCACGGGTCTCACGGCGTCGTCCAGACGCACGAGATGCGTGCCCCGCGGCCAGGGGCCTTCCAGCGGCTCGAGCCACAGGACTTGAGCGCCGTAAGCGATGCTCTCGGCTGCCACGACCCGGCAGAACACGCACCGGCGGAAGTCGGGGGGAGAGACGTAGTCGCCCACCCGGCGTGGTCCGTAGTGCGGGGCGTCTACATGGTGCCCCACGCCATCCCGAACGACTCGGCGACGGCGCGGTTGGTGAGGCGCCCCTGGTGGACGTTCATCGCCGCCGCCAGCGGCGGTAGCGCATGCACGGCCGTGAGCACGCCGCGGGTGGCGAGCTGCAGCACCCAGGGGAGGGTCACGTTGCAGAGGGCGAACGTGCTCGTCCGCCCGACGGCGCCGGGCATGTTGGCGACGCAGTAGTGGACCACGTCCTCCTCGATGTAGGTCGGGTCGCTGTGCGTCGTCGGCCGGCTGGTCTCGAGGCAGCCGCCCTGGTCGATGGCGACATCGATCACCACGCTGCCGGGCTTCATGCGCTTCAGGTCCTGGCGGCTGACCAGCCGGGGGGCGCGCGCGCCGGGGATCAGCACCGCGCCGATCACGAGGTCGGCGCGTTCGAGCTGCTCGCGAATGGTGTGCCGGTCGCTGAACAGGCAGTTGACGTTGGCCGGCATGATGTCGTCGAGGTAGCGCAGCCGGTCCATGTTGACGTCCAGGATGGCCACGTCGGCCTTGAAGCCGGCGGCCACCTTGGCGGCGTTGGCGCCCACGATCCCGCCGCCCAGGATGGTGACGTGCGCCGGCGCCACGCCCGGCACGCCCGCCAGCAGGATGCCGCGTCCCATCTGCGGCCGCTCGAGGTACTTGGCGCCCTCCTGGATGCTCATCCGGCCCGCTACCTCGCTCATGGGCTTGAGCAGCGGGAGCAGCCCGCGCTCGTCGCTCAGCGTCTCGTACGCCAGGCAGGTGGCGCCGGTGGCCAGCAGTGCCTCGGTGAGGGCCCGGTCGGCCGCCAGGTGCAGGTACGTGAACAGCGTCTTGCCGGGGCGGAGCAGCGGCCACTCGGCGGCCAGCGGCTCCTTCACCTTGACGATCAGCTCGGCGGCGTCGAACACCTCGGCGGCGGTGGACACCAGGCGGGCGCCGGCGGCGGCGTAGGCCTGGTCCGTGAGGCCCGAACCGAGCCCCGCACCGCGCTCGACCACGACCGGGTGCCCGGCGTGCGTCAGTTCCTCGACGCCGACCGGCAGCATCGCCACCCGATACTCGTCGGGCTTGGTCTCCTTGGGGACGCCGACGATCACAGGTGTCAGTTGATCAGGGGCTGCGGTCCCCGTCTACTTGCAGATCACGTTCGCGCCGCCGTTCTTGAGCGCGCAGCTGGGGGCCGGCTCTGGCCCCGGAAACGTCGCCGTGCCGCACTGCCCGCTCGCGGCCGTGGGCGGGTCGAGCACGACCGTAGCCGACAGGGGCAGGTCGAGGCCGAACGTCTGGTACGCGAATGCGCCTTTGACGACGTACCGCACGTGTCCCGGGCTGATGTTGGAGCGGTCCTCGACCTTGATCTTGAAGACGCCAGCCGGGCTGACGTGCGCCTGCGGGAAGCCGGTTCGATCGACCCACACCCACTTGGTGCCGAAGGTGTTGGCGCGCGCGGTCCAGCCGATGCGCGGCGGGTCGACGAATGCGCCGCCGGCGATGGTCACGTCGAGCAGGTTGCGGGTGGGGTTGTCGAGCCGGAAGCGGATGCCGTTCGCCAGCGGGTCGAGCCCGGGGTTCAACGGAACCGGCAGGGGCAGCTCGCCGGCAAGGGTGAGCCTGCTCCGCGGCCCGACGACCTTGATGCGCGCTGCGGTCGCGGGCACGCCGCCCGTGCACGGGTCCACCGCGTCACACTGGCCGTCGGCGTCGCCGTCCGCGGTGCAGCAGGCCGGGTCGCAGCCGTCGCCGCCGACGGTGTTGCCATCGTCGCAGTCCTCGCCGCCCTCGGGCGCGCCGTTGCCGCACGTCGGGCCCAGGTAGCGCGCCACCGTGAAGTCGCCGGCCAGAATCAGTTTGCCGTCTCCCTGGCGCGCGACGGCGGTGGCCACGTGCCCGTCGTTGCCGACCAGAGTGGTCACCACGCCGGCGTCGCCGAACGAGGGGTCGAGCGTCCCGTCGGTGCGGTAGCGCGCGGCGGCAAAGCCGTAGGGCAGGAAGAGGATGCCGCCGGCGGCCACGAGCTGCCCGTCCGGCTGGAGCAGGAGCGCGTTGGCCTCGGCGGCTTGCGGAAAGGCGGTGGTCACCAGGCCGCCCGTGCCGAAGGTCGGATCGAGCGTGCCGCTAGCGTCGTAGCGCGCGAGGGCGAAGTCGCCGTTCGTGACCAGGGCCTTGCCGGCGGCCACGATACGGCCGTCGGGCTGCACCACGACGGCACGCCCCTCGGCGGCGACCCCGAACGAGGTGGTGACCTGGCCGCCGGTCCCGAACGTTGCATCGAGGGTACCGTCGGACAGGTAGCGGGCCAACGCAAACTGGCCCGACGCGAAGCCGGCGGCGACCAGCTTCCCGTCCGGCTGCAGCGCCAGCCCGTGGGCCTCGGCCGACGTGCCCGGGAACGCCGTCGTGGCTACGCCCCCGCTGCCGAACGACCCGTCGGCGGTCCCGTCGGCGAGGTAGCGCGCGAGGGCGAATATCGACGGCGCCGAGGTCGTACCGGCGAGCACGATGCGGCCGTCGGGCTGGACGACGAGGGCGAACGCGTAGTCGTCGGCGCCCGCCAAGTCGGTGATGACGCGGCCACTGGTCCCGAAGCCGAAGTCGACGCTGCCGTTGGCGTTGAAGCGGGCCAGATGGAAGAAATTGTCCGGGTCGGAGGTGGAGCCGGCGACCAGCAGCTTGCCGTCGGGCTGCAGGGCCAGCGCGGCGATGCGCACGCTCTGCGGTGCCGCCACCAACCCGCCGGTGCCGAACGACGCGTCGGGCGTGCCGTCGGCCAGGTAGCGCGTCAGGAATATCCCGCCACCGCTGCCGCCGGCGACGAGGATTTTTCCGTCGGGCTGCACCACCACGCCGGAGCCGACGGTAGTGATGCCGGCGACGCTCACGCGGCCGCCGACGCCGAACGTCGGGTCGAGCAACCCGGCGGGCAGCGCGCGCGCGCCGCCGGGCACGCAGAGCGTGAAGGCACAGAAAACCCAAACAGCCCTGGCGCGCGGCATCGAGCGACTCTCGCCCGCCGTTGTCGCGGCTGTCAAGGGAAAACTGCCGCGATCCTGGGGGTCTGCGAACGTTGACGGGCACGGGCTGGCAGGCTGAGATACCGCGCGCCTCATGATGTCGTTCCGAGACTTCGTCGACGACGCGCTGTTCGCACCCGGGTGGGGGCACTACAGCAGCGGCCGCATCCGCTTCGGCGAAGGCGGTCACTACGACACCTTCCCGCTCGCGCTGTCGCCGGTCTTCGGACGCATGGTGGCCGAGCTGGCGTTTCGCTTCTGGGAGCGGGCGGGTCGGCCGCACGGCTTCGAGCTGTGCGAGCTCGGCGCTGGCAACGGGCAGCTCTGTCTCGACACGCTGCTCGCGGTCGACGCGGCGCGGTCGCGGCGGGCGTTCGCGGCCGCGCTCCGCTACCGCATCGTCGAGCGCAGCCGAGCGCTGGTGGCGCGCCAGCAGGCGCAGCTCGGCGTGCTCGCGACCCGGGTATCGTGGACTCGGGCCGATCTGTCACGCGGAGTGGTGCGCGACGCAGCGCGGGGGTCCGTCGGGCTGGTGATCGGCAACGAGGTGCTCGACTGCCTGGCCCATCACAAGATCGTCCGCGCGCGCAACGGGGAGCCACGGGTCGTGTTCGTACGCGTGCTGCACCGCGGGCGGCCGGTCGGTCGCCGGGCGCTTGGTGCGCTGCTGGCGCGTGGGGCGCACGTCGTCGTCCGGGAGGTGGGCCTGCCGCTGGCTGCGGTGCGCGGCCTTGGTTCGTTCGTGACCCGCTTCGTGCCCGAGGTGACGCTCGGGAGGCGCGCCTGGCCGCCGTACTTCGCCTGCCCCGAGATGGTGACGCTGGTGCGGAACGTGGGGCGACTCTACCAAACCGCCGAGATGCTCTGGATCGACTACGGTGACAGCCGCGCCTTCCACCGGCGCACGCCCGAGCGGCGGTGCGTGTTCGCCGGCCCGCCGCGCTCGGGACGGGGCGTCTACGATGCCCCGGGCGCCGACGACATCACCTTCATGGTCGATTTCAGTGTCGTCGCCCGGGCGGCGATCGAGGCCGGGCTGACGGTCGCGTGGTACGGCGGCCAGGCGGGGCTCGCGGCCGCCAGCGGTGTTCCGCTCGACCGGGCGGCAGTGGACGAGATCGTGCGCTACCGGGTCCTCGGCTGGGCGCTCAACGCGCTCGGGGTCGGTCCGGAGCGCGCCTGGCGTCGGCGGGCGCTCACCTGGGACCGGCGCGCCGGACGTGGCGGCCGGCTCGCGGACGGCGTCGCGCGCGACGCCGCCGAGTTCCTCGGCCGGCGGCGGAGCCACTTCAAACTCCTGGTCCTGCACACGCCGGCAGCGGCGGCGCGGCGCGGCCCGTCGCCGTGGACCGACGTCGCTCAGGAAAGATCGGCGATCGTCACCGCGGCGCCGCCGGCGGACGGATCGGCATCGCGATAGCGCGCGCAGTAGGGGGAGGTGTCGAGGAACTCGTGTACGGCGCGCCGCAGGGCGCCGGTGCCGAGCCCGTGGATCACGCGCACCTCGGTCAGGCCGGAGCGGACGGCGCGGTCGAGGAACGTGCCCAGGGCGTCGAGCGCCTCGCGCGCCCGCCGGCCGATCAGGTTGATCTCGTCCGTGCTCGCCGCCGGGCGCACCACCTCGACCGCGACCCGCTCGCGCGGCGCCGGCCCGTCGACCACGCGCAGCTGGCTGGCCGGGACCTCGAAGCGCAGGCCCCCGCGCTGGATACGTGCCCGCTCGCCTGCCACCTCGACCAGCTCGCCGCGGATGCCTCTGCCGACGACCTCGACCATGTCGCCCGGGACGGCAATGCGTCCCGCGGGGGTCTCGGGCGCGACCGCTGCGGCCCGGGTGGCGACCTCGGCCGCGGTGGTGCGGGAAAAGGTGCGCAACGCGGCCGGGTCGGGTCGCGCGCGGAGCTCGTCCAGAAGCGCGCGGCCGCGGGACTGCAGATCGCTCAAGAAATGGCGCGATTCGGCCAGGTCGCTCTCCCAGCGCGTGCGCTTGCGCGCGTGCAAGTCGCTCAGCAGCTCGTCCGTCTCGCGCCGGACAGCGGCCAGCGCCTCACGTTCGCGGGCGAGGGTTGCGCGATCCGCTTCGTAGGCCCGTCGGGTGTCTTCCAGGCGGTCGACGGCATCGGCCAGGGCCCGGCTCTCGCCCGTTCCCGCCAACAGCGCCTCCGCCACCGCGAGCGCCCGCGTCGGGAAGCCGTGGCGGCGCGCGATGGGGAGCGCCAGGCTCTGGCCGACCGTGTGATAGGCGAGCTCGAAGCGCGGCGCGCCGGTGGCGGGGTCGACATCGAAGGCTGCCACGTCGAGGAGCGGGCTCGCGAGGGCAAAGGTTTTCACCTGCGGGTAGTGCGACGTGAACACGAGCCACGCGCCGCGCTCGAGCAGATGGGTCAAGAACCCGGTGGCCAGCGCGGCGCCTTCGATCGGATCGGTGCCGGCGCCCGGCTCGTCGAGGAGCACGAGCACGCCGGGACCGGTGGCGGCCGCGATGGCGGTCAGGTTCTCGACGTGCCCTGTGAACGTGGACAGGTCGCGGTCGATCGACTGCTCGTCGCCCACGTCGACCAGCACCGCGGCGAGCGCCGGCAGCCGGCTGCCGGCCGCCGCCGGGATGAACAGCCCGGCGTGGGCCATGACGGAGCACAGGCCGAGCGTCTTCAGCGCGACCGTTTTCCCGCCCGCGTTCGGGCCCGTGATCGCGATCCCGCGCCGGTCCGGCGGCACCAGCAGATCGACTGCGACCACGGGACGGCCGCTGGCGACCAGCAGGGGATGGCGGGCGGCCCGCACGTGGATGTCCGGCGCGCCGAGGTCCGCGCGTGTGCACTGGTGCGCAGCGGCGAAGGCCGCCGCGGCGGCGACAGCGTCGACGGCGGCGAGCCCAGCTTCGATGGTCGCCAGCGTGGCCGTGTGCGTACGCACGAGCGTCGTCAGCGCCATGCGGAGCCGCTGCTCCTCGGCTTCCTCGTCCCGCGTCGCGAGCAGCAGGCGGTTGTTCAGCTCGATGGCGAACAACGGCTCGACGAACACCGTCTCGCCCGAGCCGGAGCGGTCCAGGATGACGCCGTCGATGCTGGCCGCGGTGGCGGTGCGCACGGGCACGACGTAGCGACCGTTGCGCAGCGTGACGTACTGTTCGCCGATCACCTCCGCCATGGCGGGATCACGCACCAGGCGCAAGAGGCGGGCCTCGATCTCGACCCGGTGCCCGCGCGTGGCGGCGCGCGCTCGGGCCAGCTCGGGAGTGGCGTCGTCGCGCACGCGCCCGGCGTCGTCCAGGGCGGCGCCGAGAGCGGCCTCGAGCTCGGGGACGGCCGGGAGGGCGTCGGCGTGCGCGGCGAGCAGCGGGCAGCGCGTCGGGTCGCGATACAGGAAGGCGCGCACCTGGGTGGCGGTGGCGAGCAGGTCGCGGACCTCGGCCAGGCGCCCCGGCTCGAGCGCGGCGCCCTCGGGCGCGGCGCCGGCCAGCGCGCGGGCGAGGAGCGGCGTGTCGCCGACGGGCGGGCGGCCGGCGTGCGCCATGAGCGCGAGCAGCTCGGCGAGCGTGTCGAGTCGCGTCTCGGCCTCGCCGGCGGTAGCGGGGCGCAGGTCGAGAACCGCCTGCCGGCCCGCTGGCGAGCGGGCGCCGGCGGCGATCGCCTCCAGCACGCGCGCGAACTCCAGCGTCTCCAGGTCGCGTGGCCGCAACGGCGACGATCCTAGCTGCTCGGCCGCTCGATGGGAACGGATGCCCGCCCCGTCCTGGCATGGCAGATGCGCCGGCAGAGCCGATTCACAGGAAAGGGGTACTCGTGCCAGCATGCCGCCCGGAGTCCCATGCCCGACCGCCGCCTTCCCCTCCCCGTCGCCCCACCTCCGGCCCGGCTCGCGTTCCTGGACGGCGCGCGTGGGCTGGCGGTGATCGGCATGCTGGTCGCGAACCTGATCAACGTCTTCCTGTATTCGGTGCCCGGGCCCCTGGCGCACAACCAGGGCGACGTGCTTCGCCTGTTCGATCTGCCGGCGCCGGTCTTTCAGTTCCTGGTGGGCGTGTCGCTGGCGCTCTTTCTCGAGCAACGCGTCGCACGCGGCCTCACGCCCGTCGGGGCGCGGGTGGCCGCGCTCCAGCGCTTCGTGCTGCTCGTCCTGCTCGGGCTCGTGCTCGACGGGATCGGCAGCCTGCAGGCGGTGCCCACGTGGGGCGTGTTGCAGACGCTCGGCCTGGGCGGTGCGCTCGCCACCCTGCTCGCGCCGCTCCCGGACGCCGTCGTCGCGGCGGTTGCGCTCGGACTGCTCGGGGTCTTCCACGCCGGCGCGCCCGGCGAAGTGCACGGCGGACCCATCGCAGCGTTGGCGTTCGCGCCGCTCACCTTGGCCGGGTTCGTGGTGGGACGCGGGCAGGGCGCCGGGGCAGGATTGACGGGCCGGGCGGCGGTGGTCGCGGCGCTCGGGCTCACCGTCGCCGCCGGTGCGCATGCCGCTGGCATCCCGTTCAACAAGATCGTCGGCACGAGCAGCTTCGTCGCCCTGAGCGCCGGCATGGCGGCGGCGGGCCTGCTCGCCCTGCAGGCCGCGCGGCGGTTCCCCTCCTGGCTGCTCGTCCTCGGCGGCAACGCGCTCACGGCGTGGGTGCTGCAGTACGTGTTGGTGTACTACCCGGCGTGGCTCGTCTTCCCGGAGTGGCCCCGGCTCGGGCTCGCGCCGGGCCTGGGCGCCGTAGCGGGAACGCTCACGGCGCTCGCGTGTCTCACCGTGGCGCTCGGGCGGCGCGGCATCCGCCTGCCGATCTGAAAACCGTCGAGGTGATCGACCCGCTCAGGCGGTCACCTCGCGGACGCCGATCCCGTCGGGCACGTCGAGGCGGACGTGCAGCGTCTCCCCGGCGGCTACCGGCCGGGACAGGCGGACGGACACGGTGTGCCAGACGCCCGCGGGCGCGTCGATTCCCTGCCAGGCCATCAGCTCGGGCGCGCTGCCGGAACGCCACACGGTGACCTCGCCCCGCCCACCGGTGACGACCAGGTGCAGCGCGGCGGTGTCCCGGGCCACGAGGTAGAGGTCCCCCACCCGGCAGCGGCGCATGGCGAGGCCGTCCGGTCCCCGTTCGAGCGTCCCCCAGCCGGTGGAGATGTGCAGACTGTCGTTCTCGCCCATGACCACACGGGGGTCGCGCGCGACGACGTGGAACGCCAGGTGTCCCGGGTCGAAGATGCCAGGCGGGAAGTGCCAGATGAACGGCTGCTCGGTGCGGGTGGCGCAGACGAAGAGGTTGGAGTGGTAGCGCCCGCCGGCGATACGGGCCAGGGCGCCGAGCGCCATCGTGCGCGCCAGCCGGCGCAGCGGGTTGGGCGACGGGCAGGCGTCGACATCCTCGAGCCGGTCGAGGCGGAAGCCGCAGCCGCCGACCAGCTGGCCCAGCTCGGCGAGGGTGTACTCCCGGCTGTGCCGGCTGCCCTGCAACTGCGCGCCGAGATGATAGGGGTCGTACACGTTCCGGCCACGCACCAGGGCGAGGAGGCTCTGGAAGCGAGCGACGTTGGGGGTCGAGAGCACGAGCAGCCCGCCCGGCCGCAGCACGCGGTGGATCTCGGCGAGGGTGTGCACCGGGTTGGCGGTCAGGTGCTCGAGCACCTCGCAGAAGAGGACCAGGTCGAAGGTGCCGTCGGCGTAGGGGAAGCGATCGCGCTCGAGATCGAAGCAGCGGCACGTGAAGCGGTGGCGCTCGCCGTACTCCGGGCTCTCGACCTCCTGCATGATCTCCGCGCGGCCGTCGGCGGCGGCGCCGGTGAGCGACAGCTCGTAGTTGCGCAGGCGCGCCAGGAGCAGGGTGATGTTGAAGGGCGGGCTGCCGAGCTCGAGTGCCCGCCCGCGGGTGGGCGGCTTCGGAACGCGCGCCAGGATGCAGCGCCAGAGGGGTAGGGTGTCGGCGACCAGCGCGCGTAGCTGGGCGTCGTCCCGCAGGTTCCAGCGGAAGCTGAGAAGGTAGCGGGTCAGCGAGGCGGCATCGTCCTCCGAGACGTGCGGTGCGGCGGCCATTGGTCGTCGGGCGTGAATGGTTAGGCGCCTGGCACGCGGCCGTCAACTCGTTGCGCGGCGGATGGCCGCGCCAGTGGCGAAGGAGATGGACGACCTCTGCGCCGCGTAGCCTCGTTTGACGCGCCGGACCGGGCTTGCGAGGGTGGGCGCTCTGCGGGCGACGGACGACGGTGGTGGGCATAAGCGGCGCTTGCGGTCCGGGTAAGACGATTTCCGCGGCGGGCGCGTTGTGTGAACACGCACCGGCCCGGACAATGCGGATGCCCTGATGCCGCAGATCTTCCGTCGCAGCACCAACACCCTCTCCCGGCTCAGCATCTTCGGTGCGGTGGGGATCGTGGCGCTGGCACTCTGGGGGCTCGCCCTCGTGAACCGGTCGGCGTACGTCACCCAGGTGGGCGTGGCCCGCACGCAGCCCGTCCAGTTCAGTCACAAGCACCACGCCGCCGAGCTCGGGATCGACTGCCGCTACTGCCACACGTCGGTGGAGCGCACGGCGGTCGCCGGCATTCCCCCCACGCGCACCTGCATGAACTGCCACGCGCAGATCTGGTCCGACAGCGCGTTCCTCGAGCCGGTGCGCACGAGCTTCCGCACCGATCGTTCCATCCGCTGGATCAAGGTCCACGACCTTCCCGACTTCGTCTACTTCGACCACTCGATCCACGTCGCGAAAGGGGTGGGATGTGTCACGTGCCACGGACCGGTCGACCAGATGAACCAGATCTGGCAGGCGTCCTCGCTCCAGATGGAGTGGTGCCTCGACTGTCGACCTGGGCCGGCTGAACGTCGTCATCATGCTGACCATCGCCGTCACGAAGGCCACCCTCGTGATCCTCTACTTCATGCACGTGCGCTACTCGGACCGCCTGACCTGGGTGGTGGTGGGAAGCGGGTTCGTGTGGCTGCTGCTGCTGATCGGGTTCACGATGAGCGACCTCCTGACGCGGACGGTCCTCGGCTGATCCGCGCCCCGGGCAGCGCTGATCGAATCCTTGGGGGACTCGCGACGTACCTAGACGTGATTCCGGAGCATCAGCTCCTTGGGATGTGGATCGAGGTACGTCTGCCCCTGGAGGTGTGCGACCCCAAGGCGGCGGACGTGGTGCTTCACGAGGGTGATCGGCACGACGAGCGGCACCAGCCCGCGGCGGTGGTCGGCGTCCTGGTGCAAGCGGCGCGGCAGGATGGTGCCGTGGTAGCCGAGGTCGCGCTCAGGCGCCACCGCATCGGAGGAGCCGTAGAACTGCCCGACGGGAGACTTATCGCCGGCTGCCCGCTGCTGTCGTGGCCTTGTGGGGCAGCCGCGGTGCCAGGTCGCCGAGACGTGTCGTTTCGGAGGCGCCGCGCAGGTCGCACGCCACGACCCGCAGATCGGGACCGCCCAACTCGAGGGCGACCTGCAGGCAAGCACCGCAGGGAAACGTCAGATGGCCCGCGGTGCGCGGGGAGACCAGCACGAGGAGCGCGGGCTGGCCGGCGTCCAGGGCGACAGTCGCGAAGAGCGCGACGCGCTCGGCACACATCGCCAGTCCGAGTGAGACGTTCTCGACGAGGGCGCCCGGCACCAGCACGCCTTTGCCGGTCAACACTGCGGCGCCCATGCGGAAGTGCGAGTAGGGAGCATATGCCCGGCTCCGCGTCGCGCGGGCGAGCGCGATGGCCTCCGCCAGCCGGTCGGTCTTCACCCCATCTACCATCCTTCGGTCCCCGGCTCGCCCTTGAAGGGCCCGACCACGCCGGTGGTGATCCAGCCGCCGTAGAAGCCGCCGGGCTGCGCGCGCGCTCTCTCTCCGGCGACGGTGCATTCGTCCATCGGCCCCGCATAGAACGCCAGATGGTCCCGAATCGAGCCGAACGCGGGTGAGGGATCGTGATACGACCACGTGACCCGCCGCGCCTCGCGATCGCCGACGCGCAGCGTGAAATAGCGCGCGTGCCCCTTCCATTCACAGAAGGACGATCCGGACTCCGGCACGAGCAGCTCGCGCCGCACGTCTTCTGGTGGGAGGTAGTAGACTGGCGGGTGGCTGGTCTCGAGCACCCGCCATGCACGACAAGTGTCGGCGATCGTCCCGCCGGCGAAGACGATCTGGATACGCTGCGGTACGGGCTCGAGCCGAGGCGGGCGCGGGTAGTCCCAGACCGACTCCTGTGTCGGGCCCGGCGGGATGCGCTGAGGCCTCATGGGATCGGCCACCAGTGCCCGTCGCACGCCGGTGCGTCAAGGCGACACGTCCCATCCGTCCCGGGCTGGCGCAAATCGATCTCGGAGGGGCGTGCGGCGGGGTCGGCGAGGCACCTGGACTCAACCGACGAGCCCGTGTCTCCTGGTGGCATGACCACGGAGCAGGTGCACATCGTCATCGGAGCAACCGGCGGCATCGGCAGCGCCCTGTGCCGTCGCCTCGTGCAACAGGGCCTGCGCGTCGTCGGCGCCGCGCGCGACGAGGGGCGACTGCAGACGCTGGCGGCAGAGCTCGGGATCGAGATTGTCGTCACTGACGCCACACGCAGCGCCGACGTCGATGAGCTCGTGCAGGGAACCGCGCAACGCCTCGGGCGTCTCGACGGCGTCACGTGCTGCGCGGGATCGCTCCTCTTGAAGCCGGCACATCGCACCTCCGACGAGGAATGGCTGGCGACCATTGCCACCAACCTGAACGCGGCGTTCTTCGCGGTCCGCGCCGCCGTCGGCGCCATGCAGCCGAAGGGTGGGTCCATCGCACTCGTCTCCTCGGTGGCGGCGCGCCTCGGTCTCCCGAATCACGAGGCGATAGCGGCCGCCAAGGGAGGGGTCGAGGCGCTCGTGCGCGCGGCCGCGGCGAGCTACGCCCCCCGCGGAATCCGTGTGAACGCGGTCGCACCCGGCCTCGTACGCACACCGCTCACCGCGCGTCTCATCGCGAGCGAGGCGGGGCTCAAGGCATCCGTCGCCATGCATCCGCTCGGCCGCATCGGTGAGCCCGACGACATCGCGAGCGCACTCGCCTGGCTTCTCGACCCCGCCAACGGATGGGTGACGGGTCAGGTGATCGGCGTCGACGGCGGCATGGGATCGATACGCCGGGCCTCGGGTTGACGCGGTCGCGTGGCTACGCCGGAGGTGCCGAGCCGAAGATTCCGAGGTGCCAGAGCCGGCCGAACGCTTCCCGGGATGTGAGTGCCGGCAGCGCCAGTTTCCTCGCGGCTGTCGCAAGCCGGGCCGTCACGCTCTGCAACGCCGTCGCTCCGGTCGGCGGGTCGATCTGCGCCATCGTGATCTGGAACACCGCTTCCTTGAGAGCCGCCAGCACCGGCGCCGCGATCACGGTGTGCCCCGAGACCAGGAACGTGTCCAGGTCGCCGAGCGAGATCAGCATGGGCTTGGCGGATGGCGTGAAGGGACGAAGCGCGCGGCCGGCGAGCGCCCGCGGGACGTTGTCAGCCGCGCACTTCCCCATCTGCATCGCAGAGTATGCCTGCTTGCCGATCGGCTGGGGCAAGGCGGCGGCATCGCCGATGACGAAGACGTTGGCGACCGCCTGGCTGCGCAACGCCGCCGTCACCGGGGCCCATTGCTTGGGTCGGTCGGCGAGACCCGAGGCGTGCAGCAGCGCCGGCGCGGTGGCTCCTCCGGTCCAGATCGTGAGGTCGGAATGAACGGCCTGACCGGAGCTGAGATGGACCGCGCTCTTGGTCACCTTGGTTACCAGCGTTTCGGTGTGGAAATGCACATTGAACGGGGCGCAGCGCTCGCGCACCGCCGCGTCGAGCGCCGCCGGCGTGCCCGGCAGCAAGGTCGAGGCGCCTTCGATGACCCTGATCGTCAGGTCGGGGTGGTGGCGGAAGCGACGCAGAACCTCTCCGAGGGCTTCGACCCCCTCGAGGCCGCCACCGACGATGACGACGGAGAGTCCCACCGGCCGCCGTGCCAGCAGCGCGAGCTCCCGCCCGATCGCGTTGCACTGGTCCACGCTCTTGAACGGCATGGCATACGGTTCGGCCCCGGGGACGCCGAAGGTGTCGTTCACGCCACCCACGGCCACGACGCAGAGGTCGAAGTCGAAATGCCGGCCGTCGGCGGTCATCACCCGTGCCGCCGCGGTGTCGATCGCGGTGACCGTCGCAGTGACGAACCGATGCCCGGCGCCTGCAACCAGACGCGGGCGCGCCAGCCGAAGGATCGCCGGCCGCTTTACGCCGGACAGCAGCTCATGGATGTTGGGGAGCCACTCGAACGACGACGAGCCGTCGATCACCGTCACCGAGTACTCCCTGCCGAGATGCTGTGCGGCGGTGAGGCCGGCAAAGTTGGCCCCGACAATGACGATTCGGGGGCGGGGATTCTGACGAGCGAGCAGCGGGGGAGGGCACATCTTCCGATTCCGACCGCGAAGCCGCACCGGACCCGCGGCCGAGGGTGCGGGAGCATAGCCGCAACGATCCGGCTCCGATATCCCTGCACGTCCGGAAGTCACTCAAAAGCCCGCCCGCGTCGCCTACGACGCCCATCGCCCGCTCCGACCCGACGACGACCTCACCCAGCTCTTCACCCTCCAAGAGGACCGACAGATCAGCCGCCAGCTGACGGTGCACTACAAGCGCGATCTCTACGTCATCGAGGAAGCCGCCGACGGCACGGTCACGATCCGCGCCAACGGCACCCTGCTTCCAGCCCGCCGCTTCCCGAAGGATCACGCGCAGCTCGACCAGGGGCGTGTCGTCGAACTCGAGCACCTGGACGGAGCGTTCGCCTGGATCGCCGCGCAGCAGCAGGAACGCGACGCGGCCTGTCTCGCGAGCAGGACGCTCACTCAGCGTGAGAAACAGCGCGTCAAGAAGGGCGCACCGGTCCGAACCGCCCCGCCTCCTCCCCCATGAAACCGGCCATCTCCACTTTGGAGAGAAGCGGACAGTTCTACTTTGTGTTGACATGGGTGAGGCCGCCCCACTTCCACCTTGGCCCCTGGTCCCACCTCCCCAGCTCGCGCGGTTGAGCGCGACGTACCTAGACGTGATTCCGGAGCATCAGCTCCTTGGGATGTGGATCGAGGTACGTCTGCCCCTGGAGGTACGCGACCCCAAGGCGGCGGACGTGGTGCTTCACGAGGGTGATCGGCACGACGAGCGGCACCAGCCCGCGGCGGTGGTCGGCAATCACCTCGGCCATCTCCTGCCGCTCGGCCGCGGTCAGAGCCTTCGAGAAGTAGCCGAGCATGTGCTCGAGGACGTTCGCGTGCCGCGCCGGCGTCGCGCGCACGCGGAGCGCCGCCATCAGCTCGCCGCCGTAGTCGGCGAGGACCTCGTGCGGCGGCCGCCCCTTCGCGTGCGCGACCAGGACGCCGAGGCGCCGGTACGCGGCCGGGGCGTGCGCAAGCAGGGTCAGCTTGTGCGCGGTGTGGAACCGCACCAGGCCGCCGCGCGATGGTCGCTCGCTCATGAACGCACGCCAGCGGGCATACGCGAACAGCCGCTCGACGAAATTCTCCCGCAGCGCAGGATCGTGGAGACGTCCTTCCTCCTCGACCGGGAGCAGCGGGAGCCGTTCCATCAGCACCCGCGCGAACGCGCCGACACCGGTGCGCAGCGGCGGCCCACCCGCGCCGTACACGCGCACGCGCTCCATGCCGCAGGTCGGGGAGTCCTTCTTCAGCACGTAGCCGACGAGGTCCTGGCGGGCGAGCATGTCGACGCGCGCGCGGGCGAGGCGCTGCATGGCGGCGGTGTGATCCGCGCCGCTCTTCGGTGCCCGCAGCCGCGGTGCGGTGGGATCGCCCTCGAGGCGGATCGTCTCGCGCGGGATGCCGAGCCCCAGCTCCACCTCGGGGCAGACGGGCACCCACTCGACGAACTGCCCGAGCGTATCGGTGAGGAACGGGTCGCGCTTGTGTCCCCCGTCGTAGCGCACCTCCTGCCCGAGGAGGCAGCCGCTGATCCCGACCCGCAGCCGCATGGAACCCGTCATGTCAGGTGTGCACGGTCAGGGTCGTGACCTCGTGGCCAGCCCCGAGCAGGGGACGCACCAGAGGGCGTCCGACGAAGCCCGTGGCGCCCGTGACGACGACCTTCACCGCGGCCCTCGCGCGCGTGCGTAGGCCGCCAGCGTTCTCGCCCGTGCCACGCCGTGGTCCACGACGGGCCTCGGATAGTCGCGTCCGATCGCCAGCCCCGCGCCCTTCTGCTCCAGCGGCGTCAGGCGCCAGGGCTCGTGCACCATCGGGGCGGGTACGCGCGCCAGCTCCGGCACCCACCGCCGGACGTACGCCCCGTCCGGGTCGTACCGCCTCGCCTGGAGCAGCGGATTGAAGATGCGGAAGTACGGGGCCGCATCGGTCCCGGTGCCGGCCACCCACTGCCAGCCGCCGTTGTTCGCCGCCGGGTCGCCGTCGATCAGCTCCCGCATGAACCACGTCTCCCCGTCGCGCCAGTCGACCAGCAGGTCCTTGACCAGGAACGACGCGACGATCATCCGGGCCCGGTTGTGCATCCAGCCGGTCTCGCGCAGCTGGCGCATGCCGGCGTCCACGATCGGGTACCCCGTCCGTCCGCTCTGCCAGGCGCGGAGGTCGGCCGCCGCGCGCCGCCACGGCACCCGCGCCAGGTCCCGGTTGAAGGCCCCCGCCAGCACGCCCGGGAAGTGATACAGGATCGCCAGATAGAACTCCCGCCATATGAGCTCCGCCAGCCACGTCCCGGCGCCGCTCCCCTGCCCGCGCCCGTCGGCGTCGAGCGCCGCCACCACCGCGCGGCGCGCCGACAGCATCCCGAAGCGCAGGTAGGGCGAGAGCGCCGAGGTCGCGTCCAGGTCGAGCCGATCCCGGCCGTCGGCGTAGCCGTGCAGCGGCGCCGACGGGCCGCGCGTGAAACGAGCCAGCCGGCGCTCCGCCTCTGCCTCCCCTGCCGGGAACAGCGGCGGCTCCTCGTCAGCAGGCACCGCCTCGCCCTCGATCCGCGGCAGCGGCGGCATCGCCGCCGGGGCCGCGAGCAGACCACGGCGGTGTGGCGAGGGCAGCGCCCGCCACGCGCGGGCGTACGGCGTGTAGACGATATACGGCCTGCCGTCCGACTTGACCACGTCCCGCGGGTGATGGACCGACACGCCGGTCACCAGCACCAGCGGCACCGCACGCGCGACTGCCGCATCCCGCCGGCGCGCATACGGGCTGTAATCCTCCTCGGCTACGATGGCGCTCGCGCCGACCTCGGTGAGCAGCTGACGCAGCACGCGTGCCGGCTGCCCCCGCAGGACGACGAGGCGTGCGCCGCGTTGGCGGAGTGCCGCGTCGAGCACGCGCAGTCCCGCGAACAGGAACCCCCGCCGGCGCGTCGCCGACGCGTGCTCGTGGGAGCCGAGGAGAGCGGGATCGAGCACGAACACGGGCACCACGGGTCCGCCCCGCGCGAGCGCTCCGGCGAGCGCCGGGTTGTCGGTCAGGCGAAGGTCGCGGCGGATCCACCACACCGTCGGCGGACGGGCGGCCGCCGTCACGCGGCCCCCGCCTCGGCCGCCGCCGCGAGGTTGCGCAGCATGCCCGCGAACACCATCTGGTGCAGCGGCCAGACCAGGTACCAGTACGCGAGCCCCCCGAGCCCGATCGGATCGAACACCGCGCTCTGGCGGATGATCGAGCCCGCGGCATCTGCCGTGACCTCGAACTCGAGCCAGGCCCGGCCCGGAAGCCGCATCTCGGCGACGAGGCGGAGGCGGTGGTCCGGCTCGAGCGCCTCGACACGCCACCAGTCGAGCGCGTCGCCGACGTGGAGGTGCTCGGGGTCGGGACGGCCCCGGCGCATCCCGATTCCGCCCACGAGCAGGTCGAGGAAGGCACGCAGCCGCCACAGCCAGCTCGCGTAGTACCAGCCGGTCGCGCCCCCGATCCGCCGGATCGGCGCGAACGCCGCCGGCGGCGGTACGGCAACCCGGGCCAGACGCGAATCGACGAGGCGGCTCCCGAAGCGGACCCCGCCCCACTCGCGCACCGGTCCCGCCGCCGACAGCGCGTCCGACCACCGCGTCGCCGCGTACTCCCGGTCCTCGTTGCTGAGCGCGCGCGCGATCGCCTCCCGGAGCCCGACGGGCCGGATGCCGAACACGGCGGCGGCCGAGTCGTCGTGGACGACGGTCGGGTGGCGGATGCTGTCGATCAGCTTCCGCCCCACGCGCGCGTACAGCGGCGTTACCAACCCGAGCCAGAGGCTCGACAGCCGCGGCGTGAGCACGGGCACGCGGATCATCAGGCGCCGGAGCCCGCGCTGACGGGCGTACTCGCGCATGATGTCCCCGTATCCGACCCGATCCGCACCGCCGATCTCGTAGATGGAGCTGCCGGCGACGGCGACATCGACCGCCGCGACCAGGAACCGGAGGAGATCGTCGATGGCGATCGGCTGCGCCGGCACCGACACCCACCGCGGGGTCACCATGACGGGCAGACGCTCTACCAGGGCGCGCACCATCTCGAAGGACAGGCTCCCCGAGCCGATGACGATCGAGGCCCGGAACTCGATCACCTGGACGCCGCTCTGCCGCAACACCGCCCCGACCTCGTGGCGGCTGCGGAGATGCGGCGAGAGCGCCGCAGCCCCCTCGCCGAGCCCACCGAGATAGACGATCCGTCGCACGCCCGCTGCGCGCGCGGCCCGGCCGAAGTGCCCGGCGGCCTCGCGGTCCTCCTCCTCGAACGAGCCCGCCGACCCCATCGCGTGGACCAGGTAGTACGCCGTGTCGACGCCGCGCATGGCGGCGGTCAGCGATGCCGGGTCGAGCACGTCTCCGCGCACCACCTCGGTGTGCGGTCCGGCGCGACCGACCAGGTGCGCGGGCCGCCGCGCCAGGCACCGGACAGGGTGCCCGCGCGCTTCGAGCGCCGGGAGGAGCCGTCCCCCGACGTAGCCCGACGCCCCGGTGAGCAGGACGAGGGGAAGCGAGCCCACGCTATACCCGCTCGCCCCAGAGCGCGCGGCGGCTCCAGCGCCGTACGAACGGCTCGTCGATGGACCGGCTCATCGGGCGAAGTACAGCGGCCAGACCAGGGCGTCGAGCACCAGGGTCTGGAATGTGAACGCCGTGGCACCCGCCACCGCGAGCCTGGCGTGCGCCCCGCCGGCGCGCGCGAGCTGCCTCAAGGCGACGACGAGACCGAGCGACGAGAGACCGACCACGGCAAGCGTCGCCCGCATTCCCCACCACAACGCCGTGCTTGGCGCATCGAGGTACTCGAAGGCAAGCGGCATCCACAGCGCGGAGGGAAACAGGATCAGTGTGAACAGCGTGTTGATCCAGACGAACGCCGCGTGTTCGGGAGCGAGGCGCACCAGGCGGCTCGCGAACGCGAAGTAGCCCACCGCGGCGAGCAGCATCGAGACCGTATAGAGGGCTCGCCCCCCGCCGGAGATCGCCCCCCAGAGCGCGCCACCGTCGTTCGACGGATTCGCGAGCCAGAGCAGGTAGCTTCCGAGCACCGCGATCCCGCCGGCGAGGTTGATCAGGACGAAGGACCCCTTCGGGGAATGCATCATCACGGAACCTCCCTGCCCGCGGACGCCCCGGCATCGGACCAGCTCTCGCAGTGCTGCCAGAGCGCACGGCGCTCCTCCTCCGTCTCGCGGGTGAACGGCACGAGGTGTGTCCGCCGCGCCGTGCGATCGAGAAAGAAGCGGCCGGTCCACGCGCGCGCGCACGGGGCAGCTGCGAGCCAGACGACCGTGTCGGCGCCCTCCGCCGGCGTGCGCAGGATGGCCCGCATCACCCGATGGAAGGTCGGGAGCGAGCTCCGCACCGACGGCGTGTCCGCCCAGCCCGGGTGCATGGCGTTCACGACGACGGACGTTTCGCGGAACATGTCCGCCCAGAGCTCCGCCAGCACCACCTGCGCGCGCTTGGTCTCCGCGTACGCGAGCACGCCGTCGTACGGGCGTCGCGTCCAGTTCGGGTCGCTCACGTTCAGCCGGCGCGCGTACATGCCGCCCGACGCCACCCAGATCACGCGGGCGTCCGGCGACTGCTCGAGCGCCGGCCGCAAGAGCCGGGTCAGCAGGTGGGGCCCGACGACGTGCGTCGCCAGCGTGAGCTCGAGCCCCTCGGCGGTCTCGTTGCGCCGGTCGGGCAGTGTCCCCGCGTTGTGGACGAGGACGTCGACACGCTCGCCGCCGAGGCGTGCCGCAACCGCACGCACCGACGCCATGCTCGAGACGTCGAGCACCTCCGGCCAGACACGCTGATTCCCTGTCCGCTCGCGGATGCGGACAACTGCTGCCTCGCCCCGCTCCCGGCTGCGGCAGAGGACGCCGACCTCGGCGCCCAGGTCTGCCAGGCCGAGCGCAGTTTCGAACCCGATGCCGGAGTTGGCGCCGGTGACGAGACACCGTCGAGCCGACAGATCGACGTCCAGATCCGCGTCCCGGAAGGCGAGCCGGTGGATCGCGAACCCGGTGCGGTCGAAGGAGAGCACGATGGTCGGATCGACGATCACCCCGAGCGCGTGCCCGAGCCACTCGCGTACGGGTCGAGGCGGCTCGCGCTCGTCGAGAGTCGGCGCGCCGGGTGCGAGCGCGGCGAGGATCGCGTCGACCGATGCATGGTCGCCCGCCTCACGGCTCACGTGGCGGTAGGTGAGCGCACCGTCCGGCCGGATCACGAAGGCGCCGCCGAGCTGCCACGGATCGCCCTGGACGCCGGCCTGCCGGTACCCGCTGCGCAGCGCTCGCCACGCGTGCAGCGGCAGGCGCGGCGACAGGATCTCGACGCGTCCCCGGCGCAGCCCGGCCGCGCGGTAGGCCCGCAGCTCCGGATCGACGAGTACGGGGCAGTCGAGGCGCATGTCTTCACGAAACGTGGCAGCGAAGTGGGGCGCGCCGTTGCCGACCACGACCAGCTCCGCGCCGCAGCCGCGGATGGCTTCGATCCGGTCGCGCAACTGCGCGACGTGCTCGCGGCAGAACAGTCAGCCAAAGTGCCGGACGAAGGCCAGAACGACAGGGCGGCCGCTCCACAGCGTGCCGAGACGCACGGGGCGTCCCTGTTCGTCCGCAAGCTCGATGTCGGCGAGCCTGGTTGCGCCGTGCATGCCTCCTCCTCCTCTCTGCTCTCGTCCGCTCTCTTGCCGGACGGCCGCTGTCCCCGGACCCGATCCCGGCCGGTTTGTCGTCATGCCGCCGCCTGCACGAGCCGGGTCCCCCACGCATGCAGCACCCCCAGGTCCTGCACCAACTCGACCCTGGGGCACCGCACCGGCGCGCCTTCGCCGCCGACGAGCAGCGTGACACGGCGGGGCAGCAACTCACGCAGGCGGGTCACGTGCGCCGTCGCTCGCGCGCCACGGCTCGCAGCCGACACGCTCACCGCGACCGCCCGCGCACCGAGGTCCTTGCCGAGCGCGGCGAGCTGGTCGAGTGGTACGTCGGTGCCGAGGTAGCAGATGCGGCAGCCGGCGGTGGCGAGGACGAGCGCCGCCATCTGCAGCCCGAGACCATGGACCTCGCCGGGCAACGTGCCGAACACGACCAGCGGCCCGCGGGCGCGCTCCTCGAACGGCAGGCGGAACGTCCGCAGCAGATCCCCGATCCGCTCGGCCACGAAGTGCTCGTGCCGGACCTCGAGGCGACCGCCCGCCCAGGCTTCGCCGACCGTGCGGAGAAGTGGGGCGACCAGGGTGCACACGAAGGCGAGCGGCCCGAGCCTTCCCCACTCGACCGTGAGCAGGCGGGTGAGCCGGTCGCCGTCGAACTGCTCCACGGCCCGGAGGAACTCAGCGATCGACACCGATCCTTCCCCGCCGCCGGGGCTCGGGCCCTGGGGCACGACGGGAGACGTACGTATCAGGTCGGCCAGCTCCGCTTCCGACGCAGACACCACCTGGCCGGCGCGGTGCCCGCGCGCCAGCGCCTCGGCGACGCGCCGGAGACGAGGTACGCTCGACACCAGGTATACCCGATGTCCCGAGGGTTTACGCTCCGGGACCGGATAGCCGTAGCGCCGCTCCCATGTGCGCAGCGCCTCGATCGAGATGCCGGTCGCCCGCGCGAGTGCGCCGATCGAGAGCATGCCTACGGTCGGCCGCCCTCGCCGAGCGCTCTTCGTCTTCTTGGCGTGCACTGCCATTGCCACGGCTTGTGAGTCGTTCCGCATCGAATCGCAAGGCCCCAACCCTGGCAGACGCCCCGCAGCGTATCTGCCCGGGATGACCGTCGCGGCTCAGAGCGTGAGCAAAAATCGGTCGCCGGGCTGATGCGGATCGGGGGCGCCGACGCCTCGTTGCTGCCCCGGGGGGTGGGACGTCAGGGGGAGGGCGACGGCGCGGGCGGGCCCGCAGGTCGAGGCCCTGACGTGC
>CAZUDO010000038.1:0-90933 GCA_964618895.1 uncultured Binatia bacterium (SeqCode)
AGGCCAAGACGTTCGAGCTGCGCGCCGCCACCAGCCTGGCGCGGCTCTGGCAGCGTCAGGACAAGCGTGCCGCCGCCCGCGCCCTCCTCGCCCCGCTCTACGCCTGGTTCACCGAAGGCTTCGCCACCCGCGACCTGCAGGCCGCGAAGGCGCTGCTCGAGGAACTGGCGTAGGAGGTGGTCTTCGCCATCGACACCTCTCCGTCCGAGTCCCGAAGGTGGCCAAGTTGTCCGCTTCCCACGAAACGATCTGTTGCTCCGGTTGCAGGTGTCTGGCCAGGTCCCCGACGGCAACGGTCTCGGGCGTCTGGCCCGTGCGGCAGCCTTCTGGTAGCTTCGGTCCCGTGAAGGTCGCGCAAGGCCGGGTCGTTCGGGGTGCGATCACAACGCGTGCGCGCTTTCCTGAGGGCGCACGGCTGACTTTGGTGCAACACGACGAACGACCGCCGGTGGACCTCGATCCCGACGAGGAAGCCGGCGTACTGGCGGGCATTGCCGAAATCGACGCCGGCAAGGGCATCACGGCCTCACGGCTCCGGCGGAACCTCCGTCGCCGCTGACGGATCGTTGCGAACACGGCGAAGCGGGTCGTGGCGGCGTCCACCTACACCACGATCGTCGCTCCAATCGCCGAAGCGCAGATCGAGGCTGCACTCGTCTGGTGGGCGAGAAACCGCGCAGGGGCACAGGAGCTGCTCGCACGGGAGATCGATACCGCGATTGGAACGATCGAGCAGGTCCCGCAGATGGGGCGCCGAACCAGAAGCCGGCTGTTCCGTGACGTCCGCCGCCTACTCCTCCGCGGGAGCGGCTATCACCTGTACTACCAGGTGAGGCACGAGCGGGGGGAGATTCGCGTCGTCTACTTCCGGCACTCGAGGCGACGACCTTTTCCACGCCGATGAGACCGCGATTGCGGCGAACCGAACGCTCGCCGGACGTCCCATTCCGACGTGCACGGCCAACGTGGTAGTCACCGCACGCGAGACGACACACGATGCGCTGCCCGTCCTGTGACCACGACAACCGATCGGTGAGTCGCCCGAGCTGCCGCGAGTGCTCGCCGGAATGGCGGATGCCTATTTCGTGAAGGGTGACCTCGCGACTTCGGCCTTGAGGTCGCGCAGGAGGCCCTGGCAGCCGCCGAGCGCACGGGAGAGGCGTTCGACCTCCTCTCGGCTCACTACCAAGTCGGCGCTCCGTTGCTCTTCCAGGGCCAGTTCTTGCGGGCTCTGCAGCATTTCGAGCAGACCATCAGATTATACGATCCCAGCGCGCATGGGTCTCTGGCGTACGCGGCGGGAATCGATCGTGGAGCCAACGCCCGCGCGTTTGCGGCCGGGTGTCACTGGTACCTTGGCTATCCCGACCGGGCGCTGGCGGTGAGCGAGGAGGCGGTGGCGCTGGCGAAGCGCGTGGAACATCCGGTTCGCCTCCTGTCCAGCAACAGCTTGTTCGCGCGCTGCACCGAGGAGGAGCTGGCCCAGCTCGCCGCGACCGCCTATCCGATGAGCTTCGAGCCCGGCGACCTCCTGTGCACGGAGGGGGGCGAGTCGCCCGAGTGCTACATCATCGAAGAAGGGTACGCCGTCGTCACCGTCGGCCGCAAAGGCGCCGGGACCGTCGGGGAGCATGACGTGGTCGGCGAACGTGGCGTGCTGCTCGACACGACCCGTGCCGCCACGGTGACGGCCACGACCCACATGATCACCTACGCCATCTCGCGCGAACGGCTGCGGGCGCTCGTCGCCGGCAACGCGGTGGCGCGCGAGTGGATGCTGCCGGAAATGGTGCGGCGCTATCCGAACGCCCGGTGAGATGCCAGGGGCGGATCCACGGGCCCCGCGCCCTCCTTAGCCCCCTCTACGCCTGGTTCACCGAAGGATTCACCACGCGCGACCTGCAGGACGCGAAGGCGCTCTTCGACCACCTCGGGGATACCCCGCTCGTCTCCACCCTAGCGGCTCCCCGCGAGGGGGATGCGGGTGCCGTCCGGACGGCGCCACGTGGTGTGGAACTCGCTATCGTAGGTCCACACCTTCCAGCGCATCTCCCGTCCGGAGACCACGGCGAGCCAGCCGTCGGTCCAGTCGGGCTCGTGCTCGCCGTAGCGCACCAGCCACTCGAACACCTCGGCGCGCAGTCCGGGATCGTCCCCACCCTCGTACGGCTTCGGCGCCAGCGAGATCAGCAGCCGGGCCAGCCGGACGCGCTGGACGGGGTGAGGCAGGAGGAAGCAACACTCGGAGAGCACGGCGCCGCCGACGACCAGCGGACGACGGGCCAGCCGATCGAGATCCCGTAGGGCCGTACGGTGGAGGCGGTCGCGCGGGTCGCACAGCGCGACCAGCGGCCCGGCATCTACCAGGATCACCGGCGGCCCCGCCGCAACCTCGCCTGGATGGCGCTCCGTGCCGTCCGGCGCTGGTGCACGTCGTCCGCGCGCGCCGGCAGGTCCGCGGGGTCGGGATGGGCGGCCGTGATCTCCCTGACGATGTCGCTCGGACGCCGCCGGGACACGCGGCCGGCAAGCCGGCGCGCATATTCGGTGCGGATGGCCTGGCGGATGAGCTGCGAGAGCTGGATGCCGTTCGTACGCAGGGCAGTTGCCATGCGGGCGTCCTCCGGGCCGAGCCGGACGTTCAGCAACTTCACGCCGTGACTGTAAATGCCGGGTGTCTTTACGTCAACCGCCGCGGGATGGCCCCGCAGCGCGGCCCGGAGACCCCTGCGTGTGGTCATCGGCTACAGTGGCACACCCAATCGCTCCGCCCTCGCCACACTCCTCTGGTTGCGATCGAAGGTGAGAAAGCGCTTCCCGCCGAGGTGGAGGGCGGTCGCCACATGCAAGCCGGCGCCGTCGTCACACGGCCAACCGTGACGTCCGCCTCAAAGTCGGCCCAGCACGTGGCGGCATTTCCGGGGCGCAGCGCACCCCGGTATTCGGCGAAACGCAAGGCGTTCGCCAACTCGTATTTCGTTGAGGATCGAGAGAGCAATGGTTGCGACTGCTTGCGAATCCACGCGATCGCGCGCGTCGAGTGCGTGTCTTGAAGAACGAGGCAAGTCGCGGCGGGCGTTCGCGGTGGTGGGGAGGCCGGGCAGGGGTCTCCGCTTCGTTCGCCGACGGTCGGCGCGCGCTGCCACACATGCGCTGCGCATCGTCGGCTCAAGGCGCTCCGACCCCTGCCCGGCCTCCCCACCGCCGCGCCGACCGTCACACTCCCCTCCCCCCCAAACGACGACCGTCGTCGGGCGTCACCCGGTGCGGCGCACTGGCGGTGCGTGACGAGTCGCGGGCGCGGGGTGTCCGCGGCGCGCCTTGAGCCGACGACGCGCAGCGCATGTGTGGCAGCACGTGCCGATCGTCGGCGAACGAAGCGCAGCGGACACCCCGCGCCCGCGGACCGGCCCCACACCCAGAGCCCCCCTCACCGCCCCCGCCGCCCGAGCGGCGGCAGGAAGTCCGGCATGTCGGCGCTCGGCCGCATCGACCACCGCGCCGGGCGGCGCTCGCGGAACGCCTGCACGCCTTCGCGCGCATCGGGCTGCTGGCCGGCCCACCAGAAAGCGTGCGCCTCCAGGTCCTCGGCGCGGGCAGCATCGGTCTCGCCCAGGAACGACCACAGGAGGCGCTTGGTGATCGCCACCGACACCGGCGCGGTCTCGGCGACGATCTCGGCGGCGAGCGCGCGCGCGGCCGGCAGCAGCTCGGCATCGGGCACGACGCGGCTCACGATACCGAACTCGAGCGCCTCGCGGGCGCTCAGCATGCGCCCGGTGAGCAGCAGCTCGGCGGCGCGCGCCATCCCCACCAGGCGAGGCAGCGTCCACGTGCTGAGCGCCTCGGGCACGACGCCGCGGCGGACGAAGACGAACCCGATCTTGGCGCTCTCGGCCGCCAGGCGGATGTCCCACTGCAGCGGCAGCGTGGCCCCCACCCCGACGGCGGCGCCGTTGATGGCGGCGATGATCGGCTTGCGCACGTCCCAGGGGGCGATGGCGCGCGGCGGCTTCTCCCACGGCCGCTCCGCGGGGGGCGTCCAGTCCGTTCCGGCGCTGCGGTCGAACTGCACACCCCCGGGCGACATGTCGGCCCCGGCGCAGAAGCCGCGTCCCGCACCGGTGACGACGATCGCGCGCACGCCGTCGTCGGCGTCGCAGGCAGCGAACGCCTCGGCAAGCTCGCGCCCCATGGTGCGGGTGTACGCGTTCAGCTTGTCGGGGCGGTTGAGCGTGACCAGTGCCACCCTGTCCGTGACCTCGAGCAGGATATCGCGGTACGCCATGGGTGCCGGCTACGCCGGGCGGAGCGCCGCCTCGAGGTGCGGCAACAGGGTGGTGTAGTCGGCGACCACGCCCAGGTCGCAGGCCTTCAGGATGGCCGCCTTCGGGTTCTTGTTGACGGCGACGATGACCCCCGCGCGCCGGAGGCCGACCATGTGCTCCATGGCCCCGCCGACGGCCAGTGCTACGTAGAGCCGGGGCGCGATCGCCCGGCCGGTGAGGCCGACCTGGTGCTGGCGTGGCAGCCACCCGGCGTCGGTCACCTCGCGGGTGGCGGCGACCGCCGCGCCGAGCCGCTCGGCGAGCTGCAGGATGGCGGGCAGCGCCTGCGGTCCGCCGATGCCGCGCCCGACACCGATCACGATGCTGGCGGAGTCGATCGCGGCCGCGGCCGCATCCGAGAGCACCTGCACCCCACGCACGCGGACGCGCGCGGGAACCGCGGGAACCACGAGGGCTTCGACGGCGGCGTGGTGTCCGATACGCGGCTTGCCCGCCGGCAGCACGCCCGGGCGGACGGTCGCCATCTCGGGCCGGGTGCGCGACAGGATCGGCGCGACGATCGCGCCGCCGAACGCCGGCTTGTGCTGGCGCACCTGGCCCTCGGCGTCGACGTCAAGGTCGATGGCGTCGCCGGTGAGTCCCAGACCCAGCCGGGCCGCGACACGCGGGGCCAGGTCGCGCCCGCGACTGGTCGAGCCGAGCAGCACCAGGCGTGGTGCGCGCGCCTGGATGGCGTCGGCCAGCACAGCGGCGTGGGCGTCGGTCGTGTAGGGCGACAGGCCGGGCCCTTCGGCCACCAGCACCCGGTCGGCCCCCGCCGCGGCCAGCGCATCGGCGTGCGCCGCCGATGCGCCGATCAGCACCGCCTCGACGCGCGTCCCCAGCACCGCCGCGACGGTCGCCGCCTTGGCGAGCAGCTCGGCGGTGATGGGGCGGATGCCACGGCCATCGACCTCGGCCACGACCCACACCGGCGCGCCCGTCCCAGCGCTCGTGTCGGGCAGGACCGGGCGGTCGTCACGCGTGTGCGCGCCGGCGCCGAGGGCCCGCACCCGCTCGCCGAGTGCATGCGCCGTTGCCGCGGGACTATCACCCGTGACCAGCTCGGCGCGCCGGGCGATCTCGACGTGCTCGACCGCGGCCACGAAGGTCGGCGAGCCGGCGCTGCCGACCATGCCGGCTGCCAGACCGAGGTCCGTGAGGCCCACGGTTGCAATCGGCTTGGTCGCCGCCGCCTGCCGCTCGGCCTTGGTGGGGAAGCGTTCCTGGGCGATGTCTTCGGCGGTGGTGACGACCACCGGCAGCGACCCCTCGACGGTCTCGAACCCTTCGTCGGTCTCGCGCTCGGCCTCGAAACGACGGGACGCCGGATCGACCGTGAGGCGGCGCACCGCCGTCACCTGCGGCAGGTCGAGCAGCTCGGCCACCTCGGGCCCCACCTGCCCGGTCTCGGCGTCCGTGCTGGCGCGGCCGAGGAGCACCAGGTCCGGGGCCTCGCGCCGGAGCGCGGCGGCCAGGGTACGCGCCGTCGCCAGCGTATCGGAGCCCGCCAGGGCGCGGTCGAGGACGTGCAGGCCGCGGTCGGCACCGAGCGCGAGGCACTCCGCGAGCGCCTCGTGCGCCGCCGGCGGTCCCATGGTGAGTGCCACCACCTCACCCCCGTGCGCGGCCCGCAGCGCCGTCGCCGCACCGAGCGCACGCAGGTCGAAGCCGCTCACTTCGCCGGGCACTCCCTCGCGGACCAGGCGCCGGGTCTTCGGGTCGAAACGGAGCGCGCTCAGCACGGGCACGTGCTTGACGCAGACGACGATCCGCATCGTTCCCTTCAGCGCTCGAGCAACCGGCGCAACTCGCGCACCTCTTCCTCGAGCTCGCGGTTCCGGCGCGCGAGCCGCAGCAGATACGCCCACAGCCCGATCCAGACCGCGGCGTAGGCCGCGAACAGGTACGGCAGATTGGTCATCCCACCTCCCCACGGCGGGCGAGCGCCCGGTCCCGCAACTCCGCCACTTCAACTGCCAGCCGCTCTCCCCGTACCCGGAGCGCCATCAGCCAGCTGGCCAGCAGGAGCATGGCCACGGCCGACACGTACAGCGCGACGCGCATCGACGGGTCCACCAACCCGCTCCCGCCCTCGGGACGCGTGAGCACCGACGGATGGATGCCACGCAGGAGCCGTACCGATACCCGGATGAGCGGGATATCGAGCACACCGACGATTCCCAGCACGGCCGCGTAGCGCCGTACTCCCTCTTCCGGGCCGCCGAAGGCGCGCAGCATGAGATAGCTCACGTAGATGGCCCACAGGATGATGGTCATGGTGAGGCGGGGATCCCACGTCCACCACACCCCCCAGATGGGCCGTGCCCAGATGGGCCCGGTGATCAGGACGAGGGTACAGAAGAGCACGCCGATCTCCGCCGCCGCGAGGGCCAGTCGATCGGCCGCCATCGAGCCGTTCCACAGGTAGACCGCGCTCGCGCCCGCCACCAGGAAGAAGCCGAGGAACGCGACCCATGCCGAGGCGACGTGGAAATAGAAGATGCGCTGCACGATCCCCATCTCGCGCTCGGTCGGCACGACCATGAAGATCAGGTAGAGCGCCCCCAAAACGGCGACACCGGTCAGGATGGGCAGTACGCGGCGCATGGCGTCAGTCGCGGACAACATACGCGAACAGGAGGAAACCGGCCACCGTGAAGATCACGTCGAAGGCGACCAGGACCGTGACCGCCTCGCCGGCCGCCGCCAGCCCTCCGGCCAGCACCGCCCGGGTGGCCGCCACCGCCCCGATGAGCAGCGGGACCAGCAACGGCAGGAGGAGCAGCGGCAGCAGCACCTCGTGCGCCCGCGTCCGGGCGGCGACGGCGGCGAACAGCGTCGCCAGGGCGGCGAAGCCGACGTTGCCGAGGAAGAGAACGAGCAGGAGCCCCGGCAGCACCCGGCCGACGTCGACGTGCAGGAACAACGCCACCAGTGGCACGACCACTGCCTGCATGACGGCCAGCAGCGTCACGTTGGCGAGCATCTTACCGACGTAGATGGCGGCCGGGTCGATGGGCGCGGTGAGCAGTCCGGCCAGGCAGTCGTTCTCGCGCTCGAGGAGGAAGCCGCGCTGCACGCCGAGGAGCCCCGTGAACAGGAACGTGGCCCAGAGCACGCTCGGCGCGAGGGCCGGCGCCTCGTCGGGCGGCACGTCGTGGGCGATCGTGAACACCACCAGCAGCAGCACGCCGAGGACGAGCACGCTCGACACGCTCTCGCGCGTGCGCCACTCGATGTACAGGTCCTTCCGCAAGATGGCGACGGCGCTCGCCAGCATCACGTCCCTCGCCGGCCGAGGGCCGCCTGGTAGGCCGCGGTCATCGCGCCGGCGTCGGCGGTTGGCCCGGCGTGCTCGCACGCGATGTGGCCCCGGTCGAGGACGACGAAGCGGGTGGCGAGCGGCGCGGCCCGTTCCAGCTCGTGGGTGGTGAACAGGATCGCCTGACCGCCGGTACGCAGTTCGCCCAGCCGGACCCCGAGTGCTTCGGCGGCCTCGGGGTCGAGCCCGCTGAAGGGCTCGTCCAGGAGCAGCAGGTCGGGCTGGTGGAGCAGTGCCCGGGCCAGGGCCAGACGCTGACCCATCCCGCGCGAGAACACCCGCACCGGGCGGCGGGCGGCCCCGTCGAGTCCGGCCCACGCGAGCAGCTCGGCGATCCGCCGGCCGGCGTCGGGAACCGCGAACAGCCGCGCGTAGAAGGCCAGGTTCTCCGCGGCCGTCAAGTCCGGGTAGCACAGGCTCTCGTGCCCGACGTAGCCGATCCGCCGCCGGAGCGCGGGCGGGGCCGCCGCGGCGTCGGCGCCGAAGAGTGCCAGCCGCCCGGCCGAGGGCCGTAGCAACAGCGCCAGCAGGCGGAGCAACGTGGTCTTGCCGGCGCCATTGGGGCCGAGGAGCGCCACCGCGTCACCGGCCGCCACCACCAGGTCGACGCCCGCCACCACCGCGGTCCCGCCGAAGCGCCGGACCAGTCCGTCGGCGCGTACGACCTCGCCGGCCGTCACCCGATCACCGCGCGGGGCACGCGCAGCCTCGCCGGCCACTACCGAACGACCGCTCCCGGCGCGACCACGTCGTCCGGCCGCAGCAGGACGACACGCTCGCCGTCGGAGGCTGCGAGCACCATGCCCTGGCTCTCGACCCCGCGCAGCGTGGCGGGCTCGAGATTGGCCACTACCACCACCTGACGGCCCACCAGGGTCGCCGGATCGTAGTGGGCGCGGATGCCGGCGACGAGCTGCCGCATCTCCCCGCCCTCCAGCTCGACGCGCAGGACGAGGAGGCGGTCCGCCTGCGGATGCGGCTCGGCGGCGCGCACGGTCGCCACGCGAAGCTCGATGGCGCGGAACTGATCGATCGTGATCATGCCTTCTCCTCGAGCGCCGCCATCGCCTCGAGCGCCCGGGCCTCGAAGCGGGCGCGCATGCCGGCCAGGTCCTCGTCGGACACCTTTCCCAGGCGGTGGTCGAGCTCGACCTCCTTGATGGCGGCCAGGGCCTGCCGCTTCTGCCACTCCCAGCGCTCACGTTTGTCGGGCCCGTCGGCGGTGCGGGGAGCGGTCGTTTCCTGGAAGAGCGGCGCCGCCACCACGACCGAGATGATCAGGATGAGCGCCAACCCGAGCAGGAAGACCGCGAGCGTGACTGGGCTCATCCGTCGCGGTCCATGTCCGCCAGCTCGCGGGCGAGCCGCGCACGCAACGGGTCGTCGCCCGCCGCCGCCGCAACGACAGGCACCGCCGGGACCGGCGTCCGCACCCAGCGCCGGATGACGACGGTCACGCCGAGCCCGCCCAGCAGCACGGCGGCGAACGGCGTCACCCAGGCCAGCCAGTTGAACCCGGCGAAGGTCGGCGACGACAGCACCTTCTCGCCGTAGCGGGCGCGGAAGGCCTCCAGGATGGTGGCCTTGTCCTCGCCGCGCGCCAGGCGCTCGGCGACCTCCTTCTTGATCGGATCGCCGGAGCCGCACTGCAGGTGGTTGCACGAGTGGACGGTGAGCCCGCAGCCGCACTGGCAGGTGAGCGACTCCTCGATCTCCGTCTGCGTCGGCGCCGGCCCCGACCGCACCGGCGCAGCCAGGACGAGCAGGCCGAGCAGCACCAGGCTCAGCCGGCCCACGCTCACTCCGCCATCACCCGCGCGCGGTCCATCGCGTAGGCCGGCGCGACCCGTTCCGCCGCCGACGGCCACATCGTGACCCCGGTCCCGATGGCCATGATGAGGCCGCCGATCCAGAGCCACGCGACCAGCGGATTCACGTACGCCTGGATGGTGACGATCTGGGTGGCGGGATCGAACGAGCCGAGGACCAGGTAGAGGTCCTCGGTGAGCGTCGGCCGTATGGCAACCTCGGTCGTGGGCTGCTGCGGCTTCTTGTAGAAGCGCTTCTCGGGCAGGAGCGTCGCGATCTCGACCCCGTCGCGCAGCACCGCCACCTGCGCCGCCAGCGTGGAGACATGCGCGTCCTCGGACGACGTGATGCGGTCGTAACGCAGCGTGAACTGCCCGGCCTGCATGGTCTCGCCCGGCTTGAGCGTCTTCGTCACCTCGACGCGGAAGGCGCTCGACGCCGCAATGCCGACGAAGACCGCCACCACACCCACGTGGATGATGTAGCCCCCGTAGCGCCGCCGGTTCTTGCCCACCAGGCGGACGAGCGCCCTGGGCGCGCGTTCGTGCAGCATGGCCTGGCGCGCGCGCACGCCACGCCAGAACTCCTGCACGACGCTGGCGAGCACGAAGCAGCCGAGCACGAAGGTGAGGTAGGCCCCACCGAGCGGTACACCGGCGAGCCACAGCACGACGGCGCTCGTGACCAGCACGCTCACCGGCCCCGCGAACGCCCGCCGCAGGTGCTTGGGCGACGCCCGCCGCCAGGCGATCACCGGCCCGACCCCCATCAGGAACAGGAGCGCGATACCGAGCGGCGCGTTGACGCGATTGAAGAACGGCGGCCCGACCGTGATCTTCACCCCGCGCACCCACTCCGAGAGCACCGGGAACACCGTCCCCCAGAAGGTGGCGAACGCGATCCCGACCAGGAGCAGGTTGTTGAAGAGGAAGGCCGCCTCACGCGACAGGAACGACTCGACGGTCGCGTGCGTACGCAGCTCGGGCATCCGGTACGCGAGCAACCCCCCCGACACCACCAGGATCAGCAGCAGGAACCCGATGAAGTAGCCCCCGATGCCCGACTGCGTGAACGAGTGCACCGACGAGATGACGCCGCTGCGGGTCAGGAAGGTGCCGAAGATGGTGAGCGCGAAGGTGAGGAGCACGAGGACCATGTTCCACACCCGCAGCATGTCCTTCTTCTCCTGGATGACGATGGAATGGAGATAGGCGGTGGACACGAACCACGGCATGATGGCGGCGTTCTCGACCGGGTCCCACGCCCAGTAGCCGCCCCAGCCGAGGACCTCATACGCCCAGCGCGAGCCGAAGATGTTGCCGAGCGTGAGCGCAAACCACGAGAACAGCGCCCACCGCCGCGTGGTCCGGATCCACTGGTCGCCCAGCCGCCCGCTGGCGAGGGCCGCGATCGCGAACGCGAACGGGACCGACGCGCTCACGTAGCCGGTGTAGAGCGACGGCGGGTGGATGGTCATCCAGTAGTTCTGCAGGAGCGGGTTCAGGTCCGCGCCTTCGATCGCCGGCGTGGCCAGGCGCTCAAACGGATCGGCGATGAACGTGACCAGGCCGAGGAAGAAGGCGGTCGTGGTCATCATGGTGGCGGTGACGTACGGCATCAGCTGGCGGTTCCGCTCGCGGTTCTGTACGTGCACAATGGTCGAGAACAGCGTCAGCAGCAGCGACCAGAAGAGCAGCGACCCCTTCTGTCCGCCCCACAGCGCCGCCACCGTGTATTGCACCGGGAGGGTGCTCGACGAATACGCCGCCACGTACTCGAGGCTGAAATCGTGCTGCAGGAGCGCGCGCAGGAGGATCGCGATCGCCACCACGACCAGGCCGAACACGACGTACACCGCGTGCTCCGCCGAGCGTACCAGCGCCACGCGCCGTGCGTAGGCGCCCCACAGCGACGCGCCCACCGCGTACACGGCCAGCAGGAGCGCCAGGCAGACGGCCAGCCGACCGAGATCGATCATGGGCTCAGGAGCCGCCCGCCGGCCCGTGCGGCGCGTCGGCCACGGCCGGCTCGTACTTCGACGGGCAGCTGGTCATGATCTGGCGGGCGACGAGCCCGCCGTCCTGGTAGCGCCCCTCGACCACCACCTCACGCCCCTCCGCGAACATGTCGGGCAGGATGCCGTTGTACCCGACCGCGACCGGGCCCGTGTTGTCCTTGCGCGCCAGGTCGAACCGCAGCGCGTTGGTGCGCGGGTCCCACTGGATGCTGCCGGCCCGGACGAACCCCTTGACGCGCAGGTGCTCGCCGGCGTGCGCCTCGCGCTGGCCCAGGAACTCGTCCAGCTCGAAGTAGTACATCGACGTGGTGCGAATGCCGGCGTACACCAGATAGGAGACGGCGGCCCCGATGAAAGCAGCCCCGACGACGAAACGGCGATGGACCAGCACCCGCGTACCCGACCTTCGAGCCTACGGGAACGGTCCGGGAGGCGCAAGGCGATTACTCCTCCTCGGGGAAATCCCGTAGTCCCCGCCGGGCGGGGCCGAAGGCCACGCCGCGCGTGGAGCTGCGCAGGAACGCCAGCAGGTGGTCGACATCCACCGAGCGCACCTCCGCCTCCACCTGTGCCATGGCGGCGCCCAGGTGCGTCCGCACCCGGAACAGGATGCGGAACGCGGTCGCGACGGCCCGGATGCGCTCGCGGTCGAAGCCGGCCCGCTCGAGCCCGACCCGGTTCACCCCGCGGACGGTGTGCGTCCCCGAGATGATGGCGAACGGGGGCACGTCCCGGCTCGCGCGCGACAACCCCTGCATGATGGAGAGCTGCCCGACCCGCACGTGCTGGTGCACGACACAGTTGCCGGAGACGAAGGCCTGGTCCCCCACCTCGACGTGGCCCCCCAGCGCCGCCCCGGTGGCGATGATCACCCGGTTGCCGACGTGGCAGTTGTGGGCCACGTGGGCATGCGACATGAGGTAGTTGTCGTCGCCGATCTCCGTGCGCGTGCCGGCCTGGGTGCCGCGGTGGATCTCGCACTGCTCCCGCAGCACGTTGCGGTCGCCGATGCGGAGCCCGGTGAGGGCGCCCGCGTACGCCAGGTCCTGCGGCTCGTGGCCGAGGACGGCGTGCGGATGAATGACGTTGTCGGCGCCGATCTCGGTCTGGCCGGTCAGGTAGGCGCCCGCCATGACCCGGGTACGCGGCCCGATCCGCACCGGGCCCTCGATCACGACGTAGGGCCCGATCTCGGCCGTTGGGTCGACCTCGGCGTGCGGGTCGACGATGGCAGTCCCATGGATGGGCACGGGCCCCTACTGAAGACGCACCGGCTTGTCCGCCCCGTCCGGCTCCTCGTCCGCCTCGTTCGGCACGGGCTCACCCGGGATGCGGTAGCGCCCTTCGGCCCATGCCGCCAGGTCCAGCAGCTGACAGCGCTCGGAGCAGAACGGGCGCGTGGGATTACCGGCCCAAGGCGTCTCGTGGCGGCACGTGGGGCAGCGAACGGTGCGCACGGCGGGGCGATCCTAGCGTCTCGCCCGCGCGGCCGCCACCCACGCGGCCGCCAGGCGTGCCCGCCTCAGCGCCAGCGGTAGCCGCGCGGCCCGGGCGACCACCACGGGTAGTCGGTCCGCCAGGCCCCCCGGTACCCGAGGGGGTATCCGTACGGGACCACCGGGACGGCGTAGGTGGGGTACGCGTACGGATAGGGCGGCGGGTAGTAGGCGGGCGGCGCATAGCCCGCACCGTACGGTGTCCCGTACCCGCACGGGGGCGCCGCCAGCGCCGGCGCGCGCAGAGTTCCGAACGAGTAGTACGTGTACGCCGGCGCAACCTCAGGAACGAGAAGAACGGCGAGCAGCAGAGCGGTCACCAGCAAGCGGGTCCTCATGGGGCGCACCTCCCAGACTGCCGCCGCAACACCCCGGCGGCTCCCCTGGTTACCTCGCCAACCAACCCGAAACCAGATCCCGCGCCAAAAAGTTTGCCGCGCCGGCTCAGCCGGCCGCGGCACGACCCCCGCCTTCTCCCCCGAGCCCAACTCTCGCCCCGCCCCGAGACAAGGTCTCGGGGCGCTCAGCGGGGATCGGCGGGGAGACAGAACTCGAACGCCGCGCCCTCGCCGTTCACATACGGCGAGATGGCCCGGATGGTACCCCCGTGGCGCTCGACCGCCATGCGGCAGAAGACCAGCCCGAGTCCCCAGCCGCCAAAGCGCTTGAGGGGGCCCGCCTCGCCCTGGCCGTACTTGCGGAACAGCGTCGGCAGCTCCTCGGCCGGGATGACACGTCCACGGTTGCCGACCCGCACCAGCAGCCCGCCGTCCCCGACCCGCTCGGCGTGCACGTCCACGACGCTGCGCTCGGGGGCGACGCCGATGGCGTTGTCGAGCAAGTTCAGCAGGATACGCTCGACCAGGTTCGGATCGCAGCGCACCAGCCCGTAGCTCTCGCCGCTGCGGTTGAGCGCGATCGTCTTGGCCTGCGCCATGAGCCCGCTCTCGGCCATCACCGGCTCGCAGATGGTGGCCCAGGGCACCTCCTGCACGCGGAGCGGCATGGAGCCGTTCTCGAGCCGGTTCACGTCGAGGAGCGTGCACACCAGATTGGTGATGCGGAGCGTCGAGCGCCGCAAGAGCGGGATCATGCTGGCCGCGCCCACGGGATCCTGCTCCATCATGTCGAGCGCCGACTCGATCACGCACAGCGTGTTCTTGATGTCGTGTACCGTGAGATCGACCAGGTCGTCCCGCCGGCGCTCGATCTCGCGCAGCTCGAGCGTCCGCTCGGTCACGACCCGCTCGAGGTCGTGGATGTACTCCTGCAGCGTGCCGTGGGCGGCGCGCAGGAGGTCGGTCTGGGTGACGATGCCAGCCAGGCGCCCGTCGCCCGACATGACCGGCAGCCGCCGGATGCGGAGGCGCTTCAGCTCCGCGATCGCCTCGGCGACGGTCACGCCCGCACCGGTCACGTGCAGCGGATGGCTCATGACGGTGCGCACGAGCGCGGTCTGCCATCCGGTCGGATCCCGCACCGCAGCCCGCACCAGGTCGCGTTCCGAGACGATGCCGGCCGGGCGATCGTCCTCCGCCACCACCAGGCAGCTGATCTCTTCCTCGGCAAGTATCCGGGCGGCCTCCAGGAGCGTCGCCCCGCCCGTGATGCTGCGTACGGCGGACGTCATGTGATCCGCGACCAGCAGCGAGGCCGTAGTCACGCCCGCGTCCCGCAGGGACTGGATATCTCCGGGCACGCGCGGATATCGGCCGGCGCCCCCGGAAACTTGAGCGATGGGCCCGCAAGTCCCCGGGTTCCTTGATTCCGGGGTTCCCTTCGCATACCTCTGCCCGGGGTGAGCCGGGTTCCCTTTCTGGCCGCCTGCCGCCGCGAGCCGGTCCCGTACACCCCCGTCTGGCTCATGCGCCAGGCGGGGCGCTACATGCCCGAGTACCGGGCGGTGCGCGCCAAGCTCGGCTTCCTCGAGCTGTGCAAGTCGCCCGAC
This sequence comes from uncultured Binatia bacterium (SeqCode), assembly GCA_964618895.1. Classification (GTDB taxonomy): domain Bacteria; phylum Desulfobacterota; class Binatia; order DP-6; family DP-6; genus CAZUDO01. Next base: position 14,924 of record CAZUDO010000038.1, read on the forward strand.
GCGGCCGCCGAGGTCACGGTCACCGCCGCCACCCGCCTCGGCGTCGACGCCGCCATCATCTTCGCCGACATCCTGCTGGTGCTCGAGCCGATGGGCGTCGGCCTCGAGTTCACGCGCGGCGACGGGCCGGTCATCCACCGTCCGGTGCGCAGCGGGGCCGATGTCGACCGCCTGGCCGCCGTCGAGCCCGGCGCCCTCGACTACGTCGCCGAGGCGATCCGACGAGCGCGGGCCGCCCTGCCCGCCCATGTGCCGCTCATCGGCTTCGCCGGCGCCCCGTTCACGCTGGCGTCGTACCTCATCGAGGGGGGCGGCTCGCGCACCTATGCCCACACCAAGACGCTCATGGCAGCCGACCCGGGCGCCTGGCGCGCCCTCATGGAGCGGCTGGCGCACACGGTGGCCGCCTATCTGAACGCCCAGATCGACGCCGGCGCCGACGCGGTGCAGCTGTTCGACAGCTGGGTGGGCTGCCTCGCGCCGGCCGACTACCGCAGCGGCGTGCTGCCGTACGTGCGCGCGCTGATCGACGCCATCCGCCCCGGCACGCCGGTGATCCACTTCGGCACCGGCACCGCGGGCCTCCTCGAATGCCTGCGCGCCGCCGGCGGTGACGTGATCGGGGTCGACTGGCGCATCGACCTGGACGCCGCCTGGGCACGCGTCGGGTACGACGTGGGCGTGCAGGGCAACTTGGACCCGCTCACGTTACTGGCGCCGATCCCGGTCATCCGCGAGCGCGCCGCCGCCATCCTCGCCCAGGCGGCGGGCCGGCCGGGCCACATCTTCAACCTGGGCCACGGCATCGTCCCCGAGACGCCGGTCGACCACGTGCGCGCCCTCGTGGACGCCGTCCACGAGCTGTCCGCCCGCTGACCGATGTCGGCCGAGGCCGTGCTCCTGATCGCCTTCGGCGGGCCGACGCGCCCGGAGGATCTCCGTCCCTTCCTGGCCAACGTCACCCGCGGCCGGCCGATCCCGCCCGAGCGCCTGGAGCTGGTGGTGCATCACTACGAGCTGATCGGCGGCCACTCGCCGCTGAACGCCCTCACCTTCCGCCAGGCGGAGCGGCTCACCGGTGCGCTCGCCGCCGCCGGCACCCCGCTCCCGGTCTACGTCGGCATGCGCAACTGGGAGCCGACCATCGACGCCACCCTGACCCGCATGGCGGACGACGGCATCCGGTCCGCGGTGGGGGTGATCCTCTCGCCCCACGCCACCGAAGCGAGCCGCGCCCGCTACACCGAGTGCGTCGCCACGGCGCAGGCCGCGCTCGGGCCGCGCGCGCCGGCGGTCCGCTACGTGGAGACGTGGCACACCCATCCACTGTTCGTCACCGCGGTCGCCGATGCGGTAGTCGCGGAGTTGGTGACCCTGCCCGCGGCCCGGCGCGCCGACACGGCGCTGGTGTTCACGGCGCACAGCGTCCCGGTGGCGAGCGCCGCAGCGTCGCCCTACGTCGACGAGATCACCGCCTCCGCCACCGCGGTCGCCACCCGGCTCGGCCACCGCCGGTGGCAGATCGCCTATCAGAGCCGGAGCGGCAACCCGCGCGAGCCGTGGCTCGAGCCGGACGTGAGCGACACGCTGCGCGCGCTGGCGGCGACGGGGGTGGGCGACGCGATCGTGGTCCCGATCGGGTTCGTGTGCGACCACGTCGAGGTGCTCTACGACCTCGACATCGAAGCACGCGCGACGGCGCAGGCCGCCGGCATCGGCTTCCGGCGCGCCAGCACCGTCAACGATCATCCGCTCTTCATTCGCATGCTCGCGGACCTGGTCCAACGCACGTGAGCGGGCCGCGGCGCATCGTCGTCGTCGGCGGCGGCATCGCGGGTCTCGCCGCCGCGCACCGGCTGGTCGAGCGCGCCCGGGCGACGGAGACCACGGTGGACGTACGGCTCCTCGAGGCCGGCGACCGACTCGGCGGCACGATCGTCACCGAGCGCCGCGACGGCTTCGTCATGGAGGGCGGCCCGGACTCGATCCTCACCGAGAAGCCGTGGGCGGTCGACCTGTGCCAGCGCCTCGGGTTCGCCGATCGCCTGGTCGGCACGCGCGACGGCGAGCGGCGCACCTATGTTGTGCATCGCGGCCGGCTCCTGCCCCTGCCGGAGGGGTTCCTCCTCATGGCCCCGACCGACCTGGTCGCGCTCGCCCGCTCGCCGCTGTTCACGTGGCGGGGCAAGCTCCGCATGGCGCTCGATCTCGTCCTGCCGCGCGGCCCGGCCGACGCCGACGAGAGCCTCGCCCACTTCGTCCGCCGCCGCCTGGGGCGGGAGGCCCTCGAGCGCGTCGCCCAGCCGCTGGTGGGCGGCATCTACACCGCCGACCCCGAGCGGCTGTCGCTGGCCGCCACCATGCCGCGCTTCCGCGAGCTCGAGCGCCGACACCGGAGCCTCATCCTCGGCCTGCGCGCCCAGGCCGCGGCCCCGACGGCCGGCGGGTCGGGGGCCCGCTACGCCCTCTTCGTGGCGCCCGCGGACGGGATGGGCGCGCTCGTGGACGCGCTCGCCGCCCGTCTGCCCGAAGGCGTCGTCCGTTGTCGTGCGCCGGTCGAGGCGATGGCACGCGACGGCGACCGCTGGCAGCTCCGCGCGGGCGGCGAGCCCCTGTCGGCCGACGCCGTCGTGCTGGCCACGCCGGCGCCCGCCGCCGCGGTTCTCCTGGCGTCCCTCGACCCCACCCTGGCGCGGACGCTGGCAACGATCGCGTACGCCTCGTCGGTGACCGTGACCCTCGCCTACGGCGCTGGCGACATGCCCGCCGAGGCCCTGCGCGGGTTCGGCTTCGTGGTGCCGGCGATCGAGCGCTCGCCGCTCATCGCGTGCACGTATGCGAGCCGGAAGTTCCCCGGCCGGGCCCCGGCCGGGCACGAGCTGGTCCGCGCCTTCCTCGGCGGCGCGCTCCGGCCGGACGTGATCGACTTCGACGACGACACGCTCGTCGGCCTGGTGCGCGGCGAGCTGCGGGCGTTGGCCGGCATCACCGCCGCGCCGTTGCTCACCCGCATCCACCGCCATCGGCGTGCCATGCCGCAGTATGCCGTCGGACACCTCGATCTGGTGGCGATCATCGAGGGCCGCGTCGCATCGCTCCCCGGCCTGGCGCTCGCCGGCGGGGCGTATCGGGGCGTCGGCATCTCCGACTGTGTGCGTTCGGGCGAAGCGGCGGCCGACGCCGTGTTGGCGGCGCGAGCCTGAGCGTCAGGGCGATCTGCCCAGCAACGGGGTGACCGTTGCCAGCCCCTGGCGGGCGTCCGCACGTGCGGGGTCGATCTGCAACGCGGCGCGGAACTCGCCCGCGGCGTCCTCGAAGCGTCCGAGCTGTAGCCACGCGGCACCCAGGTTGTAGTGGGTCCCGGCGCGCGCGGCATCGAGTCGCAGCGCCTCCTGGAAGTGCGCCACGGCCTCGGACGCACGCCCGGTCGCATACAGTGCGGCGCCCAGGTTGTCGTGCGCATCGGCGTGCGCGGGCTCGCGGGCGAGCGCTGCCCGGTAGTGCGCGATGGCGTCGTCGAGCGCGCCCGCGCCATGCCGCAGCACGCCCAGGTTGTAGTGCGCGCCGGCGCGATCCGGGTCGAAGGCGAGGGCCGTCTCGAGGTGCTCCGCGGCGCGGGCCGTGTCGCCGCGGGCGGCGTACAGCTCGGCCACCTTCTCGTGCGCGGCAACGTACCCGGGCGCGAGCCGCAGCGCGTCCTCCTGGTGCGCCAGGGCCTCGTCGCCGCGACCGTCGCCGGCCAGGGTGAGCGCCAGGAAGTGATGCGCCAGGTAGTTGGTGTCGTCGACGGCGAGCGCATGCCGCCAGAGCGTCTCCGGACCACGCCACACCGCCGTCTGCCGCCAGGTGAGGGCCGCGAGCACGACCAGCACGGCGGCGGCGAGCACGCGGCGCAGGACGCCCGCGCCGTGCACGACCAGCGCGCCCGCCAGGACCGCCCACCCCAGGCAGGCGAGATAGGTGTAGCGCTCGGCGACCAGCTGGAGACCGAGCTGGACGACGCCGAGCACGGGCGCCAGCGCGAGGACGTAGCACAGCCACACCGCGCCGAGCGCCGGCAGCCGGCGGCGGAGCACGACGGCTGCGAGCGTGATGCCGGCAACCGCGACCGCGCTCGCCACCACGCGCGGGCCGAGCGGGTCGAACGGCAGTGGCAGGTGATGCATGGGCGCGAGGCCGATCGGCAGGACGGTCTTCCAGAGATAGAAGGCCAGCCCGACCACCGCTGTCGCCACGCGCACCGTCGGGCTGCGCTCGACGAGCGACGTGATTGCGCCCGCCTGCGCCTGCCCGACCACCCCGATCGCCACCGCCGCGAGCGCGAGGGCCAGGTAGGGCAGCTTCTCGATCAACACGGGGCGGAGCGCCGCCGCGCCCCAGCGCCGGAGATCGGCCGGGAGTCGCCGCAGCGGATACACGTCGAGCACCACCAGCACGGCCGGCAGCGACATGCCGATCCCCTTGGCGAGGAGCCCGAGCGCGAACGCGAGCACCGACGCCCGGCGCCACCCGCGGCCGGCGCCGGTCGCGGCGCGCACGTACCACAGCAGTGCGAGCAGGGTGAAGAGCCCCGACAGCACGTCTTTCCGCCCCGTCGCCCACGCCACCGACTCGACCCGCAGCGGATGCACGGCGAAGCAGAGCGCCGCCACCAGCGCACCCGTGCGGGCCCGGCCGGCGTCGAGCCGGGCCGCGACCAGCAGCGCGTGCGCCAGCAGGTAGAAGACCCCGGCGTTGGCGGCGTGCAGGAGAACGTTGGTCAGGTGATAGCCGAACGGATCGAGCCCCCACACGGCATGGTCCAAGGCGAAGCTGAGCCACGTGAGCGGCAGGTACGGTCCGCCAAAGGTGGTGGTGAACATCCACCCGAGCTGACGCCAGCCGAGGCCGCGGAAGTGCGGGTTGTCGACCAGGAGGTGGCGGTCGTCGAGGTCGACGAAGCCGTTCCGGAGGGCCGGCAGGAAGACGACCAGCGCCAGCAGCGCGACCGTTCCCGCCCGCAGCCAGTCGCGTGACCGACCCGCCGGCGGTTCGTCCGGCGCGCACACGCCCTGTTCCATCCCGAGCGCGGTGTAGCGATGGCCACGGCCGACGTCCAGGACCGACCCGAGACCTTGTCTCGGGTCGCATCCCAAGACTTCCCGCCGGTGGATCCAGCGAACGTCGTGCCGCGGCCGGCGGAGCCGGCGCGGCAAAGCGGAGCGGGCCAGGAGCCGCCGCGGTTCGGCTCCAACCAAAAGAGGCCGGGGCACGCGTCGTCGGCCGCGGCAGCGCCGACGTTCTATCCTCTCCCAAGTTTGCCGCGCCGGCTTCGTCGGCCGCGGCACGACCCCCACCTTCTCCACTCCGCCAAACTCTCGCCCCGACCCGAGACAAGGTCTCGGGTCGATCTCCGCGGCGGGCCGTGCTACCGACGCGGCGATGAGTCAGATCCTGCAGGGGGTCCGCATCGTCGAGGTGGCGCAGTGGTGGTTCGTGCCGGCCGCGGGCGCGGTGCTCGCCGACTGGGGCGCCGACGTGATCAAGGTGGAGCATCCCGTGCACGGCGACCCGCAGCGCGGGCTGGTCACCTCCGGTCTCATACCCGCCACCGGCGGCGTCAACTTCATGGTCGAGCAGCCGAACCGGGGCAAGCGGAGCGTCGGCATCGACCTCGCCCATGCGCGCGGCCTGGAGCTCCTGTACCGCCTGGTCGAGACCGCGGATGTGTTCCTCACCAACTTCCTCCCCCCGGCGCGCCGCCGGCTCCGCATCGACGTGGACGACATCCGGCGCGTCAACCCGCGCGTCATCTACGTGCGCGGGCATGGGCAGGGCGCGCGCGGGCCCGACGCCGAGAAGGGCGGCTACGACGCGGCGTCGTTCTGGTGCCGGGGCGGGATCGGCCAGGCCCTCACGCCCGCAGGCGCGGCGGCCCCGGTGATGCAACGCGCCGCCTTCGGCGACTCCACCGCCGGCATGACCGTCGCCGGCGGCGTCGCCGCAGCGCTCTTCCGCCGCGAGCGCACGGGCGAGCCGTCGGTGGTGGACGTGTCGCTCCTCGGCACCGCGATGTGGGTCCTGGCCCCCGACATCATCGCCTCCAAGCTCCTCGGCTTCGACCTGCCGCTCCCCGATCGCACCCAGGCCCCCAACCCGATCGTCAACAGCTACCGCACCGCCGACGGGCGCTGGCTCTTCCTCAACATGCTGCAGCCCGACCGCTACTGGCCCGACCTGTGCACGCGTCTCGGCCGCCCCGAGCTCATCACCGACCCGCGCTTCGCCGACGGCCCCGCCCGCTTCGCGCATCGCAGCGAGTGCATCCGCGTCCTGGACGACATCTTCGGCGCCCGTCCGCTCGCCGAGTGGCGTACGCTGCTGGCCGACGCCGAGGGCGTATGGGCGCCGATGCAGACCGCCCGCGAGCTGCCCGACGACCCGCAGGCGGCGGCCAACGGCTACCTGCCCGAGATCGATCGCGGCGACGGCACGCGCTTCACGCTGGTGGCGAACCCGGTGCAGTTCGACGAGATGTCGCCGCCGCTCCGCCCGGCGCCGGACCTGGGCCAGCACACCGAAGAGGTGCTGCTGGATCTCGGCCTCACGTGGGAGGAGCTGGCGGCGTGCAAGGAGACGGGGACGATCTCGTAGTGAGTCACCCCGCCACGCAGCGGTCGGCCGCTCCGGCCCGCCCTCACGTACGCGCCCGGCACTACCGCTACTACGACCTCATCCTGGGCGGCTTCGTCGCGGTCCTCCTGTGCTCCAACCTGATCGGCCCGGGCAAATCCTGCCTGCTCGTGATCCCGCTGCTCGGCACGCCGCTCGTGTTCGGCGCCGGCAACGTGTTCTTCCCCATCTCGTACATCTTCGGCGACGTGCTGACCGAGGTGTACGGCTACGCCCGGGCGCGCAAGGTCATCTGGGCGGGCTTCGGCGCCATGCTGTTCGCGACCCTCATGAGCCAGGTGGTGATCCGGCTGCCGGCCAACCCGGCCGAGCCGTTCAACGCCATCATCCAGCCCGCGCTGGAGGTCTGCTTCGGCAACACCTGGCGCATCGTGGCGGGCTCGATCCTGGCCTTCTGGGCCGGCGACTTCGTCAATTCCTTCGTGCTCGCGAAGATGAAGCTCTGGACCCGGGGCCGGTTCCTCTGGACGCGCACCATCGGCTCCACCATGGCGGGCCAGGGGGTCGACAGCCTGATCTTCTATCCGCTCGCGTTCTGGGGCACATGGACCACCACGACCATGGTGCAGGTGGTGGCCTTCAACTGGGTCTTCAAGGTGATGGTCGAGGCGGTGGCGACCCCGGTGACCTACGTGGTCGTGAACGGCTTGAAACGCGCCGAGCGTGAGGACTTCTTCGACACCGACACCGACTTCACGCCGTTCTCGTTACGGGACTGAGCCGCCATGGCCGACACGACGCAGCTCGCGGGCAAGCGCATCCTGGTGACCGGGGCGGGCAGCGGCATCGGACGGGCGGCGGCGCGCATGTTCGCCGCCCGCGGCGCGGAGCTGATCCTGGTCGGCCGGCGGCAGGCCGCGCTGGTGGAGACCCTGCCCCACGCACGCGCCATGTCCCTGGACCACGCCGACGACGCGCAGGTGGCGGCCTTTGCGCGCGACTGCGCGGCGCTGGATGGCATGCTGCTCGGCGCCGGCCAGCTCGAGACCGGGCCGGTGGCCGCCACACCCGTCGCCGTGTTCGACCGCATGATCGCCGGCAACCTGCGCGGCCCGTGGCTCCTCTGCCATCACCTCGGCCCGCGCCTCTCTGACGGGGGCAGCGTCGTGCTGCTCGGGTCCAACATCGCCCTGCGTGCCATCCCGGACATGGCCGCCTACAGCGTCGCCAAGGCAGGGGTGCACATGCTGGCCCGCATCCTGGCGGTCGAGTGGGCGCCGCGGCGCATCCGCTGCAACGCGATCGCGCCCGGCCCGGTCCTGACCGAGATGGTGGCGCAGCGCCTGCGCGCCAGCGCCGATCCCGAGGGCGAGCTGGCGCAGCTGGCCGCCGTGAACCCGCTCCGGCGCCTCGGGCAGGAGGACGAAGTCGCCGCACTCGCCGCCCACCTGCTGAGCGACGACAGCGCCTGGACCACCGGCACCGTCATCCCGTGCGACGGCGGCGCGGCGGCGGCGTTCTGAGTTCCTCACCGAACGCGGTGGAGGTCGCGCTCGTCTGCCATCCGGCGACGCCCGACCCGGCGGTGCGTGCGATCGTCGTCCGGGTACGGCGCGCGCCGGCAGATGGGCTCGCGCTGACGTTCCGGTTGGATGGCGACCTCGCGCGTGTGCGGGTCCCGTCCCCGCGCCCCACCACCATCACCCGCGACCTGTGGCGGCACACATGCTGCGAGGCGTTCGTCGCCGTCGACGGCGTGCCCGCGTATCACGAGTTCAACGTCTCACCGTCGGGCGAGTGGATGGCGCATGCGTTCAGCGGCTACCGCCTGGGAGGGCCGCTGGACGACGAGACGCTCGCGCCGCGGATCGTGGTCCAGCGGGCGGGCGATCGGCTGTGCGTGGAGGTGCGCATTCCGCTCGCCCGGCTGTCGCAACGCCACGTGAACGCACCGCTCCGGCTCGGGCTCGCCGTGGTGGTGGAGGCAACCGACGGCACGCTCTCCTCCTGGGCGCTCCGCCACCCGGGCGCCACGCCGGATTTCCACCATCCCGGCGCCTTCGCCCTCCGGCTGGAGCCCCCGCCCGTGGAGTGATAGGCGGCCGGCGTGCAGCTCGGCATCGACCGCCTGCTGGCCGACCGGACGCTCCGCCGGCCACTCCACGGCCGGCGCGTGGCGCTGCTGGCGCATCCGGCCTCGGTGACGCGCGATCTGACGCACACGCTCGACGCGCTGGCGGCGCTCGGCGATGTCCGCCTGACGGCGGCGTTCGGCCCCCAGCACGGGCTCCGGGGCGACAAGCAGGACAACATGATCGCGTCGCCGGACTTCGCGGATCCGGTGCACGGCATCCCCGTCTTCAGCCTCTACGGCACCGTGCGCCGTCCGACCGCGGCCATGCTGGACACCTTCGACGTGCTGCTCGTGGACCTGCAGGACGTCGGCACGCGCGTGTACACGTTCATCACCACGCTGCGCTACGTGCTCGAGGCCACCGCCGCACGCCAGAAGGCGGTGTGGGTGCTCGACCGTCCCAACCCGGTCGGCCGGCCGATCGAGGGCACCCTTCTCCGTCCCGGCTGGGAGAGCTTCGTCGGCGCCGGCCCGCTGCCGATGCGGCACGGCCTCACCCTGGGCGAGCTGGCACGCTGGTTCGTGCGTCATCTCGGGCTCGACCTCGAGTGCGAGGTGGTGACCATGGACGGCTGGGACCCGGCACGCCCCCCGGGATGGGGCTGGCCGCTCGGCGAGCGCCCCTGGGTGAACCCGAGCCCGAACGCCGCCAACCTGTGGATGGCGCGCTGCTATCCCGGCACGGTGATGCTGGAGGGCACGACCCTCTCGGAGGGCCGCGGCACGACGCGCCCGCTCGAGCTCCTGGGCGCGCCCGACCTCGATCCGGGGGCCCTTCTGGCCGCCATGGCGTCGATCGCACCGCAGTGGATGGCCGGCTGCCGGCTCCGCCCGTGCTGGTTCGAGCCCACCTTCCAGAAACACGCGGGGGCGCTCTCGGCCGGTCTCCAGATCCACGTCGAGGACGGGGCGTACGACCACCAACGCTTCCGGCCGTGGCGTCTGGTGGCGCTCGCGTTCCGCGCCCTGCGCACGCTGCGGCCGGACTACCCCCTGTGGCGCGACTTCCCCTACGAGTACGAGCACGACCGGCTCGCCATCGACCTGATCAACGGCGGCGAGCTGCTGCGACGCTGGGTGGACGATACGACCGCCCCGGCGGCCGATCTGGACGCGCTTGCCGCGCCGGACGAGGCCGCGTGGCGCACCGAGCGTACCGGGGTGTTGCTCTACCCCTGACCGCTACGCAGCGCCGCTGACGCGTGCCGCGCCGGTCAGTTGGCGCCGCAGGGTGTCGCCGTCGAAGTACAGCATCTCCGACAGCAGCCTCCCGTCGGCGTCGAACCGGTACACCGTGCACACCGGCAGCGTGAACACGCGCCTGGTCGGCGCGATGTCTTCCCAGGGAGCGCGGTGCGTCCCCTGCAGCGTCGTCTCGAGGACGATGGCATCGACGGTCACGTACCGCCTCCGCTCCGTCACCCGCAGGTCGGAAAAGGCCCCGGTGTCGCCGAACCCGAGACGCGCATGCTGGGTGCGGATCGCGGCGTGCCCCTCGAACACTCTCCCGTTCACCCCGAACACGGCGTCGGGGGAGAACGTAGCCATGAGCGCGTCCAGATCGTGGCTGTTCTCGGCCCGCAGATGGCGCGCGAGCGCCCATCGCCGGTCGGCATTGCGTGTGATCATCCCCGTCCACGTCTTCCCCGCCGGACCCCCGGGGACGAGCACGCGGCTCGTCCCCGGGGGGGTGCGGCGACGTGCAGCTACGGCAGGAACTGGTTCAGGTTCAGGAACGTGGCGACCGGCGTCGCCCGGCCCGCGGCGCCGACGGCCGCCAGATTCGGGCCGTTCGGGACGTTGAGCGACGGGTGGTCGAAGGGCTTGCGCTCGAAGCGGACGCGCTCGTCGGTCATGGCGAGCATGAGGGCCACGAGGGCGTTCTTCTCGGCGTTGGTGAGACCGAGGGGACGGATCTGGCTGTCGGTCTCGTCTTCCACGAAGTCTCCGCCGCGGTCGTAGAAGTCCACCACCTGACGGAGGGTGGACAGCTCGCCGTTGTGGAAATAGGGGCCGTTCAGCTCGACGTTGCGGAGCCCGGGGGTCTTGAAGCGGCCGCCGCCCGCGACGATGTCGCCGGCATCCTCGGCACTGGGACGGACGGCGCTGTTGATGAAGCCGTGGTCGGGACCCCCTTCGACCGTGGCCTCGGTGAGCGCCGCGCCCGAGTGGCAATGGACGCAGCGTCCGTCGCCGACGAACACGTCCAGGCCGAGCTGCTCCTGCGCGCTGAGCGCGCTGTCGTCGCCGTCCAGGAACGCGTCGTACGGGGTCTGGCCGGCGACCAGGGTCGACCCGTACAGGTTGATCGCCAGGCCCCAGTAGAGCGAGAAGTTGTTCTCCATCACGGTGAAGCCACCCACGACCGCGCTCGAGTTCCACCACTTGGGGTCGAACGCGGCCTGGATCATGGCCTTGTAGGTGGTATTGAGGCCGTTCGAGGGGGAGAGTGACAGCGAGCCAAGGACGCTGTCCGTGGGATGGACCAGCTGCTGGCCGAGCGGTGTGAGCGCGAGCAGCTTCCGGCCGAGGGTCGGGAAGTTCCGCCCGGCGCACGACATCTCCACGCTGTTGTTCGGCGGGCCGACGGCCTGCGACGCCAGGCTGGCGTTACTGAGGCCGATCTGCACCAGCTGCGGCACGCCGCCGATCACCTGCAGCACCCGCGCCGTCGGATCCGTCGGGCCGGCCGGGTTCACGCCGTTGAAGACGTTGTTGGCGCGGCCGTCCCAGAAGCTCCGGAAGTTGAAGATGGCGTTGATGTTGAAGGGCGTGTTCCGGCCGGTCACCTGGCGGTTGGTGCCGAACGGGCCGGCGAGGATCGGGCCGCAGGAGTCGACGGCGCTCGGCAGATTGAGCCCGATGAAGTTGCGCTTGACGACGCCTTGCGAGCCGATCACGTCGCCGTTGCTGATCGGGAAGCTGGCGGCCGTCACCGTGCCGCCGGGCAACGCCGTCTGGAACACACCGTTGGCACCGGGGTTGACCGTGTTCTTGGTGCGGACGTCGGCGCCGGCCTGGAAGTGGCACGAGGCGCACGCCACCTTGCCATCGCCACCCGTCTGCGACTCCCAGAAGAGCGCCTTGCCGAGCCGGATGGCCGCGGCCTTGTTGATGACGAAGTTGCTCAGGCCCGACGGTAAGGGCACTGCCATGTCACTGAGTGGTTTGAGGCCGCCATCGCTGAACGCGGCCCGACTCGAAGTGAAGAGCAGCAAACTAGTTGCCACGATCACTGTCCCCCTGCGTGTACGTGCCTGCATGATGTGTTCTCCTTTGGCCTAACGGCCGCGCCATTCAATCAATCAAGCGTCATGTACACGCACGCCTCGTCGGCACGCAATCGGCGCTTACCCAAACCTCCATGGGGATTTCCCCATGAGGTGCGATCGGTTGTGGGGCAGATGCCCCACCCCCCCGCCCTTGACGGTGCGCTGATACGTCGCATATGGCGCGGGCCGAAGGGCCGGGACGATGAAGGACTTCCGAGGCAAGCTGGCCGTGATCACCGGCGGCGGGACCGGCATGGGCCGCGCCCTGGCGGAGCAGCTGGCGGCCGAGGGCTGCCACGTCGCGCTCTGCGACGTGTCGGCCGGGACCATGGCGGAGACGAAGAGCGTGTGCGACGCGCAGGCCCCGTCGGGCACGCGCGTCAGCACCCACCCGTGCGACGTGTCCGACGAGCAGCAGGTGCTGGCGTTTCGCGATGCGGTGACGGCGGCGCACCGGATCCCTCACATCAACCTGCTCTTCAACAACGCCGGCATCGGCGGGGGCGGCAGCTTCCTGCACGACGACCGCGCCGACTGGGAGCGCACCTTCGGCGTGTGCTGGTCCGGGGTCTACTACTGCACGCGCGCCTTCCTGCCCCTGCTCGTGGCCAGCGACGACGGCTACCTGGTCAACACCAGCAGCGTGAACGGCTTCTGGGCCTGCCTCGGGCCGGACACGGCGCACACCGCCTACAGCAGCGCCAAGTTCGCCGTGAAGGGCTTCACCGAGGCGCTGCTGGTCGAGCTCCGCCTGTACGCGCCGCACGTGAAGGTCGCGCTCGTGATGCCGGGCCACATCGGCACGTCGATCGTGCTCAACACCGCCACCGTGCTCGGCAAGCCCGACGCCCTGCACATGCCGCCGGAGGACGTCGCCCGGGTGCGGGAACAGCTCCTCCGACGCGGCGTCCCGGCCGGCGACATGACCGACGACCAGATCCGGGCCGTGATGCACCAGCTGGCGGTCGGCTTTCGCGACCATGCGCCGGTGACGGCGGCACAGGCGGCGACCGTCATCCTCGACGGCGTACGCCACGAGCGCTGGCGCATCCTGGTCGGCGACGACGCGCACACCCTCGACCGGCGGGTCCGCGAGGCGCCGGAGACGGCATACGACCCGTCCTTCATGCAGGCCCTGCGGGCGGAAGGGCACTTCCGCCTGCTCGGTTGACGCCCGCGCTCAGCCCTTCGATATCTCCTCAAGCAACGACGCCTTGAGCACCATGACGTCCCGCAGCGCCTGCCCGGACAGGTGGCCCGCGAGCACGGTGCGAGCCGGATGGTCGTCGGGAAGCGGATCCACCAGCGCGAGCGCGTGCACGACCGCGGCCCGGAGCGCGAGCGTCCGGGCGTCGAGGGGCGCCGGCGGGACGTTCGCCACGACCGCGGCCAGGGTACCGCGCGCCGGCTCCTCGAGCACAGCCAGCACGGCGGCGAGCACCGCGGCCGCCGATTCGGCCTCCGTGTCGAGCAGGCTCGCCTTGCACTCGACGCGGTCGCGCAGGTTGTGCAGCACGTCCAGCACCGCGAACAGCTGCCCGCGCGCGTAGCGGTCCTGGACCGCGGGCAGGACCTGCTCGCGCAGCGTGCGCAGGACGCCGTCCACCAGCACCGTCACCGGGAGCCTCACGCCGCCACCCCGAGCCAGCCGCGCGTCATGCCGAGCAGCACGTTCAGGAACGGCAGCTGGTGATCGAAGATGGCCATGCGCAGGTCGCCGGTGCGACCGTCGGCGAAGGCGCGGATGCCGGTCAGCATGATGGCGCTCATCTTGACCAGCGCCAGCAGGTCGTAGAAGCGCAGCCGCTCCGGGTCGGCGGCGCGCCCGGCCGCGGCGGCGTAGCGCGCCGCCAGCGCCTCGGGCTCGACCAGACACGAGGCCCACGGCGTCTGCGCCCGCCAGAGCGGGGAGGCGCACCAGGCCAGGTCTTCGAGCGGATCGCCCAGATGCACCAGCTCCCAGTCGAGGATGCCCGCGAGGCGCGTGTCCGGGCCGTCGCGCTCCACCAGGAAGTTCCCCAGCCGATAGTCGCCGTGCACGAGCGTGATCTCATCCGTCGACGGGAGATGGCGGCGGAGCCAGAACAGGGCCTCGGCCAGCGCAGGGTCGAGCGGGAGCGCGCTCCGCCGGATGCGCGCGTCCCAGCGCTCGAGCTCGCGCGCCGCGGCGGCCGTCCCCGGACCGGGATCGCCCAGGAAGCCGAGGCCGCGCGCGCGCCAGTTGATCGCATGCAGCGCCACGAGGCTGTCGGTCACCTGCGGGGCGAGGGCGGCGCGCTCCGTGTCGGTGAACGGCCCCGTCCCGTGCGGACCCGGTGCCGGCACCGGCACCGTGCCGGGCAAGCGCTCCATGACGTAGAAGGGGCGCTCGAGGACGGCCGGGTCGCGCGTGAACCACGGTGTCGGCGGCGACGGCAGCGGGTCGTCGGAGAGCGTGTGCAGGACCCGGTACTCGGGCTCGAGATCGTACGGCTCGAGGAGGCCGGCCGCCGGCTCGCGCTTGGCGACGTAGCCGCGTCGCGGCCCGGCGCCGAGGTCGACCTCGAAGGTGAACGTCTCCTGCGAGAAGCCCTCGGTGCTGCGCTCGAGCGCGACGACGCGGAGTCCCGGCGCATCCGGCAGCCGCGCGCGCAGGAACGCCGTCAGGCGGGCGCTGAGGTCGTCATGGGCACTGGCGGAAGGCATCGGGCAACGGAATGGGACGCCGGTCGGCGTAACACGAGTCGCCCGACGACGACCACCCCCTTGGACTCCCCCCTGTATTGACCGCCAGCAGATTTACCGTCAATCTGCTGGCGTGTATATCCGCGATCTCCCGCTACCAGAGCGGTCGTTCCTTCTCTTCGGCCCACGCAGCACGGGGAAGACGACCTGGCTGCGGACGGTGCTTCCGGACGCGTACTGGGTGGATCTGCTGCTCGACCGTGACCTGGTGCGCTTCACCCGCGATCCGGGACGGTTCGCCGAGGAGGTGCGCGCGCTGCCCCGGGGGCGATGGGTGGTGATCGACGAGGTGCAGCGTCTCCCGACGCTCCTGGACCAGGTGCAACACCTCCTGGTGGCATCCCCGCGCCGATGGCACTTCGCGCTGACCGGATCGAGCGCCCGACGGCTCAAGCGCGAGCAGGCGAATCTGCTGGCGGGGCGGGTCGTGAATCGGCGCTTCTTCCCCCTCACCGCCTCCGAACTCGGGAACGAGTTCGACATCGATGCCGTGCTGCGCTTCGGCACCCTGCCGGCCATCCAGGCCGAGAGCGGCGGCATCGAGGCACGCACCGATCTCCTCGAGGCCTACGCGGAGAACTACCTCACCCAGGAGATCCGACACGAAGCGGTCGTCAAGCGCCTCGACGCCTTCACGCGCTTCCTCGAGGTCGCCGCGCTCGCCAACGCGCAGGTGACCAACGTATCGGCGATCGCTCGCGACGCAGGGGTGGCCCGGCCGACGGTGCAGGGGTACTTCGAAATACTGGTCGACACCCTGGTGGCCACGTGGCTGCCGGCGTGGCGGCCACGCGCGAAAATCAAAGAGGTCGCGCACCCCAAATTCTACTTCTTCGATCCCGGTGCGGTCCGGGCGTTGGGGGGCCGCGCGCGCGAACCGCTCGGCCGCGAAGAACGCGGCGGATTGCTCGAAACTTACGTGCTCCACGAGCTGCGCGCGTGGATGCACCGCTCCGGGTGTGGTGGACAGTTGAGCTACTGGCGGACCCCGTCGGGAGCCGAGGTCGACTTCGTGTGGTCTCGGGCCACGAAGCGGGTGGGAATCGAAGTCAAGGCGGCATCGCGCTGGCGACGCGGCGATGCAGCCGTCCTGGCGAAGCTGCTCGCCACGAAGGCAATCGAACGCGGTGTCGGTGTGTACCTCGGGCGAGAGCGGCTACGCGAGGACGGGGTGTTGGTGGTACCGCTCGCCGAGTTCCTTGCGGAACTCGCGGCGGGAGGCGTTCTCCGGTGAGGCCGCCTACTCCTTCGGCGGTGGCCCCGTCAGACGGCGGACGGCGACCTCGGTGATGGGGGGTCCATGGGTGAGGGGCCGGTCCGCGGGCGCGGGGTGTCCGCTGCGCTTCGTTCGCCGACGATCGGCGCGCGCGGCCACACATGCGCTGCGCGTCGTCGGCTCAAGGCGCGCCGCGGACACCCCGCGCCCGCGACTCGTCATGCACCGCCAGTGCGCCGCATCGGCTGACGCCGAACATCGGCGTCGTTTTTTTGGGGGGGGGAGTGTGACGGTCGGCGCGGTGGTGGTAGCGCGTGCCGCCCGTCGGCGAACGAAGCGGAGACCCCTGCCCGGCCTCTCCGCCACCGCGAACGCCCGCCGCGACGCCTACACGTTCATGCCCGGCGGCACGAGCGCGTCGATGCGCTCCAGATGCTCCTTCGGAATGCGCACCTCGCCGGCCGGCAGCGCATCGTCCAGGTGGCGCATCACGCGCGGCCCGATGATCGCCGACGTGACCGCCGGGTGGGCCAGGGTCCACGCGGTCGCGTAGCGGGCCAGCGGGACGCCCAGCTCCGCCGCCATGCCGACCAGCGTCTCGATGATCCCGAGCCGCCGCTCCGCGCGTGCGGTGGTCATGTCGAACTGGCGGGCGACGAAGGCGCCGAACTCGGTTTGGTTGCGCGCCCGCGAGTCCTCCGGGATGGGCTGCCCCTTGCGATAGCGCCCGGCCAGCCAGCCGCCGTCGAGCGGGCTCCACACGATGGCCCCGAAGCCGTGCGCGCGGCACACGGGGAACACCTCGCGCTCCATCTCGCGCACGAAGATCGAGTACGGGGGCTGGGTCGCGACGAAGCGCTCGAGGTGGCGGCGGTCGCTGATCCACAGCGATTCGACCATGCGCCAGCCGCCGAAGTACATCGAGCGCGACTCCGCGAGCGTGCCAGTCGAGACGCCGAGGTAGCGCACCTTGCCCTGGCGGACGCAGTCGGTGAGGGCACCGAGGGTCTCGTCGAGGGGCGTGTCGGCGTCGTTGCGGTGGATCTGGTAGAGGTCGATCCAGTCGGTGCCGAGGCGGCGGAGGCTCTCCTCCACCTGCAGCATGATGTGCCGGCGCGACGTACCACGGTCGAGGAGGCCGCCCGGGCCGGGCATGAACACCTTGGTGGCGAGGACGACCTCCTGCCGCCTGCCGGCGAGGGCCTTGGCCAGGATCTCCTCCGACTCGCCCATGGCGTAGCGGTTGGCGGTGTCGATGAAGTTGACGCCCTGATCGAGCGCGCGGGCGATGATGCGAGTGCAGTCGGCATGGTCGGGGTTGCCCCAGCGGCCGAACATCATGGTGCCGAGGCAGAGGCGGGAGACTTTGAGGCCGCTGTGGCCGAGCCGGACGTAGTCCATGGGGGCTCCGTATGCGGGGCGGCGCCGCGGCGTCAAGGCGACGGGGTCCCGGTTCGGCTCGCGTAATCGTCGCGGGCACGCGGCGGCGCGGGGCTGCCCTCGCGGAGGCGACAAGACGCCCGGCCTCCTCGCCTAGGGCTCGGAGCGGCCGGGCTCTCGCCTCCGCGAGGGCAGCCCCGCGCCGCCGGGTCGGTGGGAGTGCGCGAGGAACCCGGGCGGCGTGACGTCGGGCGCGCGGTGCGCTACCAGGGGGGCGATGGACTGTTCCGCTTGTGACCGGATCGCGCGTATTGCGGGCGGGAAGAATCCCGATTTCGTGGCTACGCTGTCGGAGTCGCACGTGACGCTCGCCGACGAGCAGGCGTACCGCGGCTATTGCATCCTGCTGCTGAAGGACCACCACGAGCAACTGGGCGACCTGTCGCGCGAGCGCCAGGCGCGGCTGTGGGAGGACGTGGCGCACGTGGCGGCGGCGGTGCGGCAGGTGTGTGCGCCCGTGCGGCTCAACTACGCCTGCCTCGGCAACTTCGTGACGCACGTCCACTGGCACGTGATCCCGCGCTACGCCGACGATGCGGAGGCGCAGCATCCGATCTGGGTGCGGCCGCTGGCCGAACGCCGGCGGGCGTTGCCGGGCGCCGAACACAGCCAGCTGATCGCGGCGCTGCGGCGCGCTCTGGGAGCCTGATGATGCGAACCCTCGTCACCCTGCTGATCCTGACCCTCGCCGTGCCCGCGTGGGCACGCTGCACGCTCGACGATTTCCTGGCGCGCGGACGCTACGGTGTCGGGCACCGGCAGCTGGCGCTCGTCGACACCGCACGTGGAACCGATGCCTGGGCCGGGCGGCCAGCGCTGCCGTCGCGGTCGCTGCCCACGGAGGTCTGGTATCCGATCGCCGGGACCAGCGCGGGCACGCCCGTCGAAGAGGCGCCGCTCGCGGCCGGGCGCCGGTTCCCGTTGATCGTGAACAGCCCGGGGCTCGGCGACCTCGGCACGGGCGAGGCCTATCTGGCCATCGTGCTTGCCAGTCGCGGCTACGTGGTGGCGTCGCCCACTTTTCCGCTCACCAACACCGGCTTCCTGCTCGACCCGGCCGGGCCGTACCTGCAGGACATCCGCAACCAACCGGGCGACGTATCGTTCATCCTGGACCACCTGATCGCGCTCGCACGTACGTCCGGCACCTGGCTCGCGCGCGGGGTCGACGAGCGGCGGATCGGCCTCACCGGGCTCTCGCTCGGCGGCATGAACACGCTGCTCGCCACCTACCACCCGACCCTGCGCGACCGCCGCGTCAAGGCCGCCGCCGCGCTCGCGCCGGCGTCGTGCTTTCTGAACGAGCGCCTCTACGGCTTCGCCAAGCCCCCGCTCCTGCTCGTCGTCGGCGATGAAGACCTGATCACACCGCTCGCCACCAACGCCCGCGCGACGTTCGAGCGGGCGCGCTCGCCGCGCCGGCTGGTCACACTGGCCAAGGCGACGCACACGGCGTTCTCGTCGCTGATCGGCATTCCGTCGGCGACCAGCTACGACACCATCGGCTGCAGTGTCCTGGAGGGCAAGATCACTCAACAGCAGGTCGACGACACCATCGCCGGCTTCGGATCCGGGAGCGCCCCCTACGTCTCCGCCACCGGCTGCGCGCTGCCGTGCACCACCCCGGCGCCCGCGACCGCGCCGATGCAGGCCATGCGCCAGCACGACCTGACGCAGGCGGCGGTGGTGGCGTTCTTCGAAGCGACGTTCCGGGGCGTGAAGGACGGGGCGTGCTTTCTGCAGCGCGGGCTCGTGCGCGAGGCCGACGTGACGGTCGAGCGGGCGAAGGGGCGCCGGCTGCCCCGGCGCTGACGACGGGGACGATGCGCTTCGGTTCCTCGACGAGTTCGAGTGGTACGCCCGCGCGCTGGCAACGGCGCGCGCGGCCGGGACCCCGTACTGACGTCAGCTGGACGCGAGCAGCCCGCGCCCGGGCACGAAGTTGACCTCCAGCCGGATGCCGTCGGGATCCTCGAACAGCACCGAGTAATACCCCGGCGCCCACGGCCCATCTTCCGGCGGGTGGACGATGGTGGTACCGCGGGCCACCAGGAAGTTGTGCACCGCGTCCACGTCTTCGCGCGAGCGCGCCCGGAAGCAGAGATGGTGCAGGCCGACGCGCTGCTGGACGAACCGCTCGCCGCGATGCGTGTCGGCGGCCGGCGCAACACCGACCGCCGTCCGCCCACCGACGCAGTAGAGAAACCCGCTGTCGGCGTTCATGACCGTCGTGAGCCCCAGGAAATTGAGCAGCGGCTCGTAGAAGGCGACGCCGGCCTGAAAGTCACTGACGGTCAGGACGGCGTGGGCCATGCCGTTGATCTCCATGCGTCGGTGGTTAGCGCCGGTCGCACGGCTGAATCAACCCGGCTCTTCAGGTGGCGGCGGCGCTGCGCTACGGTGTGCGCGTGGCCGACACCGACCGCCTCCTGCCACTGCGCGTCGGGATCAGTGCGTGCCTGCTCGGGCAGGAGGTGCGCTCCCCGGCAGCATACCAACGTCCTGCAGCACGCCCTCGGCTACGTCTCGCCGCGCCTCACCGCAGCGGAGCGGCAGGAGATGGTCGGGCTGATCGACGACTACCGGCGCGGGCTGGTCCCGCTGCTGGTGCCCCTGACGCTGCTGAGGCACCACCTCCGCAATCACCCCGTGGAGTATCTGGCCGGACAGGTGTATCTCGATCGCAATCACGTATGATGACCCTCTGATGGCCAGACGCGACACCAACGGGCCGCTGCCCGCCGTCGTCCTCGGCGGCGGCATCGCCGGGCTGGCGGCGGCGCGCTTTCTCCGCCGGCATTACGAGCGCGTCGTCGTCCTCGAGCGCGACCAGCGTCCCGAGGTGACGGCGCCGGAAGACGCCTTCAGTCGCTGGGAGCGTGCCGGCGTGCCGCAGTTCCGGCACTCACACGCCTTCCTGGCGCGGGCCCGGCAGGTGCTCCTGGCGCACCTGCCCGACGTGCTCGACCACCTGCGCGCCGCCGGGGCACGCGAGATCACGCTCGCCGAGACGCTGCCCCCGGGCGTCACCATGACCGCGCGTCCCGACGACGAGGAGGTCGTGCTCCTCGCCTGCCGGCGCGCCACCTTCGAGTGGGCGCTCCGCGAGAGCGTACGCGGCCGCCCCGGCATCGAGCTGCGCGAAGGCGCGCCGGTCGCGAGTCTCGAAGGCGTCACGCGCGACGGACAGCGCCCGACCGTCACCGGCGTTCGGCTGGTCGACGGCAAGACCGTCGCCGCCGCCCTGGTGGTCGACGCCAGCGGCCGGCGCTCGCGGGCACCCGACTGGCTGGCGGCCCTCGGCGCCCCGCTGCCGCACGAGCGCAGCGTCGAGACCGGCATCTTCTACTACACGCGCTTCTATCGCCGCCGGCGCGGGCGCGCGCCGACCGGCACCACGGGGCTGATCGCCGGCGACCTGAAATGGGTCAAGGTCGCCATCTTCCCGGGCGACAACGACACGTTCTCGATCACCATCGGCACGCCGGCCGACGACGGGGTGCTGAAGCGCCTGTTCGAGGTGCAGCACTTCGAGGATTTCGTACGCGCGCTGCCCGCCATCCGCCCGTGGCGCACGGGCGGGGCCTCGGAGCCGATCAGCGGCAAGGACACACCGGTGCTGGTCATGGGCCAGCTGCGCAATCGCCTGCGCCGCTTCGTCGACCGCGAGGGCCCGCTCGCCACCGGCTTCCTCGCCATCGGCGACGCTTCCTACCACTCGAACCCCATCTACGGCCGCGGCGTCGCCTCCGCGCTGGTCCAGGCAGCCATCCTCGACGAGGCGCTCGAGCGCCACCCCGACGACGTGCGCGCCGTCGCCCGCCACCTCGACCGGCGGAGCGAAACCGAGCTGCGCCCGTTCTGGGACGCCGCCGCCTCCGCCGACCGGCGCCAGGTCGGTGGCGCCCGCCCCTTCCCGCTCACCAATCCGCTGGCGTGGCTCGCCGGCATGGCCGAGCTGGCCTTCGGCTGGTTCGTCGACCGCGGCATGGTGCCGGCGATGCGCGTCGACCCGGTGGTCTTCCGCGGCCTCATGCGCGTCTTCAACATGCTCGATCCGCCCGAACGACTGTTCAGCGATCCGGAGGTCCTGGCGCGCACGCTGCCCGTCCTGGCGCGCGTGCTGCGGGGGGATGCGCCGCCGGAGCTGTTCCCGGTGGTGTCGCGGGCGCAGGTGCTGACGCGGCTCCGCTGGCAGGACGGCCGCGAGGGGCGCGACAGCCGCGCGTCGTGACGGCGCGGCACCGCGAGTTCCCGGCGCCGCGAGTTCCTTGACAGCCCGCGTGCCTTGGGGGTACGGGCGGGCACTCGTGACGGATCACGCCGCGACCCTGCTCGATCTCCTGGTGACGCACTCGTACCGTCATCACCCCGACGCGCCCATCCTCCTCGCGTCGGGCCAGCGCAGCCCCTACTACGTCGACTGCAAGGCCACGACCCGGCGCGGTGAAGCCATGGAGCTGGTCGGCGCCGTCTTCTTCCCGCATCTGCCCGCCGACATCGAAGCGGTCGGCGGGCTCACCATGGGCGCCGACCCCATCGCCGACGCGATCGCGTCCTACGCCACGCGCCACGGGCGACCGCTCAATGCCTTCGCGGTGCGGAAAGACGCCAAGCAGCATGGCCTCGCCAAGTGCGTCGAGGGCCCGGTCGCCAGCGGCGCGCGGGTCGCCGTGATCGACGACGTGGTCACCACCGGCGGCTCGACGCTCGACGCGATCGCCAAGTGTCGCGCGGAGGGGTTGCAGGTGGCGGCGGTGCTGGTACTGGTCGACCGCGAGCAGAACGACGGCCTCGCCCGCATCAAGGAGCTTGCCGCCCCCGCCCCGGTAACGGCTATCTTCACACTGACGACGCTACGCGAGCAGGCCGAGGCCCGGGCGCGGTCCGGACGCCCGCGCTCGGCGACGGCCTGAGTGCGTACCGCGCGCGTCGCCGCCTGCGGCCTCCTCCTGGCCCTCGGGGCGATGGGAACCCCCGCACACGCCAGACGCCGAGCCGCCATCACCTGCCCGCCGGCGCGCTATGTCCTCGACACCCCCGTCACCGCCGGCACGACGGAGCTGCGCACCGTCGACGTCGGCACGCAGGTGCGCGTCGACGGCGCGTGTGCGCACATCACGCCGACCGTACGGGCGACCCGCAGCGGCGCGCCGCGCCTCCGGGCTCGCTGGGCCGCCTGCGCCGGCCTGACAGGCACGATCCGCCTGAAGGCCACGCTGGTCGACGACTGCACGCGCCTGGTCGGCGTGCTCCGCGGGCGGAAGCTCAAACGCCGCCTGGCGGCGGTGCGCGCCGACTGCGGCGACGGGGTCACCGAGGCGGTCGCGCCGGCCACGCCGTACACCGGCACCACCGCGTCGCTCGCCACGCACGCGGAACCCCGTTGGTTCGGCGACGCCAAGTTCGGGATCATGATCCACTGGGGCATGTTCGCGGTGCCCGCCTGGGCGGAGACCGTGCTCGACCCGACCGAATGGCTGGCCGACGGGCTCCGCCGGCTGCTCGAGCCCCCCGACTACGGTCGCGAGTGGTTCGTCCACATCCCGTACACCGAGTGGTACGCCAACACGATCCTGATCGACGGCAGCCCGGCACAGGCGTACCACCGCGCCACTTACGGGGCCGACTTCCCGTACGAGAATTTCCGGCCGCAGTTCGAGACCGCGTCGGCGGCGTGGGCGGCGGCGCCGTGGGCGGATCTCTTCCGCGACGCCGGCGCACGCTACGTCGTGCTGGTCACCAAGCACCACGACGGCTTCGCCCTCTGGCCGACCGAGGTGCCGCATCCGGCGCGCCCGGGCTGGCACGCGACGCGCGACGTCGTCGGCGAGCTGTCGGCGGCTGTCCGGCAGCGCTGTCTCCGCATGGGGCTCTACTACTCGGGCGGCCTGGACTGGTCTGTGCGGCCGGGGCCGATCGCTTCGCTCCTCGACCTGGGCGCCACGCTACCGACGAGTCCGGCGTACATCGCCTACGCCGACGCGCAGTGGCAGGAGCTGATCGCCCGCTACCAGCCGGCCCTCCTGTGGAACGACATCGGCTACCCCAACGACGCCGACGAGCTCGCCCTGTTCGCGCGCTACTACAACACGGTGCCCGACGGCGTGATCAACGACCGCTTCACCATCATCGCCGGCCTCACCCATCACGACTACCTCACGCCCGAGTTCACCGTCCTGTCGGACATCTCGGCGCGCAAGTTCGAGACCGTGCGCGGCATGGCGCGCGGCTTCGGCTACAACCGGAACGACGACGACAGCACCTACGACAGCGCCGCCGCCCTGATCCACCTCCTGATCGACGTGGTGAGCAAGAACGGCAACCTCCTCCTGAACGTCGGCCCGCGCGCCGACGGCTCGATCCCCGACGCGCAGCGCACCCGCCTGCAGGCGATGGGGCAATGGTTGGGCATCAATGGCAGCGCCATCTATGGCACGCGCCCGTGGACGCGCGCTGCCGGGATGACCGCCGACGGCACGCCCGTGCGCTTCACGCAGAGCGCCGACAGACGCACGGTCTACGCGCTCGTGCTCGGGCCGCTGCCGGCCCCCACGGTGACCCTGCTCGACCTGGCCCTTTCGCCCGACGACGTGCGCCTGCTGGGCCAGCCGGGGCTGCGACCCGCCGCACGCGAGGGCAACCACCTGCGCGTGGAGCTTCCCGTCGCGGTCGCCGCAAAGCCCGCGTACGTGCTCGCCATCGGCGCGCAGTGACGAGCTGGGGGGCGGGCACATCCGGCGCTGATGTATGGGACGAGACCTGCGGGGCGTGGCACCGACGCGAGACCCCGCCGGCGACCATCCGCAAGATACGCCGAGCCTTCGAGGCGACGATGCAGCGCCACCATCGTCCTCCGACGAAGCAGAGGCCCCGCTCGCGCAAGGTCTGACCGGTGCGCGTCTACATCGACAACGACGTCCTCAAGCACTGCCCGATGCCGGACGTCGTGGCCGAGAAGGCGTGGTGAGTGCTCACGGCATCTCCAACGCGGCGAGTGCCGCCTGCGCCGCCGCATGGGCCGGGTCGAGCCGGAGCGCCGTCTCCAGCGCCCGCCGCGCCCCGTCCACGTCGCCACTCGCCCGCAACGCCTCCGCCAGATTGACCTGGATGACGGCGATGTCGGACCGCAGCGCGGCGGCCTCGCGGTAGCGCACCGCCGCCTCGGCCGGCTTCCCCTGCCGGACCAGCAGCACGCCCAGGTTGTTCAGCACCTCGGCCGACGGCCGCAGGCGGAGCGCCGCCTCGAGCTCGACCAATGCCTCGTCGGGGCGGCCGAGCTGATCGAGCAGCGCGCCCAGATTGCCGTGCGCCTCCATCAGGGCGGGATCGACCGC
Source organism: uncultured Binatia bacterium (SeqCode) (assembly GCA_964618895.1). Lineage (GTDB taxonomy): Bacteria > Desulfobacterota > Binatia > DP-6 > DP-6 > CAZUDO01. Next base: position 39,659 of record CAZUDO010000038.1, read on the forward strand.
GATCGCCTGGCGGTGCGCCGCCAGCGCCTCGTCGATCCGCCCGGCGGCTTCGAGCGCCGTGCCCATGCTGGTGTAGGCGAAGGCGTAGCGCGGGTTCGCCCGGATCGCCTCGCGGTACTGCGCCAGCGCCTCGTCGATCGCGCCCCGTGCGGCCAGCGCGACGGCCAGGTTGTTCTGCGCCTCGGGAAACTGGGGCTTCAGCCGGACGGCCTCGCGCAGGTGGCCGAGGCTCGCCTCCGCGTCGCCCGCGCGTGCGGCCACCTCGCCCATGCGGAAGTGGGCGAAGGCGTTGTCCGGCGCGACGGCGACGGCGCGCGTCCACAGGGTGCGCGCGTCGTGCCAGGTGGCGGTCTGGAGCGCGGTGAGGACGGCGAGGACCGCCACCACGGCGCTCGCGAGCAGCGCCCGCCAACGGCTCCCGGTGACGACAATAGCACCCAACAGCACGGACCAGCCGAGCAGGGCCAGATACGTGAAGCGATCGGCCGCGAGCTGCGGCCCGCTCTGCACCAGGCCAAGCGTCGGCGCGAGCGCGGCCGCGTACGCCACGGCCACCGCAAGAAGCGCGGGGACCCGGTGCCGCAGGCGCCATCCGAGCGCCAGCACGGCCGCGAACGCGACCGCGCTGGCCACCGCGCGCGGCGCGAGCAGCGCCATGCTCGCCGGGAACTCGTACACGGGGAGGAGCCCGACGGGCACGACGCTCTTCCACAGGTAGAATCCCAGCTGGTACGCGGCCGCGCCGGCGCGTGCCCGCAACGGTACGAACTCGAGCGGGCGGAGCGCCCCGGCGCGCTCCTGGCCCACCAGCGCGATCGCGCCCGCCATCACCGCCAGCACGACGAAAGGCAGCTTCTCCAACCACACCCGCCGCGCCGCCGGCGTCGTCCACCCGATCGCCCCGCCGAGCCGGCGGAGCGGATACATGTCGAGCACGATCAATAGCGCCGGGACGGCCATGGCATTCGCCTTGCCGAGAAGCGCCAGCGCCGCGCACGCGACAGCGAGCGGGCGCGGTCCGCCCGGCCGTCCCACGTAGACGAGCAGCGTCAGCAGCACGAAGCACCCCGCCACCAGATCGCGCCGCTCGGTCACCCACGCCACCGACTCGACACGTAACGGATGCACCGCCCAGAAGAGCGCCCCGAAGACGGCGGCGCCTTCGGCGCGCGCCGCGTCGACCCCCGCCCGGAGGAGCAGCCGGCGCGCCAAGCGATGGAACAGGAGCGCGTTCGCGACATGCCAGGCGATGTTGGTCAGATGATAGCCGCGCGCATCGAGGCCCCACACGGCGTGGTCGAGCGCGAGCGTGAGCCACGACAGGGGCTGCCATGGCCCCAGGTGCGTGGTGGTGAGCATCCACCACAGGTTGGCCGGCGCGAGGCCGCGGAACTGCGCGTTGTCGAGGAAGTTCGTCTGGTCGTCGAAGTCGACCCAGCCGTTGCCGAGCGCGGGCGCGAACGCCGCCGCCGTGACCACCGCCACGACGAGCGCGCCAAGGCGAGAGGCGGGCATCGGGCGTCCTTGCTGCCCCAACGGCGTCTACCGTTTCAAGCAGCCTGCGGGCGCACCCACGGTCAAGCGACCGCGCTGAGCTCCCTGACCGCCCCCCGCGGCAGCCACACCGTGAACGTCGTCCCCACCCCCGGCGTGCTGTCGAGCTCGATCGTGCCCCCCAGCTGATCGACGAACCGGCGCACGATGTAGAGCCCGAGCCCCACCCCGCCGTAGCGCCGGGTGTCCGACCCGTCCGCCTGGCGGAACATCTCGAAGATGGAGTCCCGGTCCTCTGCCCGGATGCCGATGCCGGTGTCCCTGATGCGGAGACCGATGCGCGCCGGCTCGACACACACCTCGACCGAGACGGCGCCCCGTTCCGTGAACTTGAGCGCGTTGCCCACCAGGTTTCGTACCACGATGTCGAGCTTGCGGGCGTCGGTCTCGACTGTCAGCGCCGGCACCGCCCGGCTCCACTCGAGCACGACGCCGTCCGCGCGCGGGATGCGCCCGCACGTCTCCGCGAGCTGGTCGAGGAACGCCGGCAGCGGCACGGGCTCGGCGCGTACCTCCATCCGACCGGCCTCGAGCTTCCCGATCTCGAGCGTGCTCTCGATCAGCGTCAGCAGGTCGCGCCCCGCCCCGACGATGCGATCGAGGCAGTCGTCGCGGTCGGCCGGCTCCAGGGCGCAATCGCGCGCCATCTCCGCGTAGCCCAGGATCACGTTGAGGGGTGTGCGGAGCTCGTGCGACATGGTGGAGACGAACTCCGTCTTCAGCTGGTTCGCCCGGCGCAGGTCCTGGACGACGGTCGCGGTGCGGAGCGCCAGGGCCGCCTGGTCGGCCACCGCGCGTGCGAGCCCCCGGTCGGCGTCCGAGAACGGGCGGTCGGCTGCCCGTACAAAGCTCACCACGCCGATGAGCTCGTGGCCCTCCCGCAGCGCGGCGTAGAGGGCGTGCGTTTTCCCCTCCTGTTTCAGGAAGGAGAGGAACGGGTGCGCGGGGTCGTCGCCAGGGAGCACGAAGACGCCCGCCGCCCCGATCTGCTGCACGACGGGCACATCCTCGCCGAGCTCGTAGCCGAGCCAGGGGCTGTCGGGCACGTCGACGGCCTCGATGCGGAACGCTCGCCGCTCCGGCACCCGGACGGCCAGCGAGCCGCCGTCGGCGCCGAGAAGCCGCATGCCGTGCGCGAGCACGGAGGCACCGAGCGCGGCGCGATCGAGCCGCGTGCCGAGCGCGCGCGCCAGCGAGGCGATCTGATCCTTCTGCCATTCGCGCTCGAAGGCGGTGGCGCGGTAGCGATCGACGAGATGCGCCGCCAGCACCATGAGCGGCGCAGTGGTGACCAGCAGCCCGGCCGAGAACGGCTGGAACGTCTCGGGGACCGCGTGCACCAGCCAGCCGTAGCCCGCGGCCAGCGCGGCGCACACCACGGCCTGCCACGCCGCCCCCCACGGGAACAGCAGCGCCGTCCCCATCTGGATGACGAGCAGGCTCGAGATGGCACCGCCGTCCGTCTGCGGTAGGAGGCGCCAGTAGACGATGGCGATGGCGGCGATCGCGAGCACGAAGGTGAGGGCGAACGCCGTCGCGTGCCGCCGGATGCCGGCACGCTGCCGGAGCGCGAGCGTGGCCGCGCATGCGACGACGTACAGGGCGCCGAGCCAGGTCCGGACGGCCAGGGTCCCCGGCTCGACCGACACCATGTAGGCGGTCATGCTGGCGACGATCGGGGGGATGATCACCGCGCACCCGACCGTGCTGGTGATGAGCGCCCCGCCCCGGGAAGCGTCGTAGGCCGTCCGCCACGCCGCGCGTTCCGCCGATGCGGCCACGGGCGTCATGGAGAGCAACAACCGTGCCCGATGCCGCCGCACGGGACATGCGGCCCGGCGGGGCGAGGCCCTGGGGGACCGTCACGTTCGCGTCGGTGAGCGCGGACGCGTGCCGATGGATGCCACCGACAGGCTAGTCGTCGCGCCCGCAGCGGCGCGTGATCAGCGCCTCGAACAGGCGGCGCTGGCGCTGGTCGCCGAGTGCGCCCAGCTCCGGGTGCCACTGCACGCCGATCAGGAACGGACGGTCCACCGCCTCGATCGCCTCGATCACGCCGTCGGGGCTCCACGCCACGGCGCGCAGTCCGTCGGCGACCCGTCGCACGGCCTGGTGGTGCACCGACTGCACGCTCACCTCGGTGGCACCCAGGATGTCGGCCAACCGGCTGCCGGCCTCGATGCGCACTGGGTGCTCGACCGGCAGTCGCTCCGGATGGCGGTGCATCACATCCGTGCCGTAGTGATCCGGGATGTGCGACACCAGATCGCCGCCGAGCGCGACGTTCAGGAGTTGCATGCCGCGACAGATGCACAGCACGGGCAGGTTCCGGCGCGCCAGCGCGGCGCGGCAGAGCGCCAGCTCGAAGCCGTCGCGCTCGGTCGAGATGCCGTAGTTGGCCTCGTGGCGGGCGCCGTTGTAGTGCGCCGGATCGACGTCGCCGCCGCCGGGGAGGATGAGCGCCTCGATGGCGTCCAGGGCCTCCGGGATCTCGCCCTCGACCGCCGGCAATACGACCGGCACGCCGCCCACCAGGCGGACGACGTCCACGTACTCGCACGGCAGGGAGAAGGTCTGCCGCTCCCCCGCCCTGCCGTAGCTGGAGATACCGATCAGCGGCCGTGTCACGATCCGCCCCACGGTAGCGGGCGCGGGCGCGAGGTTCCAGCACCGCGGCTTCCGTGCTAGTCCCGGCGCATGGCCTTCCCCCGCCAGGTGCCCGGGATTCCCCGCCATTCCGACTACCACGAGCTGGTCGAGGACGTCGTCTACGCGCACGTGGATGGCGTGCCCCTGCGCTACGATCACTACCGGCCCCGGCGCGTGGACGGGCCGGCGCCGGCGGTGGTGCTCGTGCACGGCGGCGCCTGGGTGCGGGGCGACCCCAGCCAAGCGGCCGGCAACGCCCTCCACTTCGCCCGCCACGGCATCGCCACCGTGTCGATCTCGTACCGCCTGGCACCCGCCCATCGCTTCCCGGCGCCGCTCGACGACGTGCGCCGCGGCCTCCGGCACGTGCGCGCCCACGCCGCCGAGCTCGGCATCGACCCCGAGCGCATCGCCCTGATGGGGCTCTCCGCCGGCGCGCATCTCACGTTGCTCGCCCATCTGGCGCACGGCGTCCCCGAGCTGGCGCCCGAGCTGCCGCCCGACCTGTACGCCGTCCCCGAGGACGTGCGCGCCGTCATCCTCCACTACGGCCCGTACGATCTCGCCCGCAGCCGCCCGTTCCCGGACGGCCTCGACCCCGCCGGCGAGCTGCTCGGGCCCCGGCGTGCCGACGAGGCCACCGTGCGCCTCGCATCGCCGGTGTCGCATGCCACGCACGCGACCGCTCCGCTCCTCCTGGTGCACGGCACGGGCGACACGGTGATCTCGTACCGCGAGAGCGTGCGCATGCATGCCGCCCTCGAGGCCGCCGGCAAGACCGCGGAGCTGCTCCTGCTGGACGGCGCGCCGCACGCCTTCCAGGTCGAGTGGCGCGGCGAAGCCAATCGGCGCGCCAACGACGCGGGGGACGCCTTCCTCGCGCGGCACCTGAGCCTCTGACGCGATGGAGCCCGGACGCTACCGCGAGTCCGCTGCCCTCTTCGCCCGCGCCGAGCGCGTCGTACCGGGCGGCATCTACGGCCACCAGTCGCCGGCCACGCTGGTGCCGGGCGCGTACCCGTCGTTCTTCGCCCGCGCCGACGGCGCGCGGGTCTGGGACGTCGACGGCAACGAGTACCTGGACCTCATGTGCTCCTACGGCCCGATCGTGCTCGGCCACAACCACCCCAAGGTAGAGGAGGCCGCACGCCGCCAGGCCGCGCTCGGCAACTGCTTCAACGCGCCGGCGCCGGTGTGGGTGGAGCTGGCCGAGCATCTGGTGGCGCTCACGCCGTGGGCCGACTGGGTGGTGTTCGCCAAGAACGGCTCCGACGTGTGCACCTGGGCGGTCCAAGTGGCACGCGCTGCCACCGGACGGCGGAAGGTGTTGGTCGCCCGCGGCGCCTACCACGGCACGCATGCGTGGTGCTCGCCCTTCCCGGACGGCACCACGCCCGAGGACCGCGTCCACGTCGTCCCCTACCGCTACAACGACCTCGCCAGCGTCGACGCCGCCCTCGCCGCCCACGAGGGCGACGTGGCGGCCATCGTGGTGAGCCCGTTCCGGCACGATGCCTATCGCGACCAGGAGATGGCGGCGCCGGGGTTTCTGTCGGGGCTGCGCGCTTGCGCCGACCGCATCGGCGCCGTGCTGGTGCTCGACGACGTGCGCGCCGGTTTTCGGCTCCACCTGGGCGGCTCCGGCGAGGCGGTGGGTCTGCAGCCCGACCTCACCTGCTACTGCAAGGCGCTCGGGAACGGCTTCCCGATCGCCGCCGCGCTCGGCCGCGAGGCGCTGCGCGACGCCGCCCGGCGCGTCTTCTTCACTGGCTCGTACTGGACCAGTGCTGTCCCGATGGCCGCCGCGCTCGCCTGCCTGCACGAGCTGGAGGCGAGCGCGGGCATCGCCCACATGGCCCACCTGGGCACGCATCTCCGCGCCGGGCTCGAGCGGCAGGCGGCGGCGCACGGCCTGGTCGTGCGCGTCAGCGGGCCGCCGGCCATCCCGTTCATGACTTTCGCCGCCGACGCCGGCACGTTCGCCCGCAGCCGTGTGTTCGCCGCCGCGTGTGCCACCCGCGGCGTCTATCTCCATCCGCACCACAACTGGTTCCTGTCCGCCGCCCTCACCGAGACCGACATGGCCCGCGTCCTGGACGTGACCGAGGCCGCCTTCGCGGACACGGCACGCGTGCCGCCAGCCGCGTGACCACCGTGCCCGGCAGACGCGTCGGCGGCGCACCCCGGACGGCGCGCTGGGTGGCGATCGTCCTCGCGATCGTCACCGCGGCCGTGTACGCGCAGGTTCGCGACCACGCCTTCATCAACTACGACGATCCCGGCTACGTCACCGCCAACCGGATCGTACAGGGCGGCCTCAGCTGGTCGAACGTCGTCTGGGCCTTCACCACCGGCGACATGGCCAACTGGCACCCGCTCACCTGGCTGGCGCACATGCTGGACTGCCAGCTCTTCGGCGTGTCAACGGGAGCGCACCACCTGGTGAACGTCGGCTGGCACGTCGTCAACACGGGGCTCGTGCTGGTGATCTTCACGCGCCTCACCGCGCGCGTCTGGCCGAGCGCCGTCGTGGCCGCGCTCTTCGCCCTCCATCCGCTGCACGTCGAGTCAGTGGCCTGGGTGTCCGAGCGCAAGGACGTGCTCAGCACGTGCTTCTGGCTGCTCACCATGTGGGGCTACGCCCGCTACGTCGACGCGCCGCGCGCCGGGCGCTACGCCCTCGTGCTGCTACCGTTCGCGCTCGGCCTGATGACCAAGCCGATGCTGGTGACGCTGCCCTTCGTCCTCCTGCTGCTCGACTACTGGCCGCTCGGACGCATCCGGCTCGTGGGCTGGCGCCCGGTGATCCCGGCGACCGTCGTGGTGGAGAAGATCCCGCTGTTCGTCCTGGTCGGCGTGTCGTCGGTCGTGACCTTCCTGGTGCAGCATCGTGGCCGGACGGTGGCCGATCTGGGCCTGCTGCCCCCCGGCGAACGCGTGGCCAACGCGCTGGTGTCGTATGCGGCCTACGTCCGGAAGACGCTGTGGCCGAGCAACCTCGCCATCCCGTATCCGCTGCACGTCCCGATCCCGGCGACCGAGGTCCTGGTCGCGAGCGCGGTACTGTTCGCCACCACGGCGGTGGTGCTGGCGGCGATGCGCGCGCGCCCCTATCTACTGGTCGGTTGGCTGTGGTTTCTCGGCACGCTCGTGCCCGTCATCGGCCTCGTGCAGGTGGGCGAGCAGGCGATGGCCGACCGCTACACCTACGTGCCGCTCCTCGGCCTTTTCGTCATGGCCGCCTGGGGCGCGGCCGATGTCGTCGCCCGGGCGCCGCGCGCCAGGGCCGCTGTCAGCGCCGTCGCCGGGGTGGCGCTGGTCGCGTACACGGCCCTCACCTGGGCCCAGATACGGCACTGGCGGGACGGCGTGACGCTCTTCGAGCACACGCTTGCCGTGACCGCCGACAACGAGGACGCGCACTTCGGCCTCGCGATCATCCTGATCGAACGCGGCCAGGGGGAGCAGGCGGTCCCACACCTGGAAGCGGCGCTGCGCATCAACCCCCAGTACGCCGAAGCGCACGTCCAGCTGGGCATGCTGCTCAGCATGGCGGGCCGGAGCGCGGACGCCATTCCGCACTACGAGGCCGCGCTCGCCATCGACCCGTACCTGTCCGACGCGCACGAGTTCCTCGGCATCGAGTTGTTCAACCAGGGCACCTTCACGGAGGCCATGAGCCATCTCACCGCCGCGCTGCGCGTCAGTCCGGGCCTGCCGCGGACGCACTACACCATGGGCCGGGTCCTGTTCGCGCAGGGCAAGACGGCCGAGGCCACGGCCCACCTGGAGGAGACCCTGCGGCTCGATCCCACCTTCTGGCGCGCCCACTACGAGCTCGGCCAGCTGTGGACGGCGCAGGCGCGGACCGCCGAAGCGATCAAAGCCTTCCGCGAAGCGCTGCGCCTCCAACCCGACGCGGCCGACGTGGCCAACGAGCTTGCCTGGACGCTCGCCACCCACGACAGCCCCGACGTGCGCGACGCCGATGAGGCCGTCCGGCTCGCCGAGCGGGCGTGCGTACTCACCGGCCGTCAGGACGCCGCCAAGCTGGACACGCTCGCCGCCGCCTACGCCGAGGCGGGACGCTTCCCCGAGGCCGTCCGTACGGCGGAGGAGGCGGTGGCACAAGCACGGAAGGACGGCCAGGACCCGCTCGCTGGGGCCATCGAGGGCAATCTCCAGCTCCTCCGCGCCGGCCATCCGGTACGCGAGCACGAGCCTGCGACCCCCTGACGGAAGGACGCACGGAAGGAGCCCCCATGCCGCCGACCATCCGCCTCGCCCAACCCGACGACGAGCCGGCCGTGCTGGCGCTGATCGACGAGCTGTTCGCCGCCCCGAGTCGGCGTCCCGCCGACTACACCCGGGCCCGCGGCGTTGCCGGCTTCCAGCACGCCGTGCACGCTCCGGCCGCGGACGTCCTCCTGGCCGTCGACGACGGCACGATCGTCGGCCTGGCGTCAGTGTACGTCGACCTGCTCTCGATCCGCTTCGGCGCCCGCTGCTGGCTCGAGGACCTGGTGGTCACGGCGCACCGCCGGAGCACTGGGGTGGGTCGCGCACTCCTCGCCGCGGCGGTCGACTGGGGGCGCCGCCAGGGCTGCACCCACCTGCAGCTCAACTCGGCGGTGACCCGCACCGCCGCGCACCGGTTCTACCGGGCCAACGGCATGGCGCAGGACTCACTCAACTTCGAGCTGGCACTGTAGTGCGCGGCTACTCCTCCGCGAACACCGCTCCTGCCAGCGCGGTCGCCACCGCCGTCGTGGTGGCACCGAGGCACGCCGGATCCGCGTCCTTGACGAACCGGCAGCCGGCCATGCCGGCGGTGTCGGGACACGCGGCCAGGCGGCCGTCGACGGCCGCGGCCGCGGCGGCAAGCGTACTCGCCAGGCTGGTGGCGCAGGCGACCGGGCTCGCCGCCGTAATGTTCGCCAGCTCGCAGCGGCCGAGGGCACTCTGCAGGGTCTGGATGCCCTTCCCCATCGCCTCGGCGACCTGCTGGTTGCAGCGGTAGGCCGCCGGCCCCGGCCGATTGCCCGGCACATCGGGCGACGCGGCCCCGATCGCGGCCTGCAGCACCGTCTGTGTCGCCTCCGCCTGCCGGCAGACGAGACAGCTCGCCAGCGCGGGCAGCGTGTCGAGCCGGATGGCCCCGCAGCTCCCACCGCACGTGGTGGCCATGCCGAGCCGTGCCGGCGTCAGCGTCTTCCTGGCGCAGCGCCGGTCGCGCTTCCCGCCCACCGCGGCGCGCAGGCGGGCCGCGGCGCGCGCGACGCGCCGGTCGCGGCCGCCGGTGTCGCAGGCGCGGCCGGCCAGCTCGGCCAGGAAGCAGTCGCTCCACTCGCGCAGATGGGTCTTCGCGTAGCGCTCCGCGGCGCGCTGCACGTCCCGGAGACACACGGCGCGATCGGGCGCCGGGGCCAGGGGACGGACGAAACCGAGGCCGGACACGGCGATCGTGAGCACCGCCTCGTCAGGGTCGTCGGACTGGATCTGGACCGTGCCGGCACGCTGCGCCGAGGCCGTCGGCGCGAAGGTGACGGTGAGGGCGATGCTGGCGCCCACCGGGAGCGTCAACGGCGACGCCGGGCCGGTCACGCGGAAGCCGCCCGCCGCGGCGCCCGCCACGCCGTAGCCGGCGATGGCGAGCGGAAAATCCTTGCCATTGTTGAAGATGGTGACGGTCTCCGCGTTCTCGTCGCCAACCTCGGTGAGATAATTCAGCTGCGCTGGGTCGACGCGGATGTCCTTGGGCTCGAGACACGACGGTACCCCGGGCGTGATCAGCGCCTGGAAGGTCGCGGGCGTTTCGAGCGCGATCGTGAAGTTGTCGCACGCGTACCCCGGCAGAGTGCGATGCACGGCGATTTCATCGCCGTTCGAGAATCCGTCGCCGTCGGCATCGCCCGCGAGCACCGCCTGCAGCGCGTCGAGGATCGGCTTGCCGAGATAGACCTGCCCCTCGACCGCCTGTCCGAAGGGATTGCGCGGCCCGCCGCCTTCCCAGCGCCGGTGGCACACGCCGCAGGCATACAGGCCGTCGCCTTCCTGGAAGCCGAACTGGCGCGCGAAGTTCTCGAAGTAGAGCGGGCGCGCGTGCAGCGGGGCCGGCAGGCTCGCCAGGACGAGCAGGCCGGCGAGGCCGGCGACGCGGCGGCGGGTGGCGCTCATGGATACGCGACCTCGACGTAGGGCGCCGCCACGGCGCCGATCGCGGTCGCCACGCAGTCGGAGACGGCGTCCGCGGCGCCGGCGCGCGCGCACCCGGCCAGCCCGGCGAAGCTGCCGCAGCGCCGGATGGTGGTCGTGGCGCGCGCTCGCGCGCGCGTGATCTTCCCGCCGGGGTCGTCGGCGCACGCGCGCGCCGGGCCGCCCTTGCGGGCCGCGTTGTCGCGCTCGCACGCCGCCAACGCGTCCGTCCAGGCGCCGGCGAGCGCGGTGGCCGCACGCTCGAGCCGTTTCTGGCACGCCATCGCCGCCGACGGGACGTTCCGCGGCAGCATCGGGGGCGCCACGCCATACGCAGCTTCCAGGGTCTCGCCGTTCAGCGCGTCGGCGAGGCACATGGTGCAGGTGGCGAGGCCAGGCATGTCGAACAGGCTCACGTGCGCGCACGGCGCCGGGCAGACGGGCCCGTACCCGAGCCCCGCCGGCGTCAGGCTGGCCCCGGCGCAGCGCTGATCGAGTGCGCCACCCAGCCGGTCGCGCAGCGCCGACGATTCGGCCGCCAGGCGCGTGTCGCGCGCCTTCGCGTCGCAGACGCTGCCGCCGACCTCGCGCGCGAAGCAGCGCGCCCATTCGCGCGCGTGCTGGTCGCGGTAGCGCGCCTGGGCGCGCACCACCGTCCGCCGGCATTTTCGGACGACGCGCGCATCCGTTTCCACGAACACCTTCGCCATCTCGACGGGCGTCGAGCGGTCGACCTGCTCCCACAGGTCGTACAGGATGCCGCCCGCCGACGTGGTGGTATTCTCGTCGCGCAGGAACTCGACGTACTCGCGCGACGCCGTCTGGTAGGAGAGCGTCACCTCGGCCCGCACTGCGCCGGCCCCGACCGGATAGGCCACCTCGTCCCAGTACTGGCCGTCGGCGAAGATGGCGCCCACGGGCTCGCCGTCGAAGGCCGCGAAGGCCGCATTGGTGAAACCGCGCGGCGGGATGCGGTTGTCCTTGAGGCGCAGGTTGTTCAGCACCAGGTGAAAGCTCCGCCCGGCCGGTACGCCGGCGAGCGCCGCCACCTCGGGGCTGATGCCCATCTCGGACTCCCACACGCGCAGGTGGGGATCGTCGCGCACCAGGGACGCGGTGGCGAAGGTGTAGCGGCCGGACTCGAACACCACGTGTCGCTTGGCGTCGAAGGCGCGCACGTGCAGCCACATGCGCCGGCCCTCCGGGTAGCCGGTCGGCAGCTTGTGGCCGGTCTCGTTGGCGACCCGCACGGTGAGCGCGCCGCGCGCGATCGACGCCGACACGGTCGCGGCTTTGCGCAGCATGGCGATCGCCCGTTCCCGGCCGGCATTCAACGCCAGCGGGTCGACTTCGGGACCGAACGACGGGTGGTGCGGCAGCACCGCGGGGATGAAGGTGTTGGCGCCGGCAAAACCGTGCAACGGCACGTTGGTGCGGGTCGGGGCGAGCTTGGCGGCCTTCCCCGTGACGCGCGGCATGTGGCAGTCCTGGCACGTCGACACCATGCCGTCCTCGCCACCGAACTGCGGCGCACGCACCCCCGTGCTGGCGTAGGTGCTGGCTTTCCACTCGTCGAACGTGGACTGCTCCGGGAAGCCGGCGGCGGGATCCGTCGTGGGCGCGTCCACCGCGTTCAGCTCCCATTGACCGGTGGCCGGGTTCTTGGTGAACGCCGGATTGCGCAGGTTGTGGCACGTGCCGCAGAGGTCGGCGCTGCGGTGGAAGGGCGAGAGTAGCGTCGAGCGGTCGGGGATATGCGCATCCGAGCCCGCCTCGGCGACCACGCCGAAGGGCCCACGCAGCCGATCCTCCGGATCGACCACCATCATGGCGCCCCCGAACCCCGGCACGGGCGCCGTGAGCGCGGCCAGGATGGCGGCGTCTTCGGGGGGGTTGGCGGCATCGGCGACCGGATCGACGAGGCGGTGGCAGACGCTGCACTGCACCCCCTGCCGATCGTCGGCGGTCATCGCCGAGCCATCCTCCGGCGCGGAGCGGCCCTCGAGCCAGCCCTTCGGCAGATGACAGCGGAGACACGTCTCGCCCGCGTGCGGGGCATCCTGGTTCGCCACCGCCAGCGCCGCGTGCCAGAGCGGGTCGCGACCCGCCTGCGCCATCATCGAGCCCTTCCAGTTCTGGAACGGCTCGACGTCGGGCTGGCCGTAGCCGGCGTGGCAGCGCGTGCACGCGTCGGGGGTGGCAATGGGCGCGCGCACGCTGAGCGGTTGCGTGCCCGGCAGCCGGAAGTCCTCGCGCGTCGTCGGCAGCGGGGTGCCGGCCCGGACGGGCGCGGCCGCCGCCAGCACGGCGGCCGCGGCGAGAAGCGCGACGGCAGCGCGGGACACGATCAGGGCGCGGGCGGCACCGGCGGCGCCGGGCAGCCCGGGAACGCGGCCACCGGGAGGGCGCAGGGCGGCAACTCGGCGAAGGCGAGCGGCGTGCCGACCACGTTGTCGACCTGGCAATTGTCCGTGCCCACGTTGAGCGCCGCCGCGTCCGCCCCGATGCCGTAGCGTGGATCGGGCGACAGCCCGTTGTTCTCGAAGATGTTCGCGAAGATGAAGTTCGCATCCGGCCGCTCGGGTGTGCCGGGAGGGTCGAACGGACTCTGGTCGATGGCCAGGAAGCCGAACGTGTTGTTGTTGCGGGCGACGTTGTGGTGGAACGCCGACCGATCGTTGGCGACCACCAGGATGCCGGTGCCGGTGGGCACGGCGCCCACGGTGCCGGTGCCGAAGTTGGGGCGATTGTTGCTGTCGAAGAAGTTGTGGTCGATCTCGTGGCACTCCGAGTACTGCACGTCGAGCCCCGGGTCCTTGAAGACCAGGAGCGCACCGGTGTTGTCGAAGGCGTAGTTGTTGTACCCACGCCCGTTGGCGCAGTTCTCGAACTCGATGCCGGCGACGCTGGTGCGCACGTCGTTGTGCCGGACGATCACGTTGGTCGACTGCCCGACGTACAGGGGCGCATCGGCCGTCCGCTGCACCGCGCACAGCTCGATCACGACGTTGTTGCTGCGCACGGGAAAGACGATGTAGCGCGAGACGTTGTTGCCGTCGCCCACGATGTCCCGGAAGGTGACCCCTTCGGCCTGCGCGATGAAGATGCCGTCGTTGGTCTGTTCGAAGGTCTCGAGACTCTGGAAGAGGAGCCCGTCGACGCCGAAGGCGCGGATGCCGCGGCCGGCGGTCTGCGGGTTCGGCGCCACGATACGCGGCCGGTCGTTGCTGGCCGCGCCGCACCCGACGAGCGCGAGCCCATCGGTCTGGATCAGCACCTCCTCGACGTAGTCGCCGGAGCCGATCAGCAGCCTGCTGCCCGCCGCCGCGGCGTCGACCGCCGCCTGCAGCGCGCCGGGCGCGTTGGCGACGTAGGTGCCGGTCTCGCCGTACTGCTGCGACATCGCGTCCGCCAGCGCCGTGAACCCGTTGCAGGCGAGGCACGCCTGCAGGTCGCTCACGGTCTCCGCGCCCGCGCAGCCGAACATGCTGGCGATGTGACCCTTGGCGGCGGCCGGCCCGCACTTCTTGGCGATGCGCGCCCCGACCTTGGCGAACGCCTTCTGCTGCTTGCCGGCGGTCTTCCTGTCGGTCGGGGGCACGAAGCTGCCGCCGCTGTAGGCGCCGACGCACGCTGGCGCCAGGTTGCCGGTCGCCTTCTTCTTGGCGCGCGCATTGAGGCACGCACTGGCGTTCCTGGTCAGGCTGGCTACCAGCTGCGCCGCCGCCGCGCTCACTTCCTTCACGCAGGTCGCCCGCTCGGCGCCGGTGTTGGGCCACGCTTGCGTGCTGGCGCCGGTCGTCTCGGCGCTCAGCAGGTCGGCGACCACGCCGTGCTGCGACAGGAGACAGCTGGCGAGGACGCCGGCATCGACCCCGGCGCGGTACGACGAGGACAGCCCCGCACGTCCGGTGTCCCCGCAGGCCTTGCCGATCTTGCCCTGCACCTTGGCGATCAGCTTCTGCAGCGTATCGGCGTCGGCGGGCGTCGGGCAGGTGCCTGGTGCGGACGCCAGCTTACAATCCGAGAGGACCTTGACCCTGGTGCTCAGGTAGCGACTCGCCTCCTTGGCGAGGGTCGCCTGGCACTTGAGCCCCGCCGGACTGGCGGCGGTGATCGCCGCCGGCGTCCTGGTGGGGCTGGCACACGACACCGCCGCCAGGACCGGACGGGCGGGCAACAGGGCAGCCAGGGCGAGCAGGGGCAGCAGTCTCATGGAGTCCTCCGCGGTCGGATGCAGTAGCGAGCGCAACGTCGCGCTCCGGCAGGGAATACTGACTGGTGCCGCACCCCGTCAAGGGTGCGGGAGAACTCTCGCATGGCCGCGGCTACGCCCGCGATCCCACCAGCGCCTGCACCGCCTCGGTGAGCCCGTCGACGCTCAGCGGAAACATCGGGAACAGCCGCTGCACCACCCGCACCGTCTGCCAGCCGCCCCAGTCCTCGCGCGCCTCCGGATTCACCCATACCGCGCGGTCGAAGTGGGTGGCGATGCGATGCAGCCATCGGATGCCGGGCGTGGACGTGGTGATGCGCGGGTCGATGCCGCCGTAGGGCTCGAGCAGCTCGGCCGGATGCATGGCGGCGTCCCCCACCAGCACGACCTTCCAGCGGCCGTCGAGGCGGCGCAGCACATCGCCGGTCGGCACGGCGTCGTGCCGCAGCATCCGCGCCTGCGAGTAGACGGAGTCGTAGACGCAGTTGTGGAAGTAGTACGGCTGGAAGTCGCGCAGCCCGCGCTCCTCGTGCAGCGCGGTGAGCAGCCGGCTGACGGGCTCGTAGTACGGCTCCATGGTGCCGCCCACGTCCATGAGCAGCAGCAGGCGCACGTCGTTCTTCCGCGGCGCCCGGAACACCAGCTCGATCTCGCCGGCGTTCTTGCAGGTCTCGTCGATGGTCTCGTCCAGGTCGAGCTCGCTGGCAGCGCCGAAGCGCGTGAGCTGGCGGAGCCGGCGCAGCGCCACGCGCAGCTGGCGATGGTCGAAGGCGAGATCGGTGCGGTAGTCCCGGAAGCGCCGCTCCTCGGCCACCTTCATGGCCGAGCGGCTCTTGCCCGGGCCGCCGACCCGGATGCCGGTCGGATGCTGGCCGCCGTGGCCGAAGGGCGACTTGCCGCCCGTGCCTACCCAGCGGTCGCCGCCGTCGTGGCGCTCGGTCTGCTCGGCGAGCGTCTCCAGGAAGCGGCGCATGAGCTCGTCGCTGGTCAGGCGCTGCAGCTTCTCGTAGTCCTCCGGCGAGAGGGCGGGGAAGTTCTTCGGGTCCTGCAGCCAGTGCAGGAGCTGCGCGGTCACGTCGTCACCGAGCGCGCCTTCGACGCCCTTGAACACGCGCGAGAACACCCGGTCGTAGGCGTCGAAGTAGGTCTCGCTCTTCACCAGGCACGCGCGTCCGAGGTGGTAGAAGCGCAGCAGGCTGGAGCCGTGCAGCCCTTCTTCGAGGGCGCGCATGAAGGTCTGCCATTCCTGGATGGCGACCGGCACGCCCTCGGCACGCAGCCCGTAGAAAAAAACGAGGAACATCCCTACTGGTTGTAACGCGGTCCCAGCTCCGTCCAGCTCTTGGGATACCGCCCGCCGCGTTCGGCGTGCCGTGCGAGCGCGTCCACGTCCTGCTCTTTCTTCAAGAGCGAGCCCAGGAACGGGATGTGGGCCTCGATCTGCTGCGGGCTGACGCCGGCGCGCATGAGGGCGCTGATCCAGTCGATCAGCTCGGAGGTGGATGGCTTCTTCCGCAAGTCGGCCTGTTCGCGCAGCCAGTAGAACTTGATCAGCACCTGGTCGAGGAGCTTCGCCTCCAGGTGCGGGTGGTGCACATCGACGATCTTCCGCATCAGCGCCACCTCCGGGAACTCGATGTAGTGGAAGATGCAGCGACGGAGGAAGGCGTCGGGCAGCTCTTTCTCGTTGTTGGACGTGATCAGCACCACGGGTCGCTGGCGGGCGACCACCTCCTGGCCGGTCTCGACGATGGTGAAGCGCATCTCGTCCAGCTCGCGCAGGAGGTCGTTCGGGAACTCCAGATCGGCCTTGTCGACCTCGTCGATGAGCAGCACGTGGCGCTCCTCGGCGGCGAACGTGCGCCCGAGCGGTCCGAGCTTGATGTAGCGGCCGATGTCGGCCACGTCACCGGTGCCGAAGCGGCTGTCGTTCAGGCGCTGGACGGTGTCGTACACGTACAGGCCGTCGGCGCCCTTGCTGGTCGATTTGATGTGCCAGGAGAGCATCGGCATGCGGAGCCCGTCGGCCACGTGCTGTGCGAGCACGGTCTTGCCGGTGCCGGGCTCGCCCTTCAGCAGGAGCGGCCGCTCGAGCGCGATGGCGCAGTTGACGGCGTCGATGAGCGGGCCGGAGACGATGTAGCCGGGGGTGCCGGTGAAGCGCTGGAAAGTGCCGTTCGAGCTCATGCGATGCGATGTCCTCCGTCAGGGGTGTCGGGCACGGGTACCGTCCCGGCCGGGACAGTGCAAGCGCTTGTGGATCACGCCGGGACGGAGGTATGCCACCTCGACCGCAGGGAGGACATCCATGCTGCTCGGCACCGTCCGTGAGCTGTGGCGCTATCCGTTCAAGTCGATGCAGGGCGAGCGCGTCGCCGCAGCCACCGTCGGCCCGACGGGCCTGCTCGGCGATCGCGGCTGGGCGGTGCGCGACGAGACCGCGGGCGAGATCCGCGGCGCCAAGAAGCTGCCCGGGCTGCTGGCGTGCACCGCGACGTACGTCCGCGAGCCGGCGGGCGACGCCATCCCGCCCGTCATCATCACGCTGCCCGACGGCGCCACCTGCCGGAGCGACGAGCCCGGGGCGGCGCAGGCGCTCTCCCGGCTCCTTGACCGCGAGGTCACGGTGTGGCCGCGGCAGCCGCCCGACGACACCGCGCACTACCGGCGCGGCATGCCGGACTCGGCGGACATGGACGCCGAGCTGCGCGGCATCTTCGGCCGGCTGCCCGACGAGCCGCTACCGGACCTCTCCGTGTTCCCGCCGGAGATCTTCGAGTACACCTCCCCCCTCGGGACCTATTTCGACGCCTTCCCGCTCCATCTGCTCACCACCGCATGGATCGGGATGCTGGCGCAGCACAACCCGGGCGCGCGCTTCGACGTGCGCCGCTTCCGCCCGAACGTCCTGATCGAGCCCGCGGCGCCGGGGGCCGGCGCGCTCGAACTCGACTGGGACGGGAAGACGCTCTGCATCGGCGAGGCACGCATCCGGGTCGACGCCCCCTGTCCGCGGTGTGTGATGACGACGTTGCCGCAAGCCGACCTGCCCAAGGATCCCGGGGTGTTGCGGACCATCGTCCGTGACAGCGGGCAGAACGTCGGGGTCTATGCGACCGTGGTGCGGCCGGGGCGTGTGGCGGTCGGGGATCAGGTCTCGACCTGAGTTCCAGAATGTCGTTGACGGGGACTTCCCCGGTATGCGACAGCTCTGCCCTTCAGGCTCGCCGCCAGGAAGGCCCCCGTGAGCACGATGCTCGTTCCCCACCGCCGTATCCGTCTGCTGCTGCTCTGTGCCCTCCTCGCCGCCACCCCGGCCGCGCACGGCGCCCCCTTCGTCAACTTCGAGAGCGGCCACGTGCGCCCCTTGGCCCTGGCCCCGGGCGGACAGCGCCTGTTCGCGGTCAACACGCCCGACAACCGGCTCGCCATCTTCGACGTGACCCCCACCGGCCTCACGCTCGCGGCCGAGGTCCCGGTCGGCCTCGAGCCGGTGGCGGTGGCGGCGCGCACCAACCTGGCGGGCCGCGTCGAAGCGTGGGTGGTGAACCACCTCTCCGACAGCGTCAGCATCGTCGAGATCGACCCGACCGACGTGAGCGCCTCGCGCGTCACCGGCACGCTCCTGGTCGGCGACGAGCCGCGCGACCTCGTCTTCGGCGGCAGCGCCCGGAACCGCGCCTTCGTCACCAGCGCACGCCGGGGGCAGAACCTGCCCGCGGCGGTGGCACCGCTCCTCACCAGCGAAGGGACACCGCGCGCACTGGTGTGGGTGTTCAACGCCGACGCGCCGTTCGCCGATACGCCCTTCGACGCCGACGCCGCGCCGTCACTCCTCGGCGGCGAGCCGCTCACCATCGTCCAGCTGTTCAGCGACACACCGCGCGCACTCGCCGTCAGCCCGGACGGCACGCGCGTCTACGCCGCCGCCTTCCACTCGGGCAACCGCACCACCATCGTGCCCGAGCGCGCCGTCACGCAGATCAGCCAGGGCGGATTGCGGCAGGCGCCCGGCCCGCCACCAGGCTCGCCCTACCCCGGCCCGTGCGATCCGACCGGTGCGGCGCCGGGCCCGACGCCGCCCTTCCCGTGTAGCGGCCTGATCGTCCAGCACGATCCGGCCAGCGGCGAGTGGCGCGATGAGCTCGGCCAGGACTGGGGCACGGTGGCCGGCGCGCCCGTGGTCATGCTGTCGCTCCCCGACCGTGACGTGTTCACCCTCAACGCCGACGCCAATCCGCCGGTCGAGATCGGCAACGCGTCCGGGGTGGGCACGGTGCTCTTCAACCTGGCCGTCCGCCCCGACAACGGCAAGCTCTACGCCTCCAACCTCGCCGCGCGCAACGACGTCCGCTTCGAGCCGCTCATCGACGCCACCCACGGCGTGCAGGGCCACATCGCCGAGAGCCGGATCACGGTGGTGAACGGCACCACCGCCACCCCGGTGCACCTGAACCAGCACATCGATTACAGCGTGCCCACCGGCCCGCCGGACGAGGTCGCCGACAGCGTCGCCTTCCCGCTCGGGATGGCGTTCTCGGGCAACGGCCGCACCCTCTACGTCGCGGGCTTCGGCTCGGGCGTGGTCAGCATGCTCGACACCGACACCCTCGAGGCCGGTACCATCCGGCAGTTCACGACGCCGGTCGGGGGCGGGCCGACGGGGCTGGTCCTCGACGAGGCGACCAACCGCCTGTACGTCATGAACCGCTTCGAGCAGCGGGTCGCGGTGGTCACCAACGCGAGCAATCCGCTCGTATGGGGGGTGACCGAGAGCGTGTCGCTCCGCTTCGACCCGTCGCCGCCCACGGTCCGGCATGGCCGGCGCCTCCTCTACGACACGCGCATCTCGGGGCACGGCGACAGCGCCTGCGCCAGCTGCCACGTGTTCGGCGACCTCGACGGCCTGGCCTGGGATCTGGGCAACCCGTTCGGGACCATGCTCGCCAATCCGAATCCGTTCGCGCTCGGCTCGAGCGGCCGCCTGTTCCACCCCATGAAGGGCCCGATGACCACCCAGAGTCTCCGCGGCATGGCGGACGCCGGGCCGATGCACTGGCGCGGCGATCGCACCGGCGGCAACGATCCGGGCGGCGACCCGCTCAGCGCCGCGCAGGCGTTCACGAAGTTCAACCCCGCCTTCGTAGGGCTGCTCGGCGCCCCGGCCGAGCTGAGCGCCGCCGACATGCAGTCGTTCACCGACTTCATCCTGAGCGTGCAGTACCCGCCCAATCCGATTCGCGGCCTCGACAACGCCGGCACCGCCGACGAGATCGCGGGCGAGACCCTGTTCCGCACCTTCCCGTCGCTCGGCGGCGCCACCCCGTGCAACGACTGCCACGCGCTGCCGCTCGGCACCGCCGGGCTGTCGTTCCCGGACGCCGAGCCGAGCGACTTCAAGATCGCCCACCTGCGCAACATCTACCAGAAGGTCGGCATGTTCGGCGTCGGACCGCTGATGCCGTTCGGCGTCCCGTCCACCCCCTTCCTGGGCGACCAGGTGCGCGGCTTCGGCCTGCTGCACGACGGCGCGATCGCCAGCCTGACCGACTTCGTCGCCGCCACCGTGTTCAGCCTGAACGCGGCCGAGGAGGCGCAGGTGCACGCCTTCGTGATGGCGCTCTCGACCCGCCTGGCATCCGTCGTCGGCCAACAGGTGAGCGCCACACCGCAGTCGGTGACCGATCCGGCCACCCTCGCCCGCCGCGACCTGCTGCTCGCCCGCGCCGACGCGGGCGACTGCGACGTGGTGGTCAAGTTCGTCCTCGCCGGCGAGGCCCGCGGGGCGTTCTACGCCGGCGGGTTCGTGGTGACCGACCGGGCGCAGATCTTCCCGGTCGCGCAGGCGTGGGCGGATGCCGGCACCCCGGGGCAGGAAGCGGTGTGGACGTGCGTGCCGCCCGGGGCCGGGGTGCGCATGGGCATCGACCGCGACAGCGACGGCGCCCAGGACCGTCTGGAGCTCGACGCAGGCACCGACCCGGCCGACGCGCTCAGCTTCCCGGGCGGCCCGCCGATCGTCACCGTGATGGCGAAGGCCTTCAAGCTGAAGGACGGGACGCTCCTGTCGGATGCCAGCAAGCGGAAGCTCGAGTTCCGCACCGTCACCGTCCTCGAGCCGGCGCCCAACCGCGTCGTACCGCCTGCCGCCGGCAGCGCCGGCGATCCGACGCTGCATGGGGCGACGCTGCGCGTCTACAACGCGGCCGGCAGCGGAGAACAAGTCACGACCGTGCTCCCGGCCGCGCGCTGGAGTGCCCTGGCGGACGGCGGCTTCGTCTTCAAGGACACCACCGACGGCGCCCCGGTCTCGACCGTCAAGGTCACGCCCGACCGGCTCAAGCTGAAAGCCGGCAAGCTCGGCTGGACGTACACCGTCAACGAGCCGGCGCAGGGGCGGATGGCGATGCGGCTCACGCTCGGCACCGGGGTGCAGTGGTGCGCCGAAGGGCCGGCGAAAAAGAGCGGGACGCCGGCGTCGTCGGCCAAGTTCGATCGGGTGGATATGTTCCGGGCGCAGCCGAAGAGCCCGCCTCCGGTGACGTGTCCGCCGGCGCCGGCGGGGTGAGGCGCCGCGATCGGGGTGGCAGCGCGGCGGGTGGGCCCGGGGGCGACGTCTCCGCTTCGATCGCCGGCGATCGAAGCGACGTGCCACAGACGAGCGTCGCATCGCCGGCTCAAGGCGCTCCGACGTCGCCCCCGGGCCCACCCGCCGCGCTGCCACCCCGATCGCTCGCGGCTTCGGACGGGGCGAAGCCGACCTGTCGCCGGGCGGCTTCGGCGGCGGTTACAGTTGGGTGAAAAGGGTCTGGATGGCGCCGAGCTGATCCTGGAGCTGCGTTTTGCAGGCGGTTTCGGTCTTTTTGGCTTTGCCGATCTTCCTGGTGAGGGCGGTCAGGGCCTTGGCGATCGTCTTCTCGAGTTTGGTCAGTTTCTTTGCGCTGGCGGTGGGTATCTTGTCGGCCAGGCGGGTGAGCTTGGCGAGCGCTTTGGCGGTGAACTTCTTGGTCTTGGGGTCGGCGCAGGCGGTGAGGCCGGAGGCTTCGTTCAGCTCGCAGCGGAGGCTCTGGACGGTGGCGGGCTCGGGGTGCTGGCAGGTGCCGGCGGTGCAGGTGTCGGTGGTGCAGGTGTCGGTGGTGCAGGGGTCGGTGTCGGCGCACTCGGCGGCCGACGTGCAGGTGACGCCCGCGGCGGTCAGGTCGGCGGCGAAGAGGCCGCCGCCGGTGCCGACGAGGGTGCGCATGCCGGTGATGGCCGGGGTGCTTCCGGTGCGGAGCGGTAACGCGGCGGGCGGGATGTCGAGGTCGCCGACGCCCTCGCTCAGGAAGTTGCGACCTCCCGGAGCCTGCGGGTCGTTCACCACCGTCCACGAGGTGCCCCCGGTGGTGGACAGGAGGACGTAGCCCTCGCCGTTGCCGGCGATCAGCACCTGGTCGGGGTCGTCGGGGCTCACGGCCACCACCTGGACGTTCAGGTTGGGCGGCACGCCCGGGCCGGCGAGCGCAACCGTCGCGAACGTCTGGCCGCCGTCGGTCGACGCGTACAGAGCGCCGCTCGGCCCGCCGGCGTTGGAGCCGGAGCCGACGTAGACGCGTCCGCTGGCACAGTGCGCGCGCACGTCGTTCATGCGCGCGCCTGTCTGCACCACCGTCTCTGTCGGACTGGCGCCGGTAGCGCTGGTGATGCGGACGACCGTGCCACCGCCGTCGTCGCCGGCCGCGACCAGGAGCACGTCCTGCAGGGTCGCATCGGAGCCGGCGCCGGGGCAGTAGACGAGCGCGCGCACCGGTGCAGTCACCGCCGACCCGCCGACGCTGTTGCCCGCGATCATCGTCCCCGACCCGAAGCTCACGCTGGCGCCGCTGCCGGCGAGCGCCCCGCGATACACCGAGCCGTCGCCGCTCGCGCCGTCGGCGTCCGTCGCCCCGCCGACGAAGACGGTGTCCCCGCCCGGGGTGCCGGCGAGCGCGCTGACCGTGAAGGCTCCGGGGCTGCCGCCCGGGCCCAGGACCGCGGCGCTGGTGCCGAAGACGTTTGGCCCGGGCAGCGCCGTCGCGGCCGAGGTCCAGTCGGCGTGCGCGCTCAGGAGATCGCCGGCGCCGCCGTGCCCGAAGGCCAGCCAGGTGTGGCTCGTGCCCTGCCACCACGCCACCGCCGTGCCACCCTTCTTGACGACGGTGGGGAACGCGACACCCCCGTCGTCCGACGCCACCGCCAGCCCGCCGCCCAAACCCGAGAAGATCACGCCCACCTGCGCCGCGCCGCCTGGGCCGAACGTCTGGTCCTTGATCACCGGCACGTTGAAGCCGTTCACCGACACGCCGCCGCTCAGCGCGTCCGTGCCCGGCTGGGCGTCGGCCAGGGTCGGGAACGCCGGCACGCCGGCCACCTCCTGCGCGCTCTTCACCAAACCGCGGTTGCCGTCGCCGGAGAGGATCACGAAGTCGATGCTGCGGTCGTAGGCGGCGTCGAAGACGAGGCCGGTGTTGTTGTTCACGCCCGCGATGGTGGCGAAGGTCAGATTGCCGGCGCCGCTCTTGGTGACGAAGCACTGCGAGAGCGTGGCGTTGCCGTCCGTGCCGGTGCTGTGCGGGGCGACGGCTCCGACCGCGCCCGGACCCTGCCCGCAGCCACCCGGCCCGGCGGGCAGACTGGTCGCAGCGCTGAGCGACGTCCACATCGTCCCGCCGCTCTTGGTGGCCATGCGCGCCTCGTCCCCACCGCTCTCGGCGTAGACCAGCAACGCGTCCGGCGGCACACCGGCGCTCTTCGCGCCGCCGAGGCGGACGAACGTCGGCGGCGCCGGCATGCCGGACACGGACGACACCACCGTGGCGGGCGGATTCTCGGCGAGGTCGTAGATCTCGACCGTGCCGGTCGCACGCACGACCGCGACCCACCCCCCGTCCGCGCCGGTGGAGAGCGTGACGCGATCGTTCGGGTCGCTCAGGTATGACGTCGCCTGCGCCGCGAACGTGGGGGTCGCAGCACTCATGTCGGCGCGGAACGTCTGCGACGCGCCCACCAGGAGGAGCACGTTGGTGGCGCCGGCATGGCCCCACAGCAGGGTGGCGCTGGGACCGCCCGGCAGCCCGCCCGGCGGTGGCCCGACCGCGCGCCAGGTCACCCCGAAGTCGGTCGATGCGTACACGGTGCCGTTCACGAATACCGTGACCTCGCCCGCCGCGCCGCTGGTGGCGAGCCCGCCGGCGCTGTTGCCGCCGGCGAGGCCGTCGTCGGCGTCGTCGACCGCGAGCGTCACCTGCGTCCACGTGCCGCCCCAGTCGGCGGTCCGGTACACCTGCGGGATGACCGAGGTGGAGGCATAGAACACCCCGGGCTCACCGTCGCCCGCAATGCCGGCGATCTGCCCGCCGTAGACGCCAAGCGCCTCGAACGTCGCCCCCGAGGCGGTGAGCGCCAGGTTGCGGGTCACGGGCGTCGCGTCGACCAGGAGGCCGGTCGCCTTTCCCACCTGCTGCCCGGGCGCCTGCGCCACCTGCGCATACGTCCCGCTCTCGGCCGCGGTCACGACGTAGGCCCCGGTGGCGTCGGTCACGGTGGCGTACTTCTGGCCCCCGTCCCCGGTGAGGACCACGAACGCGCCCGCCACCGGGGTGCCCGCCGGGTCGGACGTGGTGATCGTGCCGATCACGTCGGCGTCGGCCCGAGCCAGTCGGGCCGTGAGGCCGGCCGTCAAGCCAACCACGGTCACTACCAGGACGAGCACGCCGCTTCGCATGATCCGATCCCCCCGCCCGACGGACATCGTTCCGGGCACCTCGGGGTATCGGACAGCCGCCGGCCGGAGTTGAGCGGGGGCGGCGCCGTCGCTCAGGCCGCCACCGGGAGGACGACGGGCAGGTGGACCGTGAAGCACGTCCCGTGCCCCGGCTGGCTCGTGACCGCGATCTCGCCGTGCATGAGGGTAACGAGCGAGCGCACGATGTAGAGACCGAGTCCGGCGCCCGGAGGGCGCGTGCCGGTTCCCTGCTCGACGCGCTCGAACATCTCGAAGATGCGTGCCTGCGCCTCAGCCGGGATGCCGACGCCCGTGTCGCGGACCGTGATGCGGAGCTGCTCGCCCTGCTGCGCGATGTGCACGCGCACCGAGCCCTCGGGCGTGAACTTGAGCGCGTTGGTGATCAGGTTCTGGACGATCTCCTTCAGCTTGAGCCGGTCGAAGTGCACCGGGCCGAGCGCCGGCCCGACCTCCCAGTGGACCGGCACGCCGTGCTTGCCCTCGGGGAGCGCGCCCACCGCTTCGGCGAGCTCGGCAACGAGGTCGCCCACGGCGAAGGTCTCGGCGTGGAGCGTCACCTTGCGGGCGTCCAACCGGGTGACGTTCATCGTGTTCTCGACCAGCTGGAGGAGCTCGAGCGTACTCTTGCGGATGCGCTCGGCGGCATGACGCGGATCCATGTCGGGATCCTCGAGCAGCATGTCGGCATAGCCGACGATCACGTGCAGGGGTGAGCGCAGCTCGTGCGACATCGTGTTCAGGAACTCGCTCTTGGTGTTGAGCGCGTGCTGCAGGCGCGCCAGCAGGTGCACGTTGGCGAGCGCCACCCCGGCCTGCTGCGCCATGGCCTGCCACACGAGGAGCGCGTCGCGGTCGACCGGGCGCGGGGAGACGCTGCTCAGGATGACGGCGCCGGCCGCCAGCTCGCCGACGGTGATCGGCAGGGCGACCAGGGAGCGGGCCGTCAAGGGACGCTGCCAGCGTTCGGCCATTCCGGCGCGCTCGGCGTCACTGATCGTCTCGCGCACCACCGGCTGCCGCTTCGCCAGCACGCGGGCCATGATCTCCGCCAGCGCGGGGGCCAGCGGCGCCCGCACCAGGGCCTCGCGCTGGGCCGGCGTGAAGCCCGCGGCGGCCGCCACGCGGAAGGTTCCGTCCTCGTCCGCCAGCACCACCGTGCAGCGCCCCTCCCCGAAGGCCGCGCGCAGGTGTTCGGCGACATCGTCGAGCAGGGAGGCCTGCGTGAGATGGGAGGCCGTCAGCTCGGCGAACTCGCGCAGCACACGCTCGCGGGCACAGGCCTCGCGCCACCACGCGGCGCTCTCGGCCATCGAGACCCGGTAGACGATGACGATCAGGCCGACGACGGCACCGGCCGTCATGGCACTCCCGATCACGATGGCGGCGGTGACGAGCGGGACGCCGACGGGAGGAAAGGTGGCCAGCAGGGCAGCGTGGCCGGCCATCAGGCCGGCAGCTACCAGGACGAGATCGCTCGCCGTCCGGAGGAAGACCAGGGGGATGAAGGTCGAGAGCGCCGTGAGCGCCAGCTCGGGGAGGGCGTCGCCCAGAACCCCGTTGATGTACGCCGTGCCGAGCGGGAGCAGGAGCGCGATCCCGACCGTGAACGCGCGCAGGCCGCTCCACCCGAAATGCGGCGCGAGCACAGCGCCCAGCAGCGCCAAGAAGGTGACCCCGCCCCGGATGTACAGGAACTCGACGTGCCCGGGGTCGTGGCGTAGCCACCCGATGACCGCATACACGACCAGGAGCACCAGGCACGCGATCCGGACCATGCGCCAGTGGATCGGGCGCGGCCGGTTGAGCATACGCCACGCCGCCCGGCCACCGGAGGGCCAGGGGGTGACGTTGTCGGTGCCGGGAGCGAGGCGCACTGGGCTGCCCCGTCCATCGGCACGATTGGTCGACCCCTTGAGGGGGCGGCGCTCACGGCTTCGGGCGGCGCGAGCGCGGGCCGGAGCCGTAGTCTCCGAACGGGTCGTCGCGTTCGCGGACCGCCTCGCGGAAGCCGCCCGCCTGGGCGCGGGCGACGAAGTCGAGGCCCTCCTGGGTGTGGCGAGCGATGCCGTCGAAGAGCGTGCCGAGCGTGCGGCTCGACGCCAGGCCCATGTTCTCGGCGGTCTGGTTGCAGAGGAGCTTCAGCATGACGAGCTGGGTGGTGGGCAGACGGGCCATGCGCCGCGCCAGCGCGGTGGCACGCGCCTCGAGCTCGGCGTCGGGCACCGCCTCCAGGATGAGGCCGATGCGTGCCGCCTCGGGCGCCGGGATCTCGTCGCCGGTCAGGAGATAGCGCTTGGTGCGCTCGAGGCCCATGCGGTAGACCCACATCGCGGTCGTGGGCGTGCCCCACACACGCGCCGGCGGATAGCCGAAGACGGCGCTCTCGGCGGCGACGATCATGTCGGCGCACAGCACCATGTCGGTGCCGCCGCCGATGCACCAGCCGTGCACGGCGGCGATGGTCGGCTTCCGGGCGTACCAGAGCTTCATGTACACGTCGACGAAGCCGGACATCATGCGGAGATCGGCGACCGAGTCCCACACCCGCTCGCGGCTCTCCTCGGTCGCCTGCGCGACCGTCGACCAGTCGAGCCCGTAGCCGGCGCAGAAGGCCGGCCCTTCGGCGCGCAGCAGGATGACGTGCACGGCGGGGTCGGCGTCGGCGGCGTCGATGGCCGCGGACAGTTCGTCGCGGAACGCCGGCGTGATGGTGTTGTACTCGGCGGCCCGACAGAAGACGAGCGTGCGCACGCCCGCGTCGGTCTCGGCCCGGATGCTCGCCGGCGGACTCATGATTCCTCCCGGCTCCCGTGGCGCCCCGCCCCGCGCGCGAAGCGCTCCGCGCCCGCGCGCGTCTCCCCCGAGCGCATCACCTCGAGGCCGCCGCGCAGCTCGTGCTGCCACGCCGCCTCCCACGGCAGCGCCCACTGCGCGTAGGCCGACAACCGGTCGGCACGCAGGCACCGCTGCGGGAAGCGGGCGAGGTCGTGGGCGAGCCGCACCGCGCAGGCCAGCGCCGCGCCGGGGGCCACCAGCCGGTTCACCAGCCCCATGCGCAGCGCCTCGTCGCCGGACACGCCGCGCCCGGTGAGGATCAGGTCCAGGGCGTGGCTCTGGCCGATCAGCCGCGGCAGGCGCACCGTGCCGAGGTCGACCAGCGGGACGCCGAAGCGCCGGCAGTAGACCCCGAACACCGCATCGCGCGCCGCCACGCGCAGATCGCACCAGCACGCCAGCTCGAGACCGCCGGCCACCGCGTGTCCCTCGACCGCCGCGACCACCGGCTTGCCGAGCAGCATGCGGGTCGGTCCCATCGGACCGTCGCCGTCGAGCGCCACCCGGTTGCCGCGGTCGGTGGCGATGGCCTTCAGGTCCGCCCCGGCCGAGAACGTGCCGCCGGCGCCGGTCAGCACCGCCACCGCGAGCCCCTCGTCCGCGTCGAAGCGCCGGAAGGCGTCCGCCAACTCGGCCGCGGTCGGCCCGTCGACCGCGTTCCGCGTGGCCGGCCGATCGATGGTGACCACGACCACCGCGCCGTCGCTGTCCACGCGTACGTTCGCCATCGCCGTCCTCCTGCTCGCTCTGGCGCCCCCATATCACCTCCTCTATAACCCGGAGAACCCTGCGGGGCGCAGAGGATGTACGAACGGTTCTTCGGGCTCGTCGACGCGCCGTTCCGGCTGACTCCGGACCCGCGCTACCTCTTCCTGTCGCGCAAGCACAAGGATGCGCTGGCGCACCTGACGCTCGGGCTCACCGAGTCGAGCGGCTTCGTGTGCATCACGGGGGACGTGGGCACGGGCAAGACCACGCTGCTGCGGTTCTTCCTGCCCGGCGTCGGCCCCGACACCTCGACCGCCTACATCTTCAACCCGGCCCTGTCGTCGCTCGAGCTGCTGCAGACCATCAACAGCGAGTTCGGCCTGCCCGCCACCAGCACCAGCAAGAAGGAGC
Organism: uncultured Binatia bacterium (SeqCode); assembly: GCA_964618895.1. Taxonomy (GTDB): domain Bacteria; phylum Desulfobacterota; class Binatia; order DP-6; family DP-6; genus CAZUDO01. The sequence continues at coordinate 67,990 of CAZUDO010000038.1, forward strand.
TGGTGGACGCCCTCAACCGCCACCTCCTCGCCCAGCGCGAGGCGGGGCGGCGCGCCCTGGTGGTGGTCGACGAGGCGCAGGCGCTGGCGCTCGACGTGCTCGAGCAGCTGCGCCTGCTCTCGAACCTCGAAACCACCACCGAGAAGCTCCTGCGCATCATCCTGGTCGGGCAACCGCAGCTGCGCGGCCTGCTCCTCCATCCCGCGCTGGTGCAGCTGAACCAGCGCATCACGCTGCGCTGGCACATGGGGCCGCTCACGCGCGCCGAGACCGCCGCCTACGTGCGCCACCGCCTACGCGTCGCGGGCGACGGGCAGGAGAGCCGGCTGTTCACGCGCCCGGCGCTCCGGCTGATCCATCGCCTCTCGGGCGGCGTACCCCGCCTGGTCAACATGATCGCGCACCGGGCCATGCTGGCGGCGTTCGCCGACGACGCCCGCCGGGTGACGCGGCGCTGCGTGGTGCGCGTGCATCGCGAGATCGAGTCCGTGCCCCTACCGGCGCCGGCCCCGGCGCCGCGTCGCTTGGTCTGGGCGGCGGTCGGCGGCGGCATCGCCGTCGGCGTGCTCGCGCTGGCGGTCGGGTGGTTGGTGGCGCGACCCGAGGCGTCGGGTCCGGCGGACGCCGTGGTGGCCCTCGCTCCACCCATCGCCGACACGGAGGCGCGCATCGACCCCCAGGTCGAGCCCGCCGTTCCCGACCCGCCGCCGCCCGTCGCCGAGACCCCGCCGGCCGCGCCCATCGAGGTCGCACGTGCCGCCGCGCCCGAGCCGCCCGCGACCGTCCCCGCCCCGGAGATCGAACAGAAGCTCGGCTGGCTCACCACGGCGGAGAGCACACGCGCCGCCGTGGACGCCGTGCTGGCGTCGTGGGGCGTCCGGGCGCTCGCTCCCGACGAGCCCGCCACGACGCCGGCCGATCTCGATGTCGCCGCGCGCCGCCGCGGCCTCGAGCACCTGGCGCTGGTCGGCAACGCGAGCATGCTGCGGCTCCTCGATCTGCCCGCGGTGCTCGAGCTGCGTATCCCCGACGCCGACGGCCCGCGCTACGCGGCGCTGACGCAGATGGGCGCCAGCTCGGCGGGCTCCGTGCTGGTGCTCGACGGCGAGCCCACACCGGTCGACGCCGCCTTCCTCGAGCGCCACTGGTTCGGGCAGGCGCATCTCTTCTGGCGCGACTTCGACGCCCTCGGACCGACCACCCTCGCCGCCGCCGCGCGCGGCCCGCAAGTCGCCCGGCTGCAGGCGCTGTTGCAGCGCACCGGGGCCTACGCGGGGCCCACCTCGGGCGCCTACGATGCCAACACCAAGGCCGCCGTGCTCGCCTTCCAGCGCTCGCGCCTGATCGCGGCCGACGGCCGCGTGGGACCGCTCACCAGCATCATGCTCTACGCCACCGCGGGCTACACCCGGCCGACGCTCAGTGCCGGGGGAGGAACCTCGTGAGCTCGATCCTCGACGCGCTTGAGAAGCTCGAACGGCAGGAGGCCGCGCTGCGGGAGACCGCCGAGCCGCCGGCACACGCACCCAGGCGCGCATGGCCCGTCGCCGCGGTAGCGATCGCATTCGTGGCCGGCGGCGGAATCGCGTTCTGGCTCGGCCGCGGCACGACACCCGCGCCGCCAGGGAACGTGCCCGGGGAGCAGGTTGCGACGACGGAGCGGCCGGCCGCGGTACCATCGCCGGTCGTCGTCGCACCGGTCGCTGCGCCGCCACCTCCGGCAGCACCCGCACCCGCTGCGGTTCCCGCCGACGCCCCCGCCCAGGGGACGGCTCTTCCGGCATCACCTCCGGCGGCGGAACCTCCGGCCCCGGCCGCCGTCCCGACGCCATCGGCACCACCTCCGGTCGTGGCCGCCGCACCGACGCCGGCACCACCCCAAGTCGCCGCCCGGCCCGCTTCACCCCCCGCCGAGCCGCTCGCCGTCACGCGTGCGCCGGCCGGTGCACCGCGCGTCCGCATCAGCTTCCTGGTCTACTCGGCCACGCCCGAGCGCCGGCGCGTCGCCCTCACCATCGACGATGGCTCCATGGTGACGCTGCACGAGGGCGAGTCGGCGCACGACGTGCAGGTCGAGCGCATCTTCACCGACCGGGTCCAGCTCCGCCACGGCGGGCAGGCCTTCACGCTACGCACACGCGACTGAAGGAAGCCCTCAGGGCGCCGCGCACGGGCCGGGGGTGAGCAACGTGCACGCCGTGGCTGACGCCGCGTTGCACGGGCTCGAGTCGGCGGAGCCGGGCGGGAAGTTCGCCGGGAGGTTGTCGCCACTGTTGTTGAAGGCATCGGCGGACCCGACGCAGGCATTGATCTGCGCCGTGGTCGCGCTCGGGTTTGCGCAGACCGCGTTGCAGCTCGCGTAGTCCGGATAGACGGCGGTCGTTCCCGCTGCGAGGTTGATGCCGGCGGCGATGAGCTGACGGGCCAGCTGTACGCGCTGGTCCCCACGCGGTTGCACGCACAGGCCCTCGAGCGCCGAGTGACCGTGGTCTACGTCCACGTCCGTGATCAGGTGCCCACACACCGTGATCCCGCCGGCGGCCGTCAATACCGCCTGGGTGGTGGCCGGGTGGTTCTTCCAGAACCCGATCGTGCGCGTGAACGCCCCCGTGCCAAGGGTCGTGGTAGTGGTCGACGAGGTGGTGGTCGTGACGGTCGTCGAGGTCGTCGGCGCCGCCGTCGTGACCGTGGTCGAGGTCGTGGTGGACGTAGTGACCGTGGTCGAGGTCGTGACCGTGGTGGACGTGGTGACCGTCGTCGAAGTCGTCGTGGTGGTGGTCACCCCCGCCGTCGTCGTCGTGGTGCTCGTGGTCCCGGCCAACGTCGTCGTGGTGGTGCTGGTGGTGGGCGCCTCGGTCGTCGTGGTGCTCGTCGTCGTGGTCGGCGCCTGGGTGGTCGAGGTGGTACTGGTGGTGGTCGTCGTCGTGGTCGTCGGGCACAGGCAGTCCGCGCCGCACGGCAGGAAGGCCCCGGCCGGGCTTCCCGGCGGACAGGTGATGCTTCCGGGCGGATCGCACTCCTCCTCCGGGTGGTCGAGGATGAAGTTCCCGCAGCTCGCGTGGGTGGTGGTCGTGGACGAGGTGGTCGTCGTGGTGGTCGTATTGTCCGGCAGGGAAGCGGTGGTCGGCGTCGTCGACGTGGTGGTCGAGGTGGTCGTCGTGCTCGTGGTGGTGGTCGTCGTCCCCGTGGTCGTCGTGGTGGTGGTCGTCGGCGTGGGCGGGCAGCACAGGCCCTCGTTGTCCGAGTTCATGAAGATCGACGAGCCGAGGAAGTGGCCACGCAGGTGGTTCCTCCCCCCCACGTTGAGTCGGCCATTGAGCGCGCAGGCGTCGAGCGTGTAGTCACCGTTGTGGCTGAACTTGATCTTCCCCGCTTCGGCCATGAGGCGGAATACGCCGCATTCGGAGCCCACGTCGGCATTGTTGTGGATCTTGACCTTACCGTTGCCCGGCACGAGGACGGTCGCGGGGCCGGCGCTCGTGATACGCACCGCCACGCGCGCCTTCAGGCCGCAGATGATCGTCTGCCCGGCCCCGAAGACCAGCTTGGCGCCGTTCTGCATACTGATGATGCCGTAGGCGCCCGGAGCGAGGTCGCACTGCATGTTGCCGGGCGCGATGTCGTGGGCGCTGCAATCGGCGTTCTCCGCGATCGTGATGTTGTCCCCGGTCATGCAGGGCGGGAACGGCACGGTCACGCCACAGGCGGTGGCGATGTCCTCGGGGTCGGGGGTGCAGCTCGCGCTGCAGCTCGGCTGGGTGTCGCCGTCGAGGTCGCCCAGGATGGGGGGCGTCCACGAGAAACTGCAATCGGGATTGGGCCCGTCGATGTCGATCAGGCTGCAGCCGAGGCTACAGCTGGCGGGCACGTTCCGGAACACGGTGGAGTAGGCGCCGCCGGTCACGCACACGTTGTTGGCGACCACCTGCCCGGGGCCCGGCACCAAGGCGCCGGTGGCGGTGAGACGCCCACATTTCCCTGGTCCGGTACAGTTGACGCCCACGCTGCACCCGGGGGCTTCGATGGCGATGTTCTGGATCTTCGCCGACTTGAGACCGAGCAGGAGGTAGTTCCCGAGATCGCTGTCGACCGCCGGGTCGGCCAGGGTCAGAGCGGGAAGCAGGGCCAGTGCCGCGGACAGCAGGCGGGCGATTGATCTACCTCGAGCGTATCGCATCCGAGGCGTGACCTACCGTGGCTACCCGTGGTGCGTCAACGATTATTTGCACCCACCCGCCGATCGTGCACAAACGCCCGATCACGGCTCACGCCTTCCATGTGATCTGCTGCATTTCCGTGTACTCCTCCATCCCGAACCGCCCGCCCTCGCGCCCGACGCCCGACTCCTTGAAGCCGCCGAACGGGGCATCCAGGAAATTGAGGCCGTTGTTGATCCACACCACCCCGGTACGGATGCGCTTGGCCAGCTCGAGGGCACGCGCCGTGTCGCGCGAGTAGATCGCACCGCCGAGCCCGTAGGTGGAGTCGTTGGCGATCCGGATGGCCTCGTCGGGATCCGTGAACGGGATGACCGACACCACCGGCCCGAATATCTCCTCCTGGGCGATACGACTGCGAATGGGCACCGCGCAGAAGATGGTGGGCTCCAGGAAGTAGCCGTGCGGCAGGTCTTTCGGGCGGCCACCGCCGTGCGCGAGCGTCGCGCCGTCCTGCTTGCCGGCGGCGATGTGCTCTTCGATCTTCACCCGCCGCTCGTCGCGGATGACCGGGCCGAGGAAGGTGCCCGGGTCGGCCGGGTCGCCCACCTTCACCATGCCGCCGACGAAGGCGACCATGCGCTCGACGAACGCATCGTGCACCTCCTTCGGCACGAGCACGCGCGTGGACATCGCGCAGCCCTGGCCGGCGTGGAAGAACGCCGGCCCGCACGCGACCGGCGCCATCATGTCGAGGTTGTCGGTGTCGAGGTAGATACCGACCGACTTGCCGCCCAGCTCCAGGTGGACCCGTTTGAGGGTATGCGAGGCCGCCGCCATGATCTTCTTGCCGGTGGCCACGCTGCCGGTGAAGCTGACCTTGTCGACACGCGGGTCGGACACCAGCGCCTCGGCGATGGCCGTCGACTGGCCGGTGACGACGTTGACCACGCCCGGCGGCAGATCCGCCTCGGCGATGATCTCGGCCAGCTGGAGGCTGATGAGCGGACCCCACGGGGACGGCTTGAAGACCATCGTGCAGCCGGTGGCAAGCGCGGGGCCGAGCTTCTGCGCGGTGACGAAGAGCGGGAAGTTCCACGTCGGGATGAGGCCGCACACGCCCACGGGCTGGCGGTAGACCATGGTCGAGTTCACCTGCGGCCCGAACGGTCCCTGGCCGGCACGGGCCGGGAGCTGCTCCTCGAAGTCGAAGCTGAGCGCCAGGTCGGCGTAGTGGCGCAGCAGGTTGATGGGCTGCTCGAGCTGGATGTCGTGCGTGAGCCAGGTGGCACCCACCTCGGCGATCAGCTGCTGGCGGAGCGCTTCCTTGCGGCGCTCCATGCCGTCGGCGATCGCGGTGAGCACGCGGGCGCGATCGCGGCGCGTGCTCCGCGGCCACGGCCCGTCGTCGAACGCACGCCGCGCGGCGGCGATGGCGCGCCGCATGTCCTCGACGGTGGCGTCGGGCGCGGCGCCGATCACCTCTTCGGTGGCCGGGTTCGGAATAGCGTAGGTGGCACCGTTCGACGCGTCGACCCACGCGCCGTCGATGTACATGCGAGCGTGCTCCATGCCGGGGATCCCTCCGCGACCGTCATAGGACGGGTGCGTGCGCCCTGTCGACAGTCGGCGCCCTCGCGCCGTGTGCCACCCCCGGGGAGCCATCCCGGCTTGACGTGCACAAGGGTGCCACGTAGCTTTACTTTTGATGCCCCCGGTAAAGGCGCAGCGGCGGTCGCCTGCGGCGGTGACCCGCATCAGCAGCAAGAACCAGACGACCCTGCCGGTCGCGGTCCTGCATCGCGCCGGCCTTGAGGCCGGTGATGAGGTCCGGGTCGAGGCCCTAGGCACCGGCCGTATCCTCCTGACGGGCGCGACCACCGCCCGCGCACGGTTCGCCGGCTGCCTCACGGGCCTCTACGGTCGGGGGTACCTGGGAAGGCTTCGCCGCGAGTGGCGCTAGTCGTCGTCGACGCGAGTGTCGTCATCGGGTACCTCGACGGCGACGACGCGCACCACCGGGCGGCGGTCGCGGCGCTCGATGCCTCCGGAACCGACGATCTCGTCCTACCGGCCACCGCCTACGCGGAAGTCATGGTAGCACCCGCGCGGCGTGGGGCGGCAGCGATGGATCGGGTCGAAGCGGCGCTTGCGGCACTGGCCGTGCGCATGGTGGCGGTGACCCCGGCCATCGCCCGCGCAGCCGCCGGACTGCGGGCCCGCCATCGGAGCTTGCGGCTCCCCGACGCGCTCGTGCTCGCCACGGCCGACGAGCTGGGTGCAGCACGAGTCCTGACCGCCGATCGCGCGTGGGCAAAGATCAGCCGGCGTGTCCGGCTGATTTGAGTCTCAGCGCGCGCGCAGCGGCGCCAGACATCCGGCGCGGTCCAGGATCGCGTCGAGCCGGCTCGTGTCCGCCACGCGGGCGTAGCGCGCGCGCAGCACGCCGAGCGACTTGGCGTGATACTTCTGCGGCTCCTGCGCGAAGGGCCGGCCCTCGAGCGTGCAGCGGAACTCCTTGGCGCCGGTGGCGATGGCCTGCGCGTTGGCGAGCGTCCACGGGAAGAAGACGGCGCCGATCTCGTCGCGCAGGAGGGGCAGGAGCGTCGGCTCGAGGCGCTCCCACGGCTCGAACTCGCCGGTGGCCGTCGGCTGGAGCATGCGCTCGATCCACGCCTGCGTCCGCGGCGCCGTCGCGCGGATCATCGCTCCCGGCGTGGGGTCCGTGAAGCACTCGTAGAGCTGGGCGGAGAGCCCGAGGTCTCCGAGCGCCGGGCGGCCACCGAACAGATACGGGCGGCCGTCGAGATGCCGCTCGAGGATCGTGAGCTGGCGGCGGAACGACGCTTCGATGGTGTCCTTCGTCTCCGGCGACGAGCCGACGAACGAGAGTCGCGGCACCATGCGCGCCTTGACCGCCCCGCACGCGGTCTCGCGCGCATCCGCGGGCAGGTCGGGGTTCATCGCGTAGGCGATCCGCTCGGCGGCGGAGTCCGCGTCGGCGGCGTAGAACCAGCGATAGTGGAACATCGGCTTGTTGCCCCACTCGTCGCCGTACTCCTCGATGAGCGCCGACAGGAACGCGAGTGTCGGATCGGCCGGCTGCAGCGCCGGCGCGGGGATGCGCGCTTCCATTGCCTCGATGAGCGGCGTCGAGTCCTGCATCGCCGTGCCTTCGGGTGTCACCACCAGCGGGATCAGCGGCAGCTTGGCGTAGCGGTTGAACTCGTCCATCACGTGCACCGTGCGCGGCACCCACTCGTGCGGGATGTGCTTGTAGCGGAAGTAGGAGCGGACCTTGACGGAGTACGGTGACAGCTCGATGCCGAAGACGCGGTAGGTGGTGGTCATACGGCATTCGCATAGCGTCCCGGCGAGGGCGGCCGCAATGCCTCGCCGCCGCGGGAGGCATTTTGTTGTTCCAGGCGCAGCGCTTCGTGCTATCCGTTGTGCCGGGGGGACTTGGCCGATGCGAAACGCTGTGCTGGTGCTGCTCATCCTCTGCGGTGCGGGGCAACCCGCCGACGCCGCCTTCGTCACGTTTGAATCCGGGCAGGTCCGTCCCCTGGCGCTCTCCCCCGACGCCTCACGCCTGTTCGCCGTCAACACCCCGGACAATCGCCTCGAAGTCTTCACCCTCGACTCCGGCGGCGGGCTGACGCATGCCGCGACGGTGCCCGTCGGTCTCGAGCCGGTCGCTGTCGCGGCGCGCACCAACACCGAGGTGTGGGTGGTGAACCACCTCTCCGACAGCGTGAGCATCGTCGACCTGAGCGGCACGCCGCGCGTGGTCCGGACGCTGCTGGTGGGCGACGAGCCGCGCGACATCGTCTTCGCCGGACCCGGCGGGACGCGCGCCTTCGTCACCACCGCCCACCGGGGGCAGAACAGCGGCATCAACCCCGCCGACCTGATCACCGCCGGCATCGGACGCGCCGATGTGTGGGTGTTCGACGCCACCACTCCGGGCGCGTCGCTGGGCGGGACCCCGCTCACCCGCATCGTTTTGTTCGGCGACACGCCCCGGGCACTCGCCCGGAGCGCCGACGGCAACACCGTCTACGCCGCCGCGTTCCACTCCGGCAACCGGACGACGACGTTGAACTTCGGCCTGGTGTGCGACGGCGGCACCGCCGCCGGCCCGTGCACCGTCGGCGGGTTCACCATGCCGGGCGGGCTACCGGGGCCGAATACCAACTTCCAGCTGATCGCGCGGCCGGAGGTGGGGCTGATCGTCCGCTTCAACGGCAGCGCCTGGGTCGACGAGCTCGGCCGCAACTGGAACAACGCGGTGCGCTTCACGCTCCCCGACCGCGACGTGTTCGCCATCGACGCGGCCGCCCCGGTGCCCGTGGAGACCGCCGCCTTCGCCGGCGTCGGCACGATCCTGTTCAACATGGCCGTCAACCCGGTGAGCGGCAAGATCTACGTGAGCAACACCGAGGCGCGGAACGAGGTCCGCTTCGAAGGCCCAGGCACCTTCGCCGCCACCACCGTGCAGGGCCACCTGCACGAGGCGCGCATCACGGTGCTGTCCGGCAGCACGGTGACGCCGCGCCACCTGAACAAGCACATCGACTATGCCGTCGTCCCCAGCCCCGCCGGCACCGCCGCCGACAGCCTCGCCACGCCGACGGGCCTGGCCGTCGACAGCAGCGGGACGACGCTCTATGTCGCGGCCTTCGGCTCGAGCAAGGTCGGCATCTTCTCCACGGCAGCGCTCGAGGACGACACCTTCGTGCCGGGCGCCGCCAATCACGTCGTCGTCCAGGGCGGCGGCCCGAGCGGTCTCGTCCTGAACGAAACCCAGAGCCGCCTCTATGTCTTCACCCGCTTCGACAACGCGGTGTCGGTGATCGACACGGTCACGCGCACCGAGATCGCCCACCTGGCGCTGCACACCCCCGAGCCGGCGTCGGTCGTGAGCGGGCGCCCGGTCCTGTACGACGCCACCGCGACCTCCAGCAACGGCGAAGCGTCGTGCGCCTCCTGCCACGTGTTCGGCGACTTCGACAGCCTCGCCTGGGACCTCGGCAACCCGGACGAGGTCGTGCTGAACAACCTGAATCCGCTCCGCCCCGGGCTGTCGGGGGACCCCGACTTCCATCCCATGAAGGGCCCCATGACGACGCAGAGCCTGCGCGGGATGGCCAACCACGGGCCGATGCACTGGCGCGGCGACCGCACCGGGGGACTCGATGCACCGAGCGTGCAGCCGGACAGCGGCGCCTTCGACGAGGAGGCGGCGTTCACGAAGTTCAACGGCGCCTTCGCCGGACTGCTCGGCCGCAGCGGGCCGCTCACCGGATCGGCGATGGGCGCCTTCACCGCGTTCGCACTGCAGGTGACCTACCCGCCCAACCCCATCCGGGCGCTCGACAACTCGCTCACGACCGATCAGCTGGCGGGACGGAACTTCTACTTCACCTCCGATCCGTCAGACACCGTCGGGACGTGCAATTTCTGCCACGTCCTCGCTCCCGCCAGCGGCTTCTTCGGCGGCGACGGCGTCTCGATCCGGGAGCCGCAGGCCATGAAGATCCCCCACCTCCGGAACGCCTACCAGAAGATCGGCATGTTCGGCATGCCGTTCACCACCGGGACGTTCGGCTTCAACGCCGGCGACAACGGCCCCAAGGGCGACCAGGTGCGGGGCTTCGGCTTCCTGCACGACGGCGGCGTCGACACCCTGTTCCGCTTCTTCGACGCCAACGGCTTCAACCAGAGCAGCGGCAACAGCGGCGGGTTCGTGAACGACACCCAGCGCCGGCAGATGGAGCAGTTCATGCTCGCGTTCGACAGCAACGTGGCACCCGTCGTCGGCCAGCAGATCACCATCACCAGCACCAACGCGGGCGTCGTCGGGCCGCGCATCGACCTCCTGATCGCGCGCGCGGCCGCCGGCGAGTGCGACGTGGTCGTGAAGGGCACCTTCGCCGGCCAGCAGCGCGGGGCGTACCGCCTGCCATCGGGGATGTTCCGCAGCGACCGATCCTCCGACCCGCTCACCACCGAGGCGGTGGTGCGCTCGCAGGCGGCCACCCCCGGGCAGGAGGTGACCTACACCTGCGTGCCGCCCGGCAGCGGTCAGCGCATCGGCATCGACCGCGACGACGACGGCTTCTTCGACTGTGACGAGCTGAACGCGGGCAGCGACCCGGCGGACCCGGGCAGCATCCCCGGCGGCGGCACGACGACGACCACGACCACGTCGACCACCACCACCACCCTGGTCGTGCTGGTTCCCACCCGCTCGCTCAGCCTGAAGGACGACACCCTCGTCCCCATCGACTTGAACAAGCGCCGCCTGTCGTTCAAGTCGGACACCGTCCTCGAGCTGCCGGCGCACAAGATCGTGCTGCCCGCTCCCGGCTCGGCCGGCGACCCGCGCACCGGCGGCGCCACGTTGCGGGTCTACAACGCGAACCCGGCGCCCGGAACGCCGACCGACGACGTCACCGTCGCCCTGTCGGCCGCGTTGTGGACCGTCCTCGGCTCGAGCACGGTCACCGGCTACCGCTACACCAACCCCGACCCGAACGGCCCGATCAAGCAGGTGACCGTGAAGACCGACCTGATCCAGGTGAAGGGCGGCAAGCCGGCGTGGAGCTACACGCTCGACGAGCCGGCACAGGGCCGCGTGGCGGTGCGGCTCCAGCTCGGCACGGCGACGCCGTGGTGCGCGGAAGCGCCGGCCAAGCTGAGCGGCACCCCGCCGGCGAGCGCCAACAACGACAGGCCCGACAAGTTCACCGCGCAGTCGCGGACGGCGGCGCCGGCGGGGTGTCCGCCGGCGAAGTAGCCTTCCATGAAAATCCGTTGAGCTGAAGAGCATTTTCATGGATACTCGGGGCGATGCTGATCCCCCGCGACCAGCACCTGGGGTGCTTGCGGCGGCTCCTGCGGGCGTTTCCCGTGGTCGCACTGGTCGGCCCCCGGCAGGTGGGGAAGACGACCCTCGCCCGCCAGCTGACGGCCACGACACGCGCGACGCACTTCGATCTCGAGGACGACCGCGACCTCGCCCGCATGGCCGACCCGATGCTCGCCCTCGAGCCGCTCCGGGGCCTGGTGGTGATCGACGAGATCCAGCGTCGTCCCGACTTGTTTCCGGCCCTCCGGGTGCTCGTCGATCGCCCGCGCTGCCCGGCGCGGTTTCTCGTGCTCGGGAGCGCCGCCCCGACGCTCCTCCGACAGTCCTCCGAGACCCTGGCCGGTCGAGTCGCCTACCACGAGCTGCCGGGATTGGCGCTGACCGAGGTCGGCCCCGACCGGCTGGCGCGGCTCTGGCAACGCGGGGGGTTTCCGAGCGCGTACGTCGCACCGTCGGAACGCGCCAGCCGGGAGTGGCGCCGCCAGTTCGTGCGGACGTTCCTGGAGCGCGACATGGCGAGCCTGCTCGGCCCCCTGCCGCCCCCGGCGCTGGAGCGGTTCTGGAGCATGCTCGCCCACTATCACGGACAGACCTGGAACGGTGCCGAGCTGGCGCGCGCGTTCGGGGTGGGCGAGCCCGCCGTCCGGCGGTATCTCGACGCCCTCACCGCCACCTTCATGGTCCGCCAGCTCCGCCCCTGGGCCGAGAATCTGAAGAAGCGCCAAGTGCGGGCGCCCAAGGTCTACCTCGCCGACTCGGGGCTCCTGCACACGCTGCTCGGGATCGACGATGGCGCGGCGCTCGACCGCCACCCGAAGGTGGGCGCTTCCTGGGAGGGCTTCGCGCTCATGCAGGTGGTCGCCCGACTCGGCGTGCGCTTCGACGAGTGCTACTTCTGGTCGACGTACCAGGGGGCGGAGCTCGACCTGCTGGTCGTCCGCGGTCGCCGGCGGTTCGGTTTCGAGTTCAAGCGCACCTCGGCCCCGGCCGTCACCCGCTCGATGCGGATCGCCCTGGCCGACCTGGGGCTCGCTCGCCTCGACGTGGTCCACGCCGGGCGCGACACCTTCGCCCTGGCCCCGAAGATCCGTGCCGTGGCCGCGGCGCGCCTGGTGGACGACCTGCCGCCGCTGCCGACGTGAGGCGGCGCGTCAGTCCGAGCGCGCCCGCATCAGGGTGGCATCGCTGATGATCGTCGTACTGTACGTCGACCCCCAGCACTCGCCACCCGTGGACTGGAGCTGCGCCGTCACCGGCAGGGTGAGCGGCAGCGCCGGCATGGGCAGGTAGCGACGCCTGGCGACCATGCCGGCCTTGGCCTTGCCGGCCACGCCGGCGCGTAGGTCGGCGGTCAGGACGCCGTCGCGCACCGGGGCCGGGCGCGGGTCGCGGTAGCGATAGCCCACGCCAGTGGGGATCGTCGTCCACAGCGCCCCGGCGGGCGCCCCCGCCTCCAGGACCGGCTGCGCGGCGCCAGAGGCGTCGTACAGGCAGAGCACGTAGTCGTTGAAGGTTGCCGGCGGATCGTCGAAATCCTGGATCAGGGTCGCCGCGCCCTTCTTCCACTTCCACGTCATCTTGTCGTCGTCGTCGTTCGGGCGGTCCTTCAGGATCAGCGTCCCGCCGAGCGGCACGCCCGACCGGCACGGCGCCGTCGGCGCGGGGCTGCACGAGACCGTGACGCGGGGGCGGAACGCAGGCAGCGCGCTGTCGAGCGGTGCGGCCACGTAGAAGTGCGCGCCGTCGGGGCTGACGGCGACCGCGCGCGCACCGCCGATGTAGGCGATGCCGCCGATGGCGTTCACCATCTGGTCCCGGAGGGCGACGCGGCCGGTGGTGGCGTCGCGGGTGTAGAGCGAGATGGGGTTGTAGACGTAGGCGCCCGCGGGATCGATGCCGACCGCCGGGCCGTTGGTGCCGTCGAGCGACCCCTCGACGAGCGTGAGCGTTCCGTCCGGATTGCGCAGGAATGCGGCCACCTCGAAATCGGCATCGGTGGCGTACGCGTGCGCCCCGTCCGGACTGACGCGCAGGTTGGAGAGTGCGATGCCCGTCTGCACCGTGACCAGCGTGAGCGCACCGGTGGTGACGTTGCGCTGGAAGACGACCGCGCCGCCGCTGCCCGCGACGTAGACGTGCGCCCCGTCGGGGCTCACGGTCACGTCGCGCGCCCCGGTGAGCCCGCTCACTCCGCCGACACCGTCCTGCTGCACCTCGACCGCCGTCAGCGCCCCGGTGGCGGCGTTGCGCTCGAACACCGCCAGGCCCGTGCCGGGCAGACGCGCGAGCCCGTAGACGTGCGCGCTGTCGGGGCTCACCGCCACCGCCTGCGCGCCGGAGAAGCCGCCCGGACCGCCGGCTTCCATGTGCTGTTCGACGTAGGCGACGTGGCCGGTCAGGGCATCCCGGCTGTGCACGGTGAGGGCGGCGCCGGGAAGGAGCAGATGGGCGCCGTCCGGGGTGATGGCGAGCGGTCCGGACAGGAGCGACGGCTGCCCGGTCGCGTGCTCCACGTAGGTGAGCGTGCCGTCGCCCGTATTGCGCGCGAAGGCGTCGATGCTGGCGGTGCCCCCGATCTCGCTGACGGCGTAGACGTGCAGCCCGTCCGGGCTCACGACCACCGAGGTCGGCTGGATGGCGGTGCCGAGGCCGCCGACGCCGTTCCGCATGGCCTGCACCTGAACGATCACGGCGCCGCCGTACGCGACCCGCGCCAGCAGGCAGAGGGCCAGCACAGCGGCCCAGCTCGACGGGCGAGGCATGAGGGGGCGGAGTGTACACCTGCTTCGCCGCTCGGCGTCAAGCCGAAAGATCGCAGCTGAAAGATCGCCGCCGATGACGCCCGCGGCCGGCCCCGAGCTCACGGCTCCCGATACACCCGGGGGCGCGCGCGGACGGGGTCGAGCACGGAAAAGTCGGTGGGCGCGACCACGTAGCCCTGCGGATGCGGCGGACGGGCCTCGTGCCCCAGGGCTTCGAGGACACGCGCGGTGCGGTAGTAGGTCGTGAGGGTGAGGAAGATCAGTCCCACCAGGTCGAGCGGGTTGCGCGCGCCGGATTCGCGCATCGCGTCGCCCCGCTCGGCCGGGGCGAGATCGGCGAATCCCGGCGCGCCGCGCGCGTGGGCGCGCTCGTCCACCGCCGCCAGGGCCTCGACGACGGCGGCCCGCAGCTCGGGCTGCTCGCCGAGCGCGGCGGCGATGGCGGGCGCGAGCCCCGCCTCGCCGGCGCCGGGGAGGCGCGCGGCCGGGTGCGGGGGCACCAGCTCGTCGAGCACGCTCGCCAGCGTGCGCAGCTCGGCGGGCGAGAATCCGGGATCGTGCGGCGCGGCGCCCATGTCAGTCGAACAGGGTCGCCAGATTCCGCTTGATCATGTCGGCCACGTACAGCGCCAGCGCCTGGATGGTACTGGTCGGATTGACGGCGCCGGCGGTCACGAACAGGCTGCCGTCGACGATGAAGAGGTTCTTCACGTCGTGACTGCGTCCCCAGTCGTTCACCACCGAGGTGGCGGGATTCCGTCCCATCCGCGCCGTGCCCATCAAGTGCCAGCCGGCGAGCCGGAGCGGCGCCTCGACCATGAACGACCGCGCCCCGGCCGCACTGAGCACCTCCTGTGCGCGCGCGGTGCCAAAGTCGAGCAGTGCGCGGCTGTTGTCGCTCAAGCGGTACTGGATCCTGGGCGCCGGGATGCCATGGGCGTCTTTCAGCTCGGGGTCGAGCGTGACGCGGTTGTGTTCCTCCGGCAGGTCCTCGCAGATCGCCAGCAGGCCACCCAGGCGGTCGTGGATGCGATCGTACGCCTCGTGGTGCCCCGCGCCGACGGGGAGCTGGCCGTTCATGAGGCCCCAGAGCGCCGTCGTGACCGGGCCGAAGCCGCGCATCAGCTCGAAGGAAAAGCCGCGCACGCAGCCGCGCGCGCGATCGGTCTCGTAGAACTGGTGGCTCCAGAGGCCGCATCCGGTCGGGCCCTTGTAGCCCTCGAGCCGGTCGTCGAAGACGCCCATCACCATGGCGTAGGGGTGGAACATGAGGTTCTTGCCGACCAGGCCGCTCCGGTTGGCAAGCCCGTCGGGAAAGCGCGCCGAGCGCGAGTTGAGCAGCAGGCGCGGCGTGCCGACGCCGTTGCAGGCGACGATTACGATCTCCGCCCGCTGCCGGCGCTCGACGCCGTCGGCGTCGTAGTAGATGACGCCGTCGGCCATGCCGTCGGGCCGGACGGTGATCTCGCGCACGCGGCAGTGCGTGCGGAGACGCACGCCGCGCCGCTCGGCCACCGGCCAGTAGGTGATGTCGGTGCTCGCCTTGGCGCCCTGGGCGCAGCCGGTGATGCACGGCCCCAGGTTGATGCACGGCGCGCGCCCGCCGTAGGGCTCGGTGGCGATGGCGCTGTCCGACGGCCACCAGTGCCAGCCGAGACGGTTGAAGCCGCGCGCGATGGTCTCGCCCAGCGTGCCGAGCGGGATCGGCGGCATGGGCACGGCCTTGGGCGGATAGGCGGGATCACCGGCCAGCCCGGCCACGCCCATCATGCGGTCGTTCTCGGCCCAGTAGGGTTCCAGCCGGGCGTAGTCGATGGGCCAGTCGTCACCCACGCCGTCGAGCGTGCGAGTGCGGAAGTCCGACGGCTTCAGGCGCGGGAAGTGGCCAGCATACAGGATGGTGCTGCCGCCGACGGCGTTGAAGTTGGAGATCGAGATCGGCGACTCGCTGTCATTGACCGGGTAGTCCGCGGGCCGGCGGCGCACGTTCGGGCTGAGCGCGAAGTCGCCCTGCCCGCGTATCTCCCAGTCGGTCCCCGTGCTCGGGTACTCGGCCGGGTTCATCCAGCCGCCCTGCTCGAGGCAGAGGATGTTCATGCGCGTCTCGGCGAGGCTCCACGCGACCGCCGCGCCGGACGCGCCGGCGCCGATGATCAGCACGTCGACGGGCTCTTCGGAAGTGGGCATCGGCTGCGGGACGGTGCATGCCACGCCGTCCCGCGCCGCGTCCAGCCAGGGAGCTCAGGCGATGCGCAGGCGGCGGCGGACGGTGTCGGCGTCGAAGCCGAGCGCCCCGCAGATGTTCTCGAAGCTGTACGGCCAGCTCCGATCGGTGCTGGTGAACCAGCCGGGCACGTCCTCGTCCAGGGTCACCCGCCGGGGATGCCGGGGGGTGGTGCAGGTCTCGCGCCGCAGCAGCCACTCCGAGATGGCCGATTCGAGCACGGCGGCCATGAGCCGCGTTTCCGGGACATCGAGGCGCACCACCAGGACTCCCGCACTCTCCCACCCCTCTTCATCGTGGCGAACCGCCAGGTTCGTCTGCATTCGTTTCGTACCACGTGGGTGGTTTCGGCCCCGTGACGGAGGAGTGAAGTGTACGTGCGGCGGTTACTCCACCGGCCCGCGGCGGTCGACGACGGCGACCACGGCGCCGTCCCGATCGAACGACGTGAGGGTGATCACGATGTCTGTGCGGCGGGCGCCGGTGACGGTGGCCCGGCAGAAGCGGGCCCCGGCGGCGAGCGACCCGGCGGTCTCCTCGGCGTAGAAGGTACCGGCGACCTCGGGCGACGCCCGGAAGCCGGTACCGAACTGGGTCACGTTGGCGCCCTCCGTATCCACGATGGTCGCGACGATCCCGATCGGGGTGGCGCTGGTCGCCACCACCTTGCAGTAGAGGGAGCCGCCCGGCTCGGGGACCAGGGTCCCGGTACGCAGCTTGAATGTGCGCTCGCCGGCGTGTGCGGCGGAACCCCCGCTCAGCGCCAACCCCAGCATGGTCACGGCAACAGCGATCCTTCGCGATGTGTGTGTCATGGTCCGGCAAGAGAGCAAGGCGCGGGCCAGCGACGGACGGACGGGCGCCAACGGCCCACGCAGCGTTCTGCCCGCGGGGTGGCAGATCCGGTGTGCACCCCGCGCGCCGCCGGTGCCAACCGGATCTAGCGCTCCCCGCCTGGACAGCATGACGACGCCTGCGCTAGCTCGATCGACACCCCATGCACCCGACCCGTCCCCCCGACGCGCGCCGAGCCCGCCACGAGGCCGCGGGCGAATGGCCGCAACCCGCGCTCTCCGCAGCGCTGGATGCCCGCGTCCGTGCCACCCCCGACCGCCCCTACTGGATCGAGGGTGTCCGCGAGGGCGGACGGACGTTCACCTTTGCGGACCTGCAGGCGCGGGCGGTGCGCATGGCGGCGGCACTGCATGCGCTCAGCATCGGCCCCGGCGACGTGGTCTCGTGGCAGCTCCCCAACTGGTTCGAGAGCGCCGCGCTCGCGGTCGCCATCGACCGCATCGGCGCGGTCTCGAACCCCATCATCACCATCTATCGTGAGCGCGAGGTCGGCTTCGTCTGCCACCAGGCGCGCAGCCGCGCGCTGGTGATCCCGGGCGTCGTGCGCGCCGTCGACCATCGCGAGCTGGCGACGGCCGTGCGCGGGCTCGCCCCCGATCTGGAGCACGTGCTCACCGTGCGCGCCGCCCCCGGCGCCGGCATGCGCGCGCTGGAAGCGCTGGAGGCGGACGCCACGCCCGGACCCCCGACCCCGCACGGTCCGCACGACGTGTCGATGGTGTTCTACACCTCGGGTACCACCGCCGACCCGAAGGGCGTGCTGCACACGCCGTCGACGCTGGGCGGCTTGATCCACGCCCACGCGGGGGCGCTCCGGCCGAGTCCCGACGACTGCAGCCTGCTGCAGTTTCCGCTCACCCACATCGGCGGCGTGACGCTGTTCGTGCAGCTGCAGGTGACGCACGGGTCGAGCGTGGTGTGCATGGACACGTTCGATCCTGCGCTCGCCGTCGACCTCATCGAACGCCACCGCGTCACCGCCGCCGGCGGGCCGCCCGCCGTCCTGCAGGCGATGTTCGCGGCGCCCAATTTCTCGCCCGAGAAAGTCCGCAGCGTACGGCTCAGCGGCTCGGGCGCTGCCGACGTGTCGCCCGAGCTGATGCGTCTCACGCAGGAGAAATTCGGCTGCTTCGCCTACCGCTCGTACGGCATGACCGAGTGCGCGATGCTCACCACCGGCAGGCCGGACGACCCGGAGGACAAACGCCACGGAACCGACGGGCGGCCGAGCCCGGGCTGCGTGGCGCGCCTGGTGGACGACGCGGGGCGCATCGTGGGGGCCGGCGTGGAAGGCGAGATCGAGGCCTACGGGCCGCAGCTCTGCGTCGGTTACCTCGACCCGGCGCTCAACGTCGTCTTCACGCCCGACGGATTCATCCGCACCGGCGACCTCGGCGTGCTCGACGCCGACGGCTATCTCCGCATCACCGGGCGGCGGAAGGACATCATCATCCGCAAGGGCGAGAACCTGTCCGCGAAGGGGATCGAGGACGAGCTGGCGGCGCATCCGGCGGTGGCGGACGTGGCGGTGATCGGGGTACCCGACGTGGAGCGCGGGGAGCGCGTGTGCGCGTGCGTGGTGGTGCGGCCGGGGGCGGGGGGGCTGACGCTCGGCGACGTCCGGGTGTTCATGGAGGGGCGCGGGGTGATGCGGCAGAAGATCCCAGAGCAGCTGGAGGTGGTGGACGAGCTGCCGCGGAACGCGACCGGGAAGGTGCGGAAGGACGTGCTGCGGGCGCGGTTTCGGGGGGTGGGGTGAGGCGTCGCTCAGGATGGTTATTGGCGGCGTTCCTTCAGCACCTGCGCGCCGAAGTTGGTCAAGCGCAGCTCGACTGACAAACCGGAAGGAAATAGGCTCGCCGCATGCTCGTCGCCACAGGGAAGGTCGTTGACGGCAAGGTGGTGGTCGAGGGCGCCACCGTCACCATCCTGGCTCCCGAGGATGCGGAGACCTTCGAGGTTGGTCCGGAAGAGGAGACTGCACTGCTTGCAGCCATCGCGGAGGCAGACCGGGGCGACTTCATCGAAGCCGCCGACATCCTCGCGAAGCTGAGCCCGCGCGGTTGACGAAGCGGGTGCCCTCCAGGTCACGCGCCGGGCCACGAGCGACACCCGATGGAGGCTCCATGCCCCGCGCCAAGACCTCACCCCAAACGCCGACGAGCAACCGTGGCGAGGGCCGGATCGGGCAACGCGTCGTCGAGCGTCGAGGTCGGCCGAGCGGGTTTGGCGTGTGAACTTGCGCCGGCGGCGTAGTACACTCGCACCATGTCGTTCGGCGGAACTGCCCTCGTCGCTGCGATCACCTCCGTCCTGAACGACGGACCGCCTCTGCGCTTCGGCCTGATCTTCGGCTCAGCGGCCAGCGACACGATGCACTCAGGGAGCGACGTGGACGTGGGGATCGTGCCGCGCGACGACGAGTTGCCGCTGCACGTCGAGCTTGCCCTGCAAGCGCGTCTGGAACACGCGTGCGGCCGCCCGGTGGACCTCGTCCGGCTCGACCGGGCCAGTACGCTGCTCAAGTGGAAAGCCATCCGGCAGGGAATTCCCGTAGCGGTGCGTTCGGCCATCGACTTGAAGCGGTTCACGGTCGCGGCCGCGCTCGAGTATGTCGACATGGAGCCGAATCTGCGCGCGGCGCAGCGCCGGTTTCGGGCGCGGGTCGCCGCGGGCGGCGCCGGGAGCGGAGGTCGCACGGAGTGACGGACCACGCAGTTGTCCTCCAGAAGCTCACGATCCTGCAGGAGCACCTCGGGCGGGTACGGCGACGGCGGCCGGCAACGCTGGACGCCTTCCGGCAGGACATCGATCTGCAGGATGCTGTCGCGCTGAGCCTCCTGGTCGCGATTCAAGAAGCCGTCGACCTCGCGTTCCACATCTCGGCCGATGAAGGCTGGGGCGTGCCGGCTTCGAACGCCGAGAGCTTCGATATCCTGTCGCGACACGGCGTGATCGACGCCGCCCTGGCGGCGGAGATGGCGGCAACCGCGGCGCTCCGCAACCGGATCGCGCACGGGTATGCCTCCGTCGACGTGGACCGGCTCTGGAGAGAGATTCCTGCGGGGCTCTCGGCCCTGGAGCGTTTCGTCGTCGCCGTTGCGCGCTTCCTCCCGGCCGATCCGAGCTGATACGCCGGGCGCGGGCGATCGGCAGGCACGCGCCGCAACGGCTCGGCCAGACGGTATCTCTGGTTAGTTGCTTTGGGGAGCTTTGATGATCTTGACGCACGGCGTCCGCCAGTGGTGGACAGGCCGGGCAGAGGGGTAATCTCCGGCAACCCCGGACCCACGCATGAACTTCCACACACGCCCCGACACGGACGTAGACCAATTTGCGGGCTGCCTCGTCGGACAGAGTCTCGCCGATGCCCTCGGATTCGTCGTCGAAGGAGCCAGCCCGGAGGTCTGCGCCGCATACGTCGACTCCGCCCTTCGGCCGCGGCGTCTCACCAAGCGCCATACACGCGGCCGCTACCCCCTCGGCCAATACTCCGATGACTCGCAGCTGGCGCGCGAGCTGGCGTCGAGCCTGGTCGCCCGTGGCGGCTTCGACCCGTCCGACTACGCCGCCCGGATCGCCGCACTGTTCGTCGAGGACCGGATCGTCGGCCGCGGACGGGCCACAGAGCAGGCCGCCTACCGGATCGCCGACGGAACGCCGTGGGACGTCCCGGCCCTGGCTGCAATTCGAGCGCCGGGTGCACAGAATACAAGGATAGCCGCGCACCTCGAGCCCCGCCCCGACGCGGCGGTTCCGGTCGTCGCGGATTTAGCATCGTCACACCATCACTCGATCGAACTTGGCACCGCCGGCGCCTGTGTTGAACACGGCGAGATGGACTCGCGCGTCTGCCAGGTCCATCGGATCGGGCGCGGCCGTTTCAGAGTACCATCTGAAATGGCCGGCATGGCTTATCGCCACGCGATCGAACGCATCCACTACGATCGCCGCGTCGGCCGGCGTCGCCAGCGTGGAAGATCGATCTCCAACCGAATGGAACCCATGAGATCCTTCAGCTCGTCGATGCGCTTGCGACGGATCAGCTTCCGAGATGTTCAGCGTCGTGCGCATGCGATCACCGCCAACTCGACTACTCCTGGGCGTCAACCAAGAGGCGCGTGAGGTGGGAGCATCGCCCAATGAGGGGATTGTGATCGGGAGGACAAATGTCTATACACTAGCGGGTGCGTGTCGAATGGGATCCGCCCAAGGCATTGGCGAATTTGCGCGCTCATGGTGTGACCTTCGCAGAGGCGATCACCGTTCTCGAAGACGACTTTGCCTGACTCGTGACGATCCGGACGCCGGCGACGAGCCGCGGTTCGTAACCCTTGGGCTGAGCAACGCCGCGAACCTGCTCGTCGTCGTGTACGCGTACCGTGAGCCAGACATCATCCGTGTGATCTCGGCATGGAAGGCGAGCAAGCCCCAGAGGAGACTCCATGAGGAAGGTCGGCGCTGAGCGGTATCGCAACATCGATTTCTCGCGCGCGAAGCGCGGGGCGGTTGTGAAACCCGAACCGGGAAAGACCAAGATATCGATTCGTCTCGACAACACCCTGATCGAATACTTTCGGGGCCTGGTGGACGCGGCGGGTGGCGGGAACTACCAGACCTTGATCAACGACGCGCTGCGCGAGTACGTTCACCGCCGCTCGACACTCGACGTGGTCCGGCAAGTCGTCCGCGAGGAGCTCGCCCCGTATGGAACCACGCCAGCGCTCAAAGCACCGTCCCGGCGCGGACGCTCCGTGCGCCGCTGACGGCGTTGTTGGGATTCGGACGGCGGCGTCTTCCCCCCACCGTCATCGCTCGTGTGCTCGGGTACGAGCGAGTCGTGTGGACGCGGATTCAGTCCCCTTCGGGAGACGGAGCGGTCGCCCGAGATGAAGGATATCCCCCGTCGAACAACCTAGACGTCCCTCGACGGCCAGGCGATCGAGCGGATCGGCCTTCTCCAGGGGAATCGAATCAGGATAGCGATCGGTCGTCCGCGTGCCGTGATCGCGACGCGCTCGCCCGACTCGACCCGCCGCAGGATCGCGCGAGCGTTCCGTTGCAGCGCACGCATCCCGACCCGTTCCATGTGCCGCGGTGTAGCACATCGATCGGCCATCGCCAGCTCCGCCCCCGCCTCCCCCGATGTACCTGCACCACAGCCCCGTCCGCACCCGCGTCGTCAGGTGCCGTCCCAGCGCCGGGTGCAGTTCGTCGATGCGCACCAGCGCCGCCTTGATCCGCTGCGTGACCGCCAGGCGCGCGCGCTCGGCATCGGTCATCGCGCTGGGCGAGCGCGGCGGCTACCTCACTTCGGCAGCCTGGCGATTGTTTGCATCGGCAGGAAGAGGCGTCTGGGTTGGTCGGGGAACGGAAGGAACCCGAATCTCCGATAGAACGCGCTCGCGGAATCGTCCGTCGCCTCGACGACAACGGCCCAAGAACCAATCCGCTTGCTGGACGCGAAACTCCGCTTCAGGGCGTCGACCAGCAAGAACGCCCCGAGCCCGCGCCCTTGCTGCCCTCGATCGACGGCGAGACGTCCAATCAGAGTCGTGGGAATCGCGTCGTGGCGAGGGAGCCGTCGCGCAATCGCCGCCGGGAGATCGGGACACGGTACACTGCGTGCGGCGAGGGTGTAGAAGCCTACAACTGCGGCGCTCGGGCGGACGACCGCTACGTACGCGACGGCAACCCGCCTTCGCTCGTCCTGGCCGACCAGCTCGCGAAGGTAGCGGTCCAGCTCCACGTGCCCACAGGAAAACGCCTCGCGGTCGTGGCGTCGATTCAGGGGTTCGACGGCGTACGGCCAGTCCCGCGCCGTCACCGGGCCGACAGTCGTTTGTGCCGTTCCGCGGCCTTCACCAGTCGTGCGCCGGGGGCCGGGGGCTTCAGCAAGCTCGCCACGAAGACCTCCCGATCACGTTCGCTCAGCACCGATTTTCGCGGAGGGGATCACCGTCACCCGGCATAAGAACGGACGGCTGACGTGCTCATCAACCGCTGTCCCGGCGTAGTGTACCGCGTGGCGCCGCCAAGCGTTCGCGGGCGCGGCTGACGCGCCGGCGGCGT
>CAZUDO010000039.1:0-55630 GCA_964618895.1 uncultured Binatia bacterium (SeqCode)
GTGAAGAGCACCGCCGTCTGCCGGCCGTCCGCGGGCATCTGCGACGTTCCCGAGAGCTGCAATGGCACCTCCAACGAGTGTCCCGCCGACGGCTTCCAGTCGACGGCCACGGTGTGCCGCGCCTCCGCCGGCGTCTGCGACCTGGCCGAAAACTGCACCGGCAGCAGTGCGCTCTGTCCGACGGACGGCTTCCAGCCCTCCACCACCGTCTGCCGCACCTCCGCCGGCATCTGCGACGTCGCCGAAGCCTGCACCGGTAGCAGCGCCAACTGCCCGGCCGACGTGAAGAGCACGGCAGTCTGCCGGCCGTCTGCGGGCGTCTGTGACGTGCCCGAGAGCTGCAACGGCGTGTCCAACGATTGCCCGGCCGACGGCTTCCAGTCGACGGCGACCGTGTGCCGCCCCTCCGCGGGCGTCTGTGACGTGCCCGAGAGCTGCCCGGGCAACGGCCCCAGCTGCCCCACGGACGGGTTCGCGTCGTCGGCGACCGTGTGTCGTTCGGCCGCCGGCGTGTGCGACGTGGCGGAGAACTGCACCGGGTCGAGCGCAACCTGTCCGGGAGACGTGAAGAGCACCGCCGTCTGTCGCCCGTCGGCGGGTGTGTGTGATCAACCCGAGAGCTGCGACGGGGTCAGCAACGATTGCCCGGTAGATGCTTTCAGGCCGTCCACGCTCGAGTGTCGACCGGCCGCCGGCATCTGCGACGTGGCCGAGAACTGCCCTGGAACCGGGCCCAACTGTCCGGCAGACATCCTCGCCCCGTCGACCCGTGTGTGCCGGATGGCCGCCGGCGTGTGCGACGTGACCGAGACCTGCACGGGCACGAGCGCCGCGTGTCCGGTCGATGTGAAGAGCACCGCCGTCTGTCGCCCCTCGGCCGGCGTATGCGACGTGCCCGAGAGTTGTGACGGCGTCAGCAACGACTGCCCGACGGACGGCTTCCGCCCCTCGACCTTCGAATGCCGCGCCTCCGCAGGCGTCTGTGACGTGCCCGAGACCTGCACCGGGACGAGCGCCAACTGCCCGACCGACGGCTTCCGGCCGTCCACCACCGTCTGCCGTGCCTCGGCGGGCGTGTGTGACATCGGCGAGAACTGCACGGGCTTCAGCGGGACGTGCCCCGCGGACGTGAAGAGCACGGCCGTCTGCCGGCCCTCGGCGGGGGTGTGCGACGTACCCGAGAGCTGCGACGGCGTATCCAACGACTGTCCGGTCGACGGTTTCCGCTCGTCGAGCGTCGAGTGCCGGCCCGCCGCCGACATCTGCGACGTGGCCGAAAACTGCCCCGGGAACGGCCCCAGCTGCCCGGCGGATGCGTTCGCCCCATCGACACGCGTGTGCCGGACGGCCGCCGGCGTGTGCGACGTGACCGAGAGCTGCACCGGGGTCAGCGCTTCCTGCCCGGCCGACATGAAGAGCACGGCGGTCTGCCGGCCCTCAGCAGGGGTCTGCGACGTGGCCGAGAGCTGTACCGGGACCTCCAACGACTGCCCAGCCGACGCCTTCAGCCCCTCGACCACGGCGTGCCGGCCAGCCGCCGGCATTTGCGATGTCGGCGAGAACTGCACCGGGGCAGGACCCAACTGTCCCGCCGACATGTTCGCCTCGTCGACGACCGTCTGTCGTCAGTCGGCCGGGGTGTGCGACCTGGCCGAGAGCTGCACGGGCATCAACGCCAACTGCCCGGCCGACGCCAAGAGCACGGCCGTCTGCCGCCCGGCGGCTGGCGTGTGCGATGTGCCGGAAAGCTGCAACGGCACGACCAACGACTGCCCCGCCGACGGCTTCAAGGCCTCGACCGAGGTGTGTCGGTCGGCAGCCGGTGACTGCGATCTGCCCGAAACCTGTACCGGCAGCAGTGCCAACTGTCCGACCGACGCCTTCAAGCCGTCGACCACGATCTGTCGCGCCGCCGCCGGGGTCTGTGACGTGGCGGAGAGCTGCCCGGGAACGGGCGCTACGTGCCCGACGGACGCCAAGAGCACGGCCGTCTGCCGGCCCTCGGCGGGGGTGTGTGACGTACCCGAGAGCTGCACCGGGACTTCCAACGACTGCCCGGCCGACAACTTCAAGCCATCGACCGAGGTGTGCCGGTCGGCGGCCGGCGTGTGCGACGTGCCAGAGAACTGCACCGGCAGCGGGCCAAACTGTCCGACGGACGGCAAGAGCACGGCGGTGTGCCGCCCGGCAGCCGGCGTGTGCGACCTGTCCGAGACCTGTGACGGTACTTCCAACGACTGCCCGACAGACGGATTCAGACCGTCCACGGCCGAGTGCCGCGCGGCGGCCGGTGACTGCGACGCACCGGAGAACTGTACCGGCAGCGGGCCCAGCTGCACCCCGGATGCCTTCAAGCCGCCAACCACCATCTGCCGGGCCTCGGCCGGGGTGTGCGATGTTCCCGAGACCTGTACCGGAACCACTTCGGTCTGCCCGGCCGACATGTTCCAGCCGAGCACGACCGAGTGCCGGGCGAAGAACGGGGACTGCGACGTGTCCGAGAACTGCACCGGCGCCTCCGCCCAGTGCCCGGCAAATGCGTTCGCGCCGTCGACCCAGGTCTGCCGCCCGGCGACCGGCCAGTGTGATCTGACCGAGAACTGCACCGGGGCGTCCCCGACCTGCCCGCCGAACGGCTTCAAGCCAGCGGGGACGGTGTGTGAAAAGGACAACGACGTGTGCTCCGTCGACCAGTGCGACGGACTCGGCATGTGCGTCTTCAAGATGGACTCGACGGGGCCCGAGTGCGGCGTCTGCGGGCAGTTCGCCACCGGCTCGTGTCAGGTCACGGTCAGCGGCAAATCGACCGTCTACACCTCGCTGCAGGCGGCGGTGAATGCTGCCCCGAACGGGGCCAGCGCTACGACTCCCACGGTCATCAGCGTCCGCGGCGTGTGCCGTGGCCCGACGCTCCTCAACAAGCGGTCCAACCTCGTCATCGAGGGCGTCCCGCCGGCCCACTGTCCACCCGGCCCGCACGACCTCACCGTCACGCTCATGGGCGACGCGTCGATCTCTCCGCCGTCGGGCAGCAACGGGGAGGTCTTCAAGACCATCAGCGGGTCGAAGAACATCGTCGTCCGCTACCTGAACGTCGTGAATGGCGGCGAGCACGACGGCATTGAGTTCAAGGCGACCACGGCCGGCACCGGCTACTGCAACTGCGTCGCCTTCAACGACGAGGGCTACGAGCTCGATTTCCCGGGCGCACACATCATCCGCGACAACTTCGTGTTCAAGAACGAGATCGGCATTCATCTCCGTCGCGACATCGACAAGGTGGTGGTCAGCGGCAACATCTCCACCATGAACCTGTTCGACGGTATCGGCTTGGTCGAAGGGGCGCGGAACAACACCATCACCGACAACCTCACCAGCTCGAACGGCGGCAACGGCATCCTGCTCGACGATGCCCACCAGAACACCGTCACCCTGAACGACGTGCTGAACAACGTCGGCAGTGGCATCCGGGTGCAGAACGGCTCGACCGGCAACGTCATCCAGGACAACGTCATCGCCGGCAATGGAGACGGTCAGACCAACGCGATCCAGTGCATCGCGGGGGATCTCAACACCGGCGGCAACGTACCGGCCGGCTCCCCGTGCCGTTGAGCGGCTGAACTTGCGACCCCCCGGGGAACGTGCCATCGGGGCGTGTCCTCCCCGGGGGCCCGCCTTGCGGGATGGGACGCCGGGGCAGGGTCGGTGTACGATACGGCCGTGACGTCCCCGCTGCTCCGCATCCTCCTCCGTGCCCTCGACGCCGTCGGGGGGCCCGGGGCAGGCGAGCATCTGGTGGTCGCGGTGTCGGGAGGTCCGGACTCGACGGCCCTGCTCGCTGCCCTGAGCGACCTCGCGCCCGCGCGGTCACTGCAACTGACCGCTGCCCACGTCGACCATGGGCTTCGCGGACACGAGAGTGCCGCGGAGGGCCGCGGCGTCGCGGCCCTCGCGGCACAGCTCGGAGTGGGATTCGTCTCCCGCGCGGCCGTGGTGGAGCCCGGCGCGGGCGTCGAGGCACGCGCACGCCAGCTCCGCTATCGCGCGCTCGCCGCCATGGCTCGGGCAGCAGGAGCGACCTGGATCGTGACCGCGCACACCCTGGATGACCAGGCGGAGACCCTCCTCCTGCGCCTCCTCCGCGGCGCCGGCCGAGGCGGTCTCGGCGGCATGTCCCCCGTCCGCGGGCAGCTCTTCCGGCCGCTGCTGGGAGCCACCCGCGCCGATGTCCGTCGCTTTCTCGCCGAGCGCGGCCTTCCGTTCGCCGTCGATCGGAGCAACGCCGATCTCCGGTTCGCGCGCAACCGGATCCGCCGACTGGTCCTGCCGCTGCTCGAGGCCGAGTTCAACCCGCGCCTGCGCATCGCCCTGGCGTCCCTCGCCACGCGGCTGGGTGATGAGGAGGCCTTCCTGAAGGCTGCCGCCGCCAGTCGTAGCCCGCAGTACCTCGTCGGTGACGATCTGCGTACGACCGTCGTCACCGAGCCAGCCGCTCTCGCGCGCCGTATCGTTCGCCAGTGGCTGGAGGAACCGTCCGCCCGCACCATCGGAGCCGGACATGTCGAGCGGGTGCTCGACCTGGCGGCGGGTCGGATGCAGGGCGCGGTCGCGGTTCCGGGCCCGGCACGCGTCGTCCGGGAGCGGGACCTGCTGGTCCGGCGGGAGGGGAGGGCGCCCGCCACCTGCCCGTTCAGCCTTCCTATCGTACCCGGTACGGCGGTGTGTCACCCCGGGGGCGCTTGGCAGCTCTCTCTGTCGGCGGCTCGTGCGCGCCGCGCGGGGGAAGAGCGCCCCGAAGACAGCCACAGGGTCCTTTTCGACGCCGATGCCTTACCGACTCCCCTTACCGTACGCGCGCCCGTTCCCGGGGATCGAGTCCGCGTGCTGGGGGGACACACCCGCAAACTGCAGGACATCCTGGTCGATGCCAGAGTCCCCCGCGAACGTCGGGCTGCCATCCCGGTTCTCGTCGTCGGGACGGAGGTTCTCTGGGTAGGGGGACTCGTTCGCGGCGCCCGCGCTCCTGTCCAACCGGGCACGGAGCGCATCGTGGAGGCAGTCCTCGATTGCCGCTCCTGAAACCCTGTGTTACGCTCGTCTGCTGAATGTGCCGTGAGACGATTCACGGCGTGGCGGTGCATGCGTGAATCCGCTCTCTCGTAATCTCGGGCTCTGGCTCCTCCTCCTCGTGATGGGCCTCCTCCTGTGGTCCATCGTCACGAAGCAGCAGCCCCGCGAGCCCGATGTGCGCTTCAGCCAGTTCGTCGAGGCGGTCGAGGCCGGGCGGGTGGCGCGGGTGACGATCCAGGGCCAGTACATCCGCGGCACCTACACCGACGGCCACGGCGGGCCCGGGGACGGCTTCAAGACCTTCGCGCCCGAAGATCCGGACCTCATGCGGCTCCTGCGCGAGAAGGGCGTCGACATCGAAGCCCGCCCGGAAGACGCCGAGCCCTGGTACCTGGTGGCCATCGTGCAGTGGGCCCCGATGCTCCTGCTGATCGGCGTCTGGATCTTCTTCATGCGCCAGATGCAGGTCGGCGGTGGCAAGGCCATGTCGTTCGGCAAGAGCCGCGCCAAGCTCCTGTCCGAGAATACCCACAAGGTCACGTTCGCCGACGTGGCCGGCATCGACGAAGCCAAGGAAGAGCTCGAAGAGATCATCGCCTTCCTGAAGGACCCGAAGAAGTTCACCAAGCTGGGCGGCCACATCCCCAAGGGGGTGCTGCTGGTCGGCGCACCGGGGACCGGGAAGACCCTTCTCGCCCGCGCCATCGCCGGCGAAGCGGGCGTACCGTTCTTCTCCATCTCCGGATCAGACTTCGTGGAGATGTTCGTCGGCGTCGGCGCTTCGCGTGTGCGCGATCTCTTCGTGCAGGGCAAGAAGAACGCCCCCTGCATCATCTTCATCGACGAGATCGACGCGGTGGGCCGCCATCGTGGCGCGGGCCTCGGCGGAGGCCACGACGAGCGCGAGCAAACGCTCAACCAGCTCTTGGTCGAGATGGACGGCTTCGAGACCAACGAAGGCGTCATTCTCATCGCCGCCACCAACCGTCCCGACGTGCTCGACCCGGCCCTCCTCCGCCCGGGCCGCTTCGATCGTCGTGTGGTCGTGCCGCGACCCGACGTGAAGGGGCGGGAAGGCATCCTGCGGGTGCATACCCGCCGGGTCCCGATCGCCGAGGACGTCAACGTGGAGCTGCTGGCCCGTCAGACGCCCGGCTTCGCCGGCGCCGACTTGGAGAACCTGGTCAACGAGGCCGCCCTGCTCGCCGCTCGCAAGAACAAAGAGCGGGTCGAGATGAGCGATTTCGAAATCGCCAAGGACAAGGTCATGATGGGCGCCGAGCGCAAGTCGATGATCATCAGTCTCGAGGAACGGCGCAATACGGCCTACCACGAGTCGGGGCATGCGCTGGTGGCCAAGCTCCTGCCGGATACGGACCCGGTGCACAAGGTCACCATCATCCCGCGCGGCATGGCGCTCGGGCTCACGCAGCAGATTCCACTCGACGACCGCCACACGTATTCCAGGACCTTCCTGCTGAACAACCTCGCCATCCTCTTTGGCGGGCGCGTGGCCGAGGAGCTGATCCTGGGGCACCAGACCACCGGGGCGGGCAACGACATCGAACGGGCGACCAAGCTGGCCCGCCGGATGGTGTGCGAGTGGGGCATGAGCGAGAAGCTGGGCCCGATGACCTTCGGGGACAAGGAAGAGGAGATCTTCCTTGGGCGGGACTTTACCCAGCAGCGCGTCGAGTACTCCGAGGCGACCGCCGTACAGATCGACGCTGAGGTCCGGCGTGTGCTCATGGAGTCCTACGAGCGCGCCAAGCTCCTCCTGCGACGCAACATGGAAGTCCTGCACAAGATGGCCGAGGCGCTGCTCGAGCGCGAGGTCATCGACGGCAGCGACATCGACCACATCCTGGCCCAGTACGGGCAACAGAACGGTGGCCTGCGGGGTGCGGCCGCAGCCGCCACGGCCTGACCGCCGCGCCGCGTTCCTGCCGCTCGGAACGGGCGGGCCCCTGCTGCGCATGCGCTCGGCGGCACTCGACCTCGGACAGCCGGTGGTGGTGGGGATACTCAACGCTACCCCCGACTCCTTCTCGGACGGGGGGCAGCATCTGGATCCAAGGCGCGCGGCCGAGGCGGCGCAGGCCATGGTGGCGGCCGGCGCACGGATGCTCGACCTTGGCGCCGAGTCGACCCGTCCCGGCGCACCCCCGGTCCCGGCCAACGAGGAACTGCGGCGCCTCCTTCCCGTTTTGCGGGCCGTTCGGGCAGCTGTTCTTGTGCCATTGTCGGTCGATACCCGAAAGGCCGTGGTGGCGGAGGCCGCGCTCGCGGCCGGCGCCGACTTGGTGAACGACGTGTCGGCGGGGTGCTTCGATCCGGCCATGCTGCCATTGTGCGCGACCGAAGCCGTCCCAGTGGTGCTCATGCACATGCAGGGGGCACCCGAGACGATGCAGCACGCGCCGCACTACGAGGATGTCGTCACGGAGGTGCGTGCGTTCCTCGGCCGGCGGGCCCGCGCCGCCGAGGCCGCAGGCATCGCAGCCGACGCGATCGTTCTCGATCCGGGGATCGGGTTCGGAAAGACGGTACGTCACAACTGTCGCCTCCTTCACCGGCTCGACGCCCTGGTGGCGCTCGGCTATCCGGTGCTGGTGGGCGTGTCGCGCAAGAGCTTCGTCGGAGAGCTGCTCGGCGGCCGACAGCCCGCCGAGCGACTGCTGGGGACGGCGGCGGCGGTTGCCATTGCGATCGCCAACGGCGCGCGCCTCATCCGGGTGCACGATGTAGCAGCGATGCGCGATGTAACGATCGTGGCAGAAGCCGTGACGGGCGCATGAAGGAGCTGTTCACCGGCTTTCGGTGGCAAGACGGCCTCGACATCTTCATGCTGGCGGTCGTCATCTACTCCGGCATCAACCTGATCCGCGGCACGCGAGCGGTGCCCATGCTGATCGGACTCGGTATCGTGTACGCGATCTACTTCGTGTCCGGCCAGCTCGAGATCTACACGGTCAACGTCCTGCTGCAGAACCTCCTCGGCTGGTCGCTGGTGCTGGTCTTCATCGTGTTCCAGAACGACATCCGTCGGGCACTCACCCAGGTGGGGACGGGGCCGATGTTCTCGGCCCGTGAGCGCATCGCGCAGAGCCAGGCGGCCGAGGAACTGGTCAAGGCGGTCACCTCGCTCGGGGCCCGTCGCATCGGCGCGCTCATCGTCCTGCAGAACGAGGTGGGGCTGAACGAGTACATCGAGGTCGGCACACGCCTCGACGCGCAGGTGTCAAAGGAGCTGGTGGCCAGCATTTTCGTGCCCTCGTCGCCGATCCACGATGGCGCGCTGGTCATCCAGCACGGGCGCATGACGGCCGCCGGCTGCTTTCTGCCGCTCACCACCAACCCGACGGTCTCGAAGACGCTCGGCACCCGGCACCGGGCGGCCATCGGCCTCACCGAGGAGACCGACGCCGTCGCGCTCGTGGTGTCTGAGGAAGATGGCATGGTGTCCCTCGTTCGCGAGGGCAAGATCACGCGCGACGTCGATGCGGCAACGTTGCGCACCACGCTGCAGAGGCTCCTGATCGGATGAAGCTGCCCGGCTTCCGCTCGGCACCCAGGGCCCAGACGCCGGAGCCTCCAGGGCTCCGGCCGACGCCGGTACCGCCCTGGCGACGCCCACTGCGCGTCCCAACCATCCGCGATGTGCGCGAGGGTGTACGGCAGAACCCGGGGATCAAGCTCGTCTCGCTCCTGCTGGCGTTCTTCCTCTGGTTCTCGATCAACATGAGCGAACGCAACGCCGAACGCATCGTCGATCTCCAGGTGACGGTGCGCAAGCTCCCCACCGATCTCATCGTCACGAGCGCACAGACCGAACCCGCGAAGGTGACCCTGCGCGGCCCGCGGACGATCCTCGACGGCCTGGACGAGCGCAAGACGCGGCTCGCGGTCGACCTGGCAGGCGCGAGTCCGGGTGATACGCGGGTGGAGCTATCGGCCGACATGCTGCGCCCCGATATCCCGCGACGGCTGAAGGTCGTCCAGATCGAACCGGCTCGGCTCCGCCTCCGCTTGGAACGGCTCGTGCGGCGGCGCGTCCCCGTCCGCGCCGACCTGGCGGGCATGCCTGGCCTGGGCTATACGGTCACCGAATCGCACGTGACGCCGACGCAGGTGGAGGTCAGCGGGCCGGCGACCAAGGTGGACGATCTCAAGGAGATCACGACGGAACCGATCGACCTGCGGGGACTAACGGAGAGCGTGCAGCGCGACGTCGCGCTCGCCTGGGCGGGAGGATTCATCACCTTCTCGCCCGATCATGTGCGCGTCACGGTCAGTTTCGAAGAGGTCGTCGTCACCCGTGCGTTCAAGAGCGTTCCGGTGACCATCGTGAACGCCGTCGACACCGGCGCGCAGGTGACCCCCACGCGGGCCGACGTGACCGTGCGCGGTCCGCAGCGCTTGCTGCACAACTTCAAGATCCCCGACGATGCGGTGACCGTGGACGTCGCCGGCCTGTCCCCGGGGGTACATCGCCTCCCGGTGAGGGTTGATCTGCCGCCGGCGCTCGAGGTGGTCAGCCGACAGCCGGATACCGTCACGGTTCAGGTCGGCGGGAAGGGGCGGCGGTGATGGGGAGCAACGGGCGGCGGCTGTTTGGCACGGATGGCGTACGCGGCGTTGCCAACGTCGAGCCGATGACGTCGGAGACGGCCCTGCGACTCGGACGAGCGCTCGCCCACTTCACCAAGCGCGCGCATCGGCGCCATAAGATATTGATCGGCAAGGACACACGCCTGTCCGGATACATGCTCGAGACGGCGATGGCATCGGGCATCTGCTCGATGGGAGTCGACGTCCTGCTCGTAGGCCCACTCCCGACGCCCGGGATCGCGTTCCTCACCCGCTCCTTGCGCGCCGACGCCGGCGTGGTCATCTCCGCATCGCACAATCCGTTCCAGGACAACGGCATCAAGTTCTTCAGCCAGGCCGGCTTCAAGCTCCCCGACGAGATCGAGGAGGAGATCGAGCAGCTCGTCCTGTCCGATTCGATCGACGCCCTGCGTCCCACAGCCACCGAGATCGGGAAAGCCTACCGCATCGACGATGCCGTCGGTCGCTACAACGTCTTCCTGAAGAGCACCTTCCCGCGGCACCTGACGCTCGACGGGCTGCGCATCGTGATCGATTGCGGGCATGGCGCCGGGTACAAGGTCGGACCAGAAGTGCTGGAGGAGCTCGGTGCCCAGGTGATCCCGCTCGGCGTCGATCCCGACGGCGAGAACATCAACCAGAACTGTGGCGCCCTGTATCCCGCCGGTCTTCAGGCCGCCGTCCGCGCGCAGGGCGCACACGTCGGCGTCGCCCTGGACGGCGACGCCGACCGTGCCATGGTGGTCGATGAACAGGGCAATGTGGTCGACGGCGACGAGATCATGGCGATCTTCGCCAGCGAGCTGCACGCGCGCGGCGGGCTGCGGCGTGACACGCTCGTCGCCACGGTGATGAGCAACCTGGGCCTATACGTGGCCATGAAGGATCGGGGCATCCGCGTCGAAACGACACCGGTCGGTGACCGATACGTCGTCGAGGAGATGGTCCGCGGAGGGTACAACCTCGGCGGGGAGCAATCGGGGCACATCGTCTTCCTCGATCACAACACCACAGGCGACGGTCTCATTACCGCCCTGGCGCTGCTGGCACTGCTGGTGGAGAAGGGGCGGCCACTCTCCGAGCTTCGGCACGTGATGCAGCGTTACCCTCAGGTGCTGATCAACGTGCGGGTGACCCGGAAGCCCGACCTCGGGACCATGCCCACCGTCCACGAGGTGGTCCGGGCCGCCGAGGCGACCCTGGGCGAGCGCGGGCGGGTCCTCGTTCGCTACTCGGGTACGGAGCCGCTCCTCCGTGTAATGGTCGAAGGGCAGCACGAGACCGAGATCCAGCGCCTGGCCGAGGCCATCGCGGACGAGGTCCGGCGTACCCTCAGCGACGGCGCCAGCGCCGCCGAGCAGTGACCATGGTGCGCCTCGGCGTCAACGTCGATCACGTGGCCACGCTCCGGCAGGCCCGCCGTAGGGACTACCCCGATCCGGTCGAGGCAGCGCTGCTGGCCGAGACGGCGGGCGCCGATGGCATCACGGTGCATCTGCGTGAAGATCGCCGCCACATCCAGGAGCGCGACGTCGAGGAGCTCCGGCGCCGGCTGCGCATCACGCTGAACCTCGAGATGGCGGTGACCGACGCGATGGTCACCTTCGCCCTGCGCGTGCACCCGGACGACGTCTGTCTGGTCCCGGAGAAGCGCGAGGAACTGACCACCGAGGGGGGCCTCGATATCCTGCAACATGCGCCGCGGATTCGTGACGCGGTCGCCCGCCTGGCCGCGGCCGGCATTCGCGTGAGTCTGTTCATCGACCCCAAGCTCGCGCAGGTACGCGCCAGCCAGCAGGTTGGCGCGCACGCGGTCGAGCTGCATACGGGAGACTACGCCAACGCCGCGGCGGCCCGACACAACCTCGAGGTGGAGCGTCTGTGCGCGGCAGCGACCGCCGCGGCCGGATTCGGCCTGGAAGTACACGCCGGCCACGGGCTGACGGTAGCGAACGTGCGCCCGGTGGCGGCCATCCCGGAGATCGTCGAGCTCAACATCGGGCACAGCATTGTGGCGCGGGCGGTCCTGGCCGGGCTCCCGACCGCCGTGCGCGAGATGAAAACCGCGATCGCTGAGAGTCGTAGCGGCCCGGCGGCGGGCAGGGCGGAGCAGGGACGCCGTTGATCGCCGTCACGGCGGCGGAGATGCGCGCGCTCGATCGCTGGACGATCGAGCACGGGACTCCCGGGCACGTGCTGATGGAGCGTGCCGGAGTCGAGGCCGCACGCGTGCTCCGGGAGCGATTGCGTCACGCCCGGGGCCCGGTCGTCATCGTGTGCGGTCGCGGCAACAATGGGGGGGATGGCTTCGTGATCGCCCGCCGCCTGCGCCAGACGGGGATGGTGGTCGACGTGTGGCTGGTGGCACGCCCCGAGGACGTGGCGGGCGATGCGGCCCGGATGCTGGCGGCCTGGCGCCGCGGGCGGGGGCGCATCCACGTCTGTGTCGAGGCGCAGGAGGTGGACGCGCTGGCGGCCCGCCTCGGACAGGCGGCCGTGGTGGTCGACGCGCTCTTCGGGACCGGACTCAACGCGCCGCTGGCAGGCGTGCCGGCACGCGTGGTGGCGGCCATCAACGCTTGTGGCGCCCCGGTGCTCGCCGTCGACATCGCATCGGGGCTGTCCGCCGATTCCGGTCGGCCGTTGGGCGCCGCTGTGCGCGCGACGGTCACGGTGGCGTTCGGGTTCCCGAAGGTCGGCCAGCTGATGCATCCGGGAGTGGAGCATACCGGGCACCTGGTCGTGGTCGACATCGGCATTCCACCAGCGGCAATCACGTCAGTTGGCCCGCGCACGACGCTCCTCGACGAGCGTACCGTCGGGGAGTTTCTGCCTCGCAGGCCACGCGACGCACACAAGGGGACATTCGGGCATGTGCTGATCGTCGCCGGGTCGCGCGGAAAGCTGGGCGCCGCCCTGCTGGCCACCGAGGCCGCCGCGCGGGCGGGGGTGGGCTTGACCACGCTCGCCGTTCCCGCGACGCTCCAGCCGCTGTGCGAGGGGAAGGTGCGGGAGGCCATGACCGCCATGCTTCCGGACACCGGGGACGGCACGGCCGTACTGGGCGACGGACAGGTGGTCGATGCGCTGCTCGAAGGACGTGCCGCCGTCGTCTGCGGCCCGGGGATCGGTACGCACCCGGGAACCGCTGCGCTGGTGGCTCACCTCGTCCGACAGTGCCGCGCGCCGCTCGTGCTGGATGCGGATGGACTGAACGTCATCGCCGGCACGGACGCGTTGCGCGCACGACCGGGAGCAACGATCGTGACGCCCCACCCGGGTGAGATGGCACGCCTGCTGGGGTGCGACACCGACGCTGTCCAGGCCGATCGTCTCGGAATGGCACGGCGATTGGCGGCGCGCGAGCGCGTGCTGGTCGTGCTCAAAGGGGCGCGGACGGTGATTGTCCAGCCCGACGGCCAGACCGCCATCTCACCGAGCGGGAATCCGGGGATGGCGAGCGGCGGAACCGGGGATGTGCTGGCAGGTATCATCGGTGCCCTCATCAGCCAGGGCTTGAGCGCGGGCGACGCTGCGTCGCTGGGGGTGTTCGCCCACGGAGCGGCAGGGGACGCCGTGGCGGCACTCCGGGGCGAAACGGGGCTCCTCGCGCGCGACCTCGTCAGCGAGCTTCCACCCACGTTCGCCCGCCTCCAGGCGGCCGCCATGGCCGCCCTCCCCGGCAATGTTTGAGCGTTCCACGGCCTCTGAGGACGATACCGAGACCCTGGGCGTCGCCCTCGGCCGGACGGCGCCGGCCGGAGCCCTCCTCGGGCTGGTTGGCGATCTGGGCGCCGGCAAGACCTGCCTCGTCCGCGGGTTGGCGCGCGGGCTCGGCATCGACCCGGCCGTCGTCCATAGCCCTTCGTTCACGATCGTGAACGCGTACGCGGGCGGACGCCTGCCGCTACAGCACGTCGACCTGTACCGCCTTGAGCGGCCGCTCGACGATGAGCTATTCTTCCGCGACGTGCTCTACGGTGAGGGAGTGGCGGCCGTCGAGTGGTTCGATCGGCTCTTTCCGGCCGCCGGAGACGACGTGTTGGTGGTCACGCTCGCGTACGGCGGGGCGGGACGCACACTCGGGTTCGACGCACGAGGCGTCCGGCACCAACGGTGGCTGGCTGCGGCTTTGACCGCCTGACTCTACCGATGGCGTTGGTCGTGCAGAAGTACGGCGGCACCTCGGTCGCCGACATCGAACGCCTCCGGCACGTCGCCGAGCGGATCGCCCGCACCCAACAGGCAGGCCACCGCGTGGTGGTGGTCGTGTCGGCCATGGCCGGCGAGACCAACCGCCTCCTCGCCCTTGCCCGGGCCGCTGCCCCCCGCCCCGACGAGCGCGAGAGCGACGCCTTGGTGTCGACCGGGGAGCAGGTGACGGCGGCCCTCACCGCCATGGCACTGCAGCATCTGGGCGTCCCCGCCCGCTCGTTCCTCGGGCACCAGGTCCGCATCGAGACCGACAGCGCTTTCGGACGCGCGCGCATCGTTCGGGTCGATGGCGACCGCCTGCTTGCCGCGGTCGCTGGCGGAACGGTCGCCGTCGTAGCGGGCTTCCAGGGCGTGGACGAGCATGGAAACATCACCACCCTCGGTCGCGGCGGCTCCGACACCAGCGCGGTGGCCCTGGCCGCGGCGCTCGGGGCCGATGTGTGCGAAATATACACCGACGTGGACGGCGTCTACACCAGTGATCCGCGCATCGTCCCGCGGGCGCGAAAGCTCGAGCGTGTCGCCTACGACGAGATGCTGGAGCTCGCCAGCCTGGGGGCCAAGGTCCTCCAGATCCGCTCGGTCGAGTTCGCCAAGCGCCACCAGGTTCCCGTGCACGTGCGCTCGTCGTTCAACGACCACGAGGGCACGTGGCTGGTCGAGGAGGATTCCCGCATGGAGCAGGTATCGGTGGCCGGGGTGGCGCACGACCGCGATCAGGCGAAGCTGACCGTGCAGCGCGTCCCGGATCGCCCAGGGGTCGCCGCGCTGCTGTTTGGCCCGATCGCAGCCGCGAACATCGTGGTCGACATGATCATCCAGAACGCGAGCGCGGACGGCACCACGGACCTGACGTTCACAGTCCCGCGAAGCGACTACGAAAAGGCGCACGCGCTGGTCGAAACCAGCGCACGCGACATCGGGGCACAGGGCGTCACCGGGCAACTCGACGTCGCCAAGGTGTCGATCGTCGGGGTGGGCATGCGCACGCACGCCGGGATCGCCGCCCGCATGTTCGAGGTGTTGTCGTCCGAGGGGATCAACATCCAGATGATCTCCACGTCCGAGATCAAGATCTCGGTGATCATCGACGAGAAGTACACCGAGCTCGCGGTGCGCGCGCTGCACGACGCATTCATCCAGACATGAAACGACTCCAGCTCTACGACACCACGTTGCGCGACGGCTGCCAGGGCGAGGACATCGCGTTCACGCTCGAAGACAAATTGCGCATCACGGAGCGCCTCGACGACCTGGGCATCCACTACGTCGAGGGGGGCTGGCCCGGGTCGAACCCGCGCGACGAGGAGTTCTTCCGGGCGGTGACCCGCCGGCGCCTCCGCCACACCAAGATCGCCGCCTTCGGTTCGACGCGCCGCGCCGGGGTGAAGGCCTCTGACGACCGCAATCTGGCGCTCTGCCTACGCGCCGGCGCGCCGGTGGTCACCATTGTCGGTAAGACGTGGGATATGCACGTACGCGAAGATCTGCGTATCTCCCTGGCAGAGAACGTCGATATCATCCACGACTCGATCGCCTATCTCCGCCGGCACGTGGACGAGGTGATCCTCGACGCCGAGCACTTCTTCGACGGTCTCCTCGCCAACGAGACGCATACCCTCGATTGTCTGCGCGCCGCCGCCGATGCCGGTGCGACCACCATCTGCCTCTGCGATACCCGCGGCGGGGCGCACCCGACGCAGGTGGCCACCGCCGTCGCCACCGCGCGCGCCGCCGTCGGGACGCCCCTCGGCATCCACTGCCACAACGACTGCGAGCTCGCGGTGGCCAACTCGCTTGCCGGGGTCGAACAGGGATGCGTGCAGGTACAGGGCACGATCAACGGCTTCGGCGAGCGCTGCGGCAACGCCAACCTGGTCTCCTTGATCCCCGTGCTCCAGCTCAAGCGGGGGTACCACTGCATCACCGCCACGCAGCTTCGGACGCTCACCGAGGTTGCGCATTTCGTGTACGAGCTCGCCAACCTCGAGCCCAGCAAGCGCCAGCCGTTCGTGGGTCAGAGCGCGTTTGCACACAAGGGAGGGCTGCACGTCGCCGCTGTGCAGAAGAACCCCGCCACCTACGAGCACATCGACCCCGCGGTGGTGGGCAACGCCCGGCGGGTACTGGTCTCGGATCTCTCGGGCCGATCGAACATCCTGTACAAGGCGGAGCGGTTCGGACTCGACCTGGCCGCCAATACGCCGGCCATGACCGCACTGCTGCAGGAGCTGAAAGACCTTGAAGCGCGTGGATTCGCGTACGAGGGTGCGGAAGCCTCCTTCGAGCTGCTCATGCAGAAAGCTCTCGACGGAGACCGCGTACGCTACTTCCGGCTGATCGGCTTCCGGGTAATCGACGAGAAGCGTACCGAAGCCGAGCCGTCGATCGCGGAAGCCACCATCATGCTCGAGGGGCCCGACGGGCAGGTCGAACACACGGCCGCCCAGGGGAACGGCCCCGTGCACGCCCTGGACCAGGCACTCCGCAAGGCGTTGGGGAAGTTCTACCCCGAGGTCGCCGAGGTCCGCCTGCATGACTACAAGGTGCGGGTGCTCGGGAGCACCGAGGGGACCGACGCCCTGGTTCGCGTCCTGATCGAATCGGGCGACGAGCACGAGCGCTGGGGGACGGTGGGGGTATCCCGCAACGTGATCGAGGCCAGCTGGCAGGCGCTGGTCGACAGCATGGACTACAAGCTCTACAAGCAGCGACGCGGCGCGCATCGGCGGCGACGCCCGGCGGACGCCCCGCAGCGGGGTTGACGTCGACCGAGGTCGCCGCGGGCGACGCCACCCTCATGCGCATCTACCTCGATCACAACGCGACCACCCCGTTACGCGCCGAGGCGCGCGCGGCCATGCTCGAGTTCCTCGGGCAGCCGGCGAATGCGTCGAGCGCCCACTGGGAAGGAGCGCGGGCCCGCGCCGCGGTCGAAGCGGCCCGCGTAGAGGTCGCACACCTGGTCGGCGGCACGCCGGCGGAGATCATATTCACCAGCGGTGCCACGGAGGCCAACAACCTGGCGCTGCGCGGGGCCGGGAGGGCCGGCGGGATCGTCACGACGGCCGGTGAGCACACGTCGGTCCTGGAGACGGCACATGCCCTGGCGTCTCAGAGCCGCGCAGTCGCTGTCGTCCCGGTCGATGCAGAGGGCGTCGTCGACCCGGTGGCCGTGCTGGCGGCCTGTTCACCCGGGACGGGCCTGGCGTCCGTCGCCCTGGCGAACGGCGAGGTGGGCTCCCTCGCGCCGGTCGGCGCACTGGCGACGATGCTTCGTGGACGCGATGTCCTGCTCCACAGCGACGCCGCGCAGGCGGCCGGCCGCATCCCGATCGACGTGCAGGCGCTCGGCGTGGATCTCCTGTCGGTATCGGCCCACAAGCTGGGCGGACCGGTCGGCGTGGGCGCCCTGTGGGTCCGCCGTGGCGTCGAGCTACGTCCCGTCCTGACGGGTGGCCCACAGGAGCGGGGGCGACGCGCGGGGACGGAGAACGTCGCCGCCATCGTCGGGTTCGGCGACGCGGCCCGCCTTGCACGGACCGAAGGCGCCGTCTTTGCCAGTCGATCCGAGGCGCTCACCGAGCAGCTGTGGAACGGCCTTCGCGATCGTATCCGTGGGCTGGTCCGGAACGGGCCCAGCGTCGGCCCCAGGCTCCCCAATACGCTCAATGTGAGCTTCGCGGGCTGTGCCGGCGAGAGCCTCCTCGTCCTGCTCGATCTCGCCGGGGTCGCCGTGTCGGTGGGGTCGGCATGCGCGGCCGGCGCCGCCGAACCGTCGCACGTCCTGCTCGCCATGGGGCGCTCCGCCGAGGAGGCGCGGGCCGGTCTACGCTTCAGCGTGGGGCTCGGGACGACGCCGGCAGAGATCGACCACGTCGTCGCGTTGCTGCCCGCGCTGGTGGCGCAGGTGCGGCAGGGAGCCGCGGCATGAGGGCGCGGGTAGTGGTGGCCATGAGCGGCGGCGTCGACAGCGCCGTCGCGGCGGCCCGTTGCGTGGCCGCCGGCTACGATGTGGTGGGCATCTCCTTGCGCCTGGCACCCGACGGCGCCAGCAGCTGCTGCTCGCTCGACGACTTTCACGATGCGCGCACCGTGGCGGAACGTCTCGGGTTCCGGCACTACGTGTTCGACTGTCGCGAAGCCTTCGCACGACATGTCGTCCACCCGTTCGTGACCGAATACCTGGCGGGACGCACGCCCAATCCGTGCGCACGTTGCAACCAGCACATCAAGTTCGACCTGCTCTGGTCGCGCGCACGGGAGCTCGGCGCGACCTACCTGGCCACCGGTCACTACGCCCGCATCGAGCATGATCCCTCGACCGGTCGCCCCGGCCTGCGTACGGCCCGGGACGAGGCCAAGGATCAGACGTACTTCCTGTTCACGCTCGGCCAGCGAGAGCTCGCGCGCACGCTGTTTCCCGTCGGGGAGCTGACGAAGGGCGAAGTCCGGGCCGAGGCGGAAGCCCTGGCTCTTCCGGTCGCGCACAAGGCTGAGAGCATGGAGGTCTGTTTCGTACCTGACGGGGACGTGGCCTCGTTCGTAGAGCGCCAGACGGCCGCCACGGCCCTCCGTCCAGGACCCATCGTCGACGAGGATGGGCTGCGGGTAGGATGGCACGCCGGGGTGCATCGTTTCACCGTCGGGCAGCGGCGGGGCCTGGGCCTCGGCGGTGGTCCGCGGCGCTACGTGGCCGGCATCGACGCGCCTTCGGGCACCGTGCGCGTGGCCCCCGCGGCGCATCTCCGCGCGCAGGGGCTGGTGGCGCGCACGGTGTCGTGGGTGGATGATGTCCCACCGCCTGGGGCAACGGTGGGTGTTCGCATCCGCCATCGCCACCCGGTGCTCTCCGGGCGCCTTCTCGCCGTGGGCCCCGATGCCACCCGGGTCTCCTTCGTCGTCGACGGCCCAGCCGTCACGCCAGGCCAGGCGGCCGTTTTTTACGACGGCGATCGCGTCCTCGGCGGCGGTTGGATAGAGAGCGCCCTGTGACGACCGCCACCGTCTCCGACCGCCTCCGGACTGCCGGGTGTCGGCTCGTCGGCGCCGTGTGTCCACATCTCCATCGTGGATACACGCGTAACGATCTGCCCGTCCGGTTGAGCGTCGACCAAGCCGGGACGGTGCAAGGTGCCGTCGCGAACCACTGATGGACACCGCTGCGCGAGCGGCCCTCGAGGCCGACCTGCAGCATCGCTTCGTCCGTCCTGAGCGGCTCGGGGTGGCACTGACCCATCGCTCCCTCGGAACCGCCGAGGAGAACAACGAGACGCTCGAGTTCCTGGGCGACGCCGTCCTGGCGCTGGCCATGTCGGACTTGCTGATGGAACAGTTCCCCGACGCCCGCGAGGGTGACTTGTCGAAAATCCGGGCATCGCTGGTGAATGCGGAGGTGTTGGCACGCAAGGCACGCCAGCTCGACCTCGGGCGCTGGCTCCGCCTTGGTCGCGGGGAGGAGAAGAGCGGCGGGCGTCACAAGACGTCGATCCTGGCAGCGGGTTACGAGGCGCTGCTCGGTGCGGTGTACCTGGACGCGGGCTACGAGGCGGCCCGCCAGGTCGTGGCGCGGCACTTCGCGGCCGACGTTGAAGAGCACCTCACGGTCGGATTGCGGGACTACAAGACCCAGCTCCAGGAGATCACCCAACGCGTCTTTCGCGAGCCCCCGGCCTACACGCTCGTGGAGGAGACCGGTCCGGATCACGACAAGCATTTCGTGTCGGAGATCGCGATCGCCGGGCGGACGTGGGGCCGTGGCGCCGGGCGCAGCAAGAAGGTGGCCGAGCAGGGGGCTGCCCGGGAGGCCTTGGCGGCAGTCCGGTCTGCTCATCCCGAGGCGCTATGAACCGGCCCGGACCGCCGGAGCGAACGCCTCGGCGTCGGGCCGCGTGGATGGCGCTCCTCCTGCTTGTGGGCGGGAGTCGTACCGCGGCGGAGCCTCTGCAGACGCTCTCTGGGTCGGTACCGCGCCTGCTGCGGCGCATGACCGTCGTCGCCTCCGCACCGGACGATCTCCCGCTCCCCCACGTGACGGTGCTTCTCGGGATACGGCATCGGGCGGCGTTGGAAGCGCTGCTCGCCGCGCAACAGGACCCGCGCTCGCCGCACTTTCTGCGCTGGCTCGACAACCTCGAGCTCGCGGATCGCTTCGGGCCCACACGCACCGAGTACGAGCGTGTGCGATCCTGGTTCGTGACCCGAGGGTTTCGGGTGATCCAGGACTCCCCGCTGCGTCTCGCCATCGTGGTCGCCGGAACCGCCGGAGACGTCCGCACGGCGCTCGGTACGTCGATCGTTCGCCTGCACCACCGGGGTCGGCTGTACCGGGGGCCGGCGGGGGATCCGGCGCTTCCCACGAGCGTCGCAGCCTCCGTACGCGGGGTGTTGGGACTCGACGACCTGCCGCGCTTCCGGCCCCTCGTACGCCTTGATGGCGGGCTGCTGGCACTCGCGCCTACCGACTTCGCCTCGGCATATGCGGTCTCGCCCCTCCATGCGGCCGGACTCACCGGCGTCGGGCATTCCGTGGCCGTAGTGGCACGGAGCAACTTCGCGGATCGCGATGTTGCCCTGTTCGCCGAGCGCTTCTTGCCGACCCCGGGCATCGTGCCGCAGCGGAGATTGGTCGGGGAGGATCCAGGCATCTCCCGCGACCTCGCGGAGGAGATCGAGGTTCTGATCGACACCCAATGGGCGAGCGCGCTCGCCCCCGGGGCGCAGGTCAACGTCGTCATCAGCTCGCCGGAAGGCGACATCCCGGAGTCCCTCGCACAAGCCGTATACCGTCGTGAGGGAGACGTGATCTCGATCAGCTTCGGACTGTGCGAGCCCGCTGCCCCCACGCTACTGACCGAGCTCTTCGACGCCTTCTACGCCTTGGCCAACGCCAAGGGGCAGACGGTCGTCGTGGCAGCCGGCGATAGCGGGGGAACGGAATGCGCACCGGCGGATCGTCGCCGGGCGGCGGTCAACCTGCTGGCGTCCTCCCCCCACGCGGTGGCGGTGGGTGGGACCAGCTTCCTGCTCGCGGCCGACGGGACACCCAGCAGACCGCTGACGGAGCAGGTCTGGAACGACGCCTACGGGGCAGGCGGGGGAGGGGACAGCGAGATATTCGCCCGACCTCGCTATCAGCTGTCCGCTGGACTCCCCCTCTCGGGAGGCCGAAGAGCGCTGCCGGATCTGTCACTCGCCGGGAGCCCTCGTACCCCGGGGTACGTGATCGTGGAGGGCGGCCAGAACCGGGTCGTCGGGGGCACGAGTGTCGGGGCCCCGGCGCTCGCAAGCATTCTGATGCTCGCCAACGAGCACCTGCGCCAGCGAACCGGCACGTCGGGCCTCGGTCAGCTCGTCCCGCAGATATACCGCCTTGGGAGCGAACAGGCGCGCGGTCTGCGTCCGTCGGTCTTTCGTGACGTGACCATCGGCAGCA
The DNA here is from genome assembly GCA_964618895.1 of uncultured Binatia bacterium (SeqCode). Classification (GTDB taxonomy): domain Bacteria; phylum Desulfobacterota; class Binatia; order DP-6; family DP-6; genus CAZUDO01. The sequence goes on from CAZUDO010000039.1 coordinate 21,332, forward strand.
ACGCGTTGCCCGGAGGCGTCGGGTTCGAGGCCGGGCCGGGATTCGACCGCGCCTCGGGCTGGGGCACTCCGCTGGCCGACGCGTTCGTCGCGGCGCTGGATGGTCCACGGCGCTGCGAGCCGGCAACGGACTGTCTCGTTCCTGCGCGCCGTTCGCGCCGCCACGCCTGCCATGGGGAATGGTTGGTCGAGCACGACCGCCTCGCGGTCCGCGGCGGACTCCCGCGTGTCCACCAGGACTGTCGGGACGGGGATCCGGCATGCGATACGGATGGACAGAAGAACGGCACGTGCACGGTCAACGTCGCCCTGTGCGTGAACGTCTTCGATGCTCGCCCCGCACTCGTCGACCAGCAAGGGCTCCCGGTGTGCCAAGCGGGAAGGATCCGCCGGGTTCGTATCCTCGGGCCGCGCCGTCGCAGTCGGCAGCCCCAGGCCAGCGACAACCGGAAGGCCCTCAAACGCGCGGCCGCAGCGCTTCCCATCCCCGGAATGTTGCGCGGGGCATGCACGGCCACGGTGCCGGTCGTCATTCCGGTACGGCAGGACGGGACATCGTCAGGCATGCGCTTTCGGGCGCGCGTCGAGCGACCGCGAGGGCGCACCGACGCACGGCTGGTACTGCGCTGCCTGGCAGCATAAGACAGGGCGCGTGCATCGTTCGGGGTACGTGGCCATCGTGGGGAGGCCGAACGTCGGCAAGTCGACGCTCCTCAACGCGCTCGTCGGCACCAAGGTGGCCATCGTCACCCCCAAACCGCAGACCACCCGCACCCGGATCGTTGGCATCCGGACGCTCCCGGAGGCCCAGGCGGTCTTCCTCGACACGCCGGGCATTCACGAAGCCCGCTCCTCTTTCAACCGGCGCATGGTCGAGGTGGCGCGCGAGGCGTTGCATGAGGCTGACGTCGTGTGCTGGCTGATCGACGCCGCCGCCGGCATCCTCCGGGTCGATCGTGAGATCGGCGCGACCCTGACCGCCCAGCAGCGTCCCACGATCGTCGTCCTCAACAAGTGCGATCGGGTTCCTCGCCTCGCACTGCTCCCGCAGATGGCGGCCCTGGCTGCGTTGGTACCAGGTCGTGAGATCATCCCGGCCAGTGCCCGTGACGGGGAGAACGTCGCCACGGTCCTCGCCGCGGTCGCGACCGCGTTGCCGGTCGGGCCAGCGCTCTACCCCGAAGACGACTACACCACCCAGAGCGAGCGGTTCCTGGTGGAAGAATGCGTACGCGAGCAGCTGTTCCTGCAAACGGAGGAGGAGGTGCCCTACGGGACCGCGGTCATCGTCGACTCGTTCAAGGCCGACCCCGGGCGCGATCTGGTCGTCGTCCAGGCGACCATCCTGGTCGACCGTCCGAGCCATAAGGGGATCGTCATCGGGGCCGGCGGCCAACGCCTCAAGGAGATCGGTCGGCAGGCACGGCTCGCCCTCGAACCCGTACTCGGCGCTCGGCTCTTCCTCGAGCTACACGTTCGCGTCGAGTCCGGGTGGGCAGAGAATCCGCACCGACTCCGGGAGCTGGGTCTGTGAGCAGCCTGACGACAGCTGCGCGCCCGGACCCTCTCCCGACGCGACGGATGCCCGTAGTCACGATCGTCGGCCGCCCGAACGTCGGCAAGTCGACGCTCTTCAATCGCCTCGTACGCACTCGCCGGGCAATCGTGGACGACATGCCCGGCGTCACCCGCGACCGCATCACCGCGCGCGCGACCCACCGCGGGCACGTGTTCACGTGTGTCGACACCGGCGGCTTCAGCGCCGAGCCTCCACGGAACACCCCCGCGCTCACGACGCACGTACGGGCGCAGATGTTGGCGGCGATCGACATGGCCGATTGCGTGATCTGCGTCTTCGACGGACGCACGGGGCTGGTGCCCGAGGATCGCGACACGGTCGATCTCTTGCGACGGTGCGGCCGCCCGGTCGTGTTCGCGGTCAACAAGCTCGACACCGGTAGCCACGAACACTGGCGTCACGAGTTCCACGCCGCCGGTATCCCCGACGTGCTCGCTATCTCGGCGGCCCACGCGCGCGGGCTCGATACGCTCCTGGACGCCGTGGTGACGACGTTCCCCACGCCGGACGAGACCACGGGCGAGATGGCGGCGGGGGAGGGCGCACTGCGCCTTGCGCTCATCGGTCGACCGAACGTCGGGAAATCGTCGCTCCTGAACCGTCTGCTCGGCGAGGAGCGGGCAATCGTCGCCGCAGAGGCTGGAACGACACGCGACCCGGTCGACACTCCCCTCACCGTCGCCGGGCGTCCGTACATCCTGATCGACACCGCCGGCATCCGCCGTCGCGGTCGTGTGCACGAGCCACTCGAGCGTCACGGGGCGGTGCGCGCGCTCGGCATGCTCGAGCGTTCCGACCTCGTCCTCTTTGTTCTCGACGCCACGGAGGGTATGACCGACCAGGATGCACGGCTCGTGGGGCGGGCGTGGGCAGCCGGCCGCGGCGTGCTCCTGCTGGCCAACAAGTGGGACCTGGTGTCGGCGGGGCAGCGCGCCGGGAAGCACTTTCGCGAGCGCGTTGCCTCGGGCACCCCGGCGTTCGCCGAGCTCCCGCTGCTGTGCGTATCGGCGCACACTGGCGAGGGCCTGGGCGATCTTTTTCCGATGGTCACCCGCGTCGCCCGTGCCTACGACGCGTCGCTACCGACTCCGAAGCTCAACCGTGTCCTGCGTGCGGCCGTGGCCGCCCATCCGCCTCCCAACAGCAGTCCCGGGCGTGCCCCGCGGCTCCTGTATGCCACCCAAACCGGAAAGCGTCCCCCCACGGTGACGGTGTTCGCGGGTGGGCCGGCCCCGGAGCTGCCGCCATCGTATGCGCGCTACCTGACCAACCGGATTGCCCACACCTTCGGCGTCGTCGGGGTGCCACTCCGGCTGCTCGTCCGCCCCGCGCGGCAGGGGGGCAACGCACCCCGTGGTCGCCGTACCGCGGCTCGACGTATCTCGCCGCCGACCGGTGGAGGGAAGCGATCTCCGCGTCGGTGACCGCCCGAACCCCCGCGCCGGGCGTCCCAGGCGAGACACCCGTCCTCGATCTCGATGTGATCACGATCTCCCCGCGTACCACCCCCTGGCCTTGTTCCAGGAATCGCCAGCTGCTAAAAATCCCCATGGCGCACACGAAGGGGTCCATCCGATGCACCGGGTGGGCCCCTTCCTGTCTATGCTCCCGGCGGGTGATACGCCCGCACCGGTCGAGCGGGAGGAAAGATGCTGCCCACCGAGCTGCGTGAAGGGCTCACATTCGACGACGTGCTTCTGGTGCCGGCCGCGTCGTCCATCCTGCCGCGCGACACCGACGTCTCGACCCCGCTCACGCGCTCGATCACTCTCAATATCCCGCTGCTGTCCGCCGCCATGGACACCGTCACCGAGGCTCGGACAGCCATCGCCCTCGCACAGGAGGGAGGCCTCGGAGTAATCCATCGGAACCTCCCCGTTCCCGAACAGGGCCTCGAGGTCGAGAAGGTCAAGAAATCCGAGAGCGGCATGATCGTCGATCCGGTCACCGTCCACCCCGAACAGCCGATCGCGGAAGCCCTGGCCATCATGCAGCAGTACCGCATCTCGGGCCTGCCCGTGACGCGCAACGGCGTGCTGGTGGGCATCCTCACCAATCGCGACCTCCGCTTCGAGAAGCGGCTCGACCGCACGGTCAGCGAGGTAATGACGCGTGAGAAGCTGGTGACCGCACGCCCCGGCACGACCTTGGACGAGGCCAAGGAGATCCTGCACCGCTACCGCATCGAAAAGCTGCCGGTCGTCGACGAACACGATCGCCTGCGCGGCCTCATCACGGTGAAGGACATCGAGAAGGCCATTCGTTACCCCTATGCCGCCAAGGACGACTTGGGGCGCCTGCGAGTGGGGGCCGCCATCGGAACGGGGCCGGATCGTGAGGAGCGCGCCGAAGTGCTGGTGCGGGCGGGCGCCGACGTGCTCGTGGTGGACACCGCGCACGGACACGCGGCCGCCGTGCTCGAGACGGTACAGGCCATCAAGGGGGCATTCCCCAAGATCGAGGTGATCGCTGGCAACGTCGCCACCGCCGAGGGCGCGGTAGCGCTCGTCAAAGCCGGGGCCGACGCCATCAAAGTGGGCATGGGCCCGGCGTCGATCTGCACCACCCGGGTGGTCTCGGGCGTCGGGATGCCACAGCTCACGGCGATCGCCGATGCGGCCGGGCCCTGTGAGCGCGCCGGTGTGCCCATCATCGCCGATGGTGGGATCAAGTTCTCTGGCGACGTCGTCAAGGCGCTCGCGGCCGGCGCCCACACCATCATGATCGGGGGCCTCTTCGCCGGCACCGAAGAAAGTCCCGGGGAGACGATTCTCTACCAAGGCCGCACCTACAAGCTCTACCGGGGCATGGGCTCGCTGGAAGCGATGCGCGAGCGTGAGGGCAGCCGCAATCGCTACTTCCAGGACGAAGAAGGGGCGGAGCTCGGCATGAAACTCGTCCCGGAAGGCATCGAGGGCCGGGTGCCGTACAAGGGGGCGCTCTCGTTCATCGTCCAGCAGCTCGTCGGTGGCCTGCGGGCCGGCATGGGCTATCTCGGAACGCGCACGCTGCCGGACCTGCGCCGCGAGGCCCGCTTCGTCCGGGTCACCGCCGCCGGGCTTCGCGAGAGCCATGTGCACGACGTATACATCACCAAGGAAGCTCCCAACTATCGGCTCGAGTAGCCGCGCCACGGGAGCATCCTGCTGATGATTCTGATCCTCGACTTCGGTTCGCAGTACACGCAGCTCATCGCACGCCGCGTGCGCGAGCTGCAGGTGTACTGCGAGATCCATCCCTTCGATCTACCGCTGGACAGCATCAGGCGGCTCGCCCCCGAAGGCATCATCCTCTCCGGTGGCCCGGCGAGCGTCTACGATCCCGACGCACCACGGCCGAGCCCGGCCGTACTGGACGTCCTGCGCACCGGCACTCCGCCCGTGCTCGGCATCTGCTACGGTATGGGGATACTGAGCCAGGCGTTCGGCGGTGAGATCGCCCGCGCCAGCCGGAAGGAGTACGGCCCGGCGGACATCCGGATCGTCCGGATGGACCCGCTGCTCGCCCTCGGGGGACGCTCCACCCGCGTCTGGATGAGCCATGGCGACCAGATGGCGACGGTTCCGTCCGACTTCGAGACGCTGGCCGCGAGCGACAACTCACCATATGCGGCCTTCCGCCATCGTACCCTCCCCATATACGGCGTGCAGTTCCATCCAGAAGTGACCCACACGGTCGATGGTCGGGACATTCTGCGCAACTTCGTGATCCGCGTCTGCAACGCCCGCACCGACTGGACCATGGAGAGTTATGTCGACGCCATCGTGCCCCGCATCCGGGCGCGCGTCGGTCCTCGTCGGGTCCTCTGTGGGCTCTCCGGCGGGGTCGACTCTACAGTCACCGCAGCGCTGGTGCACCGGGCGATCGGCGAGCGCCTGACGTGTATTTTCGTCGACAACGGCCTGTTGCGTACCGGCGAGGTCGAGCAGGTCATGGCGCTTTTCCGCGAGCGGATGGATATCGACGTGCGCCACGTCGACGCCGCAGCCCGGTTCGTCAAGAACCTCCACGATGTCGAAGACCCGGAACGCAAGCGCCGCATCATCGGGCTGACGTTCATCGAGGTCTTCGAGGAGGCCGCACGCGTCATCCCCGACGCCGGGTTCCTGGCGCAGGGAACACTCTATCCGGACGTGATCGAATCCGTCTCGGTCCGCGGGCCGTCGGCGACCATCAAGAGCCATCACAACGTCGGCGGCCTCCCCGAACGGATGCGCCTGGAGCTCCTCGAGCCGCTGCGCGAGCTGTTCAAGGATGAGGTCCGCGAACTCGGCCGCATACTCGGCGTGCCGGTGGAGATCATCGGTCGCCAGCCCTTCCCGGGCCCCGGGCTCGCCATCCGCATCATCGGCCCCGTGAACGAGCAGCGCCTGAAGATCGTCCGTGCCGCCGACACGATCGTCCAGGAAGAGGTGCTTCGCGCAGACCTCTACGACTCCCTGTGGCAGGCATTCGCCATCCTGCTGCCCGTGAAGACCGTGGGCGTCATGGGTGACGAACGTACATACGACAACGTGGTTGCCATCCGGGCCGTGCGCTCGACCGACGGCATGACCGCCGATTGGGCACGGCTCCCGGACGACCTCCTGGCACACCTCTCGACCCGCATCATCAACGAGGTGCCGGGTGTCAACCGCGTCGTGTATGACATCTCGTCGAAGCCCCCGGCCACGATCGAGTGGGAGTGAACAGCCGGCGCCGGGCAACGGGTCAGTTATAGCTGATGCAGGGATTGATCGCCGCCAAGCTGATGCCGCGCAGCGCCTGGTGGGCGAGCGCGAGGAGTTGGCTGACGCTGCTGGCGTTGTCCAGGACGCAGCTCGAGATGTGGAATACGCGCCCGCCCTTGCCACAGTGACAGGTCCCGGTGACCGAGAGATTGCCGAGGCCCGCCGGTGTTGCGCCGATCCGCGACAACTACCGGCTGGCGATGTTGACGGTGTCGCCGTACAGCCCCCACAGACTGCTGCCACCGCCAACGCAGGGCCGGATGTCGCCGACGACCTGGCTGTTGTCCGGGAAGCGCCGATCGGTGTCGCACGCAGGGACGATTCATCCGCGCGCCCATGGAATCGAGCTCCCGTGCATGAACGCCCGTGCAACCGTGCATGACGAGAGGGTGAGGCGCGCCCGCGGCCGCGCCCCTAAGGCCACACGCCGACGGGGCTGTCCGGCAGAGTCGACACCGGCAGAGTCGCATGTTGACGCCCGCGTGGGTCGCACGGTACCGTGCCACTCCGCGTCTCAGGAGGACGGAACGGGAGGAGGGGTCCGGGGCGATGTCCTTCGTCCACCTGCACCTGCACACGCAGTACTCGCTGCTCGACGGGGCCAACAAGATCAAGGAGCTGCTGCCCCGGATCCACAGCGCGGGCATGCCGGCGTGCGCCATTACCGACCATGGCAACATGTTCGGGGCCGTGCAGTTTTGCGAGGAGGCCAAACGCCAGGGGGTGCAACCAATCGTCGGCTGCGAGATGTACGTCGCCCCGCAGAGCAGGTTCGAGAAGGTCGGGCGGATCGACGACTACGAAGCAGGCGGCAATTACCACCTCATCCTGCTCGCCATGAACGACGAGGGGTACCGTCACCTGTGTCAGCTGGTTACCGCGGGCTATCGGGACGGATTCCACTACAAGCCTCGGGTCGACAAGGATATCCTTCGCGAGCTGGGCGGGGGCCTGATCGCGCTCTCCGGATGCCTCCGCGGCGAGGTGGCGCACAACCTGATGATTGGCCAGCCCGAGCGCGCCCGGTCGGCAGCGCAGGAACTGGCACAGATATTTGACGGTCGGTTCTACGTCGAGGTCCAAGACAACCGGCTCGCGGCCCAGGAACGCGTCAACAGCGAGTTGCTCGTCCTCGCCCGCGAGCTCGGCCTGCCGCTGGTCGCTACCAACGACTGCCACTATCTGTGTCCGGAGGATGCCGCGGCTCACGAAGTCCTGCTCTGCATCCAGACCGGGAAGACGTTCTCTGATGATCGCCGCTGGAAGTTCGAGACCGATCAGCTCTACGTGAAGAATCCCGCCGACATGGCCGCGGCATTCGCCCACGCCCCCGAGGCCATCACCAATACACTCGACGTGGCGCGGCGGTGCTCGTTCGAGCTGACGCAGAAGCTGCAATTCCCGGTCTTCGAGGTGCCACCGGGCCTGACGCTCGAAGAGACCCTCGAGCGCGACGCGCGGCAAGGACTCGACGAACGGCTGAACGAACGCCGGAACCTGCTCGACTGGAGCCCGGACCGCGAGCGGGTCTACGACCACCGCTTGGCCACGGAGCTCGCGACCATCCGGTCAATGGGTTTCGCGGGCTATTTCCTGATCGTGGCCGACTTCATCAACTGGGCCAAAGGCCAGGGCATTCCGGTCGGTCCAGGGCGTGGGTCCGCGGCCGGAAGCTTGGTGGCCTACGGGCTCCGCATCACCGACCTCGACCCGATCGAGCACGGGCTCCTCTTCGAGCGCTTCCTCAACGCCGAGCGCGTGTCGATGCCGGACATCGATGTCGACTTTTGCTTCGTTCGTCGCGACGAGGTCATCCGGTACGTCAAAGAGAAGTACGGCGCCGACCGCGTGGCGCAGATCATCACCTTCGGGACGCTGAAGGGGAAGCAGGTCATCAAGGACGTCGGTCGCGTCCTCGATTTCACTTTCGCCGAGACGGACCGCATCGCCAAATTGTACCCGGCGCCCAAGCAGGGGCGCGATTTTCCCCTCGAGCAGGCGCTCGCGATGGAACCGAGACTCCAGGAAGTCCGCAGCTCTGGCGAGCGGGAGGCCCGCCTCTTCGATCTCGCGCTGCGCCTCGAAGGACTCCTCCGCCACGCCTCCAAGCACGCCGCCGGCATCGTCATCTCAGAGCGTCCACTGACCGACAGCGTCCCGCTCTTCGTCGACAAGGACGGAGCGGTGATGACCCAGTACACATACACAGACGTCGAGGCGATCGGTCTCATCAAGTTCGATTTTCTCGGCCTGAAGACCCTGACACTGATCCACGGCATCGTTCGCCGCATCAGCGAGGGCAGGGGGGTGTCCGTCCCGGTCGATCGGCTGGCGCTGGACGATGCCCGGACCTATCAGCTCCTGTGCGCCGCCGACACCGTCGGGGTCTTTCAGATGGAATCAGGAGGCATGCGCCGACTTCTCGCGCAGCTTCGACCATCCTGTTTCGCGGACATCGTGGCGGTGCTCGCCCTCTACCGTCCGGGCCCGCTGGACAGCGGCATGGTCGACGAGTTCATCAAGCGTAAGCACGGCAAGGAGCGTATTCGGTATCTGCATCCAGCGCTCGAGGCCATCCTCCAGGACACATACGGCGTCATCGTCTACCAGGAGCAGGTGATGCAAATTGCGCAGGCGCTCGCCGGCTATTCACTCGGCGATGCCGACAGCCTGCGTCGCGCCATGGGGAAGAAAAACAAGGAGGTCATGGCCGCAGACCGCAAGCGCTTCCTGGAAGGCGTCACGGCGCGGGGCACCGCGGACGCGAAGCTCGCCGGGGAGATCTTCGACCAGATGGAGACGTTCGCCGCGTATGGGTTCAACAAGAGCCACTCGGCCGCCTACGCGTTGATTACGTATCAGACCGCCTACCTCAAGGCGCACTACCCGACGGACTTCATGGCCGGCCTTCTATCGCTGGAAGCGGCCGACACCGACAGTACGTACAAGAACATCGCCGAGTGCCGTGACCGCGGTATCCGAATTCTTCCCCCGGACGTGAATCACAGTCGCGAGGATTTCACGGCGTTGGGCGACACCATCCGGTTCGGGTTCGGGGCCGTGAAGGGTGTCGGCTCGAAGGCCATCGAAGCCATCCTGGCCACGCGTATCGACGGGCCGTTCACGAGCCTCCACGACTTCTGCCTACGGGTACGGAGTCAGCTCGTAAACCGCCGGGTGCTCGAGAGCCTGGTGAAGTGTGGGGCGTTCGATTCCATCGATCGCCACCGCGCGCGTCTCCTCGCGGCACTCGAGGACGTGATGCGATGGGCCGCGAGCCGTGCCGAGGAGCGTACCGCGCCACAGCTCGGTCTGTTTTCTGCAGGCGATCTTTCGGATGCACCCCCGCCGCTTCCGCCGGTGGCGCCATGGGCCGCCGAGCAAGAGCTCACCGCCGAGCGTGAAGCCATCGGCTTCTTCATCACGGGCCATCCCCTCGACCGCTTCGAGCAGGATCTCCGCAAGTTCACCAACGCCACGACGGGTACGCTGCGTACTCGGGGTGCCGAACTCCCACCAGGATCGGGCGAGCGCCACGGCCGCCCAGATTCGCGTCCGCGGGTGCGCCTCGGCGGCGTGATTCATGGCCTCAAGCTGAAGAACAGCAAGAAAGGCGACCGGTACGCGACCTTCATCCTCGAGGACAGGGAGGGAGGTGTCGACGTGATCGCCTGGCCGGACACCTACCGCAAGCACGAAACCGTCCTGCGCGGGGGGGAAGCCGTCGTGATCGCCGGGGCGCTCGAAGTGTCGGAGGAGCGTTGCCAGGTGATCGCCGACGAGGTGATCCTGCTCGTCCAAGCACGGGACGATGCCATTCGCCAGGTGCACGTGCAGGTGCCACTCCGGCGCGCCGGCCGTGGTGGACTCGAGCAGCTCAAGGCCGTGCTGGCGGCCCACCCCGGCGGGTGCGACGCGTTCTTACACCTCGTCCGGGACGACGAGAGCGAGACGGTCCTGGCCCTGCCCGACAGTCTACGGGTTGCGGCCAGCGATCAGATCGTCAATGCTGTCGAGAGTCTTCTCGGGGCCGGAGTCTTGACGTTCCGGTGAGAGAGCGTACGCAAACAACAGGGCCCACGCCCGAGCGCGCCATTTTGGTGGGCACAGAGCGCCCGCGCTCTCTTCTGTCAGCCCAGGATTCCCTCACCGAGCTCGCCCAGCTCGCCGACACGGCCGGCGTGATGGTCGCCGCCAATACCATCCAGGGCCTACGGCGAATCCATCCTGCCACATTTGTCGGCCGTGGGAAGGTCGACACGATTCGGAGTCTCGCAGACCACGCCCGGGCGAACGCCGTCATCTTCGACGACGCGCTCAGCCCGGCCCAGCAGCGCAACCTCGAACGTGGGCTGGGTCGCAAGGTCGTCGACCGGAGCGCCCTGATCCTGGACATCTTCGCTCAGCGCGCACGCAGCCTCGAAGGCAAGATGCAAGTCGAACTCGCCCAGCTCCAGTACCTGCTGCCCCGCCTCACTCGCCAATGGACGCACCTGTCCCGGTTGGGGGGCGGCGTGGGGACGCGCGGACCGGGCGAGACACAACTCGAGGTCGATCGCCGCCGAGTACGCGAGCGGATCGCGCAGCTACGCACTCGTCTCGGGGACGTCTCCCGCACGCGGACACTGCACCGCCATGAGCGAGCGAGCGTGCCGTTCCCAACGGTCGCGCTGGTCGGCTACACGAACGCTGGCAAGTCGACACTCATGAATGCGCTGACGCACGCGGGGGTCCTGGTCGAGGACCGGTTGTTCGCCACCCTCGATCCAACGGTTCGCCGGTTGCGTCTCCCGGGCGGTCTCACTGTCCTGTTCGCCGACACCGTCGGATTCATCCATAAACTTCCCCACCAGCTGATCGAGGCGTTCCGGAGTACTCTCGAAGAGGTGCGAAGCGCCGACTTACTGCTTCTCGTGCTCGACGTGTCCCATCCGCATTGGGAGGAGCACGCCCAGGTGGTGGATCATGTGTTGGGGGAGATCGAGGCGAGGGACCGGCCGACGCTCCGCGTCTTCAACAAGGCCGACCTGCTACCTGTGGGTATGCGCCCGCCGCGCACCGAAGACGATGCGAGCGTCATCTCCGCGCACACCGGGCTTGGGCTACCTGCACTCCTCGGCCGAGTTGAAGCGCGGCTGACGCGGGGGCTCGAGCGCGTACACTACGCTCTGCCGTCCGACCGGGGAGATGTGCTTGCGTGGTTGCGGCGAACCGGTCGCGTCATCGAAGAGTACTATCGGGATGGTGTGGTAACCGTCACCGCGCTCGTACCCGCCAAGATTGCAGGGCAGCTTCGCAAGCGGCTCCCCGCTGAGGCACTGGGATCGTGCTGACGGTCGTCAACATCCCTAATTGCCTCACGCTCCTCCGCATCATCGCGATCCCGTGTTTCCTCGTCCTCCTGGAGAGCTACCAGTTCCGCGCGGCGCTCATTGTTTTCGTCGGAGCCGGGATTACCGACGGCCTCGACGGCGCGATCGCCAGGCTGATGCGCACCAAGACCAAGCTCGGCGCGTACCTCGATCCCGCTGCGGACAAGATGCTGCTCGTGTCTGCGTTCATCGCGCTCGGGTTCATGCATGAGGTTCCTCGGTGGCTCGTCGTGGTTGTGATCTCGCGTGACGTTGTGATCGTCGCAGGCTATCTGCTCCTCTTCGTGTTGACTCAGCAGACAATGGCCATCCGGCCGAGCGTGGGCGGAAAGGCGAGCACGGCACTACAGCTCCTGTCGGTCACCATGGTGCTCGTATCGCTGATTGACCGCGCGATGATCCAGCCGGCGATTCAGGATGCGGTATTCCTTGCCACTGGCGTGATGACCACTGCAGCAGGGCTCCAGTACATGTATCGAGGGCTCGCATGGCTTCAGGGAGAGTCCACGGCGCCCGCCCGGACCGCCGTTTCGCCGTCCGAATCTGCTGCATCGACCCGTGAGCAGCGCCGACAAGCCTGATCGTGAGCCGGAATGCTTCCGCTCCTCTGGGTCCTGGCCCTTCCGGGAATGCTGCTGGTTGCCCTTCTGGCAGGAGGGCTCTGGCTCAACGACCTGCCGTGGGACGACCCCCCGGGGGCGACAGCGCGGCTGCAGACGTACCTCGACAGCCGCACGGCCGAGACCGCGGAAGGGTCACCCTTTCCGGAGCTGCGCCCGCGCCACTACCCGGACGTGTCCGCCAATGAGCTCTACGCCCTCACGGAACGGGCAATCACGAGCATGGGCAACTGGACCGTGGCCGCACGTGACGCGAAGGTGCGACGCATCGAGGCGGTAGTCTCGACACGGATCCTGCGGTTCCAGGACGATGTGACGATCCATGTCACCACCGACCCTAAGGGAAAGGGATCGGCGCTTTTCATGCGCTCGCAATCCCGTATCGGGTATGGCGACCTCGGGGCCAACACGCGCCACATCCTCGACCTCGCGGCCAGGATCGAATCGCTGCGCGCGAGTGCCGCCCGGGAACCTGCCCTCGGCCCTGACGAGCGTTGATCGCAGGGGGGAGACTGTCGTCCGCTGGAAGGGCGTGGCATTCTGACTACCCCATGATGTCGCTCACCCGTGACCAGCTCGAGAGACTCGCCCACGAGGCGGGGCGACTCGCGCTGCGCCATTTCCGGCGCGTGCCGGCAGAGCGCAAGGCAGATCGAAGCCTCGTCACCCTCGCCGATCGCGAGATCGAGCACCTCCTCGTCACGGAACTCGCTTCGCGCTTGCCCGAGGCAGACATCATCGGAGAGGAGGGGGCGAGGCGCATCGGTCGAGGCAGTCTCCTCGTCGCGATCGATCCGATCGATGGCACGGCGGCGTTTGTCGCTGGCCTGCCCACGTGGTGCATCTGCATCGGCATCCTGCAGGACGGGGAACCGATCGCGGGGGTCGTCCACCTTCCCTGTACGGGGGAAACGTTCAGTGCAGCCGATGGAATGGCCCACTGGAACGGCGTACCATTATCTCGCCTCAACAGGGATGAACCGTCTGGCGATCGCTTCATCGTCGCCGACGGGAACATGCACCGGCGCTACCACGTCGCGTATCCCGGCAAGATCCGATCGTTGGGATCGGCCGCTCACCACGTAGCGCTGGTCGCGCGAGGTGCAGCCGAGGCAGCGTTCCTTGGACAGGCACGACTCTGGGATCTGGCAGGGCCGGGAGCGGTACTTCTGGCGGTTGGAGGGAGCTATGAGTACCTGAGTGGGAAGCCGGTCGATTTGAGGGCACTCACGAACGGCACGCGGGCGCCCGAGGCCGTCTTGGCCGGTCTACCCATCACGCTGGCCGCCCTGCGAACCCACATTGTTGCACGTCCGTAGCGTCCACCCCGTCCGTTCGCTATCCTCACCAGTCGTGGCCGGTGGTGGGCGGGCGGATCGGGCGGGGGAGGGGTGATTGGCGGCGTACCTGCTGCAACGACTCCTGCGTGCGCTATCGACGCTCCTTGGCACGACCTTCATCATTTTCCTTCTGATACGGGTCGTACCAGCCGATCCGGCCGTCTCGATCGCCGGCCCAAAGGCCGATCCCGACACGCTCGCCGCCATTCGGAACGACCTCGGACTTGACGACCCGGTTGTCGTCCAGTTCGTTCGCTATGTCTCGCAGGTGGCAAGCGGAGATCTCGGGCATTCATATCTGACGGGCCGGCGCGTGAGCGACGTCATCGTCGAGCGTCTGCCGGCGACCGCGCTACTCGGGCTGACGAGCATTACCATCGGCTTTGCGTGCGGACTCCTCCTCGGGCTGCTGACGGCAGCGCGGCAAGGATCGCGCGCCGACCTCGTCGTTCTGTTGATTGCCGTCGTAGGTTTGGCACTTCCCACGTTTTGGGTCGGCAACCTGCTCGTATATGCCTTCGGTTACCGGCTGCGCCTCCTCCCCCTTGGCGGATACGGAGTCGATTCACACCTCCGTCATCTCATCCTGCCCGCAGCGACGTTGGCCTTGATGCAGTGCTTCGCCTACGCCCGCTACGTCCATGCCAATGTGGTCGGCACCCTCAGCAGCGACTACATTCGCACTGCGCGCGCCAAGGGCCTGTCCACGGGCCGGGTATACGTGCGCCATGCGTTGCGCAACGCACTGATCCCGATCGTGACCCTCCTCGGACTCGACATGGCAGCGCTCATGAGCGGCGTGGTCCTGACCGAGACCGTGTTCAACTGGCCGGGACTCGGGCGACTGGCGGTGCAGGCCGTGTTCAGTCTCGACGTTCCTGTGCTTGCCGGGACCGTGCTCTTCTCGGGAGCCTTGGTGCTGGTCTGCAACCTACTCGTCGACCTGGTGTACCGCATCGTCGATCCGCGGGTGCAGGATGGCTGATCCTGCCCACGCACCCCGCCGCTCACGCGGGCGACGACTCCTGCTGGTCGGAGGAGCCCTCGTCGTCGCTCTCGTCGCCGTAGCGACTGCGGTCCCGTGGCTCACGCGATACGACCCAAACGTCACGGTCGTGGAACACTACACCGGACCACTGCCTCCCAGCCTGGCGCACCCCCTCGGCACCGACACCCTCGGTCGCGATGTATGGAGCCGCCTCGCGTATGGCGCCCGAACGTCCCTGGTCGTCGGCGGCCTTGCCATGATCGTCAGCCTCGTCATCGGCGTTTCGGTCGGCTTGATCGCCGGCTACCTCGGGGGCTGGACGGACACCATTCTCATGTGGGTCGTCGATCTCATGCTCACCGTCCCATCCTTGCTCCTGCTCATCGTGCTGGCCACCGTGCTTCCACCGTCGATCCTGACGATTCCCCTCGTGATCGGCATCGTCGGGTGGACCACGCTCGCCCGGACGGTACGGGGAGAGGTGCTGTCACTGCGGGAGCGCGAGTACCTTCTCGCCGCACGTGCCTTGGGCGCGTCGCACGGTCGAATACTGATCTGCCACCTGCTGCCGGGCGTCTTGCCGGGCATCATCGTCCTTACAGCCCTTGGGATGTCAGGGACCATCACACTCGACGCGGGCCTCAGCTACCTCGGCCTGGGCGTACCGTTGCCAACCTCGTCGTGGGGTCGGATGATCAGCGAGTCGCAAACCTACTTCGCCGTCGCCCCGTGGCTGGTCGTCTCCCCGGGAGTTGCGATCGCGCTCGCAGCGGTCGGCTTCAACCTGATCGGGAGCGCCCTGAGCGACCTACTGAGCTCTCACCGACCATGAGCCGCCCCGCGTTTCTGCTCGCGATCGCGCTCCTCTCCCTCGTGGGCTGCGCCGTGCCCCTCGACCCGCCCCCCGCAGGCCCCGCCACCGACGATCAGCCCGCTCGGCCGGGCGGCGTGCTCCGCCTCGCAGCGGGCGACGATGTACGCACACTCGACCCGGCGATCGGCTACGACGTAGCGTCGTGGTCGTTCGAGCAGATGCTGTTCAACTCGCTGGTCACATACGATGCAGGCACGACGATCGTGCCAGACATCGCGGCCTCCTGGGACCAGAGTCCGGACGGGATGCGGTTCCTGTTTGCGCTGCGCACAGACGTGCGGTTCGGATCCGGCCGCGTTTGCGAGGCCTCCGACGTAAAGTACTCCCTGGAGCGGCTCCTGAAGCTCTCGCTCCATTCGCAAGGAGCGGTGTTCTTCCACGGCATCGCGGGAGCTCGGGAGTATGCCTCCGGTCATGCCGACGCGATCAGCGGCATCGTCGCCCGAGCGCCGCATGTGGTCGAGATCAATCTGACTGCGCCGGATCCGCTCTTTCTGCACAAGCTCGCGATGCCGTTCGCGGCAATCGTCGACCGGGAGGCCGTCGAGCGGGAAGGGGATACCGCTTTCTCGCGTCGCCCCATGGGGACCGGACCGTTCATTCTCGACGAGTGGGTGGCGTGGCAGCGCCTCCGATTGACGCGCAATCCCTTCTATTTTCGGTCTGGGCTGCCATATCTGGACGGCGTTGAGCTGACCATCGGCGTCAGTGACCAGCTGGCCTGGTTCAAGTACCAGCACGGCGAGCTGGATGTCACCGGCATTCCGTCGGCGGAGTTCAATCGGGTGATGGCCGACACACGCTATCGTTCCGTCCTTCTCGAGCACCCGACGCTGCGCACCGAGTACGTAGGCCTGAACTGCGGCATCGCTCCCTTCGACCGCGTT
Source organism: uncultured Binatia bacterium (SeqCode) (assembly GCA_964618895.1). Lineage (GTDB taxonomy): Bacteria > Desulfobacterota > Binatia > DP-6 > DP-6 > CAZUDO01. The sequence continues at coordinate 37,721 of CAZUDO010000039.1, forward strand.
CCCGTACGACAGGCGATGAATCTCGCCGTGAACAAACAGCGCCTGCTGGAACTGATCGACGGCCGCGGAGTGATCGCGAACGGCGTGTTGCCGCCCGACATGCCTGGCTACTACCCGGGCGCACCGCGGTATCTGCACGATCCGCAGGGCGCCCGCGGGCGACTTGCCGAGGCCGGACTGTCGGATGGCTTCCGGACGGAGCTCTGGGTTGCCCGTAGCGACAGCGCCCTGCGCGTATCCCAATCCCTGCAGCAGGATCTCGCAGCGATCGGAGTGGAGATGGCGATCAAACCGGTTGACTTTCCTGCTCTGATCGAAGCGATTCGACATCCCGGGCAGGTCCCGCTCTTCCTGCTCGGGTGGGAGGCCGACTTTCCCGATCCCTCGAACTTCCTGACCGTGCTCCTCCACTCCCGCAGCCGCGACACGAACAACAACACATTCTACAGCGAACGGGAGGTCGATATCCTCCTCGACGCGGCCGAGCCGCTTCTCGACCCTACGCAGCGATACCCGCTCTTTCGCGCGGCGGAAGTGCGCGTCATGCAGGACGCGCCATGGGTACCGCTTTTCCATCCCGTGAGCTTCGCGGTCCGCCATCCACGGGTGCGGGGCTACCACCTCCATCCGCTCCGGCCAGCGCGCGTGGAGACGGTATCCCTCGCCTGGTGAGTGATCTGTCCATCCGGGACCTCTCCATATCGTGCTATCTGCGCGGGGCGCCGAGGCTTTCGCCTCGGCATTTCGTTGTCATGGCAGAGTTCGTGTGTTAGCGTCGCGCCGGACGACGCGCGTCCACGGCTTGTCGGGAGACTCTTCACGCTATGTCCAACGCTTTCAGCTCGATCGACGACGTCATCCGGCGCTTCGGCGCTCTGGAATACATCACCAGCCGGACCATCGGCACGGTGGTCTACCTCGCCGCGCAGATGCGCAAACCCATCCTGGTCGAGGGCCCAGCCGGCGTGGGGAAGACGGAGCTCGCCAAAGTCCTGGCTCGTGCGCTCGATCATGAGCTCATCCGACTCCAGTGCTACGAGGGTCTCGACGAAGCCAAGGCGCTCTACGAATGGGAGTACGCCAAGCAGCTCCTGTACACGCAGATACTGAAGGACAAGATCAGCGAGATCGTCGGTGGAACGCACTCGCTGCGCGAAGCCGTCGACCGCATCGCGAGCGAGGACGACGTCTTTTTCAGCGACCGGTTCATTCTGCCTCGGCCACTGCTACGGGCCATCACTTCGGCCACGCCGTGCGTCCTGCTCATCGACGAGATCGACAAGGCCGATACCGAGTTCGAGGCCTTGCTTCTTGAGGTTCTCTCCGACTTCCAGGTGAGCGTGCCCGAACTCGGAACGCTCCGCGCCCGCCACATCCCCCTCGTCGTACTTACCAGCAACAACGCACGCGAGATGTCCGATGCGCTCAAACGGCGCTGCCTGCATCTGTTCATCGAGTTCCCCGAGCGAACCCAAGAACTCGAGATCGTCCGCCTCAAGGTCCCTGGAGTTTCGGAGCGACTGGCGGCAGAAGTGGTCACAGTCGTGCAGCGTTTGCGGGAGCTCGACCTGAAGAAGTCACCCAGCATCAGCGAAACGCTCGACTGGGCACGCGCCCTTACGCTACTCAATGTTCAGACGCTCGACGAAGGCCTCGTGACGGACACACTTTCCACCATCCTCAAGTACGAAGCCGACATTCGTAAGGCCCAACAGGAGCTCAAGGGATACGTCGACGCGCAGCGCGCCAAGATGAGGCCCGCCTCGCAGCAGGGCGACAAGGACGTACTCCACTAGGCTCACCCCCCCCTCGGATCTATGGACGCCAGATTCATCGAGTTCGCGGGGCTCCTACGACGTAACGGACTGCGCGTTTCGCCGGCCGAGAGCATCGACGTCGTTGAGGCCCTCGACGCCGTCGGACTCACGGACCGGGAAACCGTCCGCGCGACGTTGCGGGCGACGATGGTCAAGCGGACCATCGATCTTCCGACGTTCGAACACCTGTTCGACCTCTTCTTCTCCGGATTGGCCGACGTGATTCAGCAGTCGACCGCGGCATCGGCGCAGGCGCTCGGGCTTCCTGACGCGGACTTCCAGCAGTTTCTTGACGATCTGGAGCACCTACTCGCCGAGGCAGGCATCGAGCTCTCGCCCCTTGCGCGCGCCCTCCTTTCCGCGGACGGGGGAGGCTTGGAGCGATTGCTTCGCGAGGCCGCGGAGCGCGCGGGGCTGGTCCAGATCCAGCATACGTTCCAAGAGGGGCGGTTCGCCCATGCCGTCGCCGGCGCCCTGGGGCTCGGCGGCCTCGCCAGCGAGATCGCACGCTTGAAAGAGCAGCTCGCGGACCGCGGGGCACTTGATGGTGAACGTTTGGACGGGTTCCTGAACCGGCGCCTGCAAGATATCGCCGACCTGGTGAAGGCCATGGTGCGTGGCGAGCTGGCCCGCCAGGACATCACCCGCGGAGATCAACAGCGGCTGCAAGCACTATCAGAGAAGAGCTTCTACTACCTGACGGAGGACGAGATCCGACGCATGCAGGAGGCCGTAACCCGGCTCGCACGGCGTCTCCGCAACGTCATCTCGATCCGGCGCCGCCGGGCGCGAAGAGGGAAGTTCGACCCCAGCACCACGCTGAGGAAGAACCTCCAGTATGGAGGCGTGCCGTTCCGGATCGTGTTTGAACGCCGCCGGAAAGATCGCCCGCAGGTATTGGTGCTGTGCGATGTATCCGATTCCGTCCGGAACGTCTCCCGCTTCATGTTGCAGTTCGTGTACTCCCTCCAGGACCTGTACACGAAAGTGCGCAGCTTCATCTTCGTATCCGACGTGGGAGAGATCACTAAGCTCTTCGAGGATCGCGACATCCACGAAGCAATCGAGACCGCGCTGAACGGGAACGTGATCAACGTATACGCACACTCGGATTTTGGGCGGGCATTCAAAGCGTTCCACCGAGAATACCTGACGGCGGTGAATAAGCGCACGACCGTCATCCTCCTCGGGGACGGGCGCAACAACTACAACTTGCCCCATGAGTGGGTGCTACGTGACATCCAGCAGCGCGCCAAGCAGGTGATCTGGCTCAACCCCGAGAATCGGATGACGTGGGGCTTTGGTGACAGCGAGATGGACCGGTACGCGCGCTACTGCAGCGTCGTGGAGGAGTGTCGCAACCTGACCCAGCTTTACGGCGTGATCGATCGGATTGTCGCGAGATGATGAGGTGCGGTATGGCATTGACCTCCCCGGTAGGCTACTTCACAATGCCCGCCGGTAGGGTGCCCCGATGAATCGTGAGAATTTCATCCTGATGACGGTCGGCGGACTCACGCTAGACCCGGTTACCAAGACCCCCATCGTCATCCTGCGGGATCCTGACAACAAGCTGAACCTCCCGATCTGGATCGGGCTTCTTGAAGCCACCGCAATGGCCACGGAACTCGAGGGAATCAAGATGACCCGCCCGATGACGCACGATCTTCTCCGCAGCATCCTCGGAGAGGTCAACGTCGCCGTCGAGTGGGTCGAAGTGACCGAGCTCAAGGACAACACCTACTTCGCCTTGATCTACCTGCGGGCTAACGGACGCCAGCTAACGATCGATGCACGGCCATCGGACGCAATCAGTCTCGCGCTGCGTACGAAGAGCCCGATCTACGTCGCGAAGAAAGTACTTGAAGCGTCGAGCGTTCTTCAGCAGATGGAGGAGGGGAAGGACCAGAACCTCTCCAACGTATCGCGGGACAAGTGGGCAGAGATTCTAGAGAAAATGTCCCCCGATGACTTCAAGTACAAGATGTAGACGAGGGCGCTCACTCTACTATGACACGCCCCCCCAAGGAGTCGAAACTCCGCCGCAAGGATCTCCGCGCGCCCGATGAGTTCGAATCCCTCGTCGGTCGCGCCTCCGGCTGGGTCCAGGACCATCTTTCGCTGATCCTCGGTGGGGTAGGAGTTCTTGTCCTGGCGCTTGTTGTGTTCGTGCTGGTTGGACGTGCCCGCTCGGCCCGGAGCGAGGAGGCCGCGGTCGCATTTCGGTCGGCCCAGTCCACTTTGCAGGCTGGAAAACTGGACGAAGCGATAGACGCCTTTACGTCAGTTGCACGAGAACACGCCGGAACACCCTCCGGCGACCTAGCCGCTCTGTACAAGGGACACGCGCTAACCCGCAAGCCGGATCCGGCCGCCGCCGCCGCCGCATATGGCGAGTATCTGGCTGCCAGCGCGGCGCCTCCGTACCTGCGCCAGGAGGCGCTGGTCGGCCTCGGACACGCCCGCCTGGCCTTGGGCGATGCCTCGGGCGCAACGGATGCCTTCGACCGGGCCGCGGCTATAGACGGACCCTACCGCACCGATGCGGTCCTGGGCGCGGCGCGCCTGTCTGAATCGGCGGGCAAGCACGACCGAGCGCTGGACCTTTATTCTCAGCTCCTCAAGGACACGATCGATCCAGACCTTCGGACGCTCGTGCAGTCGAAACTGCCGCCCGTCGAAGCCCAGACACCCTCGGCCGCAACCGCCGGCCCCTAACACGACCGAGGCCACGGCTACTGCGACACAGCCGCGCCAATCGCGCGTCAGCACAACGTAGCGTAGAGGCAGCACTTGCGGGCTGGTGTCGACGACGTAGGAGAGGATCGAGGAACCGGACATTTGTCTTCGGGGCCTACATGCCGACGTCTGATAAGATATGTTATGTAAACCGCGACGGCGAGGGAGACCGTCAATGGTCCAGCATCTCAAGAACCCGCTCATGCTGTTCGGGTCCGAGCACGGAATACTCGCCCTCCACAGACGTGTCGATGAAGACGGGCTGTACGTCTCGGCCCCGCCAGTACCCGATCCACCGTTCCATGATGCGCCGAAGCTCCCCAACGCGACGGTAGAGGAGCAGCGCCTCGTCTGCGAGGCGCAAGCCCTCGCCGACCTCGTTTCGGGCCCGCGCCTCCAGGCGCGAACGCAGGATGTCGGGTCGGCAGAACACAGTGAGGACCCGTACCGTTTCCGCACACGAAACCACATCAAGCGCCTCGTCTCGGTCGTAACGGCGGGCCCCACCCCGGTGGGGGCGGAGGAGATCGTACTGCAGGACGAGCCCGTCGATCACCGGCGACTCCAAGGCTCGGAGAGAGATCGCGTCCGTCGACGCCCAACCCTCCACGGGCTTCAGCAGCAACTTCGTGGCCAGCGCGTCCTCCGAACCCATGCGCACGCGCTCCCAGAGATGGGACTTTCCTGCCCCGCTGACGCCGGCGAGCACCACGAGTGTGCCTATTCTTCGCCGATGCGCCACAACGACATGCCGTCCTCGCCGGGCGGACGGTGCAACGTCGACGCGAGAGAACATGCGGCCGTGCTCCAGAAGAACATTCCGGATAGCCTCCGGCGTGAAGAAGAAACTCTGTTCCCGCCGCGTATCGAGCGCCCCGTTTCGACCGACACCAACGAGGGGTAGCCGCTCAAGCCAACGCACGTGGCGGGTCCGGAGGCCAAACTCACGCTTGAGATACTTCTTCATGGGGCCGTCGAGCAGGCTCGGCACTTCGAGCACGAGCCGCTGCCGAGCGTACCGTGCCACCTTCATCAGCATGTCGATCGGCCGCCTGGCGTGATGAAGCACGTTGAGGAGAAGAACTACGTCGAAGCGATCATCGAGCTCGTCACGCTCGATGTCGAACTGGCGGAACTCTATGGCGTGACCCGCGAAGCCCGCCAGCGCTCGCGCCTGTTCCAACCGTTCTGGATCTACCTCCAGGCCCACCACTCGCCCCGCCTTACGCCGCTTTGCTTCGTGACAGAAGTAGCCCAGGTAACACCCCACGTCGAGCACGCTCTGTCCCTCGAGGTTTGAGGGGAACACCAAGCGTGCCGTATCGCTGCGATCGGGCCCTGGCGTGGCGAGACCATGCGGCAGTTCGACCCGTTGATACCCGAGGTCGTTCGCGGCGAGGAACTCCTCTACCATTTCCCGGGTTGGCGGGTTAGCCGTCGGACTCGTCATTCGACGTATCCGAGCGCGCGGAGGTGCTCGGCAATGCGTTCCTCGTCCGCAGCTGATTTCCAACCAGCCTGAGGCGCCAACGCGTCTTCCTCATCGTCCTGGTACATCACCGGATGCTCGAGGAGGAACTCGTTCGTAAGTAGCGACTCACACACGGGTCCCTCCATCGCTCGAGGAACCGCGACGCCGAGCAGGTGTAGCGCCGTCGGCGCTATCGACTCGATGGGATACTCTTGATGCGGTCCCAACGAACGGATCTCGGGGCCCGAAAACAGATACAATCCCTCTCCGTGGTGGCTTCCCGTGAAGCCCATCTCGGCGAACGGGCCGAAGAGCGCACGCGAACGAAGATCCCGCCGGACGCTTTCGTAGAGTACGCCCACGTACGGCGCGCATGCCGCAATGATGTCTGGGGCATTGGTTACGTATGGGCCTCGGTACAACTCCTCGCGGCGCCAGACGCCGTCGAAAACTGGCCTGCCATCGTCCGTGCGCAGCCCGCGCATGCCCTCAACGATCTCCTTGCGGGTAGCCTCGTACTCGGGACCATCCGCCACGTAGCCGAGTGGGTACCTTCCCTTCACATTGATCCACACCCCGGCCGTTCCCGGCTCGAGCGTTTGCGCCCAAGCACGACTCCGCGTCATGTCCACCATCCGCTCGACGGTATCGTAGCGCGGTCGGCTCTTGGCAGCCACGAGCTTGCGAACGATGCGTCGTCGAAGTCGCCAGAACGGACGTTCCCGGAGGAACCCGCCCTGAGAAAGCCATCGGTTGAGGTGAATCGCGTACGTTGGCTTTGCCGCGAAGCCGTGATCGGATACGAGCACTACCGTAGTCTCGGGACCGGCAGCTGCAACCAGGCGGCCCAGGCTCTCATCGAGGGCAGCGAAGGCCGCTTCGAGGGCTGCATGAACTCTCGGTTCCCCCCCCGCCGTGGTGCCGACGAGGTCCGGCCAGAAGTAGTGCTGGATCCGATCGGGCGAGTAGTAGACGACGCACAGGAGATCCCACGGCCGGCGCATCAGCGCGATCGTGGCCCGCGTACGTAACTGGGTCTGTCGAAGGAGCCCCTCAAGATATGGGAGGCCTCGCGCAAGGTAGTCGACATCGTCCCGGCGCAGACCGCGGGGGGCCGGCAGATCGATCACATACTCCCCGATCTCATTCGCGAGCTCCGGGGGATACGTGAACGCTTCGCCGGGCGGGGTCAACATGCAACTCACAACGAAGCCATTGATTGGCCGGATGGGATACGACGGAGGGACGTTGATGACACCAACTTGCTTGCCCGCCGCCCCTGCCACGTCCCACAGCGTCCGGGCACCAAGATCCGCTGCACTCGCCAGACCTCCGGTGTGATAGTCCCCCGGAACCATGCGACGGAACGCGAAGATTCCATGCGCTCCCGGATTTCGCCCGGTCATCATCGACGACCACGCGGGCAGAGTGAGCGGTGGGATCGTCGACCGCAGTGTTCCCCATGAACCGCTCGCCATGAGGGCGGCCAGTGTAGGCATACGACCTGCACGAGCCCACGGCCCGAACAGACTCCACGTGGCCCCGTCGAGCCCCACGATCAACACCTTCCCCATCGCTGCCGTGCCGTGGAAAGACTATCTGACCACGCCACTATCCCACAAGGCTCGAGAACCGTTGGGGGGCCGCGTCACCTGGGTGGATTGAAGCGACCAACAGGGGTATCGAGCTTGACTGCCGGTTCTGGGTCGATAGAAGGCGACCGTGGCGTGGTTCCCGAGACTTGGGCGTGGTCGGCAAGGGATTCTCCGAGCATTCGGTCTACGGTCCCGGTCCGGCATGGGATGGATCGAGACGGCGGAGAATCCTCCCGCTCCCACCCTCCTTCCCGCGTTTCGCTTCTTCGCGGTGATGGGTGCGTGGCTCGAGGGCGACGTGATCGCCGCAACGGTGCGAAACGCCTTCACGCAGGGTTGCGAGCGCGTCTATCTGGTCGACAACGCCAGCCCAGACGATACGGTGGCAGCTGCTTGTGCCGCTGGTGCGATGCTCGCTCGCTCCTTCTCGTCGGAAAGCTACGACGAGACACTCCGTCTCAACATCATGAACGAAGTCGTACGCGAGGTCTCAGACGCGGAGCCCCTAGATCATGTCTGGTGGCTGTGGCTCGACGCCGACGAATTTCATCACGGACCACGAGGTCTGACCTTGCGCGCGTACATCGCCAGCCTCGATCGCCGATTCCGCATCATCGGCGCGCGCGTTTTCAACCACTTCCCCGACCGGAAGCCAGAATACCTCCCAGGCTTCCATCCCGCCGAGTTTCAGCCGCTGTGCGAGGAATTCACGGTTGCGCATTGCCCCGAAGGACACTGGAAGCACCCCCTGCAACGGATCGATCGCCACGGGCCTCCTATTGCCTGCGATATCGGGTTTCACCGTGCGATCTACCCGGTGGGTCCGTTGTTGATGGAGCCATCCCTTCCAGTCTTCTTGCATCACTTCCAGTACCGAGACGAGCGCGCAACCCGCTACCGGCTCGACCAACTCTGTGGTCAGCGGCAGGGAATGACGCCGCGCATCGCACTCACGGATGCTCGTTGGAACGGCTCTGGGATATCGAAACGCTTTGGCAGCTTGAAGGCGGTGTACGCGCAGCAGTGGGATAGCGTAGCGGACCTTCAACGACGACAAGGTGGCCTCGGCGTCTCACCTAGGCCATGGGAGGAGACGATCTCCCCGACCGATGCGCATTTTGCGCGCTGGTACTCCCGCCCCGACTTGCTCGCTGCCATCGAGCACTCCCGACAAGTGGCTCACCAATCCGACTGACCTCATGCACATCGCGGTGTTCTGTCCAAGTTTTGGCGCAGTGGGTGGGATTGAACAGATATCGACACAGCTGATCTCGGAGTTCCAGAGGGCCGATCACGCCGTGACCGTGCTGGCTCGGCGAGCGCCATCGTCGTCAGACGCTGCAGGTGGAGCCCCAGTGCTTCGCTTCGATCTTCACCAACTTCCCCGCCGGGCCCGCCACATTGCACGGCATCTTCGGTTCGCCGCGGGACTCAAGCCTGCAGTCATTGAGATGCAACAGACCATACGGGAGCGCCGAATCGATGTCGTCTTGACACTCGCCATCTCAACTTACGCTCCGTACATGACCGCCCTTGCTCAGGCCACCCCCGTCGTCGTCAGCCTCCAAGGAGGCGAGGCCGACGCTCAGTTCACGTCACGACCCCGCTTCCTCCGGAAGGCACTGGTTGCGGCATCACACGTCATTGCGTGCGCCACAACGCTCGCGACGCAAGCGAGAGACCTGGCCCCGGTGGCGCACGCCAGGGTTTCTGTCATCCCGAACGGCGTCGACCCGTCCCGCTTCGCCGACACCCCACCCTTCACGCACGCTAGGCCATACATTCTCGCGGTTGGGAGACTCGTGCGTCAGAAGGGGTTCGATATTCTTCTGGAAGCTTTCGCGAGCGTTCGTGTGCCAACACCCATCGATCTGTTGATCGCTGGCGACGGCCCCGAACGCACGGCGCTGGAAGCCTTGCGTGCCCGGCTCGCCCTGCAGGATCGCGTACACCTGCTTGGGGTGCAATCCCAGGATCGACTTGCCGCTCTGTATCGAGGCGCTTCGATCGTGAGCTGCCCGTCTCGATGGGAGGGACTACCTCTCGTCTGCCTTGAGGGCATGGCCAGTGGTCGTCCCGTGGTGGCGACATCCGTCGATGGGATACCGGATGCAGTCCGCCACGACGACACCGGGATTCTCGTTCCTCCCGAACGGGCCGACGTCCTCGGTGCGGTCCTCACGAAACTTCTGCTTGATCCCCTCGCCCGGCAGCGCCTCGGCGCCAACGCCCACCGGGCAGCTCGCGACTTCTTTGCCTGGCCCGCCATCGCCAACCGCTATCTGGCGATTCTGAGCGCCGCTATCCACAATCCTCGCCGCGGCAATTCCCGCGCAACTACATCACTCTAGACGTCAGACGCGCTCATACGGGTCGAACAGCTTCTTGTATTCCTCAAGGGCGTACCGATCGGTCATCCCGGCGATGTAGTCCGCGATGCACCGCGCCATCGGCTCGTTCTCTTCCCGTGCTCGCCGTAGCACGTGCGGGGGGAGTTGACGCGGTTCGGTGCTGTAGACCTCGAAGAGCGCGCTCATGATCCGATCTGCCTTCTGGTTCATGCGCATGACCCGATGGTGCGTGTACAGGCGATCGTACAGAAAGGCCTTCAATTCGCGGTTTTGCTCCGTCAGAGCAGCTGAAAACTCGACCAGGCGAGGCTTCACTGCCCGCACGTCGGCCAGAGTGGTGATCTTTTCCTCCGACAACCGCTGCATGAGTGTTTCGATGAGATCACCGACCATCCGATCGATCATCCGACGAACAGCCTGGTAGCGCTGAGCCGTCGGGGATACGTCCCGAGCCACTGGAGCCAGCTCGGCGAGCACGCCCGCCCACAGCCCCACAGCAGCCAGTTCCTCCGCCTCAAGCATCCCGGACTTCAGACCATCATCGATGTCGTGAGCATTGTAAGCGATCTCATCGGCGAAATCGACGATTTGCGCCTCAAGCGTCGGGGCGAGAGAGGCGTCGAACTCACGCATTTGTGGCCGATCGAAGCGTCCGGAGTGCTTGACTATGCCCTCTCGAACCTCCCACGACAGATTCAATCCACGAAACGCGTGATACCGATCCTCGAGATGGTCAACGACACGCAAGCTTTGGGCGTTGTGCTCGAAGCCCCCGTGTGGCGCCATGAGGCGATCGAGGGTGCGCTCCCCCGCATGGCCGAACGGGGTATGACCCAGGTCGTGGGCGAGAGCCACGGCCTCCGCGAGGTCTTCGTTGACGGCAAGCGCCCGCGCCAACGTGCGCGTCACCTGCGCGGCCTCCATCGTGTGCGTGAGTCGCGTCCGGTAGTAGTCGCCTTCGTGGTTTACGAACACCTGGGTCTTGTACTCAAGACGCCGGAACGCAGTCGAATGGACAATCCGATCTCGATCACGCTGAAAGGCCATCCGGAAAAAATGTTCGCCCTCGGGATGACGGCGGCCACGAGACTCCCCACTGCGCATGGCATACGGGGCGAGGGTCGCGACTTCGCGTCGTTCGAACTCTGCGCGGGTCAGCATCCTCGTCGACAGGATGCTTCCTACCCCTCGGGTTCTATGACGAGCTCGATCGTAGCCCGCACGTCCCGCCCGACGTTCACGCTGATCGGAAACGTCCCGAGCTCCTTGATCGGGTCGGCGATGGATATGCGCCGGCGGTCCACTTGGAAACCCCGCTCCGCGAGCAGCCTCTCGACGTCAAGGTTGGTGACCGACCCGAACAGCCTGCCCCCTTCCCCGACCCGGGCACGCACCGTCAGCCGCAGGCCGGCAAGTCTGCTGGCCACCGTTTCCGCGGACTTCTTCTCTCGGTCGGCCTTCGCCGCAATGACGCGCTTCTGATGCTCAAGTACGTGCAGATTTCTTCCGCTTGCTTCCACCGCGAGCCCTCGCGGGAGGAGAAAGTTTCGTGCGTAGCCCGGCTTGACTCTAACGACGTCGCCGATCCTACCAAGATGGGGCACATCGTCCTGAAGAATTACCTCAACCGCCATGGCGAAGCTCCTACGGGTACACCATCGTGTACGGAAGAAGGGCCACACTTCGCGCACGCTTGATGGCCGTCGTCAGCCGGCGCTGGTGACGCGCGCAGTTCCCTGTAATTCGACTCGGCATGATCTTCCCGCGCTCGCTCAGGAAACTCCCCAAAGTCCGGGAATCTTTGTAGTCGATCAGCATTCCCTTGTCGGCGCAAAAGCGACAAACCTTTCGCCGCCCGATCCCACGGCGACGGAAGCCCCGCCCCTCTCCTTTTGTGCGACGGTCGCCGCGCTCTCTCGAGGACATTACGACATCTCCCGGTTGAGACCTTCGATCTCCCTGCCATGGAAGTCGCCATCTTCCCGGTCGTCACGACGCGCCGCCCGGGCGGGCGCCGGGGGAGCATTCTCCGCCTGACGAATCGACGCAAATCGCAGTACCGGCTCCATCAGCTTGAGATTTCGCTCTGTCTCCTGGAGTCCGGCCGGGGTTCCTCGATACTCGAAGAGAAAGTAGAAGGCGCGACTCTGCTTCGCAATGGGGTACGATAGATCACGCAGACCCCAGTCTTGGACCTGGCTCACGATGGCCCCCTGCGCTTCGAGGAGAGTCCGGATTCGTTCCGCGACATCTTTTGCTTCCGACTCCCCGCGGTCGGGGTGAATCATAACGAGAGTTTCATACCGCCGATCCGCCATGCTTCGTCTCCCTTAAATGACGATATCTAGAACTACAAAGCCGACGACTGCTCATCGCCAACCCCAAGAACTGCCATCAAGACTCGCTTCCGCTCTTCTTGCCTGGCGCTTCCGCCGCAGGCGTCGCTCCCGCCTCTGGCGCCGCCCCCTCCGCAGGTGCCCCCTCTGCAGGCTCGCCAGCGGCTTTGGCCTCTTCCACCGTCGGGGGGACAACCGTGACTAGCGTTCGACCGGGGTCGCCGACTGCGACTATCCCCTCGGGGAGGGTCAGATCTCTCACATGAAACGCCTCGTGTATCCCCAAGGACGACACATCCACTTCGATGAACTCAGGTATCTCAGTCGGAAGACACTCCACTTCCACCTCACGCAAAACCGGCTGGAGAATGCCTCCCGCCACGACGCCAACGGCCTTTCCCGCAAAGCGTAGGGGGACAGACACCGTCAACCGCTCAGCGAGATCAACTTCATAGAAGTCGGCATGTAGCACCTGCCCCGTGACGGGATGTCGCTGTACCTCCCGTAAGAGCACCATCTTGTCGTGCAGCTCAACATCGGTAACATCTGCGTGAACGAGGCGAATGAGGTGCGAACCCTCGAGACGCCCCAGGCGCTCCTCGAACTCGCGGTTTCGAACCGCCACCGTGACGGTCTGCCGCTTCGGTCCGTAGAACACCGCCGGGATGACTCCGGTCTTCCGCAGGCGCCGAGCACCGCCCTTGCCGTCAGACGTCCGCCGATCGATCGTGATCTCGACAGTCTCCATTGCCCTCGTCCTATATGAAGAGCGAACTGATGGAATCTTCCTCGTGCGTGCGTCGGACCGCCTCTCCGAGGAGGCGAGCTACCGAGAGAACGCGTATCTTGCTCAGCGCCGAAGCGTCCGGACGGAGTGGAATCGTGTCCGTAACGATCAGCTCATGGATCACGGAGGCCGACAACCGTGACATCGCCGGCCCCGAGAGTACCGCATGGGTCGCACAGGCAAGAATGAGCGGAGCGCCCGCGGCCTTGACGGCCTCTGCCGCCGCACACAATGTGCCTGCCGTGTCGACCATGTCGTCGACAATGATGGCAACTCGCCCGTCGACCTCACCGATGATTTGCATCTCGGCAACCTCGTTCGGGCGACCTCGACGCTTGTCAATGACCGCCAACCCGGCGTCGAGACGCTTAGCGAATGCTCGCGCCCGTTCGACGCCGCCGGCATCGGGCGACACTACCGTGATCCGATCCCGGGCCGCCCGCCCGCGTAGGTACTGGAGCAGGACGGGGGTGGCATAGACGTTGTCGACCGGGATGTTGAAGAATCCCTGTATCTGACCGGCGTGCAGATCGACCGTCAGCATTCGCGACGCACCCGCGGTCGTGATCAGGTCAGCGACCAGCTTTGCGGAGATCGGAACCCGTGGAGCAACCTTCCGATCCTGGCGGGCATACCCGTAGTAGGGCACCACAGCGGTAATTCGGTTCGCAGACGCCCGTTTCAAAGCATCGAGCATCAGGAGTAGCTCAAGCAGATGATCGTTGGTAGGCGTGCATGTGGACTGGATCACGAAGACATCGCCCCCTCGGACGTTCTCGGTGATCTCTACTTGAACCTCACCGTCACTGAATCGGCCTACCTCAGCCTTTCCGAGGGGCACGCCAACGGCTTGGCAGATTGCCATCGCCAGTGCGCGATTCGAACTTCCCGCGAATATCTTGATCTCGTCCTTCACAGCCGTGCCGTGCGCCTCCCGCGAACTGGGCGGGAAGGAGTCGAACCTTCGCTCCCGGATCCAAAGTCCGGTGCCTTACCAGCTTGGCGACCGCCCAAGGCTGACTGCTTCAGTCGCCGCGGAACGGCGAATCGTATGAGGACCCAATGTTGATGTCAAATGACCGTCGACAGAGGACATCCTACCGCGCAAGTGATCCGCGCCGGGTATTGGCTGCACCTGTAGGGTCGCCGCGCGCAGAGAGCCTCTCGATCGCCGGACCAGTCTGCCTACGCCCGCGGACCGGGGGTGGAACACTGCTGTCCCGGCTGCGCCCCGAGGCTGGTAGGCTGCAAAGTACACCGCCGGTAGGGGGATGGCACTGCGCCATGCAAGCCCATCGCCCTCGCCGCGATGTAAGCGCATCCGGAGCCTGTCCGACGGGATCGGCTCGGGAAACGGGACGCCGCGGCGACCCTCGCCCTGCGACCGGACGAGGCCCATCGTGGACCAACGCAGGCTTATGTGCTACCGGCGAAGGCCTTAGCCGCCCTCGTGGTGAAATGGATATCACACAGGCCTCCGGAGCCTGGGGTAGAGGTTCGATTCCTCTCGGGGGCACTGTGCAAGCGCTTGCCTTACGGGCCCGCTATTGTCTAGATTCGACCCACTGGATGTGACTCTGCCTGGCCGGGGTGGTCTGGCGGGAGGAGGGGTGATGGAGCTTCCCAAGTGCCAGAAATGCAACAACGGGGTCCTGATCCCGCTTTCCGATTACGGACAGGAGGGCTCAGCGGTCATTTTCAAGGCGTGGGCCTGCACGAACCCCGAGTGCGGATTTTCCCTACGCGTCGACAAGGGCGAGGTCAGTTTCGGCAAGAAAATCGATCACAAGCACTAAGAGCTGGCCGCGATTCTGTCCCAAGGGGAAGGTGGGGTCATCCCGCCTTCCCCTTTTCTTTTCCGCTAAGTGGTGGACTCTGGGGCGGTCCCGGTTTCTCTGGCGTTGTGTCTTGATTCGGGTCGGACACCTGCTGACGTATCGCGGCGCGACTGCTCCGTCTCCCCGCTGGCTGGCGGTCCCCGGGCATGCCCCGGGCGCACGTCGACCCTGCGCCCGGTGTTGGCGATCCCCGGGGAGGCGGCAATCCTTCTCGGATCACCCGAGGGCCTTCCTCTCCAGACGTGGGCGAGTGCGGCGCGGTCGCCTGGCTTGGCCAAGGGAACGACAGCCCGTTGCAGGCCATCACCACCACGAGCAAGCCCGACTCTCCGCAGCACGCTTACGCCCGAGCCCATAGCACCACCTCGCTCCCCGAAGGTTTCGGGAGGGCTTGGGGCACACTCTGGTCACAGTCGGTGCCCCGGGAGTTGCGACGAGCGGGCTATCTGCCTGATTTCTAAGTGCGCCCGGCCCGATTCGAACGGGCGACCTGCAGGTTCGAAGCCTGACGCTCTATCCAGCTGAGCTACGGGCGCAGAGTGCGGAAGGACGCGGTATCAAAGGGGTTCGAGGGGTGCAAGGGGTGCAAGGGGCGGCTCCGGAACGCCGACTGTGCCCAGATTGTGCCCGAGCCGCCAGCGTCAGTCGGCGACGAGCGTCATTGGAACGGCCACGAGCTGGTTCGTCATCGGCGGGCACCCCGAGGCGTACGTCGATCCAGACGATGGCGGTGTTGGTGACGTCGTTTGTGCACAGCGCAGCGTCGTCGAATCGCCGATGTTTGGGACTTTGCCCATCGTCAGGTAGTTCGAGTATGTCGAGAACGCTTGGTCGCCGGCGTAGACCCAGCACATCGTGTTCGTCGAATCGAGGCCGAGCCAGCCGCCGGGTCGGCTGCCGTCGTTGTTTACCGGCGTCGTTCGATTGTCCGCGGCGTGCGCGCCGATTCCGTGGGCGCCATCCGCGCAGCCCATCAGGCTCATGCCGCGCTGCTGAAACAGCGAGTACGTGGGCGCGCCATTCGGCTCGTAGTAGACGCGGATGATGTTCGCGAGCACGGTCGAATCGTCATAGGTATCAGCCGTTCCCGACGAGGTGTAGTACTGCGGCTTGCCGACGCCGCCGATCGACGAGAACACGTACGCAGGGAAGTAGGTGCCGAACGTCGGCGGCGTCCCGCCAGACGATGTGAGCTGCACTGTTTGCACGGCATCGATGACGACCGACAGCGAGACCGGCTGATCGGTGACGATGAGCGGAGTCGAAAAGAATTGCTGGAACGCCGTTCCCAGAGTCGCCGTCACCGGAACGAACGACGCACCACCCGCGGGTACCGTGCTCGAGAGCTTCGTCGGCACACTCGGATCGGTATACAGCCCATTCGTCGCGTCGGAGATCAGGACCTCGGGCGTCGGATCGACGAAGAGGTTCATGCTCGTGTACGTGCCCGGCGCGATCGAGAACGGGCAATCGAGCAATGGTGCCAATGTCGCAGCCGCGCGGTCATACGTGACGACACAGTCGGCGAGATCGGCGCCGGTCGAGTCTTGTTGCGTCGCGCCTGCGAAGTTGATGCGCGTGAGCTTGACCTTGACCTTGTCGGGCGAGACGTACCAGTTCCCGCTGGAGAGTCCTGCGGACGAGGGTCTGAACGCAGCCGCGGAGTGCGGAGTCGTCGCGCCCTGCAGGAGGTGTGCAGTCCCCGGCGTACCGCACTTCCGCGGCTGGCACACGAGGACGTACGTATCCTTGTCGACGCGCGGCTTCGTGCCCTTGGGGGCCTTGCCCTGCGCCTTGATCTTCAGCTTGCCCGGTCGCTTCCTGTTCCCCCGGGTCCTTACCTGGACGGTCTTGTCGACAAAGCTACCGCAGTTCTCCCCAATGAGGCCGGGCGGAGGGAGACTGCCTGGCTTGACGGAATCGAGGCTCAGGGGAGCCACACAGGGGGGGAGACCGGGCTGGTTCACGCAGAGCTGCACGCTGAAGGTGCAGGAGTCGTTGCATGCCCCGTCCTGGTCGCAGCTGGGGTCACCGTCCGTACAGGTCACCGTCGAGGGTGCCGTGAACGCACCGCTGCCGCTGGCGTCGAGCACGACATAGCAATCGCTCTTCGCCTGACCCCCTCCGGGGACCGTCGTCCCGGCCGATGCTGATGCCATGATCACGAGCGCAATGGCACTCAGCGTACACACCGCGACCCACACCCCCCGGCTCCTACCGTCCGCCATCCATCACCCTGCTTTCTTAAGGCCTGCCATTGCTCACACGGCCAGTTCTATTTAGAGTCGGTAGCGCCACGGACAGCACGTGCTCCCGCATTTCGAGTTTCGGTAGAATCACGATCTCGGTTGCTGGGCTGTTCGGATTGGCCGTGCGAACCACCTCGACGCTCCCGAACAGCGATTAGCACGCTTGCGTAAGCGCCTGGCCCAGTGCGGGATGCATTTTGATCTGCGCTGCGTGACCGTAGAAGATTCGTTCGGCGGAATACTCCCGTGCCTCACACTGGTCGCCCACGACCAGGGCGGCTCTCAGCGGCAACATGGTCGCTGGTCGTTGACTCGGAGAAGCGAATCCGGGTTTCAAGCTCCCATGATACGTGCAGCCGCACAGGACGACAACGAACACGACGGCAACAACGGAGACGCCCGCTTCGCTCACGATGCGGCGCAGGATTGGACCCACGGTGGAAGTATCGGCGGATGCATTCGCAGACTTGAGCGCGAGCACACGCGCAGCCTGCGACGACTGAGCCGCTACCTTCCGACGGGCCCTCGATCCACATCCCCCTCAGCAGCCTCAACCTCTGACTGGATCCACGCCGTTACTATTTTCGGGTCTTCGCGGATTCGTGTGGGTGGGATTCCGGGGGATTTCATGGAATCGACCGGCCCTACAACGGGGGAAGCATCATCGTGAGCACCTTGAGCCGCAGGTACTCTTCGTCGCGTAGGCCGTACGCCCGACGCTGCACGA
>CAZUDO010000040.1:0-89649 GCA_964618895.1 uncultured Binatia bacterium (SeqCode)
CCGGCCACGCTGACGACCGGCCGCGCCCCGCGGTCGCACCGGGTCACGGCAGGGACGACCGTCCCACGCCGCCGGAGAGGTCACGCTCACGCACGCGTCGCGGCCTGCCGGGGACATCGATTCCTGCTCACACTCTCAGACCTGTCGAAATCGAAGTTGCGGCCGGCCGTCGTGCTTGCCGAGGTGGGTCGGGGAGATCGGATCCTCTGCCAGATCACGAGCAATCCGTACGGCGACCCATCGGCGATTCCCCTCGATGCGACTGCCTTCGCCCACGGGGAACTGCGCGTGGCGAGCTACGTACGGCCAGGAAAACTCTTCACGGCGAGCGACGAGCTGGTGGTCGCCGAAGTAGGGATGCTGACCACGGAGGCACTCACGCGAATCGTCAACGCAGTTGTCAAGGTCCTGCGGAGCAGCTGGGTGAAGTAGTGCTGCGCAGGCGACGAAGATCGCTCGATGTCATTCGGGCCGTGACCACCCGGGTGGCCATGGCGACCGCCGCGTGGGTTGTGAGCGATCCGGCCTCCTCGATTCTCCGGCGGGAACGAGGCGTGCGACAGGACGTTGCTACCAACTCACACCATCTCGCCGCCGGACCCCGGACGCGCCCGCCGCCCCGCCGCCCGTTGGCCGCTGCGCAGCATGCGCAGCTCGGCCTGCATGCGCGCCAGCATCCCGTCCGGCGACGCCCCGTCGTCACGCTGCCACTCCTTCCACTCCCACGTGGTCGCGAACGGATCGCTCAGATCGACGCGGCGGCGCTCCTGGCGATCCCACACCCCCTGCCAGTCACAGCCGTAGCGCCCGCCGTTCCCGGCCAGGTCGCGCACCAGCTGCCCGCGCAAGCGGGCACGACTGCCCGCCGGCGGCGAGTCGACGGCGCCCGCGATATCATCGACCCCGTCGACGTGCTGGGCCAGGAGCCCGGCCGCGTGGAGCGCCGTGAAGATGCCCCCCGCGCCGAGCTGGCCGAAGCGCATGTCGATCTCGAACAGCTCGCTGCGCGCGCGGAGAAACGCCGCCAGATCGTCCCAGCAGAGCCCGTTCGGACGCATGAACGCGGTCGTCAGCTCCGCCACCTGGGCGGCGATCGGGCTGTCGCGACCGAGCACCACGTCGGCCGTGAGCGGGCGGTCCCCGTTCGGGACGTTGGACAGCGCGGCGGTCAGCCGGGTGGCGACGGTGGTCCACAACGACACCGCTTCACGCGGGAATCCCCGTCGCCGGAGCTGATCGCCGTACAGCGCGTGCTTGATCGCCCAGTCGAGCTGGGTGGCCACCGCTCCGGCACCGCCCGTGAGCTGGTCCAGCACCGCCCGCCACCGCCGGCACACCTCGCCCGCCCACGGCGGCATAAACGGGTCGGTGGCATGGGCCTCGGCCTGGGTCAGATAGTGGCGCTGGATGGCCACCGCCGACAGGCGCGCGCCGCCCTGCGTCTCCGCCGTCGTGGTGCAGGTGGGATCGCCGGCGAAGGCGCGCATCGCGGCGAGAGGGTTGCGGAGCTGGACCGCCTCGCCGGGGCCGATGCCCGCCTCGCTCATCGCCACCACCAGGGCGGTGGTTCCCACCTTGAGCCACAGCGCCAGGTCGGAGCACAGGGTCTCCCCGCACAGTACGTGCAGGCGGTGCGAGCCGCTGCCGCTCAGGGTCTCGTTCTTGGTGTGGAAGATGCCGCGGTGGAGCGTCGAGTCGCTCGACGTCTCCTGGCTCAGATGGATCGTCCGGGGCGAGAGCGTGAACTCCAGCCCCGGCGAGCGATTGTTGAAGCCGCCGGCGCCGGCGTACACCAGGCGCGACACCAGGTGCGGGATCAGCTGCCGCGGCAGGGTGCGCGGATCCACCCGGTGCAGGAACGACTCATGCATTCCCCACGACGTCCGGGCGCCGGAGTAGTCCACGTTGCACCGGAACACGAGCGCGCCGTGCTCGCGCGCCAGGTCGAGCAGGATGGTCTCGCCGGCGCGGACGTAGCGCACCACCTCGCCGGGGGTGGTGCACTCGGGCGTGGCGAACTCCGGATGCCCGCCGCAGTCGACGTAGAAGCGCGCCCCATTCGACAGGAAGATGCCGTGTCCGAACTCGTCGGGGAGGTGCAGCAGTCGGGTGCGCGCCCGGCAGAGGATGGCCTCGAGCACCTGCCCGGGGCGGAGCCCCGTGGCCCGCGACGCCCCGGCGCCGAGCGCGTACTCGGTCTCGACGCCGAGGAGCCGGTCGGTCATCGCCTACTGCCCTCCCTCCTGCTTGTTGGCGGCCAGGAACGCCGTGCTGTCGGTCGACATGCCGCGCCGGATGGCCTCGTCGCCGATGGTCAGCAGGTGCTCGCCGCGCTCCCGCACGTCGGGCGCTCCCCCCGAAGCGGCGGGCGGCGTGATGTGCTCCTCGGGGTCGTGGTTGCGTTCTCGAGATCGCATGGGTCCCTCCTCATGATGTGTTAGTCGCGGTCGCGGTCATGGCCGTTGGTCCGGGTCCACGGATCGCGCGACGGCGCGTATGCCCGGCTCCAGTCGTACAACGTCGGCACCGTATCGATCGCCGACGGCGGCGCGCCGAGCGCATCCAGGACGTCGTCCACCGTGGTCGCCGCCTGGATGACGCCGTCGGTGGCGGCCTTGGTGAAGCCGAGCGGATCGTCGAGGGTGAGCGTCCGGAGTGTCGGCCAGTAGCCACGGCCGGCCTTCCGGAAGCGCATCCGGTCCCAGTCGACGTCATGAACGCCCTCGGTGCCGGCGATGCGCAGCAACATGGCGCGCGTCCAGGCGCGGGTGTCCTCGGGCGGTTGGTGGACGAAGTGCGCGATGCGCGCCTCGGGCACGAGCCGCTCCACCGCGTCCGCCTGCTCGTACGCCCAGTAGAGGCCCTCTGCCGGATCGAGGCTGCCGTACAGATGGTCGAGGTGCTTGATCTCGGGGGCGTCCCAGGTGAGCCCGGGGCGTTGCTGGAGCGCGCGCTGCAGGATGTGCTGTTTGAGGACCCAGTCGAGGCGCCCGACCAGCGCCGGCAGGTCGCCGGCGCGCAGCTTGAGCAGCGTGTCCTGCCACAGGGCGAGGAGGTCGCCGACGCGCGGCACGATGCCGTCGAACCCGCCACGCGCCGCGAAGCGCTGGGCCTCCTCCAGGAAGCGGAGCTGCAGCTCGACGGCGGTCAGCTGCTTGCCTGACGCCAGGCGGGCACGCGCCCGCAGCGTCGGATCGTGACTCCACTGCACGACCGCGGCCACCGGATCGTCGAGCAGCAGGTCCGGGTTGATGCGCTCGGCTTCGAGCAGGGCGAGCATCATCTGCATGGTGCCGACCTTGAGCAACGAGCTGCCGTGGCAGAGCGTGTTGTCGAAGAAGATGCAGTGCAGGCGGGCCGTCCTCCGCCATGCGCCGCACAGGGCCTCGTCGCGGCTGTTGACGATCGGCCGCCGGGAGGTCGTCTGCAGGCCGGTCAGGGTCTCGAAGAAGTCGGCACGCTGCGCGAGCTGATACGCCACCGCCGGCGCGCCGTTCTCGGCGCCCACCTTGCCCTGGCCGGTGATCACGATGCTCGATACTTGGAAGGCCGCCAGATAGAGCAGGTGGTGCAGCTTGCGCTCGAACAGGTTGTCCCACGCCCGGCGCGTGATCAGGAAGTTCAGATGGCTGCCGTACGAGTGGCCGTGTCCGTCGCTGTTGTTCACCAGCACGTGGATGGTCTGGCCGGCGGGCAGCCGGGCGGTGGCCGCCTCCTGGGCGCGCCGTGCGATGCGCAGCATCGCATGCCAGGCCGCGACGTGGTCGTAGGCGCTCACGACCTCGGGCAGGCAGCACTCGAGATGGTCCAGATCGATGTAGAAGCAGCCGCCGTTGCTGCTGAGATACTTCCGGCCCCAGTCCTGCGGGTCGTAGCCGGCGCTGCGGCGCGGCCCGCCGCCGTCGCGCTCGGTGTACGGCGCGGCGATCTCGCCGAGGAGCGCACGCGACGCCTCGCGCCCCGTGCCGTCGAGACGCTCCAGCCCGAGGACGAAGTTGCCGAGCTCGATGTCGGCGCCGCACAGCTTCGGCAGGCGCTCGCCGCGGGTGTCCGTGGGCTCACGCGGCATGGCGGTACCGGTGCGGGCGCACCACCTTGCGCACCACGGGCTCGACACTGACCACGTCCACGTCCTGGGGCAGATCGGGGAGATAGTCGTGCACGTTGCGGCGGCTCAGTGTCGACGCCAGGCGCTCGATCGCGTCGCCCACCGCCTGCTCCATGTCGGCCACCCGCAGCCCCACCTCGCCCCCGCGCACGTCGCGCACGAACGCCGCCTGGCAGGCGGCGCGACACACCTGGGCGAACAGGCGCCCGCTGGCCAGCTCGCGGGCCACCACCGTGCGCGTCTTCCCGTCGCGGAAGCGCAGCGTGCACAGCGCATTGTCGCCATTCGGGCTGTAGAAGCGCGACACCGCCGTGTCCACGATCTGGTCGCGGTCGCCGTGCAGCGGCACGGTCGCCGGCAGGTGGATGTCGAAGATGCCCCGCGCCCCGCGCAGGTCCGGACGGCGGACCGTGATCTCGATGTCGGACAGCCGCTCGAGCAGCGCCGGATCGACCAGGTCCTTACGGTTGGTGGCCGCGATGATCGCGATGCCGCTGCGCTCGCTGAAGCCGTCCAGCTCGGCCAGCAGCGCCGCCAGGAACTTGTCACCGTGCTGGCTGCCGGCCCCGCCGCGAATGCGGCCGACAGCCTCGATCTCGTCCAGGAAGAGGATCGCGCACCCGTCCGCCTCCTCGCTGAGCGCCCGGAAGCAGTTGCGGATGTTCTGCTGCGTCTCGCCCACCCAGGGCGACTCCCACTCGGCCGGCTTGACCACCCCGAAGCGGCAGCGCCGGCCGCCGAGGCGCGCCACCTCGGCCGCCACCACCCGCGCCATGAGCGTCTTGCCGCACCCGGGCGGTCCCACCATGAGCACCGAACGCCGCGCCCCGAGACCGTAGCGCGCGGCCTTCTCCGGCGCGACCAGGCTGGCCGTCAGCGCCGCCAACAGCGCCTCCAGGTTGGCCTCCTGGCCGCCCACCAGGGCACGGCTCACGGCCGGCACCTCGTCGAGCAGGAAGCGGCGCCCGGCGGCCATCTCGATCTTCTCGAACGCCATCCAGGCGGCCCGGTCCCAGCGCACCTGATCGCCGCTCTTGAGCGCCGCGACGGGCAGCGTCGCGGCCGCATCGACCACCACTTCCTCGTCGCGCCAGCGCAGTACACAGCGGCCGTCGCCGGTGGCGCGCTCGAAGAAGGCGGTCTCGCCGCACTGGGGCGTGCCGTACGGGGAGCGACCGGCCACCACGGTGCCGTCCTTGCCGAGGAAGATCTCCTCGCCGACCATCAGGGTGTCGAGGTCGACGCCGGCCGCCGCCGCCACCACGTGGCGCGCGCCGTTGTGCAGGACCATCGCGCGGGTGCCGAGCTCGGTCGGCACCGCACGCAGGAAGAGCGCCGGATGCCAGGGCGGCGAGGCCTGGTCGTCCAGCATCTGACGCAGCTCGTGCTGCACCGCCTGGGCCGTTTCGAGCCCGCGCGTCATGCGGCCCAGCCGGTCGAACAGGACGGCGTCGAGCTGCCGGCCGCCGTCGCGCGCCATCGCGCGCACCGAGCGCGCGATCTCGACCTTGCGCTCGAGGTCCGGCGCGCCCTCGCCGGTGGCGAGCAGGTCGTCCAGGAATGGGATGTCAGCTTCCGGC
Organism: uncultured Binatia bacterium (SeqCode); assembly: GCA_964618895.1. Classification (GTDB taxonomy): domain Bacteria; phylum Desulfobacterota; class Binatia; order DP-6; family DP-6; genus CAZUDO01. The sequence goes on from CAZUDO010000040.1 coordinate 5,689, forward strand.
GGCGGCGTGCCTGGCATGTGTCGATCCTCCCTCATGGGTTCGGAGCACGTGAACGGGGCGGGCGCTGACCATCCCCTGCCTCCAGCCGAACGCCGACCAGGTGAGCCCGGTGGCGGTGCTGTCACTGATCAGCAGCGCGATCTGATACGCGGATGGAAAGCAGGTGGCGTGCAGGTGTACGTCCTCGGCACTGAAGAACGGGCTGGCGGCGGTGCAGCGGGCGCGGCGCTCCGGCGGACACCCGCGCAGGCGGCAGAAATCCGGGTGCAGATGCCACCACCCCAGCATGAGTTCGTCGAGCCGCCGGAGCGCGAGGGCCGCGTGCACAGCCGCCCAGGTGTCGGCCGTGAAGGTCAGCTTGTTCGCCTGCGAGCGGGTGTGGGGGGCAGGAATCTGCGCCGTGATCTCCACAAAGATCTCCGGCACCCCCCCGTCGCTCGGGGCGCAGTCACGGTGCAGCTTCCCCACCAGCACGCCGCCGGTCTCCACGTCGCCCGCCGCCCGCGCCAGGGCCATGGCTTCGTCCAGCACCCGTTGGGGCAGAAACACCGGCAGGCCGCCGGACTCCCCGTCGGTCACCGTCCCGGCCCCCGCCAGGAACGCCGGCAGCGGCGCGTCGTCGAGCGGCAGGGGCTGCGTGACCTCTTCCACCTGGAACCCCTCGACCTCCGGCTCGGCCGGACTCCCGGCCGGCGACGCCGGATACGCGCTCAGCACGTACCGGAACACCTCGCCCGCCTGCAGCACGCCCTCTGCGACCAGACCGGCCGACGCCTGCTGCACCAGGCTCCGGAGATAGGCCTTCGGAATCTCGCGCGACACCTCGCCAGCCCCGCCGGCGGGAATGGCGACACGGAATGCCGCCACGTAGGGCTCGCCGGTCCGCCCGTCCCACACCGGCTCGACCCCCCCGGGCACGGTGGCGAGGACGGGGGGGAGTCGTCCCTCCCGGATGCCCTCGAACCGTGTCCAGGCGAGCGCCGGCCCCCAGTCGGGGGTCACCACCCGGCGGCCGAGCGCGCGCCCGTCCTCGGCCAGGAACTCGATGACGTACTGATAGCCCATGCTCGGCTACCCCATGCTCAGCCGGCGTCGATGTTGGGCGTGAGCACGATCTCGTCGTCCTCGCGCAACGCATCGCCCACCGTCTCGCCGCCGTTCAGGTGACGCCCCTCGCGGTTCAGCCGCGCCTGGTAGTTGAGCGGGTGCCCCTCCACGTCGTTCCGGGAGAGGCCCATCTTGGCGATCAGCCCCTGCACGAACTCGGCGATGGTGAGCGAGGCGGACACCGCCGACGCGCGCACCGTCTTCTGCCCGGTCACGTCGCTCACGCGGAGCCCGAGTGCCACTGCTGCTGCCTGTGCCATGCTAGTCCTCCTTCTGCTGGGTGGTGATGTTGTTGTGTGGCCATTGCGTCAGGTACGCCTGCGCCACGCCCTCGTCGCACTGCAGGACGGCCGCCTCCCGGCTGGCCAGCCGGCACGCGACCGACAGCGCCGCACACGCGTGCGACAGCTCGGTCGGGTGCGGCGCGCTGCCGAACACGACCTCGAAGTGCGGCGCCGCGCCGTCGCCCGGCTCGAGCGCGGCCCGCACCATGCGGACGACGCTGCCCACGCGCACCAGCAGGAGCCCGAGGGCCTCCTCGCAGACCGACGACACCGGCCCGCCACCGGTGGCCAGGGCATCCACGACCGGAGTCGCAACGGCGACGCTGCCATCGGCACGCCGGGCGATCGTGGCCTGATGGAACGCGCCGGGCACGTCGAGCTCGACCGCGAGCGTGCCGCCGTCGCGCTCGACCACGGGCCACGGCGTCTGCCCGCACAGCGCCGCCAGCGAGACGCCGCTGCTGGCGGCGCCGTCTGGCGCCGGCTCGGGACCGTACGCCACCAGGCGCTGCGCCGCCTCCAACCCGGTGCAGGCCTCGACGATCCGCCGCCCGACGTCGATGTCCTGGTCGAGGGGCACCTCGGCCCGGACCCGGGCCGCGGACGCCGGCGCGCGGACGACGAACCGCGCCCCGCCGGCGAGGGTCGCGTTCCAGGCCAGCCAGTCCCACGGGCGCGCGGCCGCGGCCGGCCCGGCGGCGAGCGTAGCGTCGAACACCAGCCAGCCGTCATCGACGCGTGCCCCGGCCGCGAGCGTCACGCCGTTCTGGATCGCGAACGCCCACCGGCCCGTCCCCAGCGCGTCGACCCGGGTCGCGCGCTTGGTCAAGGCGGTCACGATCGTGAGCTCGGGCGTCATGGCGAGACCTCGATCTCCTGCACGTCGAACTCTACGCTGCGACGCTTCAGCGGCCGGCGATCGACCGGAAAGCGCTGCTGATTGCGACGCGCCCAGGCGCAGGCCTCCAGGTTGAGCGCGTTGCTCTCGACCATCGTCAGCCGGTTGAACGTGATGACCTCGTGGCAGCGGTAGAGGATGTCCACCAGCGGGGTGCCCGGCGCGAGCGGCCCGATGCAGATGAACGGCGCGCGGGCGCTGATGTTGGGATGGAAGGCCTGCCGCGGCTCGAGCCAGGTGAGCACCTGGAACGTGTCCGCCACGCGCAGATACTCGTCGGGGAACCAGATGCCCACCGCGAAGCGGTTGGCCTCGGCGATCTCGCCCGTGGCCGTCTTGACCAGACCCGTGCATCGGTACTCCGCCAAGTAGCGCTGCGACAGCAGCGCCTCGAGCGGGAGGAGCGACAGCAGGTCGCTGGCGGCGGCCAGCGCCAGCCCCTCCTCGCACTGCCGCGTCAACCACCCGGCGAACACCCGGTCGGTCATTGCTCAGCTCCCAGCTGAAAATGGGCGGCCCGCGTCCCGCCGGCCACCGTGAACAGGTCGCCACGGCGCAGCCCCAGGCGGCGGAGCGTGGCACGGTGCACGGCCGGCGCGAGCTCGCCGTCGGACAGCCACTCGAGCACGTCGAATCCGCCCGGACGGGTCCGGCGCCCACAGTCGGCGCAGTCGCGCTCGCGCGGGCGCAGGCGTCCGAGCAGGCGGAGGCCGACGCTCCGCACCTGGCCGCAATTGACGCACCAGAGCTGCGTGGCGAACACCTGATTGGTCACCTGCAGGCGCAGCGGCTCGTCCGTCGCCAGCGACTTCCGGCCGAGCTCGAACGCCTGCGCGAGCGTCACCTGCGCGGGGCCCGGCTGCAGCCGCTCGACGTCCCAGGTGGCGTGGTCGAAACGGCACGCCGGATTGGCAGCGAAACGGGTGACGTAGTGCTGATGCCCCACGGCACTGATGGTCACCTGCTTCCCGACCGCGAGGTCCTCGCGCTCGCCGGCGAGCAGCTTCTGACACTCGAGCGCCTGCAACGACGCCGCCAGGGCGCCGAGGGCGGACGGGGCATTGGTGGCGGCCGGGGCGCTCCCGGCTCCGCAGGGATAGGCCTGCTCGAGGGCCTGGTAGTCGCGTGCGTCCCAGGCGCACTCGAGGCACGGCTGCCCCGCGCCGGGCACGTACACGTTCATGCGCGCGAGCAGGCCCTCGCGACGGACTCCCGCGTCGATCCAGGGCATGCCGAGGCGCCACGCCATGGTGTTGATCGAGCGCCGCGCCGCGCGCGAGTCAACGCAGGCCAGCAGCACCGCACCGCGCAGCCGACCGAGCGGGACCGCCTCGACCGCGTCGTCGATCGCCGACACGCCGACGGCGGGATTGATGCGGCGGAGCCGCGCCGCCTGCACGCTCGCCTTGGGGTGGCCGACATCGCGCCGCGTGATGTCCTGCGAGACGAGATTCTTCGCTTCGTACACGTCCCGGTCTACGAGCGTGATCCAGCGCACGCCCAGCATGCGCACCAGGTGGGCCACCAGGTGGGAGCCGATGTTGCCGCCGGCGCCCACTACGATGACGTGTCCTTCGACGGGGATGCTCATAGGTCGTCCGGGGTCCAGCGATAGCCGGCATCCAGGGCGGAGGGCTGATCGCACAGGGTGCAGCGCTCGGCGTACGTCCAGCACGGGTAGTCGTCGGACTGGTGGTGCCACACGCCGCACTGCGGGCAGGCCACCGCGGGCGAGCCGGGCGCGATCTCGAGCTTGCAGCGCGGGCAGAACACCGCCCGTTCCGTGACCGGAAGGGGCACAATGACGGCGAGCGTCTCGGTGGAGAAGAACATCCGGCGCCCGGCAGCCACCAGCTCGTCCTGATCGCGCAGCACGCGCAGGCCCACGTCGAGCGGGCTGCCGTTCACGCGCACGGCGTCGGTGCCGAGGAGGAGCCAGACCGTGCCGTCGGCCGTCGTCCGGCGCAGGAGCTGCGTGGCCGCGGCGACATCGCCCCCGGTCGCGGGCGCCACCACCGGCGCCGACCCGCCGGCACCCAGGACCAGCACCGTCCTGTCGAGCGGAAGGTGCGTCCACTCGCCCCCGGTGTCGGCCGGTTCGTGCAGCCACACGTGCGCCATGTCGGCCGGGTTAGACCACACGTTCACGGCATCCCCCGCGGGCATTCCCGGGATCCCCGCCGCACCACGCCCGCCAGCGGCACCCGACAGCCCCTGATCCCCTCCGATCACCATCGATCACCATCGATCACACCCGCACCGCGACGCGGTACCCGAAGTCGCCGTGCCGGATGAGGTACCGGTTCTCCCCCGCCGCCTGCATCGCGGCGCGCAGCTTGCAGATGAGCCGCACGACGTAGCCGGGCGACACCGGCTCGCCCCGCTTCTCCATCAACACCGCGATCTCCGCCGCCGTGCGCCACGGAGGAAACCCATCCGGGCCGGCCGTGGTGGTGGTCACCAGCACGCTCAGCAGCACGGCCACCTGGTGCTGGAGACGGAATTCGCTGCGACCGTTGATTTGCGCCATGCCGGAGCCGTCGTCGTTGAACGCCAGCGACACGCTCGATACGCCCGCCACGCTTTCGGCCTTGAGCACGGACTTTTCCTCCCGACTGCGGAACCACGGCCGGCGACGCCGTGGCTTGTCGACGAGCTCGATCGGCAGTTCGTCCAGGATCCGCTCGTACAGCTCCGCCGCCTCGTCGGCCTTCTCCCGCCCCCGCTCGATCAAGGCGGCCAGCCGCTCGTAGAAGGTGGCGGCCTGCTCGCACCCGCGTTTGGCGGCGCGCAGGAGGTGCACCTGGTCTTCCGTCAGGAAGACGCCCTTAGCGGGTGCCATGCGACCCCTCACCGCCCGCCCCGGAGCCGCAGGGGCCGTCGTTCGCTCGCGGCAGAGTGACGCGCCGGCCGTGCCGCGGAACGACGACGAGCGCCTGGTGGCCACGTAGGAGGTCGCGGTCGAACACCAGCGGCTGGCAATCGACCGCGGGTGGCAGGACGCCGTGCCTGAACGCCGTAGCGACGAAGCCGCGCTCGTCCGGGCGCAAGGGCAGCGCGGCGACGGCGGACGGGATCGCCGGTGGTGCGCCGGCGAGGTCGACGAGCGACGCGAGGCGGGTCATGGGACGGAGCTTCCCACGATCCGTCTCGCGCGCAGCATCGCGGCGAAACGCGTTCTACGGCCAAACGGATCACGCGGCCCGCTTCCGGCGCCGGACGGGCTCGCACGGCGCCGCTCCCAGGATGTTCACCTCCCACGCAGACATGAGATACAGCGCGGCCTCGCCGTCGCGCATCTGGTGGGGACCGATGGTGCGCGTCCTGCGACGAGGCACGGCGTAGGCGAACCAGAAACAGCGACGTTCGAACATGGATCCTCCCTGTGGTGAGTGTGCGACCGCTGTGGATGCGGCAGGGATGCGCGGGCGGAATTCCTGAGCTGGCGGCGCGATCGTACCTCACGCGTCCGGCCGTGGAAACTGTTCCGCGCAACGTGCGCGCGTTCTCCCCCCCGATTCTTCGCGCGTAGCGTGGGGTGAACTCCCGGGGCACGGAGGATCTCCCCCCGCACAACCCCCGGGGTCCCGACGACAAACCCGAGGGCTGCGCCTCAGGCGGGGGGCAGGACGAGATTCGCTTCGCGGTAGAAGACGAGGACCAGCGCCAGCAGCAGCATCGCGACCGCCGACGCCGTCCCGGCCATCCGTCCCACCGGCGCGCCGAGCCGCAGCTCGAGGAGCCGCGCCCCGCCCATGAGCACGGCGAGCGCCCCCATGGTGGTGTGGGTCACGTTCACGAGATAGGCGGGCTTCAGCTCGAACGCGGTGTGCGAGTGGGTGAGGAGGAGGATGCCGCCGAAGGCCGCCAGCGCCGGGAAGACGTACGGCGCCACGGCACCCGGCCGCGCCGCCGCGCGCGCGCGCCACTCGACCAGCCCGATCGCCATCGCCAGCAGCGCCCCGATCCGGTGCTGTAGCCCCTCGGCGTCGCCGATGAAGAGCGGATCCGGGCCGAAGGGCCAGGCGTTGTCGTTGGCGCTGGAACGGAGGAAGACGAAGACGCCGAGGCCCACCAGGCCGACGGGCCAGTGCCGTGCCCACGTCAAGCGCCGGCCGACCCCCACGAGCGCCACCAGACTCATGGTCAGGAGGACCAGGCCAGCGACGTTGTGGCTGAAGTTCGACCAGCGGTAGGCATCCGTGGTGCGCTCGCCCCCCACCACCCGGAACGGGTCGGACGGATCGGCGTGCATCGTGGCCACGCTCGGGGTGATCAGGGCGGGCCACTTGGGGCGGAACGTCTCCACCACCTCGGCGAAGGTGGCACGCTCGCTGGTGGTGTCGACCGAGGGCGGCTGCGACGAGAGACTCGCCGCCGTGAACAGCAGGATCACGAGCAGGATGGTCTCGACTTCGACCAGGTGGGGCACCGTCGTGTACGCCGGCCCCTGTCCGGGTGCCGCCACCCGGCGCGCAGCGCGGAAGTTGCCGAACCCGAGCGCGAGCGCCACCACCAGGAGCGCGGCCTTGGTGAGGACGAGCGAGCCGTAGCCGGTGCCGATGAGCCCCCCCCAGGAGCCCACGTACACCCACGTGAGCGGCGCCGACGCGCCCACCAGAACCACCAGCGCCGCGATCGCGATGCGTGAGAACCGTGCCACCAGCACCGGCCACGCGGCGCGCACGCCCGCGTCTCGACGTGCCAGCACCCACAGCGCCACCAGCTGGAAGAGGCCGCCCACCCACACCGCCGCCCCCACCTGGTGCAGCACCGTGAACGCCATGAGCGGCGCCCGGAGCGTGAGCCGGCCGGCGCCGTGCACCAACCACGCCCCGCTGGCCGCCACCCCGACGGCGAGCGTCGCCACCACGGCCCAGCGCGTCCCCACCGCCGGCGCCCGGCGCAGCCACAGCGCCGCGCCCGCGAGCGCCGCGCCGCTCACCGCCCGCACCACGCCGGCACGGAACTGCAGGGTGGCGGTGAAGTCGCCGAATGCCTGCGGCCCCATGTACTGGGCCAGCACCCACGCCTTGATGGCCAGCTCGGCGGCCTGCAGGAGCACCAGGCCTGCGGCCCCCGCGATCACCAGGCCGACCGAGCGGCGGACGACGCGCGGGTCGACGGGACGTCGGGGGGCGCCGAGCACGCCGAGGCCCCACACCACGCCCCCTACGGCGAGAGACAACGCGACCAGCAACGCCCCGGCGAGCAGGCTGTCCGCAAAGTCGACGAACCCCTGCACCGGCTACTCGGCGGGGGTGACCTTGAAACGTAGCAGGCTCTCGGTGACGTGGCCGTCGGCGGCCAACACCTTGTAGCGGAGCCCGTAGCTGCCGGCGTCGAGCGGCGGGAGGTCGACGGTGACCAGCCCGGCGGTCGCACCCGGCGTCACCGTGAGCACGCGCTCCTGGCCGTCGGTCGTGACCAGGGTGACCTTGGCGAAGCGGGTCTCGATGCCGGAGTTGAACCGCAGCGTGACGGCGGTGGCGGTGTCGGCGGCGACCGGGTGCTGGTCGCCGATCGAGGCCTCGCGCAGGATGGCATGCGCGAACACCGGCCCGGCCGCGAGCGCACCCACGAAGACCACCCCCAACCCGATGCGCATGGCGGGCTTGTCCTACGCTCTGCCGGAAGGCAGAGCAAGCTGCGGGACCCATGCGCATCTTGCGCCGTGCGGCGGTGCCGCGCTACAGAGGGCCGATCCAGGGAGGGAGGGTCCATGCCGAACGCGCGTCTGCTGGTTGCTGCGTCTCTGGTCCTCGGGCTGACTGTCGGGTCGGCACGTGCGGGGTCGTACGAGGAGCGATCGCTGGCGGCCCGCATCGGGTACAGTACGATCGCGGTGGCGGCCAACGTCGTCCCCATCCTCTCCGCCGTCTACGCACCCTCGTGTTTGCCGGGGTACTTCGCCTGCAAGTTCGGCTTCGCGGCCATCAGCCTCGTCGCCGCCGCGGACCAGCTCTACCTTTCGGGCATCTCCGACACCGAGCAGACGCGCGCCATCCTGCACCGCGGCTTTGGCGGCGACTGGTTGCTCACCGGGCGCCACATCGCCGGCGACGCCATGCCGGAGCCCCTGCCGGCGGCGCCGCCCCCGCGTCAGGAGGGCACGGGCGGGTGGGAACCGCCGCCGCGCTAGAGGATCGACCCAAGACCTTGTCTTGGGTCGGGCCCAGGACTGCGCGCCGGTGACAAAGGCGAAGGCCGTGCCGCGGCCGGCGAAGCCGGCGCGGCAAACTGAGCGAACAATTGGCCGCCGGGGGCGGGATCACCGGTGCGGCGTCGCGTGCGCGCCCGGCACGATGATCGTCGACACGACCCGGCCGGCATCGCCGCGCACCTCGACACAGGCGCGGTTGTACAGGCCGGTCGACAGCCACGACCACCGCACCTCGACATCCGACAGCACCGTCGCACTCGCATCGTGAGCCAGCAGCCGCTGCAGCGCCTCGTCCAGTGCGGACGCGTCACTCCCGACCGGGATCCCCAGCACCGTGCTCCGGCACACGCGCGCCGACACTCCGGGCGTCAACCGTTGCACACCCAGGGCGGGCTCGCGGGGCACCAGCGCATCGACGTGCCCTCGCACAGATCCGCACGCGACGCACGCCCACGCGGCCAACGCCGCTCTCGGAATCCGCACGCCGGCTTCCTGCCACGGACGGTCGGGCGGGTGCAAACCACGTGATGCGGCGCGGCACATCGGCCGCACTGGCCTGGTGCGTGGTGTTCCTCGTCGCCTGCCGCAGCCAGCCCGCCCCGGTCGCTGCCGACGTGGAGCGCTACCTGCACCAGGCCGCGCAATGGGCCTCGCTCGAGCGCGAGACCAAGCAGACCGTCGACCGCATCCTGCGCACCGAATTCGCCGACGAGGGCGAGGTCGCGCGCCAGATCGCGGACAATCGGCCGCCCGTCGAAGCCCACCTGCGCGACATCCGTGGGTACACACCGGAGAGCCCGGCGCTGCGCGCGGTGCACGGCGAGTACGTGCGCGCGTGGGAGCGGCTGCTTGAGGGCTATCGCGCCATCGAGGACGGGTTCGCGACCGGCCAGTACGGGCGCGTGAGCACCGGCCGGGCAGCGATGGTCGCGTGGCCGCAGGCGATCGTGAACGTCGCGCGGCAGCTCCGGACCCTGGCATCCGAGACGGGGGCACATGTGCCCGCCGTCCCGGCCACCATCCCGCCCGTCAGCGCTTGACGGGAGCGGCGAGCGCGTTCCAGACCGGCGACGACGCCGCAGTGACCAGCCCGTCGGGCGTGAGCAACCCGTCGGGGACCTTGGCGCCGTAATCGAGGTCGGTGACCGTGAGCACCGACGTGCTCTTGGCCTGCACGTCGTCCATCGCGATCTCGACCACGGTGGGCACGCCGTCGACCGTCACCGCCCCCTGGTAGCGGGCGACCTTCCACAGGGCACCGGCGGGATCGAAGAACTTCTGCGCCACCGGCATGGACGAGCTGGCGGTCACCAGCGTCTCGATGTGCGAGTAGTACCAGTGCTCCTTCGGGACGGCGTCGACGCGGTAGACCTTGGTTCCGGCCGCCGTGTCCTCGCCCTTCACGGTGTACGTCGGGCGCAGGCTGATGAACCCCAGGTCCGAGTAGGTGAAGTCGGAATTGAGGAAGGCCGAGAACGCCTCCGGCGACATCAGTGTTCGCACCCGGCCGATGGCGGGGATGTAGGCCCACTGCACGTCGACACCGGACGCCGCCTGCTGCTGGACCAGGTAGGCCATCCCCCGCAGGTCGGGCGGGGCCAGCACGACGGTGAGCACCCGATCCGCGTCCGCCAGCGTGCCGCGCGCCTGTCCGAGCACGACGGTGCTGGTCGCCGGCTGCGGTCCGGGGATGCCGGGTGCCGTCACCACCAGCTTCAGCTTGCGCAGGCTCGACTGGGGGGGCTCGAGTGCCACCTTCATCTCACGCATGATGGTCGCGCCGTCCGGCGGTCCCGCCAGCGCGCTGGTCGCCAGGAGCAGCACGGCAAGCGCGCTCCGCAAGGATGCTCTCATCAGGCACCCATATCAAAGTCCGGTCCTCTGACAAGAGGACCGGGGCCGCTTGCATCCCGGGAAGGGGGCGGTCTACGACGGACGCAACCCGCCAGCCGCGACCGGCTTCGGGCGTGAGGAGAGCAGCAGGGATGGGCCGTTACTGGAAGGTCGGCGCCGTCGTGGCGATGATCATGGTGGCGCTGGCGCTGCTCGGGGTGGGGCTGACCACCGCCGATCGGCCGCTGGCGCAGCGGTACTGGAGCTGGCTCGTCCCGGTGTACGGCATCCTGTGCGTGGGAACGGCCTGGGCCCGGTCACGGCAGGACACGCGCCTCGGACTCGCCCCGATCTTTCGCCAGGTCCTGCACTGGCTGGTGATCGGGGGCGCGGTGGCGTTCGATTTCTGGATGAGCGGCACGGGCGAAGAGGCGGGAGCGAGTGCGGGCTTCAATGCGCTGCTCCTGCTGGCGGTCGGCTGTTTCCTCGCCGGCGTCCATCTCGAGGGGCTGTTCATGCTCGTGGGCGCCTTGCTGCTGCTCACCCTCGTCGCGGCGGTGAAGGCGGTGCAGTATCTCTGGCTGCTGTTCGTGGCGGGCGCGCTCGTTCTGCTGGGAATCGCCGTCGTCGCCCGGCTGCGCGGGCGATCTGCCCGCCCCACCGGCACTTTTCTGTAGGCCCCGTTCCCCGTCAGCGCCCGGGCAACTCGCCCGATGATTGCAGGGGTCGTGGCCAGGGCGAGCACGCGGTTCGATGGAAGTCGCGCGCGTTGATCGTCGCGGGCGGATTACATACACCAACGCCCTGACCGTGCGATCGACGACCGTCTCACGTGCGACGCTGCTTGCCGCCCTCCTGCTCCTGCCCGCCTGTGGCACGCCGGTCGGCGTCACGCGGGCGAATCCCCGGAGCGTGCATCGCGAGCTCACGCGCAGTGTCCTGTCCTCCGGCGACCTGTCCCGCTCGACGGTCAACGTGCTCTTCCGTCGCGACCTGATCGAGCGCTTCGCCGATCAGCCCGAGGCGGCGCTCGCCGAGCTGCACGCGACCGCGATCACCGATCAGGGCCGGCGCAGCGACTTCCTGGCGCTCGCGGAGCTGTCCTTCCTCCACGCCGAGGAGACGGACAAACGGTCCTATTACCTGGCGGCGGCGGTGTACGCGTGGGGGTTCCTCTTCCCGGGCACCGCCGATCGCCCACCGGATGCGCTCGACCCGCGGGCACGCCTGGCCGCCGATCTCTACAACCGCGGCCTGACCGAGGGCTTCAAACGCACGGAACGTGGCGAAGTCGAGCCGCGTGCCGGAACCTTCGAGCTGCCCTTCGGCTGGCTCTACGTCGACTTCGATCCGGCCAACCTCACGTGGGGAGACCGCCGGCTCGTGCGCTTCACGCCGGTGGCCGAGCTCGAGGTGCGGGGGCTCGCGACCCGCTACCGCTGGGCCGGCATCGGCGCCCCGCTCACCGCGGGTACGACCCCGGTCGATCCCGACAAGGGCTTCGACGACTTCATGTTGCCCTGGGCCCGCGTGGTCGTCACCGCGCTGCTGCGCATCGACGACCCGCGGCGGCAACTGGCCGATGGCCGCCTGCAGGCCACGCTCACGCTCGAGCACCCGGGCGGGCGCGAAGCCGTGACCGTCGGGACGAAGAAGGTCCCGCTCGAGGTCGAATCGACGGCGGCCCTGGCCGAGATGCTCGCCGAGTCCCCGGTGTGGCAGCAGGAGCTGCGGGGCTTCCTGAGCGGCATGGGCGTCATCGACGAGAAGGGCAGGCTCGCCTCCCTCCAGATACCCCGCCCCGGTCGGACACCGGTCATCCTGGTGCACGGCACGGCCTCGAGCGGGGGACGCTGGGCGCAGATGATCAACGAGCTGGTGAACGACGCCCGCATCCGCCAACGCTACCAGTTCTGGCTGTTCAGCTACAACACCGGCAACCCGATCGTGTACTCGGCGATGCTGCTGCGGGAGGCGCTCACCGCCGCAGTGGCACGGCTCGATCCGGACGGAAAGGACCCGGTGCTCCGAGGGATGGTGGTGATCGGGCACAGTCAGGGCGGGCTGCTCACCAAGATGACTGCCATCGAGAGCGGCACCCGCTTCTGGGACAACCTCAGCCGGACGCCGCTCACGGAGCTTCTCCTGAGCGACGAGGAGCGCGACCTGCTTCGTCGGAGTATGTTCGTCCACCCCCTGCCCTTCGTCCGCCGGACGATCTTCATCGCCACCCCGCAGCGCGGGAGTTACTTCGCCGGCAACTGGCTGTCGCACTGGGTGGCACGCTTCATCACCCTGCCGGTGGACGTCGCACGCCTCGGCACCGGCCTCTTCCTCCGCAACCAGCAGGCGGTCGTGTCCGGCGCCATGGGCCAGCGACTGCCGACGGCGGTCGACAACATGACGCCTGGGCACCCGTTCATCAAGGCGCTGGCCTCCATCCCGGTGGTCCCGGGGGTGCATACCCATTCGATCATCGCCGTCACCGGCGACGGCCCGGTCGAGCAGGGCACCGACGGCGTCGTCGCGTATAGCAGCGCGCATCTCCCCGACGTCGAGTCCGAGCTCGTCGTCCGCTCGGGCCACTCCTGTCAAGACAATCCGCACACCATCGAGGAGGTGCGGCGCATCCTCCTGCTGCACGCGGCCGGCGAGCCGTGACCGCCGGCCGGAACGCCGCCGCGCGCGTGTCGCGGCCTTGCTCGCCCCCTACCCGCACAGTATAAGCGCCGGGTTTCGGGCAGGGGTGGCGGGCAGCATGTCGATCGAGCCGAACGTCGGCACGCTCACGGAGGCGATGACCGGGCGCCGGTGGGCTCCGCCGGAAGTCACACACGAGGTCGCCCGGCGCGTGCGCCGCTTCGCACAGCGCGGACTCGCCCCCGGCGAGCGCGTGTTCATCCACTTCGGCAACCGGCTTGAGTTCTTCGCCGAGCTGCTGGCGGTCTGGCGGCTCGGCGGCTGCGCCGTGCCGGTCGATTCGCGGCTCACGCCCTTCGAGATCGAGACCCTCGCCCGGGCCGCGTCGCCGCGCTTCTCGCTGGTCGACGACCACACGGCACCGGAGGTGTCGCGGGCGCTCACCGGAGCGGGGGTCGCGGTCGTCGACACCGCCGACACCGCGCGCGACGACGGCCCCCTGCCGGCAGGATCCAGCCGTCTCGACGACGACGCCCTCATCCTGTTCACGTCGGGGTCGACGGGCAACCCCAAGGGCGTCGTCCACACCCATCGCTCGCTCCTGGCGCGCTGGATTTCGCTCCGCCAGCAGCTCGGGCTCGAGGTGTTCCGCCGCACCCTCTGCCTCCTGCCGACGCACTTCGGGCACGGCCTCATCTGCAACTGTCTCTTTCCGTGGCTGGCCGGCCAGGACCTGTTCGTGACGCCGCCGTTCCAGTCCGAGCTGATCATGCGGCTCGGCGCCGTCCTGGACGAGCATCGCATCACCTTCATGTCCTCGGTGCCGTCGCTCTGGCGCCTGGCGCTGCGCACGTCCAAGCCGCCGCGGGACGGCGCGCTCCGGCGCGTCCACTGCGGGTCCGCGCCGCTCTCGGCCTCGGTGTGGGAGGACATCCGCCGCTGGGCGGGCACGTCCGACGTGCGCAACGCCTACGGCATCACCGAGACCGGCAGCTGGGTGGCCGGCACACCCGCCGGCGCTATCGCGGCCGAGGACGGCCTCATCGGCGAGCCCTGGGGCGCCGTCATCCGCATCCTGCGCACCGCCGATCCGGCAGCCCCTGCCGATACGGGTGGGGACTGCGGGCCCGGGGAAACCGGCTACGTGTGGCTGCAGACGCCGGCCCTCATGAAGGGCTATTTCCAGCGCGACGACCTCACCGCGCAGGTGGTGGCCGACGGGTGGTTCATGACCGGCGACATCGGCGTCCTCGACGAACGCGGCTGGCTCTACCTGCGCGGTCGCGAGCGCGACGAGATCAACAAGGGCGGGCTCAAGATCTACCCCGCCGACGTGGACGCGGTGGTGGAGCGCTTCGAGCACGCCACCGACGTGTGCACCTTCGGACTCGACGACCCCGTCTACGGCCAGAACGTCGGCGTGGCGGTGGTGCTGGCCGATCGCCAGGACGCCACCGTCCGGGGGCTGCACGAGTGGATGAAGCGCCATCTGGCCGAGCACAAGATGCCGGTGCGCTGGTACGTGCTCGACGCCATCCCGCGCACCTCGCGCGGCAAGGTGAACCGCGACGCCGTGAAAGAGGCCTGCGCCGCCGTCGCGCCACTCGACCTCCGGCAGATTCTCCTGAGGCCATCATGACCAACGGTGCCCGGCAGCAACGCCGGCACGACATCCTCCGCTTCCTGACCACGATCCAGCGGCCCGATCGCGCGCTCGCCGGCCTCGAGGACGGCGAGGGCCTGGTCGCGTCCGGCCTGATCGATTCCCTCTCCCTCCTGCAGATCGTCGTCTATCTCGAAGACACCTACGGCATCGACTTCACGACGCGGGGGATCGAACCCGAGGAGCTGCGGTCGATGGGCAGCATTCTCGACCTGATCGAGCGCGAAGCCCCCAACGGCCAATGAGCTGCCCGTGAACGTCCGCCGCGCGGTGCGCCTCGTCTCCGGGCTGCACGAGCACACCGCAGTCGTGACGTGGTGGCAATCGCGCCCGGCCGCGCTGGCCGCGCGCGTGACGCCGGCCTGGCGGCGGGGGCTCTTGTCGCTGGCCGCAGTGGGCGCCCTGGCGGCGGATGTCTCCAAGGTGCTGCGCCCGGCGCGCGGCGCCGCCGCCGGCGCGTCCGTCTGGCTGGTGGCGCCGGTCGCGGGGGCCATCCTGCTCGCCCTGCTCTACGGCTGTTACCGCACCGCTACCCGCTTCACCGATCTGCCCGCCGTCGTCCGCGCTCGCCCGCAGGTGGCCCTGCACGTGCTCTTCTGGGGCGCGTTCGCCGTCGTGTGGCGGACGCCGCGGGACGGGAGCGTGTGGGCGTCGACCGTGCTCGCCGTCGGGGCGCTGCTGCCCTTCTTCCTCTGGCGCTGCGGATACCTGCTCAAGACCGGGCAGCGCGGGCGGGCGGCGGGCACGCGCTTCGCCGACCACCTCTTCTACCTTTCTCCGGTCTACGGCGGCACCGACACGCCGGTCGGCAAGGGCTACGACCACCTCGTCCGCCACGAAGCGCAGTCGGCCGAGGCCCTGGCCCGCTCCCAGCTCGCGGGTGTGAAGCTCCTCGTCCTGGCGCTCGCCTGGCGCGGGGTGCAGCAGGTGATGGCGGGCGCCGTCTACGGCGATCCCGACAGCCCCGTCACCCGCATGCTCGGCGGCTACAGCCTGTCCGTGCCGTCGCTCGACCGGCTGCTGGCGCACAACGTCTCGGTCCCGCTCCTCACCGCCTGGGCCAGCCTGTACCTCGAGCTCTTCCGCGAGGTGCTGCAGCACGCCGCCCGGGGTCACGTGATCGTCGGCGTGCTCCGCCTGTGCGGCTTCAACGTCTTCCGCAACACCTACAAGCCGCTGCTGGCCGAGTCGGTGGTCGAGTTCTGGAACCGGTACTACTACTACTTCAAGGAGCTGCTGGTGGACTTCTTCTTCTTCCCGACCTTCGTCCGCCACCTGCGGGCATGGCCCCGCCTGCGCATCGTCGCCGCCACCTTCGCGGCCGCGTTCGCCGGCAACATGTACTACCATGCGCTGCAGCAGGACCGGCTCGTCCTGCAGGGCGACGTCTGGTACGCGTGGGGCGCACTCCACTCGCGCGTGTTCTACTGCCTGCTGCTCACCGCCGGCCTCGCGGTGTCGATGCTGCGCGAGCAGCGACGGCGGGGCCGGACACCGGCGGCGCGGGGCGGCGTCGCGCGGGTGGCGCGGATCGCGACCGTCTGGACCTTTTTCGGGATCATCCATATCTGGAACGCAGGAGCACACGCGTCGTTCGCGCAGCGGACCCGGTTCTTCTTGTCGCTGCTGGGAGCCACATGAGCACATCGCACGGTCTTCGGTTGCGCAACGCCATCGTCCGCGGGCGCATCCTGCCCTTCATCGGCGTCTACGACGTGTTCTCCGCGTCGCTCGCCGCCCGGCATTTCGACGCGCTGTTCATCAGCGGGTTCGGCATGGCCGCCAGCCACTACGGGCTGCCCGACATCGGCTTCATCGCCTGGCCGGACATCGTCGCCTTCGTGCAGCGGGTGCGGACCGTGCTGCCGGACCATCACATCCTGGTGGACATCGACGACGGCTACTGCGACCCGGAGATCGCCTGCCATGTGGTCTCGCTGCTCGAAGGCGTGGGCGCTTCCGGGGTCGTGCTCGAGGACCAGAAACGCCCGCGCCAGTGCGGGCACTTCGCCGGCAAGCAGATCATGGAGCTGGACGAGTACGTCGCCAAGCTCCGCAAGGTGCTGGACACGCGTCGCGAGCTGGTGGTGATCGCGCGCACCGACGCCTCCGACCCGCGCGAGGTCGTGCGCCGGGTCGAGGCCTTCGCGGAGGCGGGCGCCGACGCGGTGCTGGTCGACGGCCTCAGCGACCTCGACCTGCTGGCCGAGATGCACCGGCGCATCCCGAAGCCGATCGCCTTCAACCAGATCGCGGGCGGCAAGTCGCCGCCGTGCGCCCTCAAGCAGCTCGCCGGCCTCGGCGTGTCGCTGGTGATCTACAGCACCCCGTGCCTGTTCGCCGCGCAGAGCGCGATCGAGGACGCCCTGGGGGCGCTCAAGACGCGCGACGGGCTGCTTCCCGACGGCGGGGTCGGCGTGGCCGACTGCACCAGCGTGCTGGCCGACAATCTCACGCGCAGCCGCCAGCGTTGAGAGTCGCCAGCAGCGAGCCGCTCAGCGCACCGCCACCACGTCGCGGCCGGGCGTCGAATCGAGCGGGAAGACGCGCTTCTCGCGCGTCAGGCGGTCGGCGGTCTCGAACAGCGCCAGATACTCGGTCTTCAGGCGGCGGGCCACGTCGGGGTGCGCCGCCGACACGTCGCGCGCGATCAGCTCGCCGTCCGCGAACGTCATCACGTCGATCGCTCCGCTGCGCGGGGCGTAGCGCAGCGCGAAGCTGTCGTCCAGGTAGAGGCTGGTGTTGTAGTTGCTGCTGATGACGCCCGCCTGCCCCGTCTGCGGCCCGAGCAGACTGGTTCCCATGCCGCTGTAGGGGTGCTCGCCGTCGAGCAGGGTGAGGATGGTCGGCAGGATGTCGACGTGGCTCGCCCGGACGCCCTGGCGGTCCGTCCAGCGGTCCCGGTGCTGGACGATGGGGGTGCCGTAGAGGATCAGCGGCACGCGGATGCGTTCCACGAAGCTGTCGCTGAACGTGATGCTGGTGTGGTCGCCGACGAGGACGAACAGCGTGCGATCGAAGTCGGGCAGCTCGCGCCGCATCCGCTCCATGAAGCTCCGGATGCTGTCGTCGGTGTAGCGGAAGGCGCGCGGCGCGCCCGTGAAGGGGGACGCCAGGCCGGCCGGTACCTGCCACGGCGAGTGGCTGGTGGAGGTGACGATGTGGGCCGTGAAGGGCCCGCGCGCCCCCACCAGGATGTCGGCCGACTCCTGCAGCAGCGGGCCGTCGAAGATGCCGAGGGTGTTCGACTCCTGCGCGGCGCGATCGCCAAGACGCGCCGCGAACTGCTCGAACCCCAGGGCCTCGTAGCGCTGATTGCCCATGAAGCTCAGGAAATCCGCGATCCGCTGCCGGAACCCGGCCAGGAAGTAGTGCCGGTAGGCGCTCGTCCCGAGCACGTTCGAGAGCGTGCCGTAGTGCCCGTTCACCTCGTGCGGGAAGAAACGCGACACGCCCTCGCTCACGGCGTAGGTGCGGTGCAGGCTGGTGGCGATCGCGAAGGTGGAGCCATCGGTGGCGCAGAAGCTCTGGTAGACGTTCGGGAAGTAGAGCCCCTGCCCGGCCAGCTCGCGGAGGTACGGCGTGAGGAACCCGTCCTTCGTCTGGCGCTCGAGCACGTTGGTGCCGAGGCCTTCGATCTGGAGCAGGATCACGTTCCGGATGCCGAGGCCGCCCGCGCCCTGTACCCGGCGGAGCAGCGGGTAGCGGCGGTCGCCCGGGGCGAGCCCGAGGAGCGTCTCGGTCTCGCGCAGCGCCTGCACGCCGTCGAGGCGATAGCGGTGCCGGCCACCCCCCAGGGCGCCGGGGAGGTTCGACAGGAGATCGAACAGCGGATTCACGACCGCCTGGTTCAGCACGTAGTCGTCGAACTGCATGTAGTGCTTGCTGGCCGTCGGGCCGATGCGGAAATGGCCGATCCAGCGCTCCTTCTGGTCGGCGATCGGCTCCAGGTTGACGGCAACGAGCAGCAGCACCACCGGCACCACGGTCGCCCGGGCACGCGCATTGCGCCACAGGTCGAGCCGCTGGCCGGCCAGCGCGCGGCCGGAGCGCCAGGCGAGCGCCGTACCCGCCGCCAGCGTGAGCAGAGTGGCGAACGGCACCAGCGGATAGAGATGGAAGAAGGGCTGCACCGCCACCCAGACCTCGCGCGGCTGGCTCGCGTTGGCGAGCAGGTTCTCCCACAGGTGCTGGTTGCGCTCGTGAAAGAAGAGCAGGTTGGCCACCGCCCCGAGCAGGTTGAGGCCCGTGAACGCCCACAACCCGCCGAGCACGAGACGGAGGCGGAGATGGCGGGTGGCGAGCGACAAGACGGCCAGCACGAGGAGCTCGGTGCCGAGCAGTGCGGCGTCGAGCCGGAAGCCGCGCAGGAAGACGGCGAGGGTGCCCTCCCACGCCGCCCGTTCGGCGAAGGTGGCGAGGAACAAGAGCCGGTAGGCGAAGAAGATGGCGACGTTCGCCAGCACCAGCTGCAGACACTTGACGGTGAAGCGGGCAGGTACGCGCACGTCGGAGCTCCGGGCGGGCGGAGTATAGAGATCGGCGCGCGAAGTGTCCACGCACCGCCCTGCTCCGCGACGAGGCGTCGGAGCGCGGGGGGGGCTTGCTCCCCCTTCCATAGGGGGCGATGTATCCCCAAGGAGGTCGGGATGACCGAGCATGTCTACAAGTCGCTGGAACTCACGGGCTCCTCGAGCAAGAGCGTCGAGGACGCAGTCAACAACGCGATCGCGAAGGCTGCCAAGACACTGCACAACTTGCGCTGGTTCCGGGTGACCGAGGTGCTCACGGTCACACGGCTAGACCACCGGCTCAGGGGCGCCGCGCAGGCGCGTCGTCGTCGTCGACCAGGTCCTGCCACTGGTCGCGCACGGTGCGGAAGCGATCCTTCCACTTGGCCGCCCGGCTGAGCTGCTCGGCGCTCAGGACCCCGCGAACGGCGAGCGCCGTCGCCACGATCTCGTCGATCTGCTCGTGATGGGCCTTCGTCAGGCGCTCGATCTCCGGCCCCAGATCCTGCGACGTTACCGATCCCGCCGCCGTCATACGATCCGCGAGCGCGTCCTGGGCGGCACGCACCCGCGCTTTCGCCGAACGCAGCCGCGCACGATGGTCGGCCAGGATGCGGTGGACCTTGTGACGCTGCTCGTCGCTCAGCCCCGCCCCGTGCAGGAGGAGGCTCACACCCATACCGGGCTCGTCCTCCAGGTACGGGAACGGCGGCGGCATGCCGGGATCGCCGGGCGGAAGGATGGGCACCGGGACCTGGGCCCAGGCGGTCGTCGCGACGAGAACGGCAACGGCGAACGTGGCGGCACGCGTGGGGCGGGTCATCGTGGCCTCCTCTGCATCGGTGGTCGCGGCCCGTCGAGGGGCGGTCCACCGAGCTCGCCCTCCCGCTCGTCGACCAGGTCCATCACGTGCCCGGGCGGCAGCGCGCGGACGATATGCGCACCGGATGGATCAGCAGACTGCCCGACGCGGACCGGAGTGGTTCTCCGGAACGGCCGCGGCGCGCGCAAGCCTCGAGCAACTGTCGCGCTAGGCACCCGTGCGTGATGCTGGCGACGAGCCTGCTGCGCGAGCCGTTCACAGCAGGTCGTATCCGCGCCGGGCCGTATTGTCCACGCACTTCTCGAAGCGCTCGTTCAGCTTGGAGGCCACGGACTTCGAGTTGGACAGCTCGGTGCGCCAGGTGTCCCACGCCCGGCCGAACGCCTCCGCGCTGGCGGTGTGGCCAAGCCAGTGGGTCGTGGCGAGATCGTTGCTCTGCACCGCGGAGGCGATCTCCGCCTGGTAGCCGTGGCTCTTCCCCCACTGCTCGTTGAAGTCGTTCTTGATGGCGACGTATGTCTCCAGGGTACACTTCTCCTTCAGCTTGCCCTGGATCACGTCCAGGTACTCGGCGCTTGCGGAGATCGGTGCCAGCAATAGGGCCATCGTCAACAGTCGGCGCATCGTCGTTCCTCCCCGGCAGCAGGTTGATGGTTCGCGGACACGGCGTCCCGCGAGGCACTTCCAGATGAGTCGCTCCGTAGCCTGCTTCAACGACCGGCGTCAATCAATCGAGCAGGCATCCAGCGGCTGCATCGCGGACGGGGGACCTCTACGACCTGACGAAACGGGATCTCATGAATGTCGTGCGGGGCATCCTGGGGCGCATTGGCGACGTCTCCGTCCTCGTCCTGCGATCACGTCCCGAGGCCAGCAAGGACGAGGATGACCAGGACCTCCGGATCGACGTCGTGCTGGCACGCAGCGGAGCGGTTCTGTACGGAACGCTGCCGGGACTTTCGGGATGTTCGCTTCGCCACCTGCCGACGGGACCGGGTCGAGTGGAGCTCGTCGAAGCGTGGCATGGTCGCATTCACATTGTTCGCGTGGAACCTGGTCCGAGCTCGCTCCGTCGTCTCGAAATCGATCACAACCGCGGAGCGTCTCGATGCGACTGCCTCGCGCAGGATGTCCGGCAACTGCTCATGCCTATGAGCGCACTACCTTGCAGTACCCGCCTAGCACTAGGGTCCCCGGGGGCCGCACGAGGTCCCGTCCGCCGAACCGTTGCCGCCCAGGTGGGCACGCCTAGCTAGCTATGTCGGGACGCAAGGTCGGGGCGGTCCACTCGCGCACACCTGGAGCGCTTTGCCCGTCAATGCTACCCTGGGACGAGATGATGAGGGCAGTGGTGGGGGCGGTCCTCGCGCTTGCGTCCGCGGCGCGCGCTGCCGATAGCGGACCGACCGACGTGGTCAAGCGCCTGAACGACACGCTGGTGGGTGTCCTCCGCGACGCCGACACGCTCGGCTACGACGGGCGTGCCAAGCGCCTCGCGCCGGTGGTAGCCGCGGCGTACGACGTGGCCTTCATGGCCGAGAAGTCACTCGGCCAGGGCTGGAAGACGCTTCCCGAGGCGGACCGGGGACTCTGGATCGAGCTGTCGCGCGAGTTCAGCGTCGCCAACTACGCGGCCAACTTCGATCACGACGGCGGGCAGACCATCGAGCTGCTCGGCGAGGACCCCGGCGCCAACGACACCACCATCGTGCGCACGCGCATCGTCGACCCGCAGGGCGAGCCCGTCGCCATGAGCTACCGCCTCCATCGCACCGCCGGCGGCTGGAAGATCATCGACGTGTACCTGAAGGGCACCGTCAGCGAGCTGGCGCTCCGCCGCGCGGACTACGCCTCAGTCCTGGAGCGAGAGGGATTCGAGGCGCTCGTCGCCACCATGCGGACCCGGATCAGCGACCTCGCTGCCGGACGGACCCGGCGCCAAGGCGCGTAGCGCCCGCTTGGCGAGCGCCAGCGGCCCACGCCCCTCCCGCCGGGCCCAGATGCGCGCGGTGCGGTCCTGGGTGTACGCGCTACGCAGGGCGGCGTAGTAGTCCATCGCCGACGACTCGAGCACGCGCAGCTCTTGGGCGTGCTCCTCGCGCGCGCTGATGCCGGCGCTGCCTTCGTAGATGGGCGTCGCGAACAGGAGCACGCCCGGCCCCAGGAAGTACGCGTACGGACGGAAGACGAAATCGACCAGATAGCCGACGCCGTCGCGCGCGGTGGTGGGGCCCGCGACCGGGATGATCACATAGGGGCCGCTCGGCACACCGCACAGGGCGAGCGTCTGCCCGAAGTCCGAGGCGTGCCCCCCCAATCCCCCGAGCGCCGCCACGTCGAAGATGCCGAGCAGACCGACCGTGGTGTTGACGACGAAGCGCGTCGCGGTCACGGCCGCATCGGCCGGCTCGATCTGCAGCACGTCGTTCACGAACACGACCGGGGCGTTCAGGTTGGCCAGCACGCGGCGCACGGCCTGGCGTCCCACCCGCGGCACGAGGAACGCGTACGTCCGGGTGACGGGATCGAACACCCAGCGGTCGATCTTCAGGTTGAGGCGGAAGGTCGCCCGGTTGACGCCTTCGAACGGGTCCGGGAACGGCGCCGGCAGATCGGCGTCGTCGGCGAACGGATCCGCGGTCGCACTCGCCGCCCATCCGGCGCACGGGCAGCCGAGGAGCGCGACCAGCGCGAGCAGGAACACCGTGCCCTGCCGGCGCGGCATGACGTCACGTAGCCGCAGAGAACGCACGTATAGGGAAAACCGGCTGCGGGTGCCAGCGCTCGGCGCACACGACACGGCACGACACCGGCAGGTCCCGCCCCTGGCGCCCTGGCTAGCGTGCCCCGTCCGGCCGGGACGGTGCGGGGGATCGTCCACGCAGGAAGCAGTGCGGCGGCGGGAGCTGCGTCCCGCCGGCGTCGCGGAGCTGCCAGCACTCGGCCGCGGGATAGCCTTCGCCCCGGGCGAGAAACTCGTAGCCGAAGCCCGCCATGCAATCGAGCAACGTCGCCACGCTCCCCCCGGTGCGCGTGCACGTCTGGTAGCTCCGCAGCCGACCGCCCTGCACGACCTCCGAGGCCTGCTCCACCTGCGGCAGACTGGGGAGCGGAATGCGGCCCTCGCATCCCCAGGTAAGGAACATACCGACCACCAACCAACGGGTTCTCATGGCTGCCCTCCGATCGCCGCGGCCAGGCGGGCCGCGAGGCCGTCGAGCGCGCGGCTCATGGCGGCCACCGCGGCGGCGTCGGTCGCCGCGGCGGCCCGTTCGTTGATGACCACCTCGTTGCCGTCACGCCGCGCGCCACCGACCCGATCCCGGAGCTGCCACGTCGCCACCAACGTGACCGTGCCGTCCGGGGCCCGCTCGAAGACCGGGATGTCCACGTCGACGACATACCGCGGCGCCGGCGCGGCCGCCCACGGGAACGTCAGGACCTGATCAGCCCCCAGGCGGCGCGCGAGGTCCAGCGCCAGCACCTCCGGGATCTGCGCGCGCAACGGCGCGGCCCAGCGCGCCGTCGGCGAGTACGCGACCCGGTTCGGCTCGACGCGGCTGACCAGCTCGGCCCGATCGAGGTAGCCTGCGAGCTCGACCGGGCCGAGGCCCACCATCCCCACGTCGTGCCGCACACCGGGCCCCGGCGCATCGGCGACCGCCGCGAGCGTGTAGTAGCGCGTCCGGTCCGGGCGCGGGGCGAGCGGCGAGCATCCGGCCAGGGCGAGCAACGTGACGAGGCCAACGGCGGGCCGGGTCATGGGTCGTCCCGGGGAATGGGCTTGCCGCGCACGATCGCGCTCGGGTCGCGCTCGAGCGTCTCGGCCAGGGCGCGCAACGCACGCGCCGCCTCGGCGAGCTGCGTGAGGGTGTCGCTCAGCTGGTAGCGCAGCGGCGCGCCCGGCTCGACCAGCGAGCGCACGTCGGCCAGCGCCGCTTCCGCCTCGGCGGAGGTCGCCTGCAGGCTCTTCCCGAGTGGGCCGACGGAGGCACGCACGTCGGTGGCGAGCAGGCGGACGGCGGCGGCGCCCTCTTCGAGGTTCTGCACCGCTTCGTCGAGCGCCGCGACGGCCTTCTTCACGTCCGGGGAGTTGACCAGCTGGTTCACACCGTCGACGGCCTCGGTGAGCGACTGCCCGAGACGCTGGAAGTCGACCTGGCCCAGCTTGGCGATGATCTCGGACGCCTTCGTCTGCACCTGCTCGAGCGCGGTCGGCAGGGTGGGGATTTCCGGAATGTGCACCTCGGGTTCCTGCTCCAGGGTGACCGGGCTGCCAGGATGATAGTCGAGCTCGAGGTAGAGAACGCCGGTGACGAAGCTCTCGGTCGCGAGCTGGCCGCGGAGCCCCTCTTGAATCGCGCCCGCGAGCCACGCGGGTGTCAGCTCCACACGCGCACCGCGTTCGGTCAGCCGCTCGGCGTCGACCTCGATCACGACCGGGATATGCACTTCGCCCGGCCGCCGCAGGCGGTGGCTCAGGCTGAGCTCGATGCGGGCGACGGCGCCGACCTCGACCCCCTTGAACTTGACCGGCGCCCCCACCCGGAGGCCGTTCACCGAGCGGTCGAAATAGAGCACGAACTCCTGCGTGTCGCGGAAGAGCCGCCCGGAGCCGAACACCGCCACGCCCACGACGGCCAGCGCCAGGCCGCCCACCACGAAGGCGCCGATGAGCGTCGGGCTGACCTTCCTACCCATCGCGCCCCCCGGCCGTCCCGTCCTCACCGCGGCGGAGGAAGCGGCGCACGGCCGGCTGATCCGAGCGGTCGCGGAGCTCCCGCGGCGGGCCGCTCGCGATCATCGTGCGGCTGGCTGCGTCCAGGAAGATGCTGGTGGTGGCGATGGTGAAGATGCTCGGCAGCTCGTGGGTCACGACCACGATGGTGGCGCCGAGGCTGTCCCGCAGCTGCAGGATCAAGTCGTCCAGCAGGCGCGAGCTGATCGGGTCGAGCCCAGCCGACGGCTCATCGAAGAAGAGGATCTCCGGGTCGAGCGCCATCGCCCGCGCCAGCGCGGCGCGCTTCTGCATGCCGCCGCTGATCTGCGCCGGGTAGAAGTCCTCGAAGCCCTTGAGCCCCACCAGCGCGAGCTTGAGCGACGCCACCTCGCGGATGTCCGCGGGCGACAGATCGGTGAACTCCCCGAGCGGCAGCCCGACGTTCTCCCCCAGCGTCATCGAGCTCCACAACGCCCCGCTCTGATACAGCACGCCGAAGCGCCGCACCATCCGCGCGCGCTCGTCGGGCCCGGCGGCGGTGAAGCTGCGGGTGCCGTACAGGATCTCGCCGGCCGCAGGCTCCTTCAACCCGATCAGGTGGTAGAGCAGCGTGCTCTTGCCGCAGCCGCTGCCGCCCATGATGACGAACACGTCGCCCCGCCGGACCGTGAAACTCAGGTCGCGCATGAGGACGAAGCTGCCGTACGCCATGGTGAGGTCGCGGACCGTGATGTGGGTGTCGTCCGGCATCCGGCGTCAGATTCCCCGTCAGATGCCCAGGATGTAGAACAGCACCGCGAACATGCCGCAGGCGCCGATGATCCACACGATGCTGGTCACCACCGCCGCCGTGGTGGCATCGCCCACCGCCGACGCGCTCCGCCCCGACTGCATGCCGCGCAGACAACCCGCCAGCGCGATCAGCACGCCGTACACCGCCGCCTTGAAGACCCCCCCGACGAGATCACTGACCGCGATCGCATCGGCGGTCTGGTGGAAGTACGTGACCGGCGAGAGATGCAGGAGCCCGATCCCCATGGCGGCGCCACCGAGGATGCCGAGCGCGTCCGAATACAGGCAGAGGAGCGGCATCATCACGGACAGCGCGAGCATGCGCGGCAGCACCAGGAACTCGAGCGGCGCGATGCCCATGGTGGTGAGCGCGTCGATCTCCTGATTGACCCGCATGCTGCCCAGCTGGGCGGCGTAGGCGGCGCCGGTGCGCCCCGCCATCACGATCGCCGTCATCATGGCCCCCATCTCGCGCACCATGGCGATGCCGACCAGGTTGGCGACGTAGATCGACGCGCCGAACTGCTCCAGCTGCACGGCGCCGACGAACCCCAGGATGAGGCCGACGAGGAAGCTGATGAGCGTGACGATGGGCAGCGCCTCGGCCCCCGCCTGCTGCACGAAGAGGATGAAATCGGAGACGCGGAAGCGGGCACGGCCGCGCACGAGCTTGCCGACCGCGACCGTCGCCTCGCCCACGAACGTCAGCAGGTCGGTGAGCGACGTGCCCACCGCGAAAGTCGCCGCGCCGACGCGTGCGAGCGCCGCCGGCGAATGCGTCTCGGTGCGGGCGCCCTCCTTCTCGGGCACGGCCTCGGCGAGGGTCAGCAGACGCTGCAACCCCGCGGGCAGGCCCTGCCGGTCGGCCGCGATCCCGCGCGCGCGGCAGAGCGCGGACACGCTGCTCACGAAGGCGAGGAGCGCGCTGTCCCAGTCGCCGAGCGCGCGCGCGTCGAAAGCCACCCGGCGCGGCGCGGGAGGCGTCGCGAGCGCGCGCGCGACCGCGTCCACCGGCGTCAACCCGCCGCGCAGGCGCCAGGCGCCAGCCAGCCGGATGACCAGCGTGGCATCGGCCGCGCGTTCGAGGGTGAGCCCACCGGCAACAGATGACATCGCGCCCGCTCCCCATCCCAAGCCCGGGAGGGCGAGTCAACGGTCGCTGTGCAGCGACGGGCAGCCCATGCTACACGGCCGGTCCCGTGACCCGCACCGCCGGGAAGCTCGCGCTCAGCCTCGCCGTCGCGGGCCTCTTCCTCTACCTCGCCGTCCGGAACGTCGCCTGGGAGGAGCTGCGCGGCGCGCTCGCCGAGCTCGACGCGCGCTGGCTCGTGCCGGCGGTGGGCGTAAGCCTGCTGCTGCAGGTGTTCCGCGCCTGGCGGTGGCAGCTGGAGCTGCGCCCGCTCGCGCGCGTGTCGCTCGGGCTCCTCTGGGTGGTGGCGAGCGTCGCCTACATGGCGATCAACGTCCTCCCCGTGCGCGTGGGCGAGGTGGTGCGGCCGTGGCTCCTGTCACGCCGCACGGTGATCACGTTCTCGAACGTGGTCGGGAACCTGATCGTCGAGAAGACGATGGACTCGGCGGTGATCGTCTTCTACATCCTGCTCGGCCTCACCACGACCGTCGGCCTGCCGCCGTGGGTGCGCCGCGGGGCCCTCTTTCCCGCCGGGGCCTTCGTCGCCCTCGCCGGGCTGGTGGTGCTCCTCTGGTGGCGCGGCGAGCGGGTCGTCGAACGCGGTCTGGTGCGCCTCCTGCCGGCGCGCGTCGGCGCCCGCGTACTCGCCGTCGCGCGCGCTCTGGTCGACGGCATGCGCGTCCTCGGCGACGCCCGCCTCGCCGCCGCGGTGCTCGCCGTGTCGGTGGCGCTCTGGTTCCTGCCCATCCTGTCGAGCTGGATCCTGACGCGCGCGTTCCACCTGGACGTGCCCTTCAACGCCGCGCTGGTGGTGTTCATCTTCATCGGCTTCGGCACCGCCCTGCCCCAGGCCCCGGGTATGATCGGCACGTACCAGTACGCGTGCGTCCTGGCCCTCGGCCTGTTCGGCGTGCCGCCGGCCACCGCACTGGCCTACGGCTTGGTCCTGAACGCCGTCCAGTTCACGACCCTGGTAGCGCAGGGGCTGGTCGCGCTCCCGCTCGCGGGCGTGTCGATGCGGGACGTGGCGCGCGCGCGCGGCGACGAGACGGAAGCAGCGGAAGGAGGGGCGTGACCCGACACGGTGTCCCCGGGCGTGGGGGCGTCGTCGAAGTGCCTCTCGAAGCCGGCGCGCCCGCGCGATCAGGGCCATCCGCCCGCAGGGTGTGGTACGCGGACGCGGACGCCCGGCTACGATTTCGAAATAATGATCACAGGCCACGGCTTCGTGTCCAGTTCATGCCTTTGCGCTCGAGGGTGCGCTGCACGTCTTCCGACGCCCGGTCGACCGACGGCGGGCTCGATGTCGGTCGGGAATCGTGGTAGGCCTTTTTGAGGGAGCGAGCGATGAGAGACCTTCTCAAAGAGCGGGAACGGGGCTTCGAGGCCGAGTACTTCAACAAGCGGGACGCCAAGCTCATCGAGAAGATCCGGGAGCGCGCCCATCTCCAGGAGGTGGCGCTGGCGCTGGCCGAGAAGCTCCAGGTGGACGACCCGGCACTGCTCGCGCGGGTGGCCGGTCTCGGCCTGACGCGCGAAACGGGCGGAGCGATCCTGCTGGCTCCCCTCGTACAGGTGGCCTGGGCCGACGGCGAGGTGTCGGACCGCGAGCGGGAGGCCATTCTCGAGCGGGCGGCCTCCCGTGGAATCGTCGCCGGCACGCCCCCGCACGCCCAGCTCCTCGCGTGGCTGCGGGAGCGGCCTGCGGACGACCTCTTCGACGTCGCCCTCGAGGTTCTCACCGTTGGGTTCGGGGTCCTCGCACCTGCGGAGCGCGGAGAACGCATCGGGGTGATGCTCGAGGCCTGCGATCGGGTGGCCGAGGCCTCGGGCGGGCTCGCGAAACTCCTCGGTCTCGCCCGCGGAGTATCGGGTGAGGAAGCCGCCGTGCTCGAGACGCTGACGAAGAAGCTGCGGAGGCCCGCCACCCCGGCGTAGGTCGCCCGCTGCCCGGCGATGCGCGCTCCGGAACGGATCGGTTCGCGGGCGTCGCCGCGGGTGCTGCCCGACTTCCTGATCTGCTGGCGCGCGATCGTGGGTACTACCGCGACTATTTCAAGCGACTGAGGGTCCTCGCACCCTGAGCAGATAGATACCGACGCGCTACTGCCGCGTCGTCCGCGCCCCGACCGCCGCATCGTACGCCCGCGCGATCTCCGCCGGCGCCAGCGGACGCGTCCGCAGGTCGACGCGTCCGATCACCGCCGGGGCGATCGGCCGGCTGGCGGGGAAGTTCGAGCCGATGCGCAGCGTGGTCTCCGGCGGCAGCTCCACCGGCACGGGACGTGTCGTCGTGCTGGCGAGCTGGCCGTCGATGTACAGCGCCATCTCGTTGCCATGCCAGGTGGCGGTCACCTGATGCCACTCCCCGGCCTTCCAGTCGGCGATCGAGAACCCCACCCCGCCGGCGCCGGCGTCCTCCGCCAGCTCGAAGCGGAGGAAGCTGACGTTCTTCACCAGCTGGAGGTTGTCGCCCAGCTGCACCAGGGCAGCGTCGTCATGGTTGCCTTCCGCCCACTGCGGCTGGAGCCAGAGCGACATGCTGCCCCGCCGGCCGGCGATCTTGCCGACGTCCGGCACCTCGACGGGCGTGTCGGTCGAGAACAGCTCGGTGTCCCCGCTCACGTAGGCAGCGTCGCGCGGCAGCTGCCCGGGCTCGTCGGCGCTCGCCGCGGGATCGGGGGCCTGCGCGGCCACCGCGCCGGCCGCGGGCGACGCGTCGCGCGGGGCTCCCCCCAGGCTATCCGTCGCCGCCGTGCCGGCCGTCGCGACCTCGACGCCGGCCGCCGTCGCCCTGGCGGTACGACGGCGGGACGACGGGTGGCGCTGCGCCCCGCCCGCACGCTTCTCGACCGGCCTCGGCACGACAGCCGCGGGCGCGGGATCGAACCGGCCAACCGTGGGGGCGAACGCCGTCGCCTCGTCGTGGCGCGCGCCGGTCGCGTCCGCGGAAGGCGCCGGCACCCCGGGGTGAGCGTCTCCACCACCGTCGTGCGCCGGCGCCGCCACGCGCGCGCCGGACGCCACCGGACGTGCTGCCGCCGCATCGACCGCCGGCTTCGCAGCCTCCCCCGCCCCGCCGTAGTCGGTCAGCTTGAGCAGGAGGCCGGCGACGCCGGCCACGGCTGCCGTAGCCAGGACCCATGTGTGGATCTGGAAGGACTTCATCGTGGGGCTGCCCCGCCATCATCGGCCCATCCGCCGGAGCGCGCAACGGGGCTCGGAGACGGCGCCTCGCAGCCGGATGCGAGGTCCCGTGCGCGCCGCCGGCGGCGGTCGTGAGCGACCACGAGCGTGAGGGCGACGAGGCCCGGACCGACGCACGCGAGCACGACGAGTGGTGCGGTGACGAGCAGCCCACGGGGATCGGGCACCGGACGGCAGCGGCCGCCGGCACCTTCCGCATTGCAGAGCAGAGCGGTCAGTACCTCCGACGCAATGCCGTTCCACAGCACGTGCTGCGCGACCGCCGCCGCGAAAGCGGCGACCGGAACGAGCACGACCCACCGTCGCATCCCTCCCCGCACCGCGCCGATCGCCGCGCCGACGGTCGCGCAGAATACGGCGTGATTGGCGCCCCCGAGGACACCGCGCAGGTACACGCCCTGCGCGATTCCAGCGCGCCCGCCCTGGAGGCCGGCGAGTAGCAGATAGTGCACGTTCTCCATGAACGCGAACCCCATCCCGACCAGGGCGCCGCACAAGACGCCATCGCTCGGGTTCCGCAGGCGCGCCGGCCACACCCCGACCACCAGCACCAGGACGCCCGCCTTGACGAGCTCCTCGATCACCGGACCGACCAGCACCCCGATCACGCCCCGGGCACGGGCTTCGCCGAACGCGCCCTGCACCCACCCGCTCTGCACCCACGCCACGGCACTGTCGTTTGCCGCCGCCGAGCCGAGGGCGGCCAGGCCGGCGCCCCAGAGCAGGATCGCCGCCAGCACCGGGAGTGGTCCCCGCCGGCCGCGGTCGACGAAGACGAGCAGACCGAGGACGACCGCGACGGGGACAGCCGCCGCGACCAGGATCAGGGCCGGCATCCCCGCCAGGGCCCGACCTGCCTGGATGGCCGCGCCGAGCGAGAGCAGCATCGCGGCGACGGACCGGAGCGGCACGCCGCCGGTTCTACGCCGGTGCTGGCACCTGCACCACCTTTCCTCTATAAGTTCATCTGTTAGACGTGGCCGTCGCGGAGGAGTGGAGGAGGCGGAGAGATGTACGAGCGGTTCTTCGGGCTCGTCGACGCGCCGTTCCGGTTGACGCCGGACCCGCGCTACCTGTTCTTGTCGCCGAAGCACGCCGAGGCCCTGGCGCACCTGCGTCTCGGGCTCACCGAGTCGAGCGGCTTCGTGTGCATCACCGGCGACATCGGCACCGGCAAGACGACGCTCCTGCGGGCCTTCCTGGGCGAGCTCGGGCCGGAGGTGTCGACCGCCTACCTCTTCAACCCGGCGGTCTCGACACTCGAGCTGCTCCGGCGCGTCAACAAAGAGCTCGGCCTGCCGGCCGCGAGCGCCAGCCAGAGCGAGCTGGTCGACGCCCTGCACGCCCACCTGCTCGCGCAACGCAAGCGGGGCGGCCTGTCGGTGGTGGTGATCGACGAGGCGCAGTCCTTCTCCGCCGAGCTGCTCGAGCAGCTGCGGCTCCTCTCCAACCTGGAAACGGCGACCGAGAAGCTCCTGCGCGTCATCCTGGTCGGCCAGCCGCAGCTGCGCAACCTGCTGCTCGACCCCGACCTGGCGCAGCTGAACCAGCGCATCACGCTCCGCTGGCACATGGGCCCGCTCTCCTTCGACGAGACCGTCGCCTACATCCGCCACCGGCTGTCGGTGGCGCGCGCGGGCAAGCCGCCGCGCATCTTCACCGGCCCGGCACTCCGCCTGCTGCACCGGCTCTCCGGCGGCGTGCCACGGCTCATCAACATGATCGCGCACCGGGCCATGCTGGCGGCGTTCGTCGTGCGCCGGCGCCGTGTGACCACGCGATCGATCGTGCGCGCCTACCGCGAGATCGGCGCCGTCCCGTTGCCGCGCACCGCGTCGCCGGTGCGACGCCTCGCCGTCGCTGCGACCGCGGTCGCGGCAGTCGCGATCGGCGTGGTCACGCTCGGCGTCCCGCAGTTCGGCTGGTTGCCCGCGACCTGGCGAGACACCCTCGCACATCTCCGGGTGCCGAAGGCGACACGCGCGGCCGCTCCGGCATCACCGGTGGCCGCCGTACCGGCGTACGACACGGCCCCCACGGAGAGCGCCACGTCCACCGCGGCGCCGGCCCCGGCGCTGGCCACGGTGGCGACCGTGCCCGACCCGATCGCGCCCGCCGCCAGCACGATGCCCGCCGCGGAGGTCGAGCGGCGGCTGGCCGCCCTCGAGCCGCAGGCGAGCGCGCGCAGCGCGGTCGAGGCCGTGCTCGCAGCGTGGCGCACACGTCCGCTGGCTGCCGACGAGACGCGCTTCCCGGCCGACCTCGACCGGATCGCCTGGCGTCGGGGCATGGACGATCTGCCCTTGAACGGCAACTTGAGCATGCTCCGCCTGCTCGACCTGCCCGCCGTGCTCGAGCTGCACGTGGACGACGGCGGGCTGCGCTACGCCGCGCTCGGCGGCATCGACGGCGGGCGGATCGCGCTCTCGATCGGCGGCGATCCGGTCACGGTCGACGCCACCTTCCTCGATCAGTACTGGTTCGGCCAGGCGCACGTACTGTGGCGCGATTTCGAAGGGCTCGGACCGACGTTCGGACAGGAAGGGCGCGGCACGTCCGTGGCCCGGCTGCAGACGTTGCTCGCCCGTACCGGACTCTACCAGGGCGCGCCCAACGGGCAGTTCGACCCCGCCACCGCCTCCGCCGTCCTCGACTTCCAGCGCTCCCGACGCCTGCTGGTCGACGGCCGCGTCGGCCGTCTCACCCGTATCGTCCTCTACGCCGCCGCCGGCGGCTATCCGCGCCCGACACTCGCCACTCCGACCGGAGGCACATCATGAGCTCGATCCTGGAAGCCCTGCGTGAGATCGAAGGCAGCCGCGCGCCCGAGGCACAGGCGGCCGACGAGTGGGACGATCGTCCACGGACGGGGCGCGCGATCGCCATCACGCTCGCTGCCGTGGCCGTACTCGGCGCCATCGCGGCGGCGCTCTTCTTCGCCCTGCGTACCGGCATCACCCCGCCGACGGCGCCCAGTGCAACGCCACCCGCAGCGCTGGCCAGCGCGTTACCCCCCGCAGCGCCCGCGCCGCCGCCGCCGGCCGAGCTCTTCGACGCCGACCCGCCCCGCGCTCAGGTCGCCGCCCCGACGGTCCCGGCCCCCGCCCCCGCCGCCGGCACGCCCGCACGGCCGCGCCCCCGCGCCAACGACGTCACCGCCGGCCTCCCTCGTCAGGCCGGCGAGCCGCGCATCTCCATCAGTGCCATCGCCTACGCGACGCGGACCCAGAACCGGACCGTCACGCTGTCCATCGATGGCGGCGCGCCGGTCACGCTCCGCGAGGGCGAATCGGCAGGCACCCTCGACGTGCAACTGATCGAGCCGGACAGCGTCTACCTCCGCCACGGGGGCCAGATATTCGCCGTCCAGGCCCGCGACTGAGCACGTTCGCCTAGCGGCGCGGCCACCCCGGCAGCCAGCGCTGGACGATACGGTCGAGGGTACCGTCCTGCTGCCAGCCCGCCAGCACGGCGTTGGCAGCCGTGCGCAGCCCCTCGTCCTGCGGCCGGAAGCCCCAGGCCAGATTCTCGGTGGTGAGGTAGGTCCACATGCCCACCACGCGGCCTTCGTTCCGGGCGGCGAACCACGTCAGGAGGTGCGCGCCGGCGACCACGACATCCGTCCGCCGCTGCCCCAGCTCGTCGACGGCGTCCTGCAGGTTGGGGTACACCGCCACGGAGACGGCGGGGCAGCGCTCGCGCACGAACACCTCGCCGGTCGTGCCCTCGATCACGCCGACGGTGCCGGTCATCCGCATGATGGCCGCCGGGGTGTCGTAGTGCGCGGCGTCACCGGGCCGCAGCAGGGCAGCTTGGCCGGTCTTCAGATACGGGTCGGCGAACGCCACCTGGAGCTCGCGCGCCCGGGTGATCGTCAACCCGGACGCGATCACGTCGATGCGCCCGTCGCCGAGCGCCGGGATGAGGTCGCGCCACTCGAGCTGGACGAAGCGCGCCGGTCTCCCCAAGGCCGCGCCGAGCTGCTCGGCGAGATCGACCGACAGTCCCGTGAGGCGGCCCTGCTCGCCGAAGGCCATGGGCGGCGCCTCGGGAAATACGCCCACCCGGAGCGGGGATGGCACCGGCGCCGCCGGCCGTTGTGGTCCGCAGGCTACGAGCCCGGCGATCAGCCCAACGAGTACCCCTGTCCCGACCCGGCGCATCAGCATGTGGACCCCCCGGGCGTGCGCCGTATCACGCACGACGGAGCCGACTCAAGGCGCACCGGGCGGTTGACAATCACCGCATGCGACTTACCTGCCAGCGCAGCATGGAGCATCTCCGCCTCGTCCCGCTCGATGACACGGTCGTATTTCCCGGCATGACGGTCACCCTGCCCCTCTCGGTGGGGAACGACCGGCGGGTCTTCGCCGTGCCCCGACACGACACCGACTACGCGGCCGTCGGCGTGGTCGCGCAGGTCGTGGACCACATCCACCTGCCCGGCCGGGGGACGGCGGTCATCCTCACCGGGCTGCATCGCGGCGTCGCCGGCGCGGCCCGCCCCGGCCCCGACGACACCCTGTGGGTCGACGTCGATCCGCGGCTGGACGAAACGCCCCCACCGGAGCGCACGCGTGCCGTCGAGCGTGAATACCGCGCCGTGGTCGAGGAGATCCTGGAGCTACGCGACGCCGACGAGCGCGTGCGCGCCTTCGTGCGCACCATCACCGAGCCCGGCCCGCTCGCCGACACCTCGGGCTACGCCCCCGACCTCACCTTCGCCCAGAAGGTGGCGCTCCTGCAGACGGTCGATGTGGCCGAGCGTCTCGAGCTGGCGCTCCGCCTGCAGCGCGAGCGCCTGGCCGAGCTGCAGGTCCGCAAGCAGCTGAAGGAGGACGTCGAGTCGGACGCGCAGAAGCAGCAGCGCGACTTCGTGCTGCGTCGCCAGCTCGAGTCGATCAAGAAGGAGCTGGGCGAGGATGGCGGCTCGGTGACCAGCGAGTACCGCGAGAAGATCGCGGCGGCCGGCATGCCCGACCCCGTCCGCACCCAGGCCGAGCGCGAGCTCGGCCGCCTCGAGCGCATGGGCGACACCAGCCCCGAAGCCTCCATGATCCGCACCTACCTCGACTGGCTCCTCGCCGTTCCGTGGGCGGTCCGCTCCGAGGAACGGCTGGACCCCACCCATGCCCGGGCAGTGCTCGATGAAGATCACGCCGGCCTCGACGACGTGAAGGCGCGCATCACAGAATATCTGGCGGTGCGGAAGCTCCGTGCCGAGCGCGGCGTTCCCGACGACCGCCGCTCAGGAGTCATCCTCACCCTCATCGGCCCCCCCGGCACGGGCAAGACCTCCATCGGCGAGTCCATCGCCCGCGCCACGGGGCGCAAGTTCATCCGCATGTCGCTCGGTGGCGTCCGCGACGAGGCCGAGATCCGCGGCCATCGCCGCACCTACATCGGCGCCCTGCCCGGCCGTCTCGTGCGCGCGCTGCGCGACGCGGGCACCATGAACCCCGTCATCCTGCTCGACGAGGTCGACAAGGTCGGCGCCGACTGGCGCGGCGATCCGTCGTCCGCGCTCCTCGAGGTGCTCGACCCGGCCCAGAACCACTCCTTCCGCGACCACTACCTGGACGTCGAGCTCGACCTCTCGCAGGTCCTTTTCCTGGCCACCGCCAACGTCGCCGACACCATCCCGCGGCCGCTCCTCGACCGCATGGAGGTGATCCCCTTCGATGGCTACACCATCGCCGAGAAGGTCGCGATCGCACGCGGCTACCTCTGGCCGCGCCAGGTCGAGCGCAACGGGCTCCGGCCGGAGGAGGTGACGGTCGACGACACGGTGCTCCGCACCATCGTCACCGACTACACGCGCGAGGCCGGTGTGCGGCAGCTCGAGCGCGAGCTCGGCACCCTGCTCCGCAAAACGGCCACGAAGATCGCCGCCGCCACGGTGATGCCGCCGGTCGCGGTGGTGACGCCGCCGGTCGCGGTGGTGATGCCGCCGGTCGCGGTCGACGATGCCGTCGTGCGCGAGGCGCTCGGGCGGCCGAAGTTCTTCCAGGAGGCTGCCACCCGCACCGCCGTCCCCGGGGTCGCCACCGGCCTGGCTGTCACCGGCACGGGCGGCGACGTGCTGTTCGTCGAAGCGGCAGTCATGTCCGGCACGCCGGGGCTCCTCCTCACCGGCCAGTTGGGCGACGTGATGAAGGAGTCAGCGCGCATTGCACTCAGCTACGTGCGCAGCCACGCCGCCGCGCTCGGCATCCCGGCGTCCGCCTTCGACCAGCGCGAGTTCCACGTGCACGTGCCCGCGGGAGCCATCCCCAAGGACGGCCCGAGCGCCGGTATCACCATGACGACCGCCCTGGTGTCGCTGCTCACCGGGCGGCAGGTGCGCCCCACGCTCGGCATGACCGGCGAGGTGACACTTCAGGGCCGCGTCCTTCCCGTCGGCGGCATCAAGCAGAAGGTGCTGGCCGCGCACGCCGCCGGACTCACCGAGGTGATTCTGCCGGAGCGCAACCTCCCCGACCTGGACGAGGTGCCGGCCGATGTGCGTGCGGCGCTCCGCTTCCACCCGGTCACGGCGGTGGACGAGGTGGTGTCGCTGGCGCTCGAGCCCACGCTGCTGCCGCTGGCGGCGTGACGTGAAGCAGACGGGGTGCTCTATCCCCGCCCGCCCGCCGTCAGCCGCGGGCGTTGCGCCATGCGCCACCACGTCTCGACGATGACGCCGACCGCCGCTGCGAACTCGCGGAAGCGCGCCTCGTCGTCGGGGCCGAATACGCCCCCTGTTTTGTTGAGCAGCTGCGTCACGGCAAACGGCGTCCCGCCCCGGTCGACCATCGGCGCACAGAGCAGCGTGCGCGTGCGATAGCCCGTGCGCCGGTCCACGTCCGGCTGGAAGCGTGGATCGGCGTAGGCGTCCGCCACGTTGACGGTCTCGCCCGTGCGCGCGACGTGGCCGGCGATGCCCTCACCCAGCGGCAGCCGGATGTCGAGCGCCCGCCCCCCCTCGCTCTGCGCGACCTTCGACCACAGCTCGCCCCGCGCGCGATCGATCAGGAACAGCGTCGCCCGCTCGGCGCCGAGGAGCTGCCCCACCTTGAGCGTGAAGGCCTCGAACACCTGCTCGAGCATGCTTTCGAAGGCCTCGTCGCTACTCATGTCGATCACGTCCCGCAGGCGCTGCACCTCCCCCGTGACCTGCTCGAGCAGGCGAGTGAACTGCGGTGCCGACAGGTCACGGACACGCTCCAGCAGCACCCCCCGCCGGTTTTCCTGCGCCAGCGTCGTCAACAACTGCTGCGTGTTCGCCACCACGGCGTCGGCGAAGGAACTGATGCGCCCGTCCTCGAGGTGCACGATCCGGTCGGCGATGTCGAGAATGCGGTTGTCGTGTGTGACCAGGATCACGGCGCACCCCTGCTGTTTGGCGAGCCGGTGCAACATGTCCACCACGTCGCGCCCCGACTTTTTGTCGAGCGAGGCGGTGGGCTCGTCGGCGAGGATGAGCCGGGGCTGCACCACGAGCGCCCGGGCGATCGCCACCCGCTGCTTCTGCCCACCCGAGAGCTGATGCGGGTAATCGTGCGCCCGTTCCCTCAGCCCGACGGCACCGAGCATCTCGAGCGCACGGGCGTCGGCCACCACGCGCGTCAGACCGGACACGCCCCGCAGCGCCATCTGTACGTTCTGGGAGGCGGTGAGTGCGTCCAGGAGATTGTGCGCCTGGAAGACGTAGCCGATCTTCTTCCGCACGGCGATGCGCTCGACCTCGCCCGCGCCGCGGAGCTCGTGGCCGAGGACGCGTACGCTGCCCTCCTGCACCGAGCGGAGTCCCCCGACCAGCGTGAGGAACGTCGTCTTGCCGGACCCGGAGGGGCCGGTCACGATCACGATCTCCCCGGCGCGCACGGTGGCGGACACGTCGAACAGGATCTGCTTCCGACCCGCCCCGTCGCCGAAGAAGTGGCTGACGCCCTCCACCACGACCGGGGCCGTGTCCATCAGAAGATCTCCGCCGGATCGGCGGTGCGGATCTTGCGCATCGCGATCGTACCCGACACGCCGCACATTAGCGTGGTCAGCAGCAGCACCTGGATGCCGCGCGCCCACGACACCGCCATCGGCAGGCGGGTGGCGGCCTCGGTCACCCGATAGAGCTGCAGGCAGACACCGAGGCCCGGGAGGTACCCGAGCACGGCGAGCAGCAACGCCTCCATGAGCACGACGCCGAACAGATAGGTGTTGGTGTAGCCCATCGCCTTCAACGTGGCGTAGCCGGCCAGGTGTGCGGTCACGTCGGCGAAGAGTATCTGGTAGACGATGATGGACCCGACGAACCACCCCATGATCACGCCGAACGTGAAGGCGTAGCCGATCGGCGTGCTGGTCGCCCAATAGGCCTTCTCGCGCGCCACGTAGCCGGCGCGGGTGAGCACCGACACGTCCCCGGGCAAGGCGGCGGCCAACCGGTCCCGCACCGCCTCCGGGTCGGCTCCGGGCCGGAGGACCACCAGGCCGATGGTGGGCAGGCCCGGGTCCCACCCCGGGAACAGGCGAAAGAACGTGGCATCACCGACTACGAGCGTCCCATCGATGCCGAACGAGACGCCCAGATCGAACAGCCCCTGCACCGTCACCCCGTGGCCGAGCACCTCGGCCCGCACCCGCCGGTCGGCGCCGAGCTCGACGGAGACGGGCCCGTACTCGGGGCGGGACATCCGATCGAACAGCGCCCCATCAGCCAGGCGCACCTGCTGGCGTTGGGCCGTGACCGCGGGGATCGTGAGCGCATCGCTGTCCGGGTCGAAGGCGAGCACGAAGATCTCGCGACTGTTCCCGGTCCAGGGGTTCTTCCAGAGGGCCAGCCGCGTGTACACCGGGATGACCTCGGTCACGTCCGGGTCGGCCAGGGCCTGGTAGAGCCGGCGGCGCGAGAACGTTTTCATGGCGGCCATGTATGGCGACTGCGGGTTCACCACGAATACATCCCCGCGCAGACCGCCGTGCACGGTGACGGCGCTCGTGAACAACGCATCCTCGAAGCCGAGCTGCATGAACACGAGGATCACGGCGAACGCGACGCCGGCCAGCGCGACTACCAGGCGGAGGGGCTCACGCGTGAGCTGGAGCCACGCGAGGCGGGAGGCGGAGATCATCGAACCGGCGCGGGTGTTCCGGCACGCACGTCGATCAGCACATCGACCTGCTGGTTGGTGAGCGCCGCCGCCGGTGCCTCGTCGAGGCGCACCCGCACCTTGACGACCCGGGCGTCCACATCCGCGGCGGGGTCGGTCCCGAGCTGAGCAAGCCGTCCCACCTTGAGGCCGATCCGCTCGACGGTCCCGTGCAACGGGGCCGGGAACGCCCGGCTACGGACCGTGGCACGCTGTCCGATGCGGATGCCGCCCACGTCCGTCTCGTACACGTCGGCGACGGCGTACATGCGGTCCGTTTCGCCGAGGTCGAGGATCCCCGCGGGCCCCACGCGCTCGCCGCTGCGCGCATGCACGGTGAGGACCCGCCCGGCCACCGGCGCCCGCACGGTGGCGCTGGCGAGGATGGCACGTGCCCCGGCCAGATCCGCCGCGATAGCCTCAACCCGGTAGCGCAGACTGTCCCGCTGCGCAGGCGGCGTCGACCCCGCGTGCACCAGCCCCTCTGCCCGCGCCAGCTCGGCCCGTGCACTGGCGAGCTCGGCCGTCAGCCGCGCCACACGGGCTTCGTCCTCCTCCAACGTGTCGAGGGTGGCGAGCGCCTGCCCGGCCTCGACGCTGTCCCCCTCATGGACCAGGAGACGCGCCAGGACCAGCGACGGACGCGACGGGCCGGCCAGACGCAGCAGGCCATCGCCGGGCTCCAACCGCCCGAGCGCGGCCACCTGCCCGGCGTCCACCGGAGTGCGGGGCGCCGGGGCAGGCGGATCGCCGGCGTCGAGCCACCGGCTCCGCCCGCTCCACACGACCGCGGCCCCCACACCCAGCACCCCAAGCGCGATCAGCGCACGTCTCCTGGATCGCATGTTCACAGTTCCCCTGGCGGCGCCCCGACCAGGTGGGTGAGCCGCGCCTTCGCCATGGCGTGGTCGAAGCGGAGCTGCGCCTCCGCCAGACGGGCGTCCAGCAGCTCGAGGCGCGCGCGTGCCAGGTCCACGGGCGCGGCCGTTCCCACGCGGACGCCCGCCTCCACGACCCGCACCCGCTCGCGCGCCGTGTCGACCGCACGCTGCTGCGTCCGGCAGGCGTCCCCCGCCACCGTGACCGCCGCGGCCGCCTTGCGCAGCTCGAGGTCGACCTGACGCCGGACACGATCCCGCCGCAGCGCCGCCTCCTGCACCGCCAACCGTGCCGCCTGGACGCGCGGCAGGATGGTCCCGCCGTCGAGGATCGGCCAGGTGAGCGCCACGCCGCCGCTCAGGACGTTCTGGGGCAAGTCGTTGCGCTCCCGCTGCACGAACTCGTAGGCCCCGACCAACGACACCGACGGCGCCCCGGTCAGGAGAACCGCACGCAGCTCGCGCTCCCGCACGACGATCTGCTGCTCCGCCAACTGCACGTCCGGCCGGTTGGCGCGCGCCCGCGCCACCAGGGCGGCCACGTCGAGGGTCACCGGCGTGAACGCGAGCGTACCGGAGATGGCGAGTGGCTGCTCGGGCGGCCAGCCGATGGCATAGGCGAGGCCGTCGCGACGACTGCCCACGTCCTGTCGGGCGCGGAGTACGGGGAGCTGGGCGCGCGTGTGGACGCTTTCCGCCTCGAGCAACTCCATTCGCGAAGCCGCGTGGGCGGCGAAGCGCGACTCCGCCTCGCGCCGCACGGTGCCGGTAAGCGCGGCGACCTCCTGGTTGAGCGCCAGCCCCTCCTCCGCCAGGAGCAGCTCGTCGAACGCCTGCTCCACGGCGAGCTGCACCTCGGCATGGAGCTGGCGCGTCTGGAGGACCGCGGCGCCCTGCTCCTCGCGCCGCAGCTGGAGCGTGTTGTGGAGCTTGCCGGAGGTGAAGATGGGCTGGTTCACGGCGAGTTTCATGTCGCTCGGATTCTGGGGCGTGGTCTCGACCGTGATGTTCGAACCGGGATCCGGATTGGTGGGATCGATGTTCTCGATCGCCTTCGTGAGTGCCGGCGACAGGGTCACGGGCTGCGTGGGCTTCGCGTTGTAGCGCATGTAGTAGCCGTCGAGAGAAAGCGACGGCAGGTAGCGGGCGCCCGCTTCGCGCACCCGCTCGCGACTGATGGCGAGCTGCGTCTGTCCGATGCGGAGGTCGAGGTTGTTCGCCTCGGCGTACGCCAGACAGTCCGCGAGCGTCAGCGGGCCCTCGGGCGTGGCCGCAGCGATGCTCGCGACAAGGCACATCACCACCCCGGCACCGACAGCATGCTTTCCGCCTTGTCCGACGACTCCCATCGTAGCGTCGGGGTCGGCGGTTACTACACCCGGCCGTCGGCGGGCAAGGGGACCTTCGCGTGTCGACCGGCCGATGTCCCCCTCACGCCAGGTCGAAGAGGAGCACCTCCGCCGCACCATCTGCCCCCACGTCGACCCGCGCCTCGTCACTGATCGCCGCCCCGTCTCCGGTCGCCAAGCGAACCCCGTTGACGACCACCTCGCCGCGCGCCACCTGCACCCAGGCGTGCCGCCCGGACGCCAGCGCGTGGACCACGGGCTCTCCCCCGTCGAGGAGCACGACCAACACCGTCACGTCCTGGTGGATCGTGACCGCACCTCCGCCCCCATCGCGCGCCGCGATCGGGCGCAGCCGCCCGCGCGCCTCGGCTGGCGCAAACGCCCGCTGCTCGTACCCCGGCGACAGGCTCCGCTGCTCGGGCAGGATCCAGATCTGCAGCAGGTGCACCAGCTCGCTCGGCGACGCGTTGAACTCGCTGTGCGTCACCCCCGTCCCGGCGCTCATGCGCTGCACCTCGTGCGGCCGGATCAGTGAGCCGTTGCCCATGCTGTCGCGATGCTCGAGCGTCCCGGCCAGCACGTAGGTGACGATCTCCATGTCCTGGTGCGCGTGCGTGCCGAATCCCCTGCCCGGCTGGATGTAGTCCTCGTTGATGACGCGCAGGTGGCGAAACCCCATCCAGCGCGGATCGTGGTAATCCGCGAACGAGAAGGTGTGCCAGCTCTCGAGCCAGCCGTGTTGCGCATGCCCCCGTTCGACGGCGCGGCGGACGGTCAACATGTCGGCAGTTGTAACGATCCGCGCTCCTGTGGCAATCCCCGGACATGCCCTTGCAGATCGCCGACAGCGACCTCCACGTCCTCGAGCCCCCCGACCTCTGGCAGCGCTACATCGACCCGGCCTTCCGGCACGTCGCCCCGGTGGGACTGACCGAGCTGCCGCGCGACATGCGCGTCAAGGTCAAGTCGCACGTCCTCCTGCGCCTCGGGCGCGTGCGACCCATGCAGCCCGGCGCCAGCCCGTGGAGCACGGATCAGGACAAGCTCTACGCGCGGGCCGAGGCGCGCGGCTGGGACGCCACCTCGCAGATCGAGGCCATGGACGCCGAGGGTATCCGCATCGCCGTCCTCTTTCCCAGCCGCGGCCTCTTCGTCCTCGGCCTCGACTCGCCGCAGGTGATGGGCATCGACGGGTTGGAAGCCGACTTCGCCGCCGCCATCGCGCGCGCCTACAACGACTGGCTGCACGATTTCTGCACGCAGTACCCGGACCGCCTGCTGGGCGCCGCCATGGTGGCACCGCACGACGTGCAGTCCGCCG
Organism: uncultured Binatia bacterium (SeqCode); assembly: GCA_964618895.1. Classification (GTDB taxonomy): domain Bacteria; phylum Desulfobacterota; class Binatia; order DP-6; family DP-6; genus CAZUDO01. The sequence continues at coordinate 48,141 of CAZUDO010000040.1, forward strand.
TCGCCGAGACCCGCCGTACCGTCACCCAGCTCGGCTTCAAGGCCATCTTCCTGGCCCCGGGATGCGTGAACCGCCGCCCATGGCACGACCCCTACTACGATCCGCTGTGGGCCGAGTGCGAGCGTCTCGGCATCGCCGCCACCTTCCACGGCGGCGGCCAGACCCATCTCAAGCCCGACTTCTCGCTCGAGGTGTTCGACAAGCTGATGATGTGGCACACCTTCAACCAGCCGCTCGCCATGATGATGGTCGCCGTCAGCCTGACCTCGGGCGGCGTCTTCGAGCGCTTCCCGAAGCTCCGCGTCGGCCTGCTCGAGGGCAACTGCGGCTGGGCGCCGTGGCTCTTCCACCGCCTGGACGAGCACTACGAATGGGTCGGCCGCTACGAGGCACCGGACTTGAAGAAGAAGCCGTCGGAGTACTTTCGCAGCAACTGCTTCCTGGCGGTCGAGGCGGACGAGAAGCCGGTCAAGCAGTACGTCGAGTGGTTCGGCGACGACAACCTGGTGTTCTCCACCGACTACCCGCACGCCGACTCCAAGTACCCCCACTCGCTGCGCGAGTTCTGCAAGCTGCCGCTCGCCGAGTCGTCGCGGCCAAAGGTGCTGTGGGACAACTGGAGCCGCCTCTACGGGGTCCCGCTGCCGCGGACCTGAGCCATGCGATTCTCCGACCGGGTCGTGCGGCTCCCCCGACTCGGCCTGGGCGTCTCCACCGAGTACGGCGCCGGCGACGTGCCCGGGGCGCTCGACGTGCTGGGCCTGCGCGACGCGCATCCGCAGTTCGCCGGCTTTCTCGAGATCGGCGTCGAGACCGTGAAGGGGCTCGACGGCCACGCCGAGGGGTGGGTCGCGCGCGGGCTCCCCACCACCTACCACTACCTGGACGTGAACCTGGACGAGCCCGAGGACTTCGACGCCGAGTGGCTCGACGACGTGCGCGCCATCGCCGCGACCATCCGTCCGGCGTGGCTGTGCGGCGACGCCGGCATGTGGCACCTCGGCCGCCGCGAGCGCGGCCACATGCTCCTGCTGCCGCCGGTGCTGACCGCCGACGCCGCCGACGCCATGGCCGACGGCATCGTACGCCTGCGGACGGAGACCGGCTTCGAGGTGCTACCAGAAAATCCGCCCGGAGCGGTCTACCTGGGCGACCTCCACCTGCTCGACTTCTTCGCCCGGGTCGCGGAGCGCGCCGACACCGGGCTGGTGCTCGATTGCGCGCATCTCGCCATGTTCCAGCGTACGCGCGGCCTCGCGCCGCTGACGAGCCTCGAGGCGTTCCCGCTCGAGCGCGTCGTCGAGCTGCACGTGGCGGGTGGCACCGAGCGCCGGCACGACGCGTTCGCGTGGGTCGAGGACACGCACACGCCCGAGGTACTGGCCGACACGTGGACCATCGTGGAGCACGTCGTCCCGCGCGCACCCAACTTGAAGGCCGTCGTCTTCGAGTGCGAGCGTAACCCGCTCGCCGCCTGCCTGCCAGGGTTCGCGCGTCTGGCGCGACTGCTCGACGCCGCGACATGAGCCACTTGGCGCTCCGGCGCGTCATGGTGCGCCTGCTGCACGACCCGACGCTGGTCGAGGCGGTGTACGCCGACGCCGGGCGGGCGCTGGCCGGCGTGCCGCTCGACGCCGCCGAACGACGGTGGCTGGCGGCGGTCCCGCACGCGGCGTGGGGCACCGACCCCCAGCGTCCGGCACGTGTCCTCGCGGCGCTGGCCGACGAGTTCCCGGCGACGACCGGCATCGCGTCCGGCCGCGCCTCGTCCTTCTTCGCGTCACCGGCATTCCACCGTGCCGTCCAGGACCGCGGCTCGCTCGCGCTTGCGTTCGGGGAGCATCTCGGCGCAGCGCATGATGCCCGGGTCGCCAGCCTGGCGCGGCTCGAGACAGCGATTGCGTACGTGCGTCGCGCCGCACGCGTCCCGCGGCCGAGTCACGACGGCTACCTGCGGCGGACACCGGCGGCCGCGGTGGCCCGCGTCGGGCCCGGCACGCTGGCCTGCTACCAGGCGATCCGCGCCGGCCGTCCTCCCGAGGCCATCACCGCCGGCGACGAGTGCCTGCTGGTGCTCAGGCGCGGCACCGGCTCGGAGGCGACCGTGGAGGAGATTCCCGCCGCCCTGGCCGGACTCCTCGACGCCGCCAGCGTACCCCAACCACGTGCCGCCCTCGAGAAGCAGGCCCGTCGGCTGGGCGCCGATGCCGACGAGGACGCGGAGATCGTCGACGAACTGGTTCGGGACCGGCTGCTGCTCTGAGCCTAGCGCGCCGGAACCGTGGCGTCGTCACAGCCGGCTGTCAATGTCCGGGACCGTCGTCTATACGCCCGCGGTGTCTTCGGCTCCGTCCCGCGACCCGGCGCGCCTCCTGACCGACCCGCCGCTCGCCACCATCGTCCGGCTGGCGTTGCCGACCACGTTCGTCATGCTCCTCGCCTCGACGGCGAACGTGCTCTACACCTACTACGTGAGCCGTCTCGGCACGGACGCGATCGCGGCCGTGGCCCTCGTGCTGCCGATCTCGCTCCTGCTGACGACGGCGGTGAACGGCGGCGTGGGTGCCGGGGTCGCCTCGGCCATTGCGCGGGCGCTCGGCGCCGGACGGGCCCCGGAGGCGGCGCGGCTCGCCGAGCACGCGCTCGTGCTGGGGCTCGGACTCGGCCTGGCCATCGCGCTCGGGCTGCTGGTGGGCGCCCCGGCGCTGTTCACGGTGATGGGCGGCGAGGGCGACGTGCTCGCCGCAGCCGTCGCCTTCGCCCGCGTCCTCTTCGGCGGGGCGGCGATCACGTTCGCGACCGGGATGCTCGACAGCATCATGCGCGGCGAGGGCAACGTGCGCATCCCGTCCCTCTGGTCGAGCGTGTCGCTGCTCCTCCAGATGGTACTGACGCCGCTGTTCATGTTCACCGCCGGCACCGGGCTGATTGGCGCCCCGCTCGCCATGCTGGCAGGCCAGCTGCTCACCAGCGTTCCGCGCGCCCGCTATGTGTTCGGCGGCCGGGGCGTCGTCCGCCCCGCGCTGGTGCCACGCCAGCTTGGCCCGGGCCCGCTGGCGGAGATCCTGCGCGTCGGCATTCCGGCCGCGCTGTCGACCACCCTCGTCTACGCGGGCGTGATGGTGCTCACCGGCATCGTCGCCCGCTTCGGGACCACGCACCTGGCGGCCTACGGCCTCGGGACCCGGGTCGACTTCCTGCTGCTGTCGTTCGCGTACGGCTTCGGCTCCGCCGTGCTGACGCTGGTCGGCCTCGCCACCGGGGCCCGCCGCCCGGAGCTCGCCCGGCGCTACGTGTGGCGCGCCGGCACGATCATCGTCGCCCTGGTGAGCGTCCCCGCCGCCCTCCTCTGCTGGCGACCAGCCATCTGGCTCGCGCTGTTCACCGACGACCCCGCGATCCAGGAGGTGGGCGCCCTCTACTTCCGATTCATCGGCCCCTCGTACCCGCTGCTCGCCATCGCCATGGTGACGAGTTTCGCCTTCCAGGGCCTCGGCCGCGCCACCGTCCCCCTCGCGTGGATGGTCGTGCGCGTGGTCGGCGTGCTCGTCGCCGCGCTCGTGTGCACCGGCTGGCTCGGCATGGGCGAGCGGGCAGTGTTCGCCATCGTCGCCATTGGCAACGCCGCCTCGGCGGTGGTGATGGTCGGTCTCTTCGTCCGCACCGAGCGGGCGCGGCGCGCTACGGCAGGCAGCTGATGGGGTTGGTCCCCGGGTAGTCGGCGACCAACGTCCCCTCGTCCACGCGATCGACCACCGCGTTCGGATTCGCCATCGCATCGGCGAGCCAATCGCGCACGGTGACGCCATCGGCCGTGACGGTGGTGTAGCGCGAGTTGGTCCGCAGGATGGTGTGGAAGGACGCGGTCTCCGCCGGCAGCCAGTAGCGCAACCCGTTCAGACCCTGGTTGGTGCAGTACGCCGTCCGGAGGGCGTTGATCCAGTCGGCGGTGGTCGCGAAGAAGGTCGTACTGACCTGGGTGCTGTCGACCTGGTTCGAGATGTTCAGGATGTGCTGATCCGGCACCGCCTTCAGCCGCGGTGACGTGGCCGCCTGCAGCTCGGGGATGACGGCACAGTTGGTGCTGAGACAGTACGTGGGCTGGTACGGGAGCGTTCCCCACCCGTACGGATTGGCCTCGCCCGTGATGAGAATGCCGAGCGTGCGGACGCCGACCAGTTGCCCATTGTCGAGCGCGAGCCCGGCGTCGGGCGCGCCCGTGGTGTGGATCCAGCGCAGATCGTCGACCGGATAGTGGTAGTTGTACGAAACCCCGAAGGCGCCGGCCGACTCGCCGCCGAAGAGCACCTGCAGCCGATCGGGACGATAGCCCTCGGCATCCTCGGCCTCGAGCGTGGCCCACACCGCGTCGCGCAGGTAACGGAGCGCGGCGCGCACGTTGACGGCGCCGAAGCGGTTCACGGTGATACTCGGGAAGACGCTCTGCAGCCCGCCGCCGATGTGCACGTCCTGCGTGCAGTACGGCATGAAGATCATGGTCCAGTCGGCGAACGGGTTGATCGACGCCGACGTGGACATGTAGCCCGAGGTGGGCTGCCCGTTGTCGGTCGCCTGGAAGAGGCCCGAACTCACACCCGCGCAGTCCGATTCGAAGATGCACACGCCGCCGCCTTCGAGATCGACGACCACGCGTTCCACGGGCGAGCCGGCGGGGGCGAGCTTCATCCAGAAGGCGTACGAGCTGCCGTCACCGCAGCGCGTGCCCCACGTCGCCTCGTCGAGCACCACTTGTACCCACGTGCCGCGTGGCGGCACCGTCACGGCCGGCCGCGGCCCGCAATCGAGCGTGAGCGGCCCGGAGTCGCCGTTGGAAGCCGCGGTCATGCAGCGCGCCTGTGCAGCGGCGCGGCCGACGTACGTGGTCGCATCCATCCCGAGCACGGGCTTCAGGTCGCCGCACGCGGCCCCGACGGCGGCCGTCGCCAGGGTCTGGACGGCGCCGACCGCCGCCGTGGTCGTCACGGTGTCGCACGCGTTGCCGTGGCGTGCCTTCCGGATGCATGCGCTCTGGAGCTTGAGCGTCTTCCGGAGGAGCTTCACCGACTCGTTCATCCCGGTCTCGAGACAGAGCCGCTTGCTGGCGTCCGCACCCACGAGCTGGGTCCCCAAGGGGCCGCCGAAGGTGCGCGCGGCGATGGTCGCGGGCTCACCAGCACAGGACTCCTGCAGCCGGTCGACGAGCGCGGCCGGGGTGACGAACGCCCCGAAGCCGGCCGCCTGCGCCGTCGCCGCGTCCGGACACCGGCGGAGCACCTTTGTCTCCAGCGCCGTCAATGCGGCCAGCGTGCGGCTGTCGCTGCCCGAGCACGGGCTCCCCGTGTCCAGGTAGCACTTGCGCGTACGGGCCCCCATCTTCTGCACGCAGGACGCGAGCCCCGCACTCGCCGCCGCCTCGCACCTCTGCGCGGGCGTGGCGGCCGCCGCGGGTTCCACCGTCACGAGCATCCCCAAGACCATCCCGAGAGCGAGTCGCGTCATCGTCATGGGGAGGGGGTACCCTTTGCGACCCGCCAGCGTCAAGGAATTTCTGCCGTCAGCTCGCCGCCTTCTGTCCTTCGCGCCGCTCGCGGTCCTTCTGGATCGCTTCCATCATGCCCTGCGTGGCAGCGGCCAGGAACGGGCCGCGGTGTTCCTGTACCCACTCCATGCTGCGACGGGTGTAGGCGTTGGCGTCCTGGAAGCGCGGCGCCACGTAGCGCTGGATCAGCTCGTAGCTGCGCCGGGTGGCATCGCGGTTGGCCCACTCGTGAGCGGTCACCAGGAAGGCCCCGAACCCGCCGGACTGCTGCTCCAGCCGGTCGATCTGCGCGATCAGGTCGTCGGGCGTCCCCACCACGACGAAACCAGCGTGGATCATCGCGTCGAGACATTCGTCCAGCGTGCCCGACTCGGGGACGCCGGGCAGCGCGACCACCTTCTGGAAATAGTACAGCCAGCCCGGAAGACCGAAGCGCACGTCGGCGCGTGCCTGCTCGCGGGTCTCGGCGATATGGACCGGGCCGGCGACGCGCCAGCGGCTGCGGTCGACCGTCTGCCCGCACTCGCGCGCCGTCTCCTCGACCAGCCCCCAATGATGTTCGAGCGCGTTGAACCCGCCCTGGCTGGTCGCCGCGGGCGACAGCATGCCGATGCCCCAGCGGCCGGCCGTCCGCGGCCCCGAGGGCGACACCGACGCCGCCACCGCCACGTCCAGATGGGGGCGGGTGTACGGCGCCAGCTGGAGCCTGGCGTCGCGCAGCTCAAACCAGTCGGCTTTGTGCGTGACCACTTCGCCACGCAGGAGGCGCATGATGCACTCGAACGACTCCGCCATCATGTCGCGTTGCCGCCGCGGGTCGATGCCGAGCATCATGGCATCGGATGGCAGGAGCCCGGGCCCGACGCCGAACATCGTCCGCCCACGCGTCAGGTGGTCGAGCTGCATCATGCGGTCGGCCACCATGAGCGGATGGTGGTAGGGCAGCGACACCACGCCGGTGCCGAGCCGGATGTGCTTGGTGCGCACCGCCACGTCGGCGATGAACAGCTCCGGGCTGGCGATGAGCTCGTAGCCGGCGGAGTGGTGCTCGCCGATCCAGGCCTCGTCGAAGCCGAGCTCGTCGAGCCACTGGATCAGCTCGCGGTCGCGCTCGAGGCAGAGGGTGGGGTTCTCGGCGACCGGGTGGAACGGCGCCATGAAGATGCCGAAGCGGAGACGGGGACGGAGCATGGGCGGTGACCTCCTGTATGAGCGGGCGAAACCGGCACTACGTCGACTTGGCCATCACCCGGTCGCGGAACTCCGCCAGTCCCCGCTCGAGCCCCTCGGGGTCGAACGCCGGCGGGGCGATCGGAATGCGCCCCACGCCGAGGTCCTCCAGGCGCCGCACCTGGTCCACGTCCGGCACGTTCATGCCGGCCGTGATCTCGATGGTCTTCGGGTCGCGCCCGACGCGGGCACACTCGGCGCGCATCACGTCGAGCAGGGGGCCGAGGCGCGTCGGGTCGGTCACGCCGGGGAAGAAGCCGTCGCCGTACCGGGCCGCGCGGCGCGCCGCCGCCTCGGTGTGGCCGCCGACGACGATCGGCACACCCGGCTTCTGCACCGGCTTGGGGTGCGACTCGACCGCCGGCCAGCGGTAGTACTTGCCCGCGAACGCCGAGGGCTCGTCCTGCCACAGCGCGCGCAGCGCCCGCACCGACTCCGCCGTACGCGCGGCGCGCTCGGCAAACGGGATTCCGAGGGCGGCGAACTCCTCCGCTAGCCAGCCGATGCCGATGCCGAGGATGACGCGCCCGTGGGACAGCACGTCGAGCGTCGCCACCTCTTTGGCAACGTAGAGCGGATGGCGCTGCGGCAGGATGAGGATGCCGGTGGCCAGGCGGATCGTCTTCGTCACCGCGGCCGCGTACGCCAACGGCAGCAACGGGTCCGGCATGGGCATGTTCTCGGGCGCCGGGATGCGGCCGGAGGGATCGTACGGGTACGGTGATTTGTAGCCGACCGGGATGACGACGTGCTCGATGGTCCAGATCGACTCGAAGCCGGCGGCTTCGGCGGTGCGGGCCAAATGGCCGATGCCCTCCGGGTAGGCGAACGGACCGGCGTTGGCGAACGCGATGCCGAATTTCATGCCGTGTGGTTAGCCTACCCGCGGGCGCCGGCACAACCACCTGCACGCCGGGCGGCACGCGCATGCGGCATCTCGCGCACCAGCGCCGGCGCGAGCCAGAGCCCGGCCCGGGTGCTTGCCGCGAGCGCGCCCAGCACGGCGTCGCCGACGGCGCCCCACGAGAGATCGTAGCGGGCCCGCAGGCCCGGCGGCAGCAGCCCGACCGTCACCACGTGGACGGCCCGGACGGCTTCGCGGAGGCCCGGCAGCAGCGGCGGCCGGAGGATCGAGTCCGCCACCTCGCGGCCGGCCGGGCCGACCGCGAGCACACCGCCGACCATCGCGTCCATGTACTCCTCGAAAGCCTCGAGCGTCGGCGGGATGAGCGCGTCCGGGATGCGGAAGAGCCGCATGGCGACCTTGGACTCCTGGTAGTACGCGGCCTTCTCCGCCGGCGCGAGCGGCCCGACGAAGCGCTCGTAGACCAGGAGCGCCGTGTCCATCAGGGTGGCGTACACCCACAGGAGCAACGCGGGGTCGTTGGCATCGTAGGGCGTGCCCCGCGGGAAGGGCCCGATGTCCGCCTCCAGGACGCCGCGGACCCGGGCGTGCCGGCGCTCGATCTCCTGTACCGCCCGCAGGGCCGCGGCCGCGTCCGAGAAGACCAGCGTCAGCATCAGGTCGAGGGTCCGCCACAGGCGGTCGAGCGGCCGGCGGCGGAAATCGCTGTGCGCGGCCACCCCGGCGGCCACCAGCGGATGCGCCACCTGGAGGAGCAGCGCCCGCCCGCCCCCGAGCAGGATGGCCGTCTCACGGCTCACGCGCCAGACGACCCCCGCGGGGTCGAACAGGCTCCGGCCCGGGTCCACCACGGCCCGCCCGCAGGCCGCGCGGAGCCGGTCGGCATCCGCCGGGCTCAACGATCCGTCACCGTGCACAGTCCGCACTTCTCCGCTAGAATCCGGTCCCACGGAGGACATCCCCCACGATGCGACGCCGACAGCAAACACCCGTCTCCAGGAAAACCATCTACAAGATCGTATTCCTGAACGACAGCAAGGTCTACGAAATCTACGCCCGGTCGGTTGGCCAGAGCAACCTGCTCGGCTTCGTCGAGGTGGAGGGACTGCTGTTCGGCGAGCGCACACAGGTGGTGGTCGACCCCACCGAGGAGAAGCTGCGTAGCGAGTTCGCCAACGTCGACCGCACCTTCCTCCCGCTGCACGCGGTCGTCCGCATCGACCAGGTCGCCAAGCGCGGCACCGCCCGGATCACCGCCGTCACGGCGGCGGCTGACAAGCTCCGGTTGTTGCCGACGCCCCTGCTGGTGCCGCCCGGGAAGCGCGAGCCCTGAGCTGCGGTGCCGTTCATTGACACGGTCAGTCTACCTGCCAATCACCAGATCGACGCCGACGTCTGCGTGATCGGCGCCGGGGCCGCCGGGCTCGCGCTCGCGAGCGAGCTGGCGGCTGGCCCGCGACGCGTCGCCCTGCTCGAGAGCGGCGGGCTCGAGCCCGACGCCACCCTGCAGGAGCTGAACGGCGGCGCCATCGTCGGCAATCCCTACGTCGACCTGCGCGCCGCGTCCCTGCGGCAGTTCGGCGGCACCACGAACCACTGGACGGCATGGATCGAGCCGCTCGACGCCATCGACTTCGAAGCCCGCGCCTGGGTGCCGGACAGCGGCTGGCCCTTCGCCCGCGCCGCGCTGCAGCCGTTCTACGACCGCGCGGCGCGGTTCCTCCGGCTGGGCGAGCACCCGTTCGACCTGGCGGCCTGGGGGCGCGCCACCGGGGCACAGCCCTGGAAGGTGGACGGCGTGCGCACGGAGCTGGTCCGCATCGTCGCCCCCCAGCACCGTGCCCTCGGGCGGGTGCTGCACGACACCATCCAAGACGCGCGCACCGTGACTGCCTACCTGCACGCCACGGTGCTGGAGCTGGTGCCCGACCCGGCCGGGCGCCGGGTGACCCACCTGCGCGTACGCACCGGCGCCGGACACGAAATCACCGCACGGGCCCACCAGTTCGTGCTCGCAACCGGCGGCATCGAGAACGCCCGCCGGCTGCTGCTGTCGTCGACCGTCCAGCGTGCGGGGCTGGGCAACGGCCACGACCTGGTCGGCCGCTTCTTCGCGAATCACCCGACCCTGTCCGCCACCATCCATCTCGCCCGTCCCGACATCGCGACGACCCTCTACTCTCCGCTGCCCGCTCAGGCGGCGACCGGCCACGCGACGCTCACCCTGTCCCCCGAACGGCAACGCGAAGCCCGGCTCCTGAATCTCCAGTGTCATCTCCTGCGTCTCGGGCTCCCTCCGCCGAAGCTTCCCGTGTCCCCGGAGGAGGTGCAACGCCCCACGCATCTGGCGTGGGTCACGGCCGACCTGCAGCGGCTCGCCGCCGGCAGCGCACCCACTGCCGCCCTCTTGCCGACGGTCACCCTCAACGCCATCGCCGAGACCTCCCCGTACGCCGACAGCCGCGTCCGTCTCGGGGACGATCGTGACGCCTACGGTCAGCCGCGCGTGGTGCTCGACTGGCGCACCCGCGACACCGACGCGGAAACGATTCTGCGGGGCATGCGGCTCCTCGCCGCCAACCTCGGAGCGGCAGAGATCGCCCGTGTGTCCGTCCCGAGCGGCCGACTGCGGTTCGGGGGCTCCTTCCATCATCTCGGCACGACGCGCATGCACGACGACCCGCGGCGCGGGGTCGTGGACGCCCGCTGCCGCGTCCACGGGGTCGCCAATCTGTTCGTCGCCGGCAGCTCCGTCTTTCCCACCTACGGCACGGTGAACCCGACGTTCACCATCATCGCGCTGGCCTTCCGCCTGGCGGACCATCTGAAAGGCCTGCTGAAGTGACCGCGTTGCCCATCGGCCGTCGCGCCCTCCTGCGCCTGCTCGCGGCCGTCGCCGGCCTACTCGCCATGCCCGGGCGCCTGCTCGGCGGGCCCGCGGCGCGCTACCACCATCCCCAGCTCCACCCGCTCGCCCGCTTCTTCACCGACCTGCTGGGCGTGCAACTCATCGGGGCCGAGTATCTCGCCGCACACCCGGAGGAGGCCGACGCGGCGCGCCTCGCCGAGCAGATCGGGCTGCCGGCGCGCACGACGGGGCTCACACCCGAAGAGATCGCCGCCTGGCGTATGGCTTTCGCCCGGCGCCCGCGCGACGACTTCCGCGCCCACCGCCTGGTCGAGCTGGACGGCTGGTTCTTCGCCCTGAGCGAGGTCCGCCTGTGCGCCCTCATCCAGCTCGAGACGGCGGCGCCCTGGACCACCACCCGGCCGTAGGCTCCCGGCACTCCCACCTCGACGCTTGACCGCGGCCGCGCGGGCGGGTGAAACATCCTTCCCATGTCCGATCGCCGCGATTCCCCCGAGCAGGCCGAGTTCCGCCACTACGTCCGCCGCTGGCTCGCCGAGCACCGCCCGGCCCCGGGCGTCCGCCTCCCGTCGATGCCGATCGAGGTCAGCACCGAAGAGCAGCGCCGGTACCTGTGCACGTGGCAGAAGCGGTGCTACCAGGCCGGGCTCATCGGCTGCGACTATCCGAAGGAATACGGCGGCGGCGGCCACAAAGGCTTCCAGGCCATCGCCAGCCAGGAGCTGAGCCGGGCCGACGTGCCCTTCATGATCAACGTCATCGGCCTGTCGATGGCCGCACCGACGATCCTGAACCACGGCACCGACGAGCAGAAACGCCGCTACCTGCCGCCGCTGTTCGCCGCCGACGAGATCTGGTGCCAGGGCTTCTCGGAGCCCGGCGCGGGCAGTGACCTCGCCAACGCGCAGGCGTCCGCCGTCCGTCAGGGCGACCACTGGGTCATCAACGGCCACAAGGTGTGGACCAGCCTGGCGCACTTCGCGAGCTTCATGATCATGCTCTGCCGCCACTCGAGTGCGCACAAGCACAACGGCCTCACCTACTTCATCGTGCCCATCGCCAACACGGCGGGCGTGACCGTGCGACCGCTGGTCAAGATCACGGGCGAGACCGGCTTCAACGAGGTGCTGTTCGAGGACGTGCTGGTGCCCGACACGCTGCGTGTGGACGAGGTCGGCAAGGGCTGGACCGTCGCCATGACCACGCTCCTCTACGAGCGCGGCGCCGCCGAGGGCGCGGGGAGCGGCGGCGGGGCGTCCTTTGAGAACGAGATCACGGCACTCATCGCGCTCGCCAAACGCACGCCGCGGAACGGCGGGACGGCGTGGGACGACACCCTCGTCCGCGACCAGATCATGCAGGTGGTGATCCGCGCGGAAGGGCTCCGCCAGCTCGCGCGGCGCATGCGCGTCGAAGCGCTCACCGACCACCCGATGCGCCTCCCGCTGCAGGCCAAGGTCCTGATGACCGAGCTGATGCAGGACATGGCAGCCCTGGGAGTACAGATCGCGGGCGCCGGCGCCACACGCTACGTGGGCGATCCGCACGCCCCCGACGGCGGGCACTGGCCGCACGCGTACATGAACTCGTACGGCATGACGATCGCCGCCGGGTCGAACGAGATCCAGCGCAACATCCTGGGCGAGCGCGTCCTCGGCCTCGCCAAGTCGAAGTAGGAGGCCCGGGCGCCATGGCATTGACGAAGGACTTCGGCTTCGGCCCCGACGAGCTGCTCCTGCGCGACCAGGCCCGCAAGCTCCTGCGCGAGCAGGCCGGTATCGAGCGCCTGCGGCGCCTGGTGGCGGCCGATCACCACGCCGCCTACGAGAGCGACCCGCAGCCCGCGCCCTACGACCGCGACCTCTGGCTGCAGATGGTGGAGCTCGGCTGGCCCGGGCTGGCCGTGCCGGAATCCGCCGGAGGGGTCGGCATGACGGCCATCGCCGTCGCCGCCCTGGTGGAGGAGGTGGGCCGCGTCGCCCTGCCCTCCCCGCTGGTGGCGACGCTGGTCGCGACCTACGTGCTGCGCGAGGCCGGGGCAACACCCTGGCTCGCACGCGTCCTCGCCGGCGACGCCGCCACGCTCGCCGTCACCAATGCGGGCGGCTCGTGGGAGCCGGGCGACACCGACGTGGGGACGCGCCCGACCGGCGACGGTGTGACCCTCACCGGCCAGGCCTCGTTCGTGCAGGACGCCCGCAAGGCAAGCCTGTTCGTCGTGTCGGCACGGAGCACGACCGGCATCGGCTTGTACGCCGTCCCCGCCAGCGCCGCCGGCGTTCGCATCGCACCCGACCGGATCGTGGATCTCACCCGCGACCAGGCCACGGTCGCTTTCGACGGCGTCCGCGTCGGCGCCGACGGCGTGGTCGCCGCCGCCCCGCGCGGCGTCGAGGTGCTCGAACGCGCGACCCCGGCGATCCTCACCCTGGTGGCCGCCGACCTGTGCGGCGCCGCCGAGTGGCAGCTCCAGACCACCACCGAGTACGCCCGCACACGCGTCCAGTTCGACCGGCCGATCGGCTTCTTCCAGGCGGTCAAGCACCCGATCGTCAACATGATGCTGGCGGTCGATCGCGCCCGCTCGCTCATGTACGCCGCCGCCTGCGCCATCGACCACGAGCCCGACGACGCGCTCCGCCTCGCCCGCATGGCGAAGGCCGCCGCCTCCGACGCTGCCGCGTTCTGCTCCGACCGCTCCGTGCAGCTGCACGGCGGCATCGGCTTCACGTGGGAGTGCGACGTGCACCTCTACTTCAAGCGCCAGAAGCACAATCAGCTGCTGTACGGCGACGGCGTCCACCAGCGGGCGAAGCTGGCGACATTGCTCGACGCGCGCTGAGCCCGGCGGCTCAGTCGGGATGGATCTTGGTGATCTTCGACCCCTGCAGCCCGACGCCCGCCATGAGGCCCTTCTGGCCGAAGATGAACGCGTAGACGTCGTCCCGCGTGGAACCAGCTTCGTGGGCGAAACGCAACCGTCGCGCGACGGGCCGGCGCGATCCTCACATGTCGGCGCGCCCCTTGAACCGGCCCGGCTCGTTGCGGAGCACGCCGGCGGCCGAGTAGGTCGCCTCGACGCACGCGCCCCCGGCCACATGCAGCTGCACGCGCAGCGGGAGCGTCAGCGGCGGTGTACTCACCCCGAACGAACGGCCGGAGAGGTTGGCGCCGGTGGCCTTGACCGTGACGCGTGCCTTGCCGAACACCCCGGTTGCGAACCGTGCCGTGTACATGCCATCGGGTGCCGTCGCCGGATCCTTGTATTTGTAGCCGTTGCGCACCACCGACCACCGTCCGGGCGCGCCGCACGCGCTCAGGGCGCCCGGGACGACGGCACGGGAGAGGAGGGCCGGGGTCGGGCCCGACTCGTCATAGACGCAGAGCGCGTAGGTGTCGTCACCGAGCGGCGTCCCCACGTCCATGCTGGCCAGGGCTTCGCCGCGCGGCCATTTCCATACCATCTTGTCGTCGGCTGTCCCGGCCACGTCGGTCATCACCAGCGTCGCCTTGGCGGGCGTGGTGGAGTGCAGGCAGCCGGTACGCGGTTGCGCGATGCACGTCTCGGTCCCGGCATCCCAGGCCTGGCACGGCCCGCACGCGGTGCGACGATGGCGGCGCAGGAACTGCCAGATGGCGGACGCGCCTTCCAGGTCGCGGTTCTGCGGTCCGAGGATGCTGAATGACGGCGGGACCGGGTGGGCGATGCTCGGCATCGTGTGCCCGCCGCCGGTGACGGTGTAGAGCGCCATGGCCGTCCCCTGCCCCCCGTTGCAGTAGGTGTCGATGCCGACCGTGCTGCCATCGGCGAAATTGACGTTGGGGACCGCGCCAGGGACCCCCGCCGGACTGGTGCCGAGAACACCGCGCCAGAAGTCGCGCGTCGCCGCCGTCGACTGCACCACCCCGGTGTTGCCGAGAATCGTCCCGCCGCCGAACGGCATGAAGGGATCGACCGTCCCGTTCATCACCAGCACCCCCACGGGGCGTGCGGGCCCTGCCGCGCACTCGCCGTTGGCAGGCAGGTTGGCGACCACCGCGCCGATGGCCGCGATGCGGTCCGACGATTCGAGCGCCAGGCGGTACGACATGAGCCCGCCGTTGGAGGCGCCGGTCGCGTACACACGATCCGGGTCGATCGCGAAGGAGCCTGCGGCCCAGTCGACGAGGGCGCCGAGAAAGCCCACGTCGTCGGCCGTGGTCGTCGAGGTGCCGGCGTCGTTCCGGCAGTCGTTCCAGTTGAACGAGCCGGTCGGGCTGGAGAGCCCGGTCGCCGGATCGGTGCCGTTGGGGTGGACGACGAGGAAACCTTCCTGGTCCGCCAGGGTGTGGAACTCGATGAAGGCGGTGAAGCCGACGACCTTGTTGCTCTGCGTTCCGCCGTGCAGGACGAGGAGCAGCGGCACGGGCGCCGGCGGCAAGCCGTCGGGGACGTAGTAGTCGAAGTAGCGGGTGATCCCCCCGTGCTCGAGGGTGGCGTTCTGCACGTAGGTGCCGGCCCGTACGCCGGCGGCTGCCAGGAGGATCGACACCGCTGCGCCCGCCATGCGACCAGCCATATGCCCTCCGTTCGACATGATCCTACGCCCTGTCTGTGTATCCTACGGTTCGTCTGGTTCGGTCAACCGGAATCTGCTAACCGGGGAGACGATCGGATGGCCGCACAGACGAAACGCGCACCAGCGCCAGGCCGCATGTGGGCGCCCGCCCGCCGGCGCCAGCTCCTCGACGTGGCCACCGACCTGGCCGGCCGGTACGGCTGGGAGGGCCTGCGCATGGAGACGCTCGCGGCCGCCGCCGGGGTCAGCAAACCGGTCGTGTATGAGCATTTTCCTGGACGCGATGCGCTCCTGGTGGCCCTGATCGACGACTACGGGACGCTGCTCGCCGCCCGCACCCGCGAGGCCTTCGCCCACCGCGCGGACAACTTCGAGGCGGCGGCGGCCGCGGTCGTGCATGCCTATTTCGACTGCGTCGAAGAACGCGGTGCCGGCATCCGGCGCCTGCTGGCGTCGTCCGGCGGCGGGCCGAAGGTGGACCAGGTACGCCTGCGGCTCCGCCAGGAAGCAGCGGCGCGCTGGACCGAGCGCATCGTCCGGCACACCGGCCTCCGGCGCGCGGACGCCGCCGTGCTCGCCACCACGTTCGTGGCGACGATCTGGTCGCTCGCCGGACAGTGGCTCGCCGGAACGGTGAGCCGCGCACGCGCCGAGCGGCTCTTCGTCCGCATGACCACGGCCGTGGTGGCGGATTTTCGGCGCCAGGCGCCGTGAGGCAGGCGTCTCGTCTGACCGCGACGCCCTGGTGCGTCGCGCGGATCTCGGCGGCCACGTGATACGACGACACGGCGGGGACTTCCCCGTGGTCGGTGTGCGCCGCTTCGACCGCGCGCCGGACGACCTGGAGAATGCCGTGCATTGGGCAGCCCCACCGAGGGCGTAGCAGCCTTGCGGTTGCCGCCCGCGCGGTGGACGGGCATATCCGCCCCGATGCCCACCCCGGCCGAGGTCGACGCGCTCCTGCTCGGACCGGGCGGGCCGTTCGAGCTCACCGAGGAGATGGTGGTCTTCTTCGCAGTCGCTGCGCTCGGCCTCTACCGGGCGCTCGTCTGTCGCACGGTCGCGGGCGAGCCGACCGGCTACGTCCTGCGGCGCGACCGCGCGACGACGGACGATCGCGGGTGAAGCGGCTGCGCCCCTCGCCGGCGGTGCTCGCTGGATTGCTGCTCACCGCCAGCCTCGCGTATCTGCACCTCGTCTTTTATCACCACGCCGGAGCGCTCTGGCGCGACGAGGTCAACCTCGTGAACGTTGCGACGCTTCCCTCCCTCGGCTCCGTCTTCGCGCACTTCCACCTGGATTCGTTCCCCTTCGCTTGGTTGACCCTGTTCCACACCTGGACAGTCCTCGTCGGTACGCAAGACGCAGCCCTACGCCTGTTCGGCTTGCTGGCAGGTCTCACACTTCTTCCCGCGATCTGGTGGACCAGCCGTCGCCTGGGTGTGGACGCACCGCTGCTCACCCTCCTCCTGCTGTGCATGAGCCCGTCCACCATCATCTATGGCGATTCGGTGCGCGGCTACGGCCTGGGTACCGTCGCAATCTCCTGGACCATCGGTGCGATGTGGGCCTTCCTCCGTCGGCCGGCGTGGAAGACCTTCGCCGTCGTTCAACTCGCCTCGCTGCTGGCAGTCCAGACCTATGTGCCCAACGGCGTCCTGCTCGTCGCCGCCGGCGTGGGCAGCACGATCGTCTGTGTGCGCCGGCGCGCCTGGCGAACCCTCGCAGCCCTGACCGCCGCCGGAGCGATGACGTGTGCGTCGCTGACGCCGATCGTGCCGTGGGTCCGCTACGCCTTCCAGGTGGGTCAGATCGAACAAGGGAACTGGAGCCTGGGTTGGTTGCTGGGCGTCTTCGCAGGTGCGCTGGCGCCCGCAACGCCCGCTCTCACCGCCCTCTGGGTGTTCGCGCCCATCTTTGCCCTTGTCGGCTATGCTCTCGCCGCCCGACCGTCGCATCCTACCCACAGCGAAGGCGACGCCGATCGCGCCATCTTCGCGATCTCGACCGGGCTCTCCGCACCCATCCTCTTCCTCGCCTACCTGAAGTTCATCGCCCGCCTGCCCACGCACTTCTGGTACTACCTGTCGCTGATGGCGGTCCTGGCTCTCTCGATCGATGTCGGCGTCTGGCTGCTGGCGCGGCGGTTCCGCTACGGACCGATGGTGCGCGTTGCGGTCGTAGCGCTGGTCGCTGCGCTGGCCATGGGCGATGTCGCCGCCACCGTCCGGGTGCGCATGACCAACGTGGACGTGATCGCGAAGAAGCTCGAGGCGGAGGCGGGCTCGGGGGACCTGGTGGTGGTCTTTCCGTGGGTGACTGGCATCAGCTTCCAGCGCTACTACGATGGGGCGGCGCCGTGGATCACCCTTCCCGACTTCGACGAACACCGGTTTCATCTCCATCTGCTCGTGGCGGAGAAGATGAAGCTCGGAGATCGTGGAGTCAGCGCGGAGCTGAGTCGAGTCGAACAGACGTTGCGCCGGGGAGGGCGCGTTTGGGTCGCAGGCCCACTGCGCGCGCCGCCGCCCGAGCACGCGCCCCCGTCCCTGCCGCCCGCGCCCCGCGGTCCCCAGGGCTGGCGCGCTGCTCCATACCTGGATGCCTGGGAGATGCAGCTCGGCGCACTGCTGCGGGCGCACGCCCTCGAGGTCTGGAACGTCGAGCTCCCGGGGACGGGACCGGTGAGCGTCTGGGAAGTTCTGCCTTTGATCATGGCGGAAGGTTGGCGCGAGTGAGCGACCCCGTGTCGAGCGCCGTCCGGGGTGCTGCCCTGGAGTGTGGCGTTGACGCCCGCAGACGCCTGTGTCATCGCATGCGGCGCCTTGCGAAGCGCCCCGAACATGCAGTCCTCCGCGCGTGCGTATCTGCGGTGCCCAAAGTGCCGGGACGAGCTTGGACAGGCTGCCGATGCCGTGCGCTGCGGCTCCTGCGGCGGGGTATTCCCGATCGAAGGGGAGATCCCGCGCCTGCTGTGCGACCCCGAAGCCTCGCGTGCGCAGATCGCGGCGCTCGACCGCGAGATGCGCTGGTATCCCAAGGGCACCATCAAGATGAGTCTCGCCGGGATGATCTACATCCCTGCGGAGCGCACCCGCTTGCTGCAGGAAATCGGGATCCAAGCCGGCCAGACAGTGCTGGATCATTGCACTGGTCCAGGAGCCAACCTCCCCACCCTGGCACGTGCGGTGGGGCCCAGCGGCAAGCTCGTCGGAATGGACCTCTCGGATCTCGTCCTTCGCCGCGCGCACGCCATGACCAGGCGCCGGGGGATCGCGGTCGACCTTCACCAGGCGGACGCCTTCGCGTTGCCCTACGCCGACGAGACCTTCGACGCCGTCGTTCACTACGGCGCCGTGAGCGAGTTCGGCGCACGGACGAAGAGCGCGATCGACGAGATCGTCAGAGTCACCCGGCCAGGAGGGGTGGTCGTTCTGCTCGACGAAGGACTCGAGGAGAGCCGGCGCGAGGGATGGTGGGGGCGCTTGTTGATCTGGGGTAGCTCGGTGTTCGCGGCGCGCCCGCCGCTCGACGCGCTGCCCCCTGGCATCCACCCCCAGGTTCGATGGGTCATGCGCGGCATGTTCTACGAGATCCGGTTCCGCAAGCCCGTCGCCCGGGTCTGACGAGAGTACGGCATGACGACGGAACGAGGAGGCTGGAAGGAACAGAAAGACGTGTTGGAACCCGCGCACTATCGCATCTACAGCGACTACGCGGGACATGAGCCCGCATTCTACGACCCCGACGCCTTTCCATGGGTGGACACCCTGCGCCGCAACTGGAGCGCAATCCGCGAGGAGTTCGAGGACTACGCCTTCCGCAAGCAGCAGCGGCTGGCACCGAACTTCGCGCCCGACGCGGTTGAGCTCGAGGGCTGGCTCGGCGTCACCCTCTTCACGTGCCTGCGCCGGCATGAAGACCATTGTCGCCACTTCCCACGCACCGTCGCCATCTTGCGCTCCATCCCCAACCTCGCCTCGGCGTTCATCAACCTGCTCGAGCCGGGCTGTAGCCTGCCACCGCACTTCGGCGAGACCAACGTGCTCTACCGCGCGCACCTCGGCTTGATCATCCCGGGCGGTGTCGACGAATGCGGCATGCAGGTGGACGGCCAGCGCGCCGGCTGGAAGGAAGGCGAGGTACTGGTGTTCAATGATGCCCGCAAGCACTTCGTCTGGAACCGAACGGAGCATCCACGCGTGATCCTGGTCTGCGACGTAGTGAAGCCCGAGTACGGCGGCGCCACGCCGCAGCTCTGCGGCCGTGTGCTCGGCTCGATCGCCGTCATGTACCTACAGTCGCGCCTTTCTGTCTTCCACCGTTTGCCCCATACCATGCTCCGAGCCCTTCACACTGCCGCCTCTCTGCCATTTCAGGTGTACTTAGCACTCTTCGGCATGCAGCGACGCCCCCGACCAAGGGCGATCGCGCGCGTCACCGCCGACCCGTAGGCGCGCTCAGGGCGGCACCTCGCTGGCCGGGCGACGGCGACGAACTGTGCGAAGCTCTTCGGCTTCGCGTGACCCTCAGGCGATGGGGCGCAGCAGGACCCCGTTTGCCTCGACGACGACCGGGTGATCCCACGCGAGCGGCTCGACCGACTCGACGCGCAGGCGGGAGATGTCCCACAGTCCGAGCGAGCCCCAGCGCGGGTCGTAGTAGCTCCACCAGCGAATTCCGCTCCAGCGACGCGCGCGGAAGGCCGCCAAGGCCCAGCGCTGCGTGACGCTGCGGTCGCGCGTGACGATCTGCGAGGGCCGAAGCTTCCGCTCCAGCAGGGCCCCGGCGTCGTCCAGGTCCAGCACCCGCCACGCCGACGCGCGGTAGGTCACCAGGGCCCGTGCACTCCCCGGCAGGCTCGGCGGCCCGGCGAGCAGTCCGGCCGTCCAGACGGCGTGATTCCCGAACGTCTCAGCAACGGCGCCTGCCGGGTGGTCGGAGAGGTAGAGCACGCGGTAGTGCTCGGGATTGTCCAGCCGGCCGGCGCCCTGCGGAGACGGCACGTGCAACGGATGCCCGGCTTCTCCGGGCCGCGCGCGGTGGAGGTAGGGGCAGACGCGATAGGTCCGGAGCGTCTCAGGCGTAGGCACCCTGCTCCTCGGCGTCGATCGCGCCGATCACGGACTCGGCTCCCCGGAGCCGCAGCACGTCGACCGGGCGCGCGCCGAGATGGGCATTGTGCGAGCGCAGCCAGATGCGAGCCTGCTGCTCGGGAAACAGCCGCTGCAGCCGTGCCAGCACGTAGTCGAGGTCCAGGATGCGCCGCTGGTTCTCGGGGCTGATGCGCTCGTGCCGACGC
Source organism: uncultured Binatia bacterium (SeqCode) (assembly GCA_964618895.1). Lineage (GTDB taxonomy): Bacteria > Desulfobacterota > Binatia > DP-6 > DP-6 > CAZUDO01. The sequence goes on from CAZUDO010000040.1 coordinate 68,505, forward strand.
CGCCAGCGGGAGGGCTGCGAGCGGCTGACGCCGATCAGTTCCGCGGCCTGGTTGTTGCCAAGCTCGCGAAGCACCGACTCGAGGCGAGTCTCCACATGCACGCTCCCGGCCGCGGGGGCTCCCCTCCGCGTCGGGGTGCGGGTCCGCTTGGCGGGTCGCGACATGCGCCCAACACTATCCGTTGGGCACACGACTGGCAACCCACGAACGGGCTGTACCACCGACCCCCTCCGCGCTGGGGTATGCCTGTCAGGCCGCTCGCAGGCCCATGGCGTCGAAGTTTCGCAGCCGCCATTCGGCTCGGTCACGGCGGTGAAGTCGAGCGGGCGACGGAGCTGCGCCGTGCGCGTCGGCATGCCCAACGCGTCGTACGGGGCCAGGCCGATGGGTGCGCCCTTGGCGAAGGCGTACGCGTCGGCGGGCGTGGTGCGCGTGTCGAGGCGTGTCGACATGTGTGTCCTCACGAGAAGAGGCTCGCCGCGCGTCCGAAGCACCAGAACGCGGCCAACGAGCCCATGGTGTAGACGGGGACGGCACGGGCCCACCCCGGCCAGCGCACCCGCCGGAGGCCGAACGCGCCGGCCAGGATCGCGACCACGAAGGCGAGCTGCCCCACCTCGATCCCCAGGTTGAAGGCGAACAGGGCGAGCGGGATGTCGCCCATTGGCAACCCCGTTTCGCGGAGCGCGCCCGCAAAGCCGAGGCCGTGCAGCAGCCCGAAGGCAAGCGCCATCCCCCACGGCCAGCGCCGGACGCGCGACGGCGTCCCCGGCGGCCGCGCCAGCTCGACGGCGAGCGCGAGCACGGTGAGGGCGATCAGCAGCTCCGCCGGCCCCGCCGGCACGGTGACCGCACCCAGCACGACCAGCGACAGCGTGATGCTGTGTCCGACGGTAAACGCCGTCACCGTCCACACCACGGCACGGGGCGCCGGCGCAAGCAGCAGGAGCCCGAAGACAAACAGCAGGTGGTCGGCCCCGGTCAGGATGTGCTCGATCCCGAGGCGGACGTAGTCGCGCACCACCTGCAGGCGCCCCGGCCGGGCAGGCACCACCAGGCCGGGCGCGGCCGCGCGCAGGACCCCCTGCACCAGACGCCCGTCGGCGAGCGTGACCCGAACCAGCACCTGTGTCCGCGCCGGACCGAGGCCCTCGGCGGCGAGGGTCTCGCCCACCAGGCCGGGCGCGCCGCAGTCGACCTCCCAGCGGGTGACGACACGCTCCCCGCGCCGCTCCTCGGCCGGCGGCGCGCGCGTCGCACAGCGCGCGGGCAACACCGGACGCAGCGGCGCGTCCGGCACCACCAGGGCCGACGTCGTCCACGTCACCTCGACGCGCCCGCCCGCATGCTCATGCAGCTCGAGCAGGGCCGGTGTCAGCGGGTGGGCCCCACCCGACCGCGGCACCATGCCGGCCAGCAGGACGACGAGGACGAGCGTCCTCATTCGACCCGTACCACCGTATCGTGCCGGAGGCGCGCGACCAGCGAGGCCAGCCGTGCTGCGGCCTGCTCGCGCCGGAACGCTTCGATCACCTGCGGCCGCACCGTCTCGAGCGGTGCCTCCTGCTCGGGCTCGACGGTGTCCACGCGCACCAAATGCAGGCCGTGCGCCGACGCGATGGGGCCGGCCCAGGCGCCGGGGGCGGTCGCCATCACGGCGCCGGCGAACGCCGGTCCGAACACCCCCGCCAGCTGCCGCTCCGACTGCGCCCGCAGGTACGACGCGAGCGGGAAGCCGTCTCCGAGGGCCACCGCCTGCACGGGCGTCAGTGCCTCGGCCTGGAGGCGCCCGAGCAAGCGGCGCGCCTCGGCCTCGAGCGCTCGGCCCGGGCGGCGGGCCAGGAACACGTGCCACAGCGTGACCCGCCCGGGCTGGCGGTACTGCTCCGCGTGCCGGACGCGGTACGCTTCGAGGTCGGTGGCGGCGACCGGGGCCACCGCCAGCGCGGCCTTCTCGAGCAGGCGGACTTTCTCGATCAGCATGCGACGGATGACGGGATCGTCGCGGTCGAAGCCGAGCGCGCGGGCCCGGGCGGCCAGGCCGTCGTCGTCGCCTGCGTGCTCGTCGCCGGCCAGGAAGCGCATCTTCTCGGCCAGTTGCCAGCGGACGCTGCGGTCGCCGTGATCGAGGCCGCGCGCCAGCGCCTCGCGGTAGAGCAGCTCGTCGTCGATCTCGCGCGCCACCAGGGCACGTTCGTCGTCGGGGGTGACGGGCAGGCCGGTGGTGCGGGTGAAGTCGTCGCGGAGCTGCTGGATGCGCGCCGACGTCACTACCATCGGGACGCGGGCCGGCGCCAATGCGGCGGCCGGGCGGCGCCAGCCGTCGAGCCAGAAGAGCCCGCCGCCCAGGAGGAGGAAATGGAGGAGCGGCGCCCGCAGCCAACGCATCGGGAGCGAGTGATACGACGGCCCCTCCGGCGTACGCAACCCGAACTTGAATCCCGGTGCCCCGTCGGTCTAACCACCTCCCGACATGACACAGGCACGCTTTTCGGGTCGCGTCGCCCTGGTCACCGGCGCCGCGTCGGGCATCGGGCGCGCCACCGTCGAGCGTCTCGGCAGCGAGGGCGCGCGCCTCTTCTGCCTCGACGTGCAGGCCGCCCGGCTCACCGAGGTGGTCGACGCCCTGCGCGCCGCCGGCGTCGAGGCGGAGGGGCAGACGTGCGACGTGAGCGACGAGGCGCAGGTCGAGGCCGCGGTGGCGGCGTGCGCGGCGCGCTACGGCCAGCTCGACGTGCTCTGCAACATCGCCGCCATCCTGCGCTTCGACAATTTTCACGCCCTCCGCACGGCCGACTGGACGCGCGTCCTCGCCGTCAATCTGAACGGCACCTTTTTCTGCTGCCGCGCCGCCCTGCCCCACCTGCTGCACACGCGCGGCGCGATCGTGAACGTCGCCTCCACAGCGGCCGTCCACGGCCAGCCGTGGGCCGCCGCCTACGCGGCGTCGAAGGGCGGCATCCTGGCGCTCACGCAGTCGATCGCGGTCGACTACGCCAAGCAGGGCGTGCGCGCCAACAGCGTGCTACCGTGCGACATCCTGACCCCGATCTTCGACGAGTTCCGCATGCCGGAGGGCGCCGATGCGAAGCTGGTGCGGCGCGTGATGGCACCGCGCGGATCTGGGAAACCGGCCGACGTGGCGGGCGTGATCGCGATGCTGGCATCGGAGGACGGGGCGCACATGACCGGGGCGGCGGTCAGGATCGACGGGGGGTGTTTCGCGTGAGGATGCGCGCCGTACTCACACAACGCCTCGAAGAGGTCCTGCAACGCCTTGCGCCAGACCTGGCCGCCGCGCTCGCTCACGTCGAGGATGTCCGCGATCTACCCCACGAGTCGCGGGCAACCATCGCCGACATCTTGGGCCACGAGTACGCGCAGCACGGGTTCGGTCCCGACAACGAACCGAACGCCTACGGAGACGAGCTGGAGGCGTTGATCGACGCGCTCGCGCTCGAGGAGTAACGCGGAAGCGTCGGCCACGCCCTTGACGGCGGCCGGTGCCGGTAGCGGGGTGGCCATGCTCTCCTCCGGGAAGGGTACGCGCCCCTGGTGTGTGTGCCCCAAAAGGGCGGGTCCATTACTGCCGCACCGCGTCGCGGGAGGCCGCCCAGCCGGCGCTGTCTGTCGCAATCAGGAGAGGTTTTATCCGCCAGCTGTCCGCAGCTGGTGGATAAATAGGGGAAGGACGAAGCCGCTGACCCACCGACGGCGCGGCTATGGGGAATGAACGGGGTCAGCTGCGGCGCGCGGCGGCACGACGAGGTCGGAAGCGACGCGCGCGTGAGCGATCGACGAGCGCTGGTGAGCGGAGAGCGTGTGGCTGTCGCCGATGCGGGGGGTGTCGAGGACCCGCCGACGCGCCCGAGGACGGAGCGCGGAGCGAGCGGGACCGATCGCCACGGAGGCGTACCGGGCGCGAGCGTGGCGGGGGTGGCACGGAGCAGGAGGGGCGATCTGGCCGGGTCATGAGGTATCGGGGATGAGCTGCGCGATCCACCGCATCGGGCCGGCCCGGCACAGCGGGCAGCGCAGGATGTCCACGCCGGTGAGCCGCAGGATACGTGCGGCGGGAGACAGGGCTGGGGGGGACGGTTCCGTCTCCGGCGTGGCGCGAGGGGTGCTGGCCCCGAGCAGGTCCCGACAGCGGACCAGCTGGTCGGCGCGGTGGCGGTTGGCGAGCACGCCGTAGTGGCGCACGCGCACGAAGCCGCGGGGCAGTGCGTGGAGCAGGAGGCGGCGGAGAAACTCGGGAGCGGTCACGCGCAGCTCTTTGATGGTACTTCCCGCCTTGTAGTCCTTGTACTGCACATGGACTTGGTCGTGCTCGACCGCCCGGATGCGTTCGTTCGAGATGGCGATGCGGTGGGTGTAGCGGGCGAGATAGTTGAGGACCGGCCGCGGCCCGGTGAGTGGGGCCTTCGCGTAGACATACCAGGGCGTGGCGTGGAGGCGGCCCAGCAGCGCCTGCCACGCGCCCGGGTCGCGGAGCGCGGCGCTCTGCCCGGCGAAGGTCAGGGTCTGCTGGCGGGCCGCCGCGGCGAGGTGCGCGAGATACTTGCCGCGAAAGACCGTGGCCAGCGCCCGCACGGGGAAGAGGAAGCGGCGGTACTTGCTCCGCTGCCAGCGGGTGCCGTCGGGGGTGAGGCCGCCGCCGGTGACGATGCAGTGGAGGTGGATGTGATCGACCAGCGTCTGCGACCAGGTGTGCAGGACGGCCGTGACCCCGATCTCGCCCCCGAGGTGTTTCGGGTCGTGCGCGAAGGTGCGCAGGGTCGCGACGGCCGCCTGGAACAGGGCGGCGTAGAGGTCCCGTTGATTGGCCCGGATCAGCGCGTTGAGGTCATGCGGCAGCGTGAAGACGACGTGGAAGTACGGGATCGGGAGCAGCCGGGCCTGCTGGGCCTCGCGCCAGGTGGCCTGGGCGAGCGATTGGCACTTGGGGCAGTGGCGGTTGCGGCACGAGTTGTAGACCGGCCGCGTCGTGCCGCAGGTCGCACACTCTTCGAGGTGCCCGCCGCGCGCGGCGGTCCGGCACCGCGCGAGATCGCGGAGCACGCGGCGTTGCGGGGCCGAGCAGCGGTGGGTGGCGCGATACGCCGGGCCGTAGCGACGCACGATGTCGCCGACCTCCCAGCGCGCACGATCGCCCGCGGCTGCCGCCCGAGGGGACGGCAGACCCATGCGCTAGCTCGGGTGCGGCGCCGCGAAGTCGAGCAGGTCGCACAGGGAGCCGCGCCGGGCGAGCGCCCGGGGGGCGAGATGCAAGTAGCGCGTGGTGGTCGTGATGTTGCGGTGCCCGAGCAGCCACTGGATCGTGTAGAGATCGACCCCGCCTTCGAGCAGATGGGTGGCGAAGGCGTGCCGCAACGCGTGGATGCCACCGCGCTTGGTGATGCGTGCCCGCGCCTTGGCGGCCACGTAGGCGCGGAGCGCGGTGCGCGTCGTCACCGGCCGCTGCTGGCCGGGCCCGGGGAACAGCCATGGCGCCGGCCGGGCCACGCGCCAGTAGGCGCGCAGCTCGTCGCGCAACCGCTCGGTCAGCAACGCGTAGCGGTCCGTGCGCCCCTTGCCCTGCTCGATGCGAATGACCATGCGCGCGCTGTCGATGTGCGCCACCTGCAGGGCGACGACTTCGCTGACGCGTAGGCCGGCCGCATAGGTCGTCCGGAGCAGCATCCGGTCGCGGCGGTGCGCGGTCTGGTCGAGCAGGCGGGCGACTTCTTCCCGGCTGAGGACCTCGGGCTGCTTGCGCGACCGCTTCGGAGACGGGATGAAAAACTCCGCCCGGGCCCGGCCGAGGGTCACTTCGTAGAAGAAGCGCAGCCCCGTGACCACCGTGGCGAGGCTCTCCCACGTCAGCTGCCGCCCCTGCCGCAGGTGGACGAGATACGTCTCGACCTCCGCGACCGTCAGCGTGTCCGGGGCCCGGCCGTAGTGACGGGCCAACCGTGCCACCGTCCCGACATACTTCCGGCCCGTGCGCTCGCCCAGCCCCCGGACCACCAAATCGCGCTCCATCTTCGCTCGCAGTGCACCCATCGTGACCTCCTGGGCGGCTGCCCGTGACGAGAACTGTCACGGCGCCGCGGTTATGGAGGTCACTGTTCGCGCACCTGCGGCGGGCGCGTCGATCTCGACCGATCGGGAATGGCTCCGAATCCAACGCCCCGCGTCAGCGGCTTCGTCCTTCTGGGCGAGTCGCGACACGCTGACCGCCGGTCAGGGCGGCCAAAGTGGGTCATTTCGCACCACGCGACGCGTCATCCGGCCGCCCAGCGGTTCGCGATCCCCGCTACGCCTCGTCCGCAAGCCCAAGGTCGTCGAGTAGCGCCTCCAACTCCCGCCCATAGTCGGTCAGCTCGTCGTCGCGATCGAGGCCCCGCTCCACCGGCTCGCTTCCCAATACCTCGATGATCGTCACCCGCACCTCTTGCGGCAGCTCGTGGAAATGTTCGACCTGAGCGATCGCGGCGGCGAGATCGGGCGCGAGGCGGTCGAGGACATCGCGTAGGCGCTGCTTCATGTCGGGCGTCGGCATGGGATCGAACCACACCCGTAGCATACACACCATCCCCCTCCGACGGGATACTCCTGCGCATCCATTCCGGTAGCCGTCGGGACGCCCGTCGTCGAGACGCGCTGCCGGATGCCAGCGGGGCGTCTTCGGCAGAAGGGCGGCATGGCCCGCACCTCCCGGCTATGCTGGTCGACCGTTCGTTTCAGGCTGCAGGGTACGTTTGTTCTCGTCTGTCGTGAGAATGCCTCGTGCAATCAGCTCGGCAGTGACGATCGACACCATCTCGGAAAACGCCGGCCAGTCGGTGAGGGAAAGCCGCAAGCCGTTGCCGGTCGCAGTCGGCGTGCCAGCGAGCCACTGCCGCAGGTCGATGAACCAATCGTTCGGACTGTTCCGCAAGCCCAGCTCGGTGCGGATGTCCCGGCCGGGATCGCGGGCACTGTTGAAGCCGGCGACAATCTCGAGCTGGCGCCCGTAGCGGCGCTCCTGCGCGTCGGTCCAGGCAGGCAGCGGGAAGCGCCGCTCCAAGGCCGTCCCCGGGCGACGTGCAGCGGCGTGGGCAGGCTCTTGGGGACGATGCTTGGCTCGCACCCGGGCCGGCCGGTGGACGCTCATCCGGACGGCTCCCGCGACAACGCCATCGCCGTGGCGTCGATGGCCGGCGTCTCGATCCGCTGCACGGGTCCGTCCTCGTGGGGCGGCGCCGGGACGTTGTTCAGTGTGATCTTGACCGACCCGCTACCGCCATCACCATCGCCCCCGGGCTTCCTCACCATTGCCAGCGCCATGGTCCACCACATTCTCCGCTCGCGCAGATCCGGCGCCGTCAGCCCGTCGAGGAGGGCACGCCGGGCGCGGGGATCGAACATGGCCTCGATGACGCGCTTCCGTGCAGCCTCGTCCCATTCGTGGGCGTCAGCGGTCGCGGAAGGCGTCGGGATAGGAGGCATGGTCCGAGGATCAAGCGAACAGGGCACTCATCGGGAACATCCGGCGAAGCTCACCTCGCAGGGCGTCGGCTCGGGTGCCTTCGCTAGCGGCGGAGCCGGGTCGATGGGGACGCTCGCGGCGACGCGAATGCCGCTGCCCAGACTCGACCACCACCATCCCACATCGGGCCCGATGCCGCATCCGGCCATCAGGACGACCAACAGACAAATCGCATGGGGCATCGCAATCCCTCCATTTCCCGCATCTCCCAGCCCGACGCACCCGTCAAGCCACCTTCACGGGGCCAGTTCCCGATCGAACGCCCGGGCGGCCTTCCGGTAGCGCTGGCGTGCGTTCTGGACCCACCGATATGCGGTCGTCTTCGTCAGCTCGAGCGCCGCGGCAATCTCGCCGTACGAAAAGCCACTTTCCCGCAAGGCGAGGGCAGCGACGTCGCGCTCGACCCGCTCGCGTTCGGTGGCCAGTTCGTCGGTGGCAAGTGCGGCGTCGAGGTCGGTGGGGATGTCGAGGCGGTGGAAGACGCCCAGGCGGGAGCGAACGGTGATCTTCACGGCAACGTTGTCATCCGAGAAGCGACACGGCCCGAAAAAAGTGCGTGAGGGGACCGGTCATGGTCAGCGAGGGGGGGTGGGCGATGGGTACCCCCGGGCGTCAGTCGGTACTTGGCCCACCGATCTGGTGCTACTCCTGGTGCTACTTGAGTTCCGCAACTGATCGAAACCGCCAGAAACCGGCGGAAGCGGCGTGGGGCATGAACCGCGGCAGAAACGCGTAGTTGGACGAAAACCCCGCGTCACGCCTCGGACTCCCCATCGCGGTCTGGCCCACTTTTAAGCAGCGGGTCGCCGGTTCGATCCCGGCACGGCTCATTCGCAACGAACTCCGCCCCGGCGTCTACTCGGCGGACGAAGGTCGCAGGCGGGGCCCCCGTCCGCGGATTGCGCTCCATATGGCGAGGACGACAATCTCGTCCGATCCCGTATCGTGGATGTAGTAGACGTGATACCGCGTCTCGCGTCTCTTGGAGAAGCAATCGACGGAGGGCGGGAACACCGCGGCGTCGATACGGTCGGCCGATGGCGGGTGCGTCGGTGAGCAGGCCGAAGGCGGCCGTGAGCTCGGAGAGGAAGAGGCCGGGAGCAGCCAGCCGGTTGGCCATCCACCACGCGTCGGTACTTCGCGCCTGTTCGTCGGCCTCCGGGGTGGTGCGGATCCGGCTCACCGCGGGCGAGACCGAAGCTCCGCGATCAACGCTTCGGCAGGCCGTGTCCGCCCGGCTTGCGCGGACGCCCAGCCCTGGTCGAGGGCGGCATGCAGTGCCGCGCGCTCCTCCTCGTCGAGATCGTCATCTGCCTCGGCGACCACGAGTTCGACGACGGTGCCGTCCGGCATCGAGGTCGGGACGTCGAGAACGAGCCGGCCAGCGCGGACCTCCGCCTTGAGCGTCTGCATGACAACTAGCTTAGCCGGCGGCCCCGATGACGTCTACCCGGCTGGTGCTGTGTACCGGACGGCGTCGCCATCTCAGCCCATCCCCCCGTCGGGTGTGCGACGATCGTCTTCGCCCGAACGGCGTGACATGGCCAGCGATGGGCTGCCAATCGCGTCGTGCGACCCTTTTACGTATTTATGGGTGTACCGTCTCCTTCATGAAGACCACGGTGGAGCTCGCGGACGATTTGCTCGTCGCTGCGAAGAAGCGCGCCGCGGAGCTGCGAAAGCCGCTGCGCAGCCTCCTCGAGGCGGGGCTACGGGCCCAGCTCGCCGCCACCGGACGACGCAAGCGGTCTCGGCCCCGGCGTATACGCTGGGTCACCGTCCAGGGTGGTCTTCCACCGGGATGCGACGTCGCCAACCGCGAGCGGATGCACGAGTGGCTCCGCCGCGAGCGATGATCGCGATCGACACGAATCTCCTCGTCTACGCGCACCGTGCCAGCGTGCGCGAGCACCGCGCGGCACGGTGCGCGCTCGAAACCGCGGCCGCCGACGCGCGCGGATGGGGTATCGGCATCCCGAGGCTCGCCGAGTTCTGGGCCATCGTCACCCACCCGTCCGCTGCCGGGCGCCCGTCCCGGGCGGACGAAGCGTCGCGCTTCCTGCAGAATCTGACCGACGATGCGAACATGGCGATCTGGAACGCCGGTCCGGGTTTCGCGAGGAGGCTTCTCCAGCTGGCCACGGACCTCGCCGTCACCGGAGCCCGCGTGTTCGACCTCCAGGTCGGGTTGACGGCCTTCGACAACGGCGCCGACGAGCTCTGGACGCACGATCGTCACTTCGTCCGCATTCCGGGCCTTCGCGTCCACGATCCGTTGGACTGACACGGCGCGAGCGGGAGGCCGCAGCCCGTCCAGGCCCGCGGGTGTGCAGGGTGTCCCTCGGATTGCTCACGTCTCGAACCGAACCCCGTCGACGCCGACGCTCGCCCCGATCAGCTCCTCGCGCGTCGCCCGTTGCGCCAGCGCGGCGTCGTGAGACGTCGCCATGCATCGCTGACCGCCGGGCGTGTCGGCGATGATGGTGCACTGCGCGGGCTCCGCGTCCGCATACGTGACGGTGTACGCCGCCACGCGGGCCGGGCCCCGATACCCCGCAATCAGCTCGACACGCGGCGTCGCACGATCAGCCTGATCGGCCAGGTCGCCGAGCAGGAGTGGCGCGGGGTCGGGGCGGGCGGCGTACACGGCGAGGCCGGGCTTGTTCACGAGCCCGCTCAAGGTGGAGACGAGCCCCTTCGCGTCCCGCTGCACGCGCAGGCGCTCGATCATGGCGGCCGTCGCCTGCAGCACGAAGTTGTTCCACGGGCCCCCGGCGAAGCTCTCGCCGCCGGTGATGGTCGGCACGCCGTCGACGGGCAGTCGCAGGGCGCGTTGCTGGACGCGCACGGCAGCGGGGAAGCAGCTGTAGAGCTCGACGAGATTGATCGCCGACAGCGCGTGACCGAGGTGCCCTTCGGCTGCCTGGCCGAGCACCTCCATTGCGGGCCAACGATGCAGGTCGCGTCGCTTCGGAACCGGGAGCGAGAAGCTCGACTCGAGCGCGACCAGCGGAAACACCATGCGATCGGGATCGATGCCGAACCGGACCGCTGCGTCGAGGCTGCACACCAGGAGGGCCGCCGCCTGGTCGACGTTCATCTGGGCGCAGTGCCACTTGTTGTACGGGAAGGCGAACGGACGGTTCGCCGCGCTGGGTTCGCGGAGGAACGCCGCGTCGCGTGGCTCCGGGAAGGCGGCGTGGGGGAAGCGCGACGCCACCGTGCTGAAGCCCGCCCACAGGCGAGCGACCTCGTCGCGGTGTTGGTCGAGCGAGCGGCCCTCGGCGTGGCGCAGCGCGCTGTCGATGAGCGCAAAGGGCTGCATTGGCGACGACACCCCGGCGTCGATCTCGATCTGGGTGATGATCTCGTCGGTCGGCAGCTGCAGCTCGTCGGGGGTCGCTCCGTCCTGCACGGTGTCGACCACGAGTACGCCGGCGCGGCGGGCGATCGCCGCACGCCGGGCTGCTTCTCCGCCGACGATCAGCGCCAGGTCGAGCCTGCCGTCGCGGATCGCCGCGTGCGCGTCGTTCAACAGCGTCTGCTGGGGGATGCCCGTTGCCACGAGGACGGTCTGCGCGCCCGCAGCGCCGATGCGCTCGGCGATGAAGCGGCCCGGGTCGGTGTACTGCCAGGAGCCGTGGGGGACGGCGATGCGCTGGACCTTTCGGAGGATACCGGGCACGCCGGTGTCCTCGGCCGCCGTCCGCGTGGCGGCGAGCATCAGCTCGAGCGCCTCGAGACCGCTTCCGGGCTCGTCGAGATGCTGCGAGGCCACCCCGACGCCGACGATCACCGGCGTTCGTGGGTCGCGCACGGTCAGAATGATGTGCGCGCCGCCAGGTTGGTGACGAAGCGCTTCGTCACCTCGGTGATCGCGTTCTCGGCGTCGCCCCATTGCCACTGCGCCGCGGCCGTCGGCGAGCCCCGGAAACCGGCTTCATCCTCACCCTCAACGGACCGTGACCTCGACGCGGCGGTTGTTGCGCCGGCCGCGGGTGGTGGTGTTCGATGCGGCGGGCGACTCGGTGCCGTATCCCTGCACGACCAGGCGCGACGGGTCGAGCCCGAGCCCCCCGAGCGCGGCGGCGACGGCACGGGCCCGATCCTCGGAGAGCGTCCGGTTCTTGGCCTCGGAGCCGGTGGTGTCGGCGAAGCCCTGGACCAGGAAGCCGGCCTGCGGATACGGCTGCATCTTGTCGACGAACCAGCGCAGCTCGCGCTGGCCGTCCGGTCCGACGACGGCGCTCCCCACGTCGAAGTAGGCCACCGCCGCATACCGGCTCGCCTGCGCATGCTCGGCCGTGGCCTGCGCCTGGGCGGCGCGGGACTCTCCCTCCAGGCGCTGCGTCTCCTGCTCGTAGGTGCGCTGATAGGCCGACGGGCAGCCCTGGGCGACGAGCAGCGCCGTGCCGAGGGCACACGCCAGGGCGGTCTTCATCCGCGCTTCTTGCCCTGGAACGCGACCACGACCTCGTCGCTCGACAGTACGCCGTCGTCGTTGGTGTCGGCGGTGGTGAAGTCGCGGAAACGGACACGCAGGAACTCGCGCAGCGCGACCCGGCCGTCGTGGTCCTTGTCGTCGGCCCCGAAGTCGTCGGGGAAGGTGAGCTGCTTCAGCTCCACGGCGTCGAGGAAGCCGTCCTTGTTCCGGTCGGCGCTGTAGAAGATCTCGACGATGCGCACGTGGAACTCCTCGTGGTCCACCACGCCGTCGCGGTTGGTGTCGGTCTGAGTGAAGGCGGCCCGTGGATCGTACGACTTCGCGGAATCGTCTGCGGGTGCCGTCGCGGGGCCGAGCGTGAGCGCGGCCAGAACGAGCAGGGTGCGGTAGGTGCGCATGCGCGTGTCCTCAGCTCTGGATCTGCCACGAGCCGTCGGCCTGGCGGCACGCGGTCCCGTAGGCCTGGTTCTGCTCGCCGCCGATCACGACCGTCTGCCGATACTCGCGGCAGTACTGCCCGTTGGCGATCTGGTAGGTGCGTGTCGGCGTGATCGAGCCCGAGTTGCCGGAGTCGGGGTTCCGCCACCCCGAGGCCTGCCCGGCGGTGTTGCTCTCGAAGGCCCGTTGCGCCGCCTCGGCGGCGAGCCGTTTGTCGCGCGCGTCGAGGCGGTTGCCGACGAGGCCGCCGATCAGCGCGCCGCCCAAGCCGGCGCCGACGATGGCGCCCGCGCCACCGCCCGCGGCGGCGGCGATGCCGGCGCCGGCCGCGGCGCCAAGGACGCTGCCCAGCACCGGCTTCGGGTTGTTCTCGATGGTGGCGCAGGACGACGACAGGACCGCAAGCGCAAGCAGGGGGGCGAGTTGATTGATGGTTCGACGCCGCATGGCGGCCGTGTAGCACGCCGGTGCGCGTGCTCCAAACTCGGGCGGCGCGTTGCCGTCAGGGCAGGACGGCGGTCTGCAACCGCGCCAGCTGCGCGATCGTGCGCTGGGCCAACGCCAGCAGGGGATCGCCGACGCGAAGGTTGACCTTCCCCCGGTCCTTGCCCTTCTGTACCAGGCGGACGAGCGTGTTCAGCTGGCGCGACGCCTTCTTGATCGCCTTCTCGCTGCGCTTGCCGGTGGCGGCGCGCCCCTTGTCGAGGAACCGCCGCGCGGCGGTGACCTTGTTGCGGACCTTCTTCTGCAGCCCCGCGCCGCTGAAGTCGTCGGCCGATGCCTGGACGATGGAGGTGTCGAGCAGGCCGAGGCGGCAGCCGACGGCGTCGAAGGCGATGGACGGGTCGCAGGTCTGGGCGTCGTCACAGGCGAGGCTCGCCCCGACGACGCATCCGGTCGGGGGCAGCGTGGTGGTGGGTACGCTGACCGGTGGCGACGTGGTGGTGGTCGTGGAGGGGATGGTGGCGGTGGTGGAGGAGGTGGTTGGCGCGACGGTGGTGCTGGTGCTCGTCGAGGTGGTGCTGCTGCGGGTCGTCGTGGTGGTGGTGCTCGACGTGCTGCCCGTAGTCGTGGTGATGGAGGTCGTGGTCGTCTCGGTGGTGGTGGACGACGACGTGGTTGCCGTGGTGGACGACGTGCTGCTGGTGGTGGTGGTCGCGATCGTCGACGACGTGGTGCTGGTGGTGATCGCGGTCGTCGACGACGTGGTGCTGGTGGTGGTCGCGGTCGTCGACGACGTGGTGCTGGTGACGACGGTGGTGGTGGTCGACGTGGACGACGTGGTGCTGGTGGTGGTCGCGGTCGTCGACGACGTGGTGCTGGTGACGACGGCGGTGGTGGTCGACGTGGACGACGTGCTGGTGGAGGTGCTCGTGCTCGCCGTCGTGGACGTGGTGGTCGACGTGGTCGGCGGCGCCGTGACGGTCGTGGACGTACTGCTGGTGGTCGACGACGTGGTGGTGCTGGTGCTGCTCGTGGACGTGGTGGTGGTGGACGTCGTGGTCGGCGGCGGCGTGCTCTGGCACGGCGTCAGGTTGGGCATCAGGACCTGCGTCGCCACAGGGTTGATCTGCGCTGTCGGTTGGATATCCGGCGGGCTGGCGGCGTCGGCGTAGCGCAGCAGGTTGCTCTCCGGCCGGGGCGGGCAGCCGAGCACGGTGCCGGCAAGCGTCATCGCCACGTTGACGTCGAGGCGTGTGCCCTGAGTGACGATGGCACGCCCCCCGCCGCTGGCGGACAGCCGGGCGCCGACCGGCACGGTGAGGGTGCAGGCGTGGGCGAGGACGAGGCCGCACATGCCGCCGTTCAGGCCGTCGGCGTGCAGGTTGAGCGGGCCGCTGATGGTCGCTCCGTCGAGGCTGATGGACCCGGCGGCGCCGCCGTCGCTGTCGATGTTGACGGTGGTCCCGGCGCGCTGCGTGATCGCGCCTCTGGACGTGGCGCTGAAGTCACCGGCGCCGCAGTTGCCGCCGCTGGCGTCGGTCTCGCCCATGGTGAGCGTGCGGCCCGCCGACACGTCGATGGACCCGCCGCAGCCGCTCGCCCCATGGCCGGCGGCGATGAGCGTGCCGCTCTGGGTGACGTCGAGGGCGGCCTCGATGGTGGCCGCGCCACCTTCGCCGTCGGGCGCGGGGCCGCTCAGGTCCATGACGCCGCCGAGCGTGATGCTGCCCCGACTGGTGTAGATGTCGACCTCGGCGCCGGTACCCGTCCCGTTGAAGTTGCCGGATGCGCGCCCGTCCAGCCGGCTCCCGATCGAGATGTTGCCGGCGCTGACGACCGTGAATGTGCCGCCGTACCCGCCGTCGGACAACGTACCATGCAGGTCGATGGTGGCGGGGCCGGTGAGGGTGATGTCGCCGCCGGCGTAGAGCTCGATCTCGCCCCCGTCGCCGCCGGAGACGTCGAGGGGGGTGTGCACCGTGAGCGTCCCAACGGTGGCTGTCAGGAGGATGGTGCCGCCGCCACCCTGCGCGCCGCCGCGGGCCGGGACGCGACTGAAGGCCCCGAGCGTCACGTTGCTAGCGGTGCTGGTAAGGTTGAGGACGCCCCCGCCGCCGGAGGTGTTCTCCGACTTCACGTCGAGGAGGCCGTCGACGACGATGTCGCTGGTGGCCTGCACGTTCACCTCGCCGCCCTGAAAGGTTGCCGAGGCGTTCAATTGCGAGGGGCTCGAGCCGTCGGCATCGGCCTGTGCGCGGACGGTGCCGCTCGACCGGATGGTGAGTCGGCCCCCGACATCCCCGTTTCCGGTCGCCAGGATGCGGCCGTTCGGTTCGAGGGTGACGTTGCCGGCGATGAGCGTCAGGTTGCCCGGGGCCACCGTGATCGACCCGCCGCGCTTGATGATCAGGGCGCGGGTGCCGAGGTCGATGGTTGCGCCCGCCGGATCCGTGATCTTGGGGTTGCCCGTCACCACGCACGGGTTCGCCGTGGCCGGACACAGCTGCGCCGCAGCCGGCACCGCGGCGGCCAGCACCGTGATCCAGGTGAGCAGCAGCACGCGCAGGCGCGGCCGGAGGGCGATGGGAGGAGGCGCGTGCACTTGCGTGAAAAGGCGTACGATGTGACCCGGGGCCAGGTCAAGGGAAAACGCGGTCGGCACCAGCTGTGCGTCCTGCGTGGAAGGGACTACTGCGGCCGGCACGTCGAGGACGCGAACGGCGTCCGTTCACAGGCCATGCTGTCGGTCACCCCGGAGGCCAGGTGCGCGCACGTGTTGGTGCGGGCGGCCATCAGGGCTTCCTCCTCGTTCGCCCCGTCGACCGCGCGGCAGGCCTGGCGGCCGCGGAAGTCGATGCACACCTCGCAGCGGATCGCGCCCGTGTGCAGGCTCGTGGTGACCACTACGACCACCAGGCCCGCGAGGGCCACCAGGGCGAGCCAGGACGTCCACTTCACGACCGCGCTCCATAGCGCGGGCGTGGGGCCGTGGCCAGCGGGTCAGCGCTCGGCGTCGCCGGACGGGACGGTGGCGCTACGCTCTTCCTCGAAGCGGCGGGCCCAGTACTGGTCCCACAGGCCGGAGGTCTTCAGGCGCCGCAGCTGGGAGACGCGTTGCGCCCCGGGCGAGTCGACGTGGCGGCCGCCGCGGCGAAAGCGCCGCCCGAGGATCGGATCGGGTTCGCTCGGCCGGGGGGCCGGCTCGGAGAGCGCGGCGTCGATGTGGGCCGCCTCTTCCTCCAGCAGATGCTGGATCTGTCGCCCGCTCATGCCGATGCCGCCCACGTGCCGCAGGACCTCGGCGGCGCGCTCGTAGGGCAGGTCAGCGGCCAGGAAGAGCGCCTGCTCGCGTACGGCGGTGGTGTACTCGGTGCCGTTCAAGAGGCGAATCCACTCGTCGAGCGGGCGGCGGGCGATCTGGCAGGTACGGCAGCTATAGCGCCGGCGCTGGATGTCGACGGAGCCGAACACCGTGACCAGGCGGCGCGGACTCCGGCCGCGGCTCCGCATCGGCTGGTCGCACCGCGGACAAAGGATCGGGCCGGCGCACAGGGCCTGCTCGATCTGGTCCATCATGTTCTCGATCGCATGCAGCAGGGCGCGCCGCGACTCGCGGCGCAGGTCGCGCTGCAGGTCGTGAAAGGTCCCGGTCTCGAGGTTCACCGTGATGGTGAAGGCGAGCTGGACGGGAAGCTGGACGGAAGTCGTCATGGACGTTCGGGGCGCAGCTAGAGCAAGGGACGTTCCAGAACGGCGCATGACGCGGCGTGACGAATCGACGCGGGAAGCCTGGCACCTGTGCGCAGGGCCCGCGGGCTTGCAAGATAGCCGCGCCTCGCACGGCGGCTGCATTCCCGGATGCCGCGCCGGACGCCACGCGGCCCGCACGCGAGGCCGCCGTGCGTCAGCGCACGGCGTGGAAGTAGTCCTGGTTGTCGGAGGCCAGGACGACGAAGCCGGTCGCGGGAGTCACGGTCTGCTTGGTGGTGGTGGGATTGTTGATGTCCCTGGACGCCGTGCTGGAGATGAGCCGCGCGCCGATGCCGCTCGGGAACGCGATCCGGTCGAGGTTGCTCACCTTGTAGTAGATGGCCGACTTGTCGATCGAGTAGAACACGTACAGGCGCCGCGACACCTCGTCGATCAGACACTGCGGCCGGGTGGGCGCGGACGCGACCGTGGTCGCCGGGTAGAGCGGCGACCACTGGCCGGCGGGCGAGCGGACCAGGATGCCGACCTGCGTCTGGCTGCCGCTCGAGCGGCTGGTCTTGACGAACGCGAACAGCCGCCCGTCGCTGGTCGGCTTCAGATTGAAGTGATCGTCGGCGACCTGACCGCCGGAGTCCGCCACCTCCTGGCGCCACGACGATGCCGGGGCGGCCGCGTCGGGGTGGACGGCGAAGTAGAACGCATCGGTCACCTGGTTCGACCAGAAGACGCCGATCGCCCCGGGGAGCGCGATCACGGCCGCGATGTCGTCGGCGTCGGTCCGCGTGCCCTTGGAGACCGGCAGCTTGAACGGCGTGCCCCACTGCGTATCGCTGGCGAGGCTGGCGTTGACCCACACCTGTCCGCCGAGGGTGTAGGCGACCCACAACCGGCCGGTCGAGTCCCGGGCCAGGGTCATCGACTCGGTGCCGCCGCCGGGAAGGCGCACGGGGAAGCCGGGCTCGAGCAGGTAGATGCGCAGCGCCGCCACATAGGTGTAGCGCAGGAGGCGGGTGCTGGTACCGGTCGTGTCGTGGCGTGAGAGGATGTACAGGCGATCCCCGTCGGAGAGCGTGTCCTGCCGGCTGTGCGGGCGCTCGTCGACCAACGTGCCGGTGTCGATCCAGGTCTGTGTGACCGGATCCAGCCGATGGATGCGGTAGCCGCGCGCGCTCGGACGGTAGAGCGAGCCCCACCAGATGCCGTCGTGGTGCCAGAGCTTGCTCTCCGGCTTCTCGGCGGTGGCCTTCTGCACGCCGTACTCGACGCCGGAGCCGAAGCGGGAGCCCCGGACGCCGGCGTTGCCGGCCGGGGGCGGCTGCACGACCACGATGCGCTCGGCGTCGCCGCGCAGGGCGGCGCGGTCGGTGACCGTCGCGGTGATGCGGTGCACGCCCAAACTGAGGCCCGCGGTGGCGAGGGTCGCCCCGGTACCGAGCCGGCCGTCGCTGTCGGAGGCCCACACGATGGCGCTCGACAGGTCGCCGTCGGTCGCGTCGCTGGCGCTGGCCCGGAAGGTGGCCGCCACGCCGGCGGTCAGCGTCGCGCCCTCGGTGGGAGCGGTGATCTGTACCGTCGGCGGGGTCGGGGTGACGAGCAGCGTGACCGTGGCCGCGTCGGGGGCGCCGTCCGAGTCGAGCACGCGCGCGGTGATGGTGTGGCTGCCCTCGGACAGCGTCCCCCGAGGGGCGGCGCCGGTGCCGATCGGGCCATCGAGGCTCGAGCTCCACTGCAGGCGAGCGGCCAGCGCGGTGTCGAAGTCGTCGTCGGCCCGGCCGGCGAAGGCGATAAGCGTGCCGGCGACGACGCTCGTGCCCGGTGCCGGGTTGGTGATCGTGACCCGCGGCGGCTGGTTCGGGCCGCGTACGCGCAGCGTGACCGTGGCGGTGCCGACGGTTCCGTCGAGATCGGTTGCGCTGGCGGTGATGGTGTGCCGGCCCGAAATCGTGGGCGCGATCATCAGGCTGGTTCCCGCGCCGAGCGGCCCGTCGATGCTCGAGCTCCAGGTGAGCGTGGGGCCGAGGTCCCCGTCTTCCGCGTCGAGCGCGGCGCCCGTCAGTTCCACGGAGGTGCCGGCGAACACGACGGTGCCGTCGGCTGGGGCGATCACCGAGACGGCCGGCGCGGCGTTGCCGAGGGTGAGCGTCAGCGTAGGCGGCGTGCTGGTCTCGCGGGTGGCATACGTGACCGCACGCGTGGACGTGCTCGCGATCGCGAAGCTCACCGCGCCGTCGCGCGTCACCGCCCCGGTCACGGGCACGTCGACGCGCTGCCCCGGAACGACGGCGCCCAGGCTGGCGAGCACCGGCCCGTCGAGCGCCGGCTTGCTCTTGAAGGTGACGCTCTTCTCCTTCCAGCTGGTGCTCGAGATGCCCCGGATCACGCCGCCGCGATCGCTGCCCGCGCTGCTGCTCGCGCCGACCTGGAGCCGGAGCACGGCGCTGCGGACGGGACGTGTCCCGATGCCGGCGACCGCGAAGCGCAGGTATCCCAGACGCGCCGGCTTCCCGCTCGCACGCAGGGTGGTGGCGGTGCCGAAGTTGGCGCTGGTCTTGCCGGCGTCGGCGTAGGTGTCGGCGACGGCCGGGAAGGTGAGCGTGACCGGCGGTAGGACGACGATCGTGGTGGCGGCGCTGCCGGCGAGACCCCCGCTGTCGGTGGCGTGGGCGGTGATCCGGTGGGTGCCGGGGCGGAGCGCGGTGAAGAGTGTCGGCCCCGTGCCGAGGGGCCCGTCGGCATCCGAGCTCCAGGCGAGGGCATCGTCGAGCGGGCCGTCTTCGAGGTCCCGGGCCGTGGCCGCAAAGCGGATGACCCGTTCGGCGGGCACCGTGACGGCGTCGAGGGGCGCCGTGATGGTGACCAGCGGCGGTGTGTTGACGTCGTGCGGGCGGACGACCCGTACGCTGACCGTGGCGGTGGCCGTCCGGCCGCCACCGTTCAACACCCGCGCGGTGAGCACGTGCTGGCCGGGGACCAGGGCCGCGGCCAGCAGGGCGCCCGTACCGAGCTCGCCCTGGACATCCGAGCTCCACGCGATCGCGCCCCCGATGTCGCCGTCGACGGCGTCGGTGGCGGTGCCCTGCAACGTGATGGCGTCGTCCTCGAAGAACGTCGAGCCGTCGGGAGGCTGCAGGATGCGGATCTGGGGTGCCGGGTCGGCCTCCACCGTCAGGAGCAGGTCCGGCCGGGCCAGATACGACACCCCATCGGACGAGAGGGTGTCGATGGCGAATGCGTACGTGCCGTCGGCGACGATGACGCCATCGAGGTTGAACTCGACCACGGCCCCGGTGGCGACCGGCCCGAGCGTCGCGAGACCGGGCCCGTCGACGGAGGGCCGGTTCGTGAACGTGATCGCCGACTCCGCCCAGCCCGTGTCGCTGATCCGGTGCACGGTCCCGCCGCTGTCGCTCATGTTGCTCACGGTGAGCCGCAGACGTGCGTGCGAGACGGCTCGGCTGGCGAGGCCGCTCACGATGTAGCGCAGGTAGATAACGCGCAGCGGCACGGTGTCGGTGCGCAGCTCCGCATCGCTGCCGAAGTTGGTCGCCGGTGCTTGGCTGGTGACGTAGGTGTCGGCGACCGGCGGAACGACGAGCGTCTCCACGGGCGGCGCCTGCGCCGCGCTCCGGCCCGCGAGCAGGGTCAGCAGGGTGGTGACCAGGAGCGCGCGGGCGCAGCGGTCGCGAAACCGGGGACGTGGTGAGGGTCGCATGGCGGGGCGGGACTGTAGGGGCATCGTGTCGTGCGCGTGAAGCGCAACGGACACGGCGCTGCGCACAGCGGGTGCGACGTGCGTCGATGCGCGAGCGTCGACGCGGTACGCGTCAACGGGGCATGCTGCAGATGGTCGCGGCGAAGGTCGCCAGGCGTCGGCGGAGGTCGCCGACGGCGCCGGCAGGCGTCGTGCGCAGGCTCGATGCGCCGAGCGCGCTGAGCTGGCGTTCGAGGGTCGCTGTCAGGCGCATGGCCGTACGCATCTGCCGCTTGCAGGCGCCGACCGTACGTGCGCCGGCGCCCTTGGCTACGACCCGCTCGAGCTTGGTCAGGCGGCGCTCGGCGGTCCGCGGGCAGCGCCGGGTGCAGAGGCCCGAGCTCCGCACGGCGTCACGTACGTTGACGGTGGCGCACAGGACCCCGGGGCCGGCGGTCGGCGGTGTGTCGTCATGCACGCAGCCGCGCGCCGGGTCGCATCGGTCGGCGGTACAGCGGTCGTCGTCGTTGCACTTGTTTGGGCAGGTGACGATCGGCCGTGTCGTGGTGGTCGTGGTGGGCGCGAGCGACGTGGTGGAGGTGGACGTGGGTGGTGCAGCGGTGGTGGTCGTCGACGAGGTGGTGGTGGACGTGGTCGAGGTGGTGGAGGTCGTCGTGACGGTCGACGAGGTGGTGGTGGACGTGGTCGAGGTGGTGGAGGTCGTGGTGACGGTCGACGAGGTGGTGGTGGACGTGGTCGCGGTGGTGGACGACGTGGTGACGGTCGACGAGGTAGTGGTGGACGTGGTCGCGGTGGTGGAGGTCGCCGTGACGGTCGACGAGGTGGTGGTGGACGTGGTCGAGGTGGTGGAGGTCGTGGTGACGGTCGACGAGGTGGTGGTGGA